>JAFWYB010000003.1 GCA_017517865.1 Clostridia bacterium | reverse complement strand
TTATGTAGGTTACTTTACCAAGTGGGGCGACGGTGCTCACGATTTTAATCCCATTGCAGATCTCACCGTTACAGAGATATATGAATTTTTGCGCTATCTCGATGCTCCGAAGTGCGTTATAGAAAAAGCTCCATCCGCAGCGCTCTTTGACGGACAGACCGATGAAACGGAAATGGGCGTAACATATGCCGAGCTTGACAGTTATCTTTCCGGCGGCGATATTCCTGAGGATAAGAAGATAATCTTTGAGCGTATGCACAAGACAAGCGAACATAAAAGAAAAGGAATTTCAGTTTATACATTTAAATAAAACATCAAAGCTCCCCATTTTGGCACCAAACCGATTCAGGGAGCTTTTTCCGTTATAGATTAATCCTCACCGCAGACACGCCGCCCATTTCAGGCTTTTTCTCCATAAAACCTTCGGGAATCTTGCTTTCATACGCCTCCATATATGTTGCAGAGCCGAGATAAGCAGAGATGTTCGTCCTCGGCATAATAACCCACTCACAGTCAGGCTCTTTGTTTGCGATATAGTATTCGGCAAGAGTAATCATAAGCCGTTCTGTTTTTCCATTTACGTCGTAAGCCTTGATTTTTTGCAGTGTTTCATCGGGTAGCACAACCGCTTCAGTACGCAACGGACCGAGAACAAGTGCATCAGCAATAGCCGTGTCAAAAAGCAAAGGAAAGTCTGCAGAAGACCTGTCATTGTATATGGAATACTGAAACTGTATCAGCTTTCTGCCCCATTTCTCTTCAATAGCTGTCAAGGTCTTATTTTCGGTAAAGCAGTGAAGCTTCTTTGTAACATTCTCTTTGTTCTTCCTGATGTAAGCGGAAAGAGAATGAAGGTATCTGTAATACCATCCTGCACCGTTTTCATCAACGATATTCGGAAACTCACTGTGAAGTTCAGGGAATGATGTGTGAAACTTCAAAGCCTTGTTTGTTACTGCTTCATAAGGCAGACTGCACCATGCACATAAAAAACGCCGTGATTCTTCTGTTCTTGCGTAAGGGTCATCAGTACGAAGTGTACCGTCAGCATTATGAAAAAGATAACCTCTTGCAAGAATGGTAAATATGCGACTGAAGCCCTTGTTCTGCTTAATCATTCTTACTGTAAATCTGCCTATGAAAGCAGTTGATTGCTTGCTTTCTGCAAGGAAAACGGGAGTGTCTGTATATGCCTTGAATTCAAGCCATTCATTAGTCATAGCTCTTATCTCCCTTCCTTGCAAATCTTGTGATGTGCCTGTAATAAGCATCGTAAAGGAAATCACGCTTTCCAAGTGCAACAATATACTTAACCGAAGCATTGAAAGAAATAACATGAGTTTCAATTATCCTTGCCGCTTCCTTTGAAACAGTTTCACGGTAATTGCCTACAGGATTTCTGAGATAGGCTTTTACCATCAATGTCAGCTCCTCGGAATCGTTTGGATACTGCATAGCAGAAGCATTTGCAGATATGTTATAGTTTCGTGTTTCTGTAATAATATCAGGCAACAATTTGTACCCGCCGAAACGGAAATCAGTAAAGATATCGTAATACTCTCTGTACTCTGCTTCGGGCAGATGCTTTATGAGAAAGGCATATCTTTCATCCTCTTTCATAAAGTGCCAATTCTCATTCCTTACCGCTAAATATATTTCGTTTACTCTTTCTTCGGGCAGATTAATGAATACTGCAGCAAGTTCGTCTGCTTCGTAATCGTTTTCCTTGTTCTGCATATACAGAATACGGTTAATGTCATTATGCTTTGCTTTAAGCTTACTTGCGGCTTTTCGTCTTGCACGGATTCTCTTAAGGCAGGTTTCGTAATCAGCAATTACTCTGCCTACATAATCAAGAATCTTCAGGTCAAGTTTCTTTTCCCAACCGGGCTTTGCAAAGGTGAAGAGCTCACTTGCATCAGCCTGACGGCATTCTGCTCTTGGTGTATGCTTTTTCATTTCTCTTGCAAAATACGGAAGCTTTTCAAGGTTAGAGCTGACCTCATCCCAATTCTGACCTTCAAAGAATTTCTTAAAGCGTTCATCAAAGGTAGGCTCGTACCAACGGCGCTTGCCTTCAGCTTTTTCGATAAGAGCCTTGTATTTAAGGAAGGATGTTCTTTCCGCTTTGTTGGTTTCAAGATATTCTGTCAAATCAGGCTTTATACCGCTTTTGGCTGAGTCTATCTCAAGACCTGTCAGTATCTCAAGAACCTCTGTTTCCTTGCGGTATTGCTCCTTCTTTTCATCATCGGTGTTTTCATCATAGGCTATTATACTTCTGTCAAGTGCTGCATTTGAAATCTGACCGACACGGGAGGAAAAGGTGTTTCGTATTGTTTCAAAGCGTTTGTACCAATCATTTGCATCAGCAATGATTGGCTCTGCGGAGGGTATGCTTAAAAGAGGAAGATTGCCACCGAGTGAAAAATCGGATTCGCTGTAATTACTTTTAATACAGCTTGTCAGCATAGGCTCGGCAACTGTTTTAATCATATCACCGTCAAAATCTGCACCGCCAAGCCTTTCGGCAAGAAGTGAAACAGAGTTTACCATAATTACATCCGTAAGACCTGAAAGATACTTTTCTCTGTAAGTTCCTATCTTCTTTAACGGCTTTACAAGCGCTTCTTCGTTTCTTGCAATATGGGGATTGCGAAGAAGAGCATAGATATCCTGTTCTGAATATACAGCTCCGGGAGCATAAAACTCATTCGTATCAAGGAATTCATTCCTTATGTCCGAGTAAATATCAGGCTTTCCGCCATTATCTCTGATAAGATCATAGAATAATTCCATAATATCAGCTGCAAAGAATCGGTTGTCTCCGTCAACAAGTAATCTGCCTATTGAGTAATCTTTAAGCAAGCTTTCTGCGGCATCATCAAGCTGACGGACAAAATACGGCTCATTGATAAACTTGGGATTTTTTCTCAACAGCTCCGCAAGATGATAGCTTCTGCTTTTTCTGCCGAAGGTCCATTCATCAGCCTTATCGGTGAAATACCTTATACGGGCATCTGTATCACGGCGAAGTTCATAATATCTCTGCTCCGTCGGCTTGGTCAGCCACATTCTTTCATCTTCTGCAGGAGAATGATCCCAACCCAAAGGTAAATCATCAGGTCTGAATTCAGATGAAAGCATTTTAACGGTATTAAGGAACTGATAGTTAAGCTCGGTTGTATCTTCGGCTTCTGTTTTACTCACATTTGTGATGTATATGGTGTGCTCATAAGCACGGCAGAGCTGCACATAAGTACTCCAGGAAATGTTATATTGCTTAAGCCACTTGTAACCCTTGAACTGACTTTCTGTAAGTATCATACAAAGGCTGTCTGTATTATGTTTTCTTCCCCATATGTCGGTTATTGCTTCAACGCCTGCTTCTTTGAACAAGGCTTTGAAATCGGTTTTATGTACCATTCCTTTGATATACGGCATACGAATCTGAAAAGAGGAATGTTCTTTTTTACTGCCGATTTTGCTGTCAAGCTCACGGGCAAACTCAGGTGAAATCAGTCCCATACCGTCAAAGCGTGTTGTTTCAATATCGCCTGTACATTCTGTTCTTTCATATTTTCGGATACTGCCTTCACCCGTAACGTCAGCAACAGTTACATAAGAAACATCATTTGTAATATGCTTAGGATTAGGTACAATAGCAACATTTTCAAGAAAGTACTTATTATCAGGCTCAACTCTGATACCTGATGAAAACAAAAGTCCGTTATATGCATAAAGCTTCGAAAGCTCACAGACATCTATTTTTAAGTTAAGAGTTATTCTTCTTGTAATTTCATCATAAAGGTCAGCACGGACAAATGACAGCTTTGCATTTCTGCTCATAGATGCGGAACGTTCAAAGGCAAGATATTTATGCTGACCGCCACCGAGGTCAAGAGTAATACCTTCAGGGCGGAACATTGCTTCAGCTTTTTTCTGTCTTAATGCATTTTTCGGAAACTCTGCACTTCGGTCAAAGATACCTGCAAAATCAAAATATATAATTGCGTTGTACAGATCATCAATTATCAGCTCATCATCTTTAGGTGAATAACCGTCTCTGTGAAGCATAGACATAAGCTGATAGAAAACGCCATTATCATCCTGATAGGTTTCACCGTGATTCAATAAGGCACTTGCAGTTTCCGCTTTGTTGAGATTGAAAGAGTATATGTCCTCGCCAACGGGCTTTGCGTAAGCAAGAATTGCTTTTGCGGACAGCATAGGTATTTTATATCTTACACCGGTCATAGCTTCACCTCCTGAAAATTTCTGTGATAATTATATATCAGCAAGATTTAAAATGCAAGATTTCGGCATATGAATACTGCGTCACATTTTTTAATTTTGCGATCAGATACATAGCACTCGTCAGATTTTTGACGGGTGATTTTTTATACCCAAAACCGTTAATTTGGGTATATGAATACTGCGTCACATTTTTTCGCAGTACAACTAAATTTTTAAAGAAAGGAGGAACCCTTCATGCAAAAACTCAACCTTACCCTTAAGCAGTTTGCAGAAATCAAAACAATGATTAAAAGCCGATGCTGTAACTGTTATCAGGGCAACTGTCTGATTCTTGATGACGGTGACAGTCACACCTGTCCGCAGCTCATAACACCGAGCCATATTATCTGCAGATATTTTCTTGACTGTGTGTTGCCGAGTGATAATGCTCTGCTTAAAAGCATTACAGGTCAGACACCTGTCGAAACTGTTGTCTGTGCATTGTGCGGCACTAAAACCGAGCGAACAGGTAGAAATCAAAAGTTCTGTCCCGACTGTGCGAAGAAGAAACAGAGACAGAGAAACGCAGAATATATGTCTGCAAAAAGGTTACGGGTGGATGTTTATGATGCCGTAAAGCCGCCAAAATAAAGGCTTAAAAAGTGCAGAAAGACAGAAGCAATATACTTTTATGTTATTGCGTTTTAAAACATCCACACACAAATAACAAACATTATACAACAAAAATCTTAAACCCGAACAAACGAACAAATTGCTATGAAGCCCTGTGCTACTGCCTTGTGCTGTTCGTATTTGTAGCGAACACTGTGGCACATTGTACGTATACAGACCGAACACAAAAGCCTTTATGTTTATTGGGTACTTGCAATGTCTGTACGGATGTTCGGAAAATTATTACAAGAAAGAGGTAAAAATTTGGAAAACTATTTATACTATTCAGATCCGTTCTTTGCATACAACAACTCACTGTATATTGAAAAGACGATAAAAGGTAAACCGGTAAACATCAAGCTCAGCAATTTCCTTGCAAGGATAACCGAAGATATTACCTGCACTAACGGAGCCGAGAACGAAAGATTTCTTTCTATTGTCGGCACAGATGAAAAAGGAAACGACCTTAGAAAAATTACAGTACCCCTGAAAAATTTCGCACAGCTTGATTGGGCGCAGGAGCATTGGGGCATCAACTGTGTTATCGAATCCGGCTACGGCAACCGTGATAATCTTCGTCAGGCAATTCAGTCAACGGCAAAATATGCAGAAGCAAAAACTATTTACGGCACAACAGGCTGGTGGGAAACTGCAACGGGCTGGCAGTTCTGTATGCCCGGTAACAGCAACGCAGAGGTAGAGCTTACGGAAAAGACAAAGGGTTATTCATTTAAAACGGATGCAGACATAACAGAAACAATGAACCTTATGAAAGTCTTACCATACTCTGTTGCACCGAAAGAGATTATGTTTCCTATGCTCGCTTACACATTGGTAAGCATACTCGGTACCTTTATGGCAAAGGCAGGTAAAGAAACTAAAACCGTTATTATGCTTTACGGAAAAACAGGCTCAATGAAAACAACGCTGTCACTTTTAATCAGTTCTCTCTTCGGCAGGTTCAATGAAGATAATATCCCGATGAATTTCCGTGATACACCGAAGAGTATATTGAACTATTGCTTCACACTTAAAGACTGCGCAGTTATCATTGACGATTATCATCCCGGCTCAGGCAGAGAACAGTCAGCGCAGGATGCAACCACACAGGCACTTATACGAGGAATATGTAACAGAGAAGCAAGAGGAGCTCTTGATAAAAGCGGAAGACAGAGAGCAGCCAAAAGACCGCAGTGTAATGTGATAATGACTGCAGAATATCTTCCCAACGTGGGTGAAAGCGGTGTGGCAAGATTCCTTTCTCTTGAGTTGAAGCCCGGCGACATTAACCTTAATGACCTTACAAAGTATCAGAAGGAAGCAGAGGAAGGAACCTTATCACACTTTACTTTCCTTGCAACTGAAATGTTGAAGGCAAAATTTCTTGACAAAGAAAATGGAGTGAAAGAATTTTTAGAAAAACTCAAAAGCGGTTTTCTTTCTAACAGAAAGTTTTACAAAGCCAAAGCTGATGAAATGAATTTTCATATAAGACCGAGATTATGTGACGACCTTGCAAACATAAGAATCGGCTTTGAACTTTATTGTGAAACGCTTTTGTATTATGAAGGCATCAATGCAGAAACAAAAACTCAAATGTTAAATGAGATTGACGAAATTTTATTAAGGCTCGCTGTGTCACAGCAGGCACTCACAGAAACAGAACAGCCGACAGAAATATTCATCCGAAAGCTTCGCTGTCTGATTGATGTAGGTAAAGTAAATCTTGTTGAGCGAATGATAAGACCGATTGATATGCCGAGAAACCTTGTCGGATATTATGACGATGAAAACTTTTATTTCGAATCTGATGCGGCTTATGCGGCGGTTATAAAATCCTGTTACGATGTCGGCGAGCATTTCCCACTGACACAAAAGGCTTTGATCAAAGCTCTTAAGAATGAAGGTATTAGTATCTGTTCAAAGGGAGAATGCACAAGAAATGTCAGAGTGTTCGGTACACCAAAGAGGCTTATCTGTATTTCAAAAGAAACATTTAATAAAAGCTTACCGCCCGAAGAAGAAGCTGATGAAGACTTACCATTTGGTCCCGGTAAGATAGTTGAAAGAAAGGAAAGCGAGCCTGAACAGCTCGTCTTTTCTTATGCGGCAGGTAATTAAACGAGGACAAACCAACGCTTGCTTTTACTATTTGGATTTTGGTCCGAAGTTTAGCAAGCATTGGATTTGTATCCGCAAATCCGTAAAAACAGAGCGTTTTTACCACCACACCCCAACACAAAAATCAAAGAAAGGAGAATTCATATGTCAAAAAGAAAAAGAGAAATTGATTTTCATGTCTATCTCAGTGAAGAAGAAAATGAAGTCTTAAACAAATTTTGCAAGGTGATGAAAACTGATCGAAGCAAAATTATCAGAGCAATGATTTTAGGTTCAAGGCTTGTTGAGGCTCCGCCAATTGATTACAAACAGTTTATCATTGAGCTTCGCAGAGTCGGAACTAATCTTAATCAGCTTACTGCTAAAGCTAACACAATCGGATTTATTGACCGTGCTGAATGCAGAGAGGTTTTATCTGAGGTGCGTTCTCTCGAAGCCGACATTGCAAAATATTTTAAACCTGGTAAAGGAAGATTTGTTTAATGGCAGTTACAAGAATATGGCCGATAAAAAATAACATTCATCAGGTTGTGTCTTATGCTGCTAATAAAAGTAAAACTGACTTGTCAAAACATTCTGACCTTGTTTCTTCGCTTCACTATGCCGCCGACAAGGACAAAACAAATCTGGAAAACGAACAACGACTTCTTGTTGACGGCATTAACTGTGACCCTGACATTGCTGCACAGCAGATGATTGATACAAAAGAAATGTATAGAAAGACGGGAGGCATTGTTGCCTATCACGCATATATTTCTTTTAAGCCGGGAGAGGTTACGCCCGAAGAAGCACAGCAGGTTGCAATGAAAGTTGCGAACAAAATGTGGGGAGCTGATTATGAAATGGTCGTTGCCACCCACCTTAATGCTAATTGTGTTCACTGTCATATAGTCATTAATTCTGTTTCAATGACTGACGGAAGAAAGATGAATGAAGACAGAGCGATGTACCGTCTGTTCAGAAAGACAAGTGATGAAATCTGTCTTGAGCACGGATTATCCGTTATTGAAAATCCGAAAGGAAAAAGAATTCCCTACAATGTTTACAAGGCAAAGCAGAAAGGTATTAAAACAAAATATGATTATATGCGTGAAGATATTGATTACGCTATTCCGAGAAGCAGAAGTATAAAACAGTTTTTCAGAATTATGAGTCAGAAGGGTTATTGGTTTGATGACGGAAAGATTGGTTACCGCACCGACAAGCACGGCGTTAAGCTTTCAAACCTTGGTGATGATTACACCTATGAAAGTCTTTGGGATAGGATTAATCATCAGAGGCTTTATGAGGTGGATGAAAATTTTTATAACTACACTTGTGCAAATAATTATTTGCGTAACCAAACCTTTATTTATTGTTACAAGGGTTATGAGTTTAAAGAATCAGCAGAGCATTACCGACACCCTGAAACCTTCAGCAGAACTGTTTCAGATTTTTCAAAACTGATTGTGGGTGGTGCTGTGCTCGGTGCACCTGTTATTTCACTTTTCTTTCTTGCTCTCTTGTTTGTGGGAGCAATAGCTGAAAAGAACAACTGTAATCCGCATCCGTTCTCACCGAAGATGAAATACTCTGCACCGAGGATTGAGTTTATGCATAAGCAGATTGAGCTTGCCATTGATGAAAAGCTTTATGACTTTGCCGAGGTTGATAAATTCATTTCAAGGACTGACATCCGTATGGAGGAGCTTAAAACTCAGCGTAATAAAATTTACAATCAGATAAGAAGATGCAAAGACCCGACGGCTAAGGAAGACCTTATTGACCGTCGGGATTTTCTTACGTCTGAAATATCTGCACTGAGAGAAAAAAATAACATTGCAAAACGCATTATCAAGGACAGACCGGGGCTTGAAGAAAATCTTGAAGCGGAGAAGGCACTTATCCGTGAATGGTACTTCCCCGAAAGAGCACAGGTCAAAGAAAAACATTATGAAGGGAGGTAGATATTATGAATGCTGAAGAGCTTTGCAAAAAGGTACAGGATACCAAAAAGGCTGACGGTAATGAATGTAACAAGGAAGAGATGTCTTCAAGCGAATATGCTCACAGGTATATGGGCAGACCCGGATATTCTGTAAGAAAACACTTACAGCTTATCCGAGCTGAACAGGAAAAGTATAAAAGAAATTATTAATTTTATGGAGGTAAACTATGTTTAATCAAAACATCAAATCACCGGTAAACATTCCGGTATCAAAAATTCATCCCTTTGAGGGAAATCCTTATAAGGTTTTGGATAACGATGAAATGAATACTCTTATATGCAGTATTCAGGAGCAAGGTATTCTTACTCCCATAATTATCCGACCTATTGAAAACACAGATGAATATGAGGTGATAAGCGGACACCGACGCTTACACGCAACAGTTAAAGCAGGGATGAAAGAAGTCCCTGCTTTTATTTATGCCGTTACCCGTGATGAAGCGGCAATTATGCTTGTGGACAGCAATCTTCACCGTGAGCATATTCTCCCGTCAGAGAAGGCGTTTGCCTACAAATTGAAGCTTGAAGCAATGAAGCATCAGGGTATCACTTGTGGACAAGTTGGCCACAAGTCACGAGATGAAATTTCAGATACAGACAGCGGTAGACAAATTCAACGTTATATTCGTCTGACTTATCTCATCCCCGAATTACTTGATCTTGTTGATGAAGAAAAAATCGCACTCACACCTGCGGTTGAGCTTTCATACCTTACCGACGAAGAACAGTATGCTCTTCTCGGTTCGATAGAGGTTGAAGACAGAACGCCCTCGCTTTCTCAGGCTGTCCGTTTCAAAAAGTTAAGTCAGACGGGAAATCTTTCTGATGATGATATCGAAACCATTATGCAAGAAGACAAAGCAAATCAGAAGCCTATGTTTAAGGTTTCTATGGAAAAACTGCAGGAAATAGCACCGAGGGTTAAAGACAAAGACTTTGAAGATTTTGTGCTAAAGGCTTGTGAACATTATTACAGATACCTGCTCCGCCAAAGAGACAGGGATTCACGGTAAGGAGGTGATGTTTATTGAAGATTAATGCAATTAAAAGAAATTATATTTCAAGCCTTGACGGTTTACCTTATCTGCTTACTTTGGAGATGGTGGCAGGTCTGACAGGATTTAATTATGAGACGTTAAAGAAATACTGTCAGAAAGGTACAATCAAGGCTCGAAAAATCGGAAGAGAATGGCGTGTCAGTCAGGATGATTTTCTTAAAATGGGACTCGGCACATTTGATGATAATGAGGTTAAACAGTAATATTGACGTGAGGGGTGCGAAAGCATCCCTCGAATACTTTTTCAGGAGGTATACAATGAATAAATTCTATGTAGAAAAAAACAGCTTCTGCACCAAGATTTATATCGGTACAGACGGAAACGGTAAGCCAAAGTACAAAAAATTAAAAGCTCAGACAGAAAAAGAGCTTGAAAAGAAGGTAAGAGAATATAAGAACGCTATAGACAGCGGTCTGAACATTCTTAAAAACAATGATACCCTTATAAAATGGGTTGATCATTATCTTGAAACAATAGAAAGTGAGGTTATATGCGACAATATCAAAGAGTCAGAATATAAGACCTTGAAAGCAAGATTACAGTACTTTATAGATTATAAAGGCGGACTTCTTGCAAAAACAAAGCTCAATGATATTCTTCCCTCTCACATTCAGCCCGCCATAAACGAATTATATAAGAAAAACCCTTCAACAGGCAAAACTACGGCAAAGAAAACTATTCAAAGATATATCAGAGCTCTTGCTAATGTCTTTGAATTTGCAAGAAAAGAAAGAGCTTATAATTTCTGTAATCCCTGTGAGGATTTAAAAATTCCTAAAAATTCAGTCACCAAAACCCGGAATGCTATAAATAAGCATACCATTCAGTTAATTCTCACTACGGAACACAGAGCGAAGCTCCCTGCTTGTATAATGCTTCTTGCAGGGCTCAGACGAGGAGAACTAACTGCGCTGACTTGGTTTGATATTGATTTCAAAAACAAAATCATTAATGTAAATAAATCTTATGATTTTAAGCAGTGTGAATTAAAAGAAACAAAAACCAAAGCCGGTATGAGAAAAATCCCGATGAATGATTTTCTTTGCAGTTTGCTTCTTGAAGCTAAAAAGCATTCTAAGGGCACTTATGTCGTTCAGAAGGCATACGGAGGAAGAATGACGGAAACAGCGTGGAAACGCCTTTTTGAAAGCTATATGGAAGCGTTAAGGACAGCTGACGGCAGAGATGAAGATTCGCTTTGTTTTGCAGATGAATGTTTTGAAGAATTCACTGCACATCAGCTCCGCCACACCTATTGCTCAATGCTTCAATGGTCGGGTGTTGATATAAAGACGGCACAGGAGCTTATGGGGCACAGTGAGTACGGTGTAACAGCAAATATTTACACTCATGTTGATGAGGCTACTAAAAATAATGCAGCTATGCTGCAGGATAAATTCATCAAAGAAACTTTGGTTTCATAAATGAGTACGAGCAGAAAGATTCGAAGTTCTTTCTGCTCGTTTTTTTCTGTGTCGGTTTTATATTATAGATTACATCCAACTAAAATATAATATATCATCAATCATTTATCAACAGAAAATGATTGATGAATACACTAAAAATACGGCACGCGGTAAAAAACACTATAAAAAAGTAGATATTTAAAATTATCGATATGTTTAAACACCCTTATAATATAAGGGATAGTGGCACATAGCGGGGGGCACATCGGGGGGCACATAGCACTCGAAAATGTACGATATTTTACGGTAAATTGCGATTTTAGCAAAATTGATTTTAGGTATGAAAAAAGCCCGAAACCCTTGTAAAATCAAGGTTTTTCGGACTTTTCTTTGGCAGGGGCAGAAGGGCTCGAACCCTCGGCACGCGGTTTTGGAGACCGCTGCTCTACCAACTGAGCTATACCCCTATATTAAAATGGTGGGCCATCAGGGACTCGAACCCCGGACCAACCGGTTATGAGCCGGTTGCTCTGACCAACTGAGCTAATGGCCCATATCAGCTGACTTGAAATAGTATAGCAAAGAAGCTGTGTTTTGTCAATAGTATTTTTAAAATTTTTCATCAAAAGATAGCGACCGTCTGTTAAGACAGTCGCTATCTTCTGTTTATGCTTTTTTAAAGCGGAACACGTTAAAGGAAAGTGGCTTAAGTACCGCTACGGCACTGCTGCCATCTACCTTTGGCAACGGATTACGGTGCATAGTTACGCTCTCGTCGCCGAAGGTATTTTCTTTATAAACGTCATAGCCGTCCATAGACTCGAACTCAATCGCTTTGTAGCCCTCAAAGCCCAGAAGACTGATATCAAGCTCCATTTCTTCATCAGTTGAACGGTTAACGGCAAATACGGCAACCTCGTCGTTTTCTTCATCGTAGGTAGCAATAGCCTCAAGATACGGCACGTCTGTATAATCCTTACAGTCATACTTGGGTGAAGTGATTATGGGTCTGAGTGCATAACCCCTTGCGTACTTTGACATTTCTCGGAAAGGATAGAAGGTTGTCTGGCGGAACACTCCCCCACCCGTTTTTGTAAAAATCGGTGCAATAACATTGACAAGCTGTGCAAGGCAAGCAATCTTTACCCTGTCAGCATGGCGCAGAAGAGTTATAAGCATACAGGCTACGACAAGTGCATCCTCAAAGTTATAAATATCCTCAAGCTGATCCGGTGCTGTTGACCACCTTTCAATAGGTGCGCCGTTTGAATGATACCACACATTCCATTCGTCGAAGGAAAGATTTATCTGTTTTTTGCTTCTCTTTTTGGCCTTTACAAAGTCGCAAACGCAAATAACACTGTAAATAAAATCATCAAGATCAAGATTCTTAGCAAGGAAGGTCGGAGTATCCTTACGGTGATTGTCAAAATACTGATGCAAGGAAATGTAGTCGATATTATCATAGGCCACGTCAAGAGCAGTTGCCTCCCAGTCACCGAAGGTGTTCATATATCTGCTTGACGAGCCGCAGAGTACGGTTTCAATAGAGCCATCAACCCATTTCATCATTTTAGATGCCTCGTTAGCGGTACGTCCGTACTCGGAAGCTGTTTTTGCACACATCTGCCAGGGGCCGTCCATTTCATTGCCCAGGCACCAGAGCTTTACATTCCAGGGCTCCTTGTAGCCGTGAGCAATACGCATATCAGAATATTTTGAGTTGCTCTTATGATTACAGTATTCAACAAGTGCTCTTGCCTCGTCAGGTCCTCTCGTGCCGAGATTAACCGCCATCATAGGTGAGGTCTTGGCCTTCTGACACCAACGCATAAATTCATTTGTACCGAATTTATTGGGTTCAGTGACGCCCCACGCAAGTTCAAGCCTCGGCGGTCTTTTATCAACGGGACCCACGCCGTCCTCCCAATTGTAGCCCGAAACAAAATTTCCGCCCGGGTAACGTACTACGGGAACATCGAGCTCGTTTATTAGCTCAATAACATCTTTTCTGAAGCCGCATTCATCAGCGAGAGGATGTCCCGGCTCGTAAATTCCGCCGTAAACAGCTCTGCCGAGATGCTCTATAAAAGAGCCGAACATTCTTCTGTCAATACTGCCGATTTTCATTTCAGCGGCAAGAGTGATTTTTGCTTTCATATTTTTTTCTCCTTGCATTTTAATAGCAATTAAATAATATCAATATATATGTCGGTTGTCAATAAAAAGAACAGAACAATCTCTTTTATTAGTCAAAATGATATAGTTTTTCTCAGCAACCATCTTACGCGCAGTTTTACGGACAAAGCTAACAGCGAGCAGTTGATAAAACAGTGTGACAAGAATAAATAAGAACCGACGGACCCCTGTCAGAATCCGTCGGTTGAGTAAAGCTATAATAAACAGATTCAACCAATTTGTAGGGTTCGTTTACGGCTACTGTATAACACTGTCAACAATTGCTGTAACTTCATTGTTTTCCACCTTGGCAAAGCCGCCGGAACATTCAGCACAAAAAACCTCATTACCGCCGAGGCTTACGGAAATTTTCCCTTCCGAAAGTGAAAAGAGTGCTTTTGCGTGTCCGCTTCTTATACCGTATGAACCCGAAAAGCTACCGTCCGCTCCATCGGCAATATTAAACCTTACGCTGTCACATTCCATCGGTTCAAACCTGCAGTGAGGAGTATAAAGAGTAAACTTCATGTATCTCACCCGTTTTCCTTTTTATGCTTGGCAAAAACATCATCAATAGTACCCGACATAAGGAAATACTGTTCGGGAATGTCATCACACTCACCCGAAAGAATTCTTTCAACGCTGTCTACGGTCTTCTCGAGAGGAACATATATACCTTGCTGACCCGTAAAGCTTTCAGCAACATGGAAAGGCTGACTCATAAAGCGCTGAACTCTTCTTGCTCTCTTAACAAGCTGCTTATCCTCAGCGGAAAGCTCATCCATACCGAGAATAGCAATAATATCCTGTAGCTCCGCATATTTTTGCAGAACCCGCTGTGTTTCCTTGGCAGTTTTATAATGTCTTTCACCGACAAAATCAGGCGAAAGAGCTCTTGAGGAAGACTCAAGGGGATCAACTGCCGGGTAAATACCGAGTTCAACGATTTTTCGCGAGAGAACGGTGGTTGCATCAAGGTGTGAGAAGGTTGTTGCGGGAGCCGGATCCGTAAGGTCATCGGCAGGAACATAGACCGCCTGAACCGAAGTAATTGAGCCGTTACCGGTAGAAACAATTCTTTCTTGCAGCTTACCCATTTCAGAAGCAAGGGTAGGCTGATAGCCTACGGCAGAGGGCATTCTTCCCAACAAAGCAGAAACCTCACTGCCGGCCTGAGTAAAACGGAATATGTTATCAATAAACAAAAGTACATCCTTATGGGATTTTTCACGGAAATATTCCGCCATAGTAAGGCCAACGAGAGGTACTCTGAGCCTGGCACCTGCAGTTTCATTCATCTGACCGAAAACAAGTGCGGTTTTGTCTATAACGCCTGATTGATTCATCTCATTCCAAAGGTCGTTACCCTCTCTTGAACGTTCACCAACACCGGCAAAAACAGAATAACCGTCGTGCTCAAATGCAACATTACGGATAAGCTCCATAATAAGAACTGTCTTGCCGACACCTGCGCCGCCGAAAAGACCGATTTTGCCGCCCTTGATATAAGGTGTCATCAAGTCAATAACCTTGATTCCGGTTTCAAGAATATCCGTTGATGAAACAATTTCAGCAAACGGAGGAGCAGGATGATGAATCGGCCATTTTTCTTCGGTTTCAATTTTTTCTTTACGGTCAATAGGTGCACCTGTAACGTTAACCATTCTGCCGAGAGTTTCTTTGCCTACGGAAATCTTTATAGGCTCACCGGTATCAACAGCCTGCATACCGCGCGACATACCGTCGGTAGGGTTCATTGAAATACACCTTACCTCACCATTGCCGAGATGCTGTGAAACCTCAAGAGTATATACCTCATCGTTTACCTTAACTTTTACGGCGTTGAAAATATCGGGAATTTCATTCAGTGCATAGAGA
Organism: Clostridia bacterium; assembly: GCA_017517865.1. Lineage (GTDB taxonomy): Bacteria > Bacillota > Clostridia > Oscillospirales > Acutalibacteraceae > UBA6857. The sequence continues at coordinate 70,528 of JAFWYB010000003.1, read as the reverse complement.
ATATCCACAACGGGACCGGTTATTCTCTGAACCATACCTACAGAACCTTTTGCCACATCACACATCCCCTTTCATTGAAAATTCCGATGAGATTTCTATAACGTCCGCAGTAACCTGACTCTGACGCTTTCTGTTCATCTCTGTTTCTAATTTCGCGCTGTATTCACAGGCTGTGTCGTATGCTGAGCGCATAGCCGTAAGAGTGGCAGCCTGTGCACCGAGAGCCGTTTCCAGCACCCGTTTATAAAGCACGCAAAGAAAAACCTTTTCTGCAAGGTTTCTCATTACCGTTTCTCTGTCCGGAACGAACAGAGGAGCCTCCCCTTCTGCTTCAGTCTCTTCAAAATTGAAAAGCTCTTTACACACGGGGGCTTGTCTGATCATATTTATATATTCGGGATAAACAGTTTTAACAGAAGAAATTCTGCCTTCCCTTAAGAGAGTATAAATATATGAAAACAGTTCTTTAACCTGCTCATATGCGGGTATATCGTTGAAAACAATTTCTTTTTCAATTGCAATATCCTTTTTATCAAAATATTCCGTAGCCTTTTTACCGCAGGATATAACAATTCCGTTTACATACATATCGCTGAAAAATGACAGAACCTCGTTGTTGAAGGCTCCGCACATTCCTTTGTTCGAGGTAATTACAACGTAACAGCAGGGTGCTTCAGGGTTCCGGCAGCTGAAAACAGAATTCAGATCACCACGATAGCTTTCGTAAAGGCTGAGATATTCATCTGCATATTTCTGATATTCAGCATATATTCCGCTGAGCTTTGAATATTTGACCGTAGAAGCTGTTTTCATAGCACGGGTCACCTTAGCCGTCGAGCGGATTGTCTGTAATTTTTTCTTTAAGCTCTGAACTGTTGCCATAATTATGACCTCTTCACAAATTCACTTAGCGCTTCCTTTAGTGAATTTTTCAGTTCATCATCAAATTTATCAGCTTCTTTGATTCTGAGAGCAAGGTCAGCCCTTTCATTTCTGAAAAAGCTGTAAAGCCCTTTTTCAAATTTTTCAATTTCTCCCGGTGTAACACCGTCTGCAAAACCCTCACTTACGGCAAAAATAAGAATCGTCTGCATACAATCCTCTACGGGTGCATATCTTGGCTGACGCAGTGCTTCCGTAAGAAGTCTGCCGGAAGAAAGAGCTTTCTTGGTTTCGTCGTCAATATCGGAACCGAACTGCATAAACTCGGCAAGCTCTCTGTACTGTGCAAGTCGGGTACGAAGTGAAGACGAAACCTTTTTCATTGAAGGCGTCTGTGCCGCACCGCCGACTCGTGATACGGAAAGGCCGACATTGACAGCGGGACGCTGACCTTCGTTGAAAAGCTCAGCATCAAGGAAAACCTGACCGTCGGTAATTGAAATAACATTTGTGGGGATATAAGCAGAAATGTCCCCTGCAAGAGTTTCAATTATCGGAAGAGCCGTTATTGAACCGCCGCCGAGTTCTTCGGAAAGGTGAGCGGCTCTTTCAAGCAGCCTCGAATGGAGATAGAATATATCGCCCGGATAAGCCTCACGGCCCGAAGGTCTGTGAAGCAGAAGTGAAAGCTCGCGGTAAGCTACCGCATGTTTCGAAAGGTCATCGTAGACGATAAGAACATCCTTACCCTCATACATAAAGTATTCAGCCATAGCCGAACCTGAGAAGGGAGCAATATACTGAAGTGCCGCTGATGCGGAAGCCGGCACCGAAATAATTGTTGTATATTCCATAGCACCGTTTGCCTCAAGTCTGTCTTTAATTTCAGCAACTAAGGTATCCTTTTGTCCTATAGCGACATAGATACAGACCGTACCCTTACCCTTCTGGTTAATAATTGTATCAACTGCAATTGCAGTTTTACCTGTCTGTCTGTCACCTATAATAAGCTCACGCTGTCCCTTACCGATAGGTACGAGAGCGTCAATAGCCTTTATGCCGGTGTGGAGAGGTGAATTTACGGGAGCTCTGTCAAGAATACCGGGTGCCTTGAATTCAATAGGACGGGTTTCTGTATAAGGAACATAACCCATAGCGTCCTTGGGATTGCCCATAGCATCAACCACACGTCCGAGAAGACATTCACCTACAGGAACCGAGGCAATTCTTCCGACACGTCTTACACGGCTGCCGCTTTCTATGTGTTCAAACTCACCGAAAATTACACAGCCTATACGGTTCTGCTGAATATCAAGCACCATACCTCTTTCGCCGCACTCAAACTCAACAACCTCACCGTACATAATATCGGCCAGACCGTCCATCCAGCAGATACCGTCTGAAACGGTCATAACTCTGCCGAGCTGATACTTATGTATCTGCGGTCTGAAGGATTCTGTTTTTTCGGTAAATTCCTGAATAAGGTGACCTACCGTGTCATCGTGCATTATAGGCTCACGGCCGAGATTTTTACCGAACTGATACAGCTCCTCTGCAACCGTGCCGTCATATACGGTATCACCTATACGCAGTCTGAGACCTCCTATAAGCGTCTCATCCTCCAGAACCCACAGAGAGGTTTTTCCGCCGACTGAATCGAGTAACTCGGTAGTTACCCTGTCAACATCGTCAACGATATCCTTCGCAAGTGGATAAGCAGAGGTAAGTGTTACGTAAAGAACATCGTGATGCTTAAGATAAGCCATATCACCGGGAGTGAGAGTTATTCTTTTAAGTATCTCGTCAATTACAGGTCTGTCAAGCTCACTTATGGCATTACGGTATTTTTCGTATGAAAAAAGATTTACAACATTATCTTTCATTACGGAAAAAAGCTCCTTACGGGCATCCTCAATCATACCGCGATGAATTTCGCTTTTTTCTCTTTCGGTGAAAGCTTCGATAGAAGCAGTTTTTTCTGCAACAAGACCTTCTGCCTTGCTGATTTCTTCGCTGAAATCAACAGTAAAGGCTTCAGCGGAATTTTCCTGCAATGCAGGTACAGACATTTTTTCAATTTCCTCTACTCTGTCCAGTTCACTGTTTATTCTTTCATATCTGCCGCCGAAAATCCTTTTTACGGTCTTTCTGCCGGCTAAAATAAGAATTGCAACAAGAATAAGAAAGTTGATAATTACATATTGTATTTCCATAATATCAAATCCTATTGGAGATTATGTTTTTGGCAAAAATAGCCGCCGCTGTTTCCATTTTAGGCGCAACGGAATACACTATCTTGTCATACTCCCCCACTATGTCGTTCCTGTATTTCTCAATATCGGACAGACATTTTCTTTGGGCGTTTTCTATTTCTTTTTTTCCCTTTAACTGTATCTGCTGAACCTTTTCCTTTGCCTCGGCAATACTTTGAGCTTCAGCACGGATTTTTTCCTCAGCAAGAATTCTTTCATTTTCTGCCTCTATGTCTGCAATTTTCTTAAGCTTTTTATCAGCAGCTTCAACCTTATTTTTTCGGTTGTCCAGCATTTTCAGCACCGGAGTGAAAAGCAGATTCTTAAGTATTACCATAAGCAGAAGAAAGCATATCACAGTCCAGACAACAACTGATGGCTGTATACTCATAATCAGCTACCTCAGATCTTACCGACAAGCATAAATGCGATAAGAAGGCCGTAAATAGTAAGAGCCTCCATAAGAGCAAGTGAAATAATAAGCGTTGAACGGATATCCTTGGCCGCATCCGGCTGACGAGCGATGCTTTCCATAGCTGCTCTTGCGGTCATACCCTGACCAATAGCGGGGCCGAGTGTGCTGATAGCTATTGCGATTGCTGCTGCGATAGCGATAATTGCTGAATTTGTCATTTTGAATTACTCCTTTTAATTTAAATTTGAATTTAATCTTCAGTTACTTCTTCTAAGTATATCGATACAAGCATAGTGAAAACCATTGCCTGCAACGCACAGAATAAAAGTGAGAGCACCATCATAACTACGGGTGCACCTATGGGAAAAATGTGATAAAGCTCTTCCGTAACCATCTCTTCACCGAAAATGTTGCCGTAAAGACGAAGAGCAAGAGAAGCGGGCTTGATAAATTCATCAAGCACCAGAAGCGGAAGCATAAAGAACATCGGCATCACAAAACGCTTGAAATAATGCTTTACGTTGTGCCTGAGACCTGAAATCTGCAGAAACAGGAACGTCAGCACGCCAAGACCTGCCGTTACGGAAAGAGACGCCGTGGGTGCCTTCACATAATCTGTAAGACCTACACCGGGAATCATACCTGAATAGTTTGAGAAAATTATAAATATAAACAGAGAGGCAAGAAACGTAAAATACTTTCTCGTCTTCTTTTTACCCAGAATATCCGTAAAAAAATTATCCAGATATTCTACACCTGTTTCTACAATATTCTGAAACCTACCCGGCCGCTCCTTGAGATTGAGCTTTACAATCAGCGATATCACAGCAAGCACACCGAGAATTATCCACATAGTAATAACCTCTCCGGTTACATCAAGTATACCGAAAAGCTTGATGATTACCTCGGATTTTTCACCCATCAGTTTCACCCTCCTCTTCTTTTTTGTTTTTTGTCCTCAGTTCATTAACCGACAACAGCTTTTTAGTAAAATAAAACATCGGCAAGGTCATACCGAGCACAGCACCCACCAAAAGGTAAACGGTATTAACGCTCTCGATATTAGAACCGATTAAATAAACCACAGCAAGAAAACCAACCTGCAGGAACTGTCTTACTACCGTGATAGCCGAAAATCTTTCAGGAGCCTTTATAAGCACTTTTTTCGATATGCAGTAGTTGATAAACGCAACAAAAACACCTGTTATTGCAACCAACACCGCGCCGATAATGTCACGACTCATATAATCACCAAATTCTGTTTATTTGTGACTATTATAGCACTTTGATTTATTTTTGCAATAGCAAATCTGACTTATTTTAGTCTGACACAAATTTTTCTGACATTCCGGCAGCATATCTTTGCTGCTCGTTGTATTTAAAAACAAAAGCACCAAACAACTGACAAAAAATCAGCATCTCCAAAAAAAGGAAACGCTGATATTTTTGCGTAATAAACTTGCTTTTTCAAAAACAAAACTGCTTGACAATTTTGAAACTGCCGAAAGAATTATATCACTCTTTTTATAGAATTACAATCAGCCGGATGTCATTCAGTTTGCCCGAAAGGCGATTTCAGAACCGAGTCTGTGCAACCATTAAAGCTCCCACTCAGCGAGCCAATCTGCAAACTCTGTGTAAACGGCTTCCATTTCAGCCTCATAAGCAGCATTGTCATTCATAATATACTGACTTCTGCCGTCGCCGAATATATCTGTATATTCACTTGTGTTTGTATATTCTTCGTTTTTAAGTGCTGTGAGTGCTTTATCTGCGAGAGCCTGAGCTTTTTCGATGTTTTTGATAAGGTCACTGAATTCAGAAGCATTGACCTCTTTGATTGTCGCAATCATACCTTCAAAATATCCGTCAGTATATCCGTAGTTGTACTGTGCACCCTCGGTTTCTACAAAGTAAAGTGCATCTGTAGGATAAAGATAGTCCTTGCCGCCATCGAACTCTGCTGTATAAGTTGGCCAGAAGCAAAGGAAGTTCACATATTCATACATATTATAAACATCGGAAATTACATCAGTTGAGGCAAGCTGCTGCCAGAGCTGAAGCTTTTCACCCATCTCACTTGTGTCAACCTCGGTGTAGGTTGCATCCTTGATACGGTAAGCATATTCGTATCCGTATTCGTCTGTATAGTCGCCAAACTCAAGGGTACCGACAACCTTGATGGCTCTGTCGGTAAATTCAAAGGTGTCACCGTCCTTGGCATAAACTGCCATTGTGTTTGAAAGCTGAGTTGTGTTTGGCACACAGAAAGGACAGCTCTGATAAGGCAGATTCATAAGGTACATAAAGTCACCCGTAATAGGTGAAAGTGTTGACATATAACCAATTATGTTTACTGTCTGTCCGTCCAGCTTCTGCATTGACTCCACACTGTTTGCCTGAGAAAAGCTGAGTGTGTTGCTTATGGTTTCGCCACTGTTACTATTGTTACCGCAGGCTGTGAAAATGCTGATAATAAGCATTGCAGAGAGAATAACAGCTAAAAGCTTTTTCATTCGTTTATACCGTCCTTTTTTGACATATTGAGTGTGCACACAACAGTCGGGAGCACGCTGATTACAAATACTACCGCCATAATTGCAATTTCAAGAGGATAGATTTTCGCTGTATCAAGAACGATACCCATTGAAGCTACATAACCTCCCATCAGCGCAAGACAAATCCTTGAACATATAAAAGCAAGTATGGTTGAAATAAAGCCAATTATACCGTTCTGAATTATATAGACAAAGTTGATTTTGTTCATCCCGATGCCGATAAGTCGCATCAACGCAATCTCCTTCTTCGAGTCGTACATATTGAGAAGAGTGATTACGGAAATAATAAAGATGTTCATTATGAGTATAATTATGCAAAGAATATATACGATCTGTGTACTCATATCAACATTTTCCAGCACTTCGCGAAGCACCTCTGAGGGATTGATTACAAGAAGCTTTGAGTTTTCACCGTACTCTGCCGAAAGCTGACTGTAGGCATTGAAGCTCTTGCTTTTTACAAGAATTGCACATACCTCACCGTGCTCTTCGCGGGTATCTGATGACTCCTGATGACTGTGAGCATCTTCGTCTGTATGAGTGTGCTCGTCAGCCGTTTCCCCGTGCTCATCATCGAGCACTTCTTGAGCCTCTTCGCTTTCTACATCACTGTGCGAGTGAGTTGCCCATACGGTTTCACAGGGAGTAAAAATCACATTATCATAGGCGGTTTTAGTTTCGTCAAGTATACCCACAACCGTAAGAGGATTGCCCTCATGAGCGTGACCGCCTTCGGTAAGTCCGTGGGAAGTCACAAGAGTTGAGCCAAGGGAAAGTGAGTATTTTTCAGCCACGGCAGAGCCGATGACACACTCAAATTTTTCAGAATACATCACACCCTCACGAAGCTCCTTACCCTCAAGGAAATCGGCAGTGGTACCAACAATTTTAGCACCGTTATATGAGTCGCCCATTGTAAAAGGAACCACCTTATTGACCCGTGTATCCTTCTGAAGTTGTTCTACATATTCATAAGATATTGTGCCGAGAGGCTTATCTGTGAAGAACATTGTGTTCATAGCAAGCTGAGTCGATGAGCCTGACGGACCGATAATAATATCATAGTAAGCGGCTGTTGTTTTGAAGCCGCTGTCAACCTGCTCGGAAATATTATATGCGAGTATGCCTACACAGGCTGAGATTACAATCGAAATGACAATGAGTACAATTTTGGCTTTTTTGATAGCCATATTTTTAAATGCAAACTTAAACATCTCTTCTGCCTCCTGTCACCTGATTCATATCTATGATATGGTCAAAGTATTTGCCGAGTCTTTCATCGTGGGTGACGGCAATAAGAGTTTTATCCTTGGAAACTTCCATAAGCTGTTTTATAACAGCCTCACCGATGGCAAAGTTAAGATTGCCCGTCGGCTCGTCTGCAAGAATGATTTCAGGCTTTTTAACTATAGCTCTTGCTATTGCAACTCTCTGCTTTTCACCACCCGAGAGGTGCTTGACCTTTTTGTTCTTCTTGTCAAGTATGCCTAAAGCATCAAGAACTTTATCAATTCCGGATATATCCACCTTTTCAAGCCGCAGAATTGAAATATTATCCATAACTGTCATTTCTGGAATAAGCTTAAAGTCCTGGAAGATGTATCCGATCTTCTGAATTCTGAACTTATCTTTTTCTTTCTGACTTTTATTTGTCATATCTTCACCGGCTATTTCAATGGTACCGGTCTCAGGTGACAGTATGCCTGCAATCATATTGAGAAGCGTTGATTTACCGCATCCGGATGCACCTAAAAGCATATAGCTTTTACCTTTTTCAAATGTTATATCAGAGTAATCTATAGCTGTTTCGTTAGCAAAATGCTTTGAAACATTTTTAATCTTTATCATAGTTTATCCACCTTTGTTTTTATTTTGAACACAAAAAAACAAGCCCGATAAAAAGCAGACTGAGACGCATCATAAAATACGCCGAAAAAGACACAGCTGTTCTGTGCCCATGCTTTAAGGCTTGTTAAAAGCGGATAATATTAAGCTGTAAGTTTTACTCTGTTTGCAACGAGGTTGACGTTTTGTTTTTTACCGTCTCCACGTAAATTACAATTTACAATCAGCTGTATAAAAATAAAAGCAAATACTGTACTGAAACAGCCGAAAAGAACAAGTCTCATAAGCTCCTGCTGTAATGAAACTGCCTGACAATACTGACAGTTTTCGCCTAAGCAATCATGGCTGTGGTCATAAGCAGCAGGCCACACGGAGAAAAAAACACTTGCACAAAGCACCGCACAAATTGCTACGCATAAGACTTTGGTATGCTTTTTCATGCTTTTTCCTCCTTTTGTTTATTATTATAATTATATTTGTGACAATCAATTTTGTCAAGATTTATAATGCACATATCAAACTAACCAGGACCACCGATTATTTTATCTTCCGGGGTCAAATCCGAGCCGTCTAAAAAGCAACATTTCCGGTTCAGCGCAACAAAGCCAAGCTTTTCGGACTTTGGTTCAATTTCGGGCGAGCATCACGGCAGTACGTCTCATTACATAAACGCAGCTATACAATTCAGCAGGATGGTTAATTCACTTTTATCTGAAAATTATTCTCTTTTCCGCTTCAAATTCACATTCATACCGTGTCACACAAAAAACATCTTCTATAGCTCCGCTTTTCAGAACATCCTTGGTTTTTCCGAATTCCCTAACCCTGCCTTCATCCAAAAGTAGAATATAGTCTGCAATTTCTGCCGCTGCCGAAAGGTCGTGCATAACCACAAGAAGAGTTTTTTTGTGTTTTTCTTTAAGCTCACGTACAAGTGACATAAATGCCTTTTCCACCTGCACATCCATATAAGCAGTAGGCTCATCAAGAGCAACAACACGGGTATTCTGAGAAAGAAGCATCGCGATATAAGCCTTCTGCCTTTCGCCACCCGAAATTTCAGTCAGCTTTCTGTGGCGTATATTTGCGATTCCTGCACTCTCAATTGCTTTTTCTATCTGCTGCTCATCTTTTTCCGAAAGCCTTTTGCCTATATCTGTATAGGGATTTCTTCCCATTTCTGCCAGTCTTTCAACCGTTACAGGTATTGCAGGAAGATTTTGCGGAAGAAGAGAAACTAATCTCGATCTTTGCTTTGAGCTCAGCAAAGAAATATCCTCGTCAGAGAAGAAAATCGTTCCCTTATATTTACTCTCACACGTAAGGCAGGAAATAAGGGTTGATTTTCCGCTTCCGTTTTTTCCTATTATTGCCGTAATTGTGTGTGGCTTGACCGAGAAGCTGACATTCTGCAGAATATCTTTTTTATTTTTGGTAACACTTATGTTTTTAAACTCAAGCATTTTTGCTCCTCCTTATAACAATATAAAGAAGAAACGGAGCACCGACAAAAGCCATAATAATACCTACGGGAATTTCAGACGGAGCAAACACCGTTCTGCCGATAAAATCTGCAAAAACCACTAAAATTCCGCCTATGAGTACCGACACTTTCAGCAGTTCACTCACGCTTCCGTCGGTTATTTTTCTTGCAATGTGAGGTACGACAAGCCCTACAAATCCGAGTAAGCCTGCGAAAGATACCGCAGAAGCCGCCGAAAGTCCCGCTATTGCAAGACAAGCCACACGAAGAAGCTTAACGTTAACGCCCAATGAATTGGCAATACTGTCACCAAGACACAGAATATCTATTTTTACGGAAAGCACAAGGGTTATCAGCACACAAAAAGCAACTGCAAATGCAGGCAGAATAAGTTCCTTTATTTCTGTTCCCGCAACACCGCCTACCGAAAAGAAGCTGTAATCCATAATAACATCGGGATTCAGGTATGTAATAAACGATATCCCCGCATTGAGCACGGCTGTTATTGCAACACCGCAGAGAATAACGGTTGTTTTTGAGAACTGTCCCTTTGATGCGGTAATAAGAATAAATATTGTTGTAAGAAAGGCACCGATAAAGGCCGCAAACGGTCTTAAATAAACCGTCTGCGGTGCGAAGAACAGCATAAGCACCATAGAAAAACCCGCGCCTGCATTTACACCTATAATATTCGGTGACGCAAGCTCATTTCCCGTTACACTTTGAAGAATAACACCCGAAACAGAAAGACCTGCACCGGCAATAATTGCCGCAAGAATTCTGGGAAGTCTGAGCGTGAGCAAAATTATTCTTTCGGTTTCATAGCCCCGGCGGTTAAACAGGCCGCCGAAAAAATCCGAATCTGTCATTTCTGCACTTCCGAAACGAAGTGATAACATACTTAAAAAGAGTAAAATCAGCACAAGGCCGATTTTACCGTGTGCTGATTTAACTTTTATTTTTCTTGTCATAAGCATCACTCATTATTTAAAATTGATGAAATATATCTGTAGCTTTCTGCCCATCTGCCGCAGGGCTTATACTGAAACAGCTCTTTAGGGAGGAAATACACTCTGCCGTTTTTCACCGCTTCAAGAGAAGCATACCCTTTCCTGCCCAGAAGTTCTTCCATATATGCCTTGCTGTTATCATAACCGCCCATAACTGACACGAAAATATACTGCGGATTTTCCTTGAGTATTACTTCGGCACTGAGGTTGTCAAGAAGCAGCTCTGCCTTATCGGCAATATTGACACAGCCAAAATCCTCAAGAATTTTTGCCGCAAAATTATCATCTGCCTTTTTAGCCTTTGCGGAGCTGTACGATGAGCCCGAGCGCACAAAGAGAATTTTGGGGTTATCCTCTCTTTGTCCGTCGTTGATTATCTGCTCAATTTCTTTTTTTATTTTTCCACCATACTGCTCGTAATTTTCGCTTTTATCTGTTATTTTTGTGAGCACCTTGAGAATAGTAAGATAATCCTCAAAGGTGTCCATCCTGAGCATTGCAACAGGAATTTTTGCTTTTTTCAGAGCAGAAGCAACATCACGGTGAGCTGCTACATCAGCCGAGCAAATTACAAAATCAGGTTCCAGAGATATAAGCTTTTCCGTATCAATAGTTTTACCGGCACCGCTGTCAACGAGCTCTGTGCCCTCTTTTACAAGGCCTCTGTCTATGCTTTCACCTACAGTTGCATAAACCTCACCACCTGCCTCAATCCAACATTCAGCAAGCGAAGAAAAAAGCACTGCCGTTTTCTGAGGTTTATGAGAAAGCTCAACAATATTCCCCTCGCTATCGGTGAATGTAAAATATTCTCCGCTGCTTTCAGTCTTATTGATTTCAACCGCACCCGAAATAAAAATCAGCAAAACAACAGCTATAGCTGCAATAACCGTACTTTTCTTATTCATCCTTGAGAATCTCATCTTTTCTTTTAAGAATTTCATCTGAAAGCACAGCTTCTTTCACTGCATCAAAGCCAACTCTTGCCATTGTATCTGCAAAGCGTTCACCTGCAAAACCCTCTTCCTTGTAAAAGAGAATGGTTTTTTCAACAGCAGAAAGAATTTCTTCTTCGGTTTCAAAAATATAATCCAGAGGCGTACCTCTGCCCACCTTTTTACCCCATCTGCCTCCGAGATAAAGTCTGTATCCGCCATTTTCAATTTTCATTCCGTCAACCCTGCAGGCCGCAATACATCTGCCGCAGCTGTTACACTTTTCTCTGTCTGTTACAGGAAGCTTATTTTCCATAGTTATTGCTCCCATAGGGCAGGCTTTTGCACAAAGACCGCAACCGACACATTTATCAGAAACGACCGGTCTTCTGTAACCGATGATGCCAAGGTCATTGATATCGGGCTTTACGCAGTTATTAGGACAGCCTCCGACTGCGATTTTGAATTTATGAGGAAGCTTAACTCCGTGATAGGCAACATAAAATTTATCGTGAATTTTTTCCGAAAGTGAAAAAGTATCAATAAGGCCGTACTGACAAGTTGTTCCCTTGCATGAAACAACAGGGCGCACCTTCGGTCCTGTGCCGCCGCATTCAATACCCTTTGAATTGATAAAAGCGATGAAATCATCTATATCGGCATAAGGAATTCCCTGAATTTCAACGGTCATTCTTGACGTCATAGCGAGTTTACCCGTACCGAACCTATCAGCAGCCTCAGCAACATCGCGCATAAAATCACTGCTGACTCTGCCGTTTATTGTAAGAACTCTGCAGTTGAATTTATCTTCGGTTGTTTTATCTCTTAAAAATCCCAAACCTTTTATTCTTGCAACCTCGGAAGCGGGAACGGCGCACTTGGGATATAAAGGTTTATTCATAATTGAAACCTCCTTCGGATTTTATATGAATATTATAACAATATGCACAAGTTTTTTCAAGATATATTCAAATATAGCAATGCAAATAAATATATCATCAATAAAAAAGAAAATGTGCTTCAAGGCTCAGAAAAGGACAAGCACTGTAAATTCATCATCCATTAAAAATCTGTTCTTCATCAATGAATATTGAAGAATGAATAATATAAACGAAAATCCGCCCACTTACGTGAACGGATTTTCGTTTGGGAGTGCGTCTCATTTTAGAACCATTAGTTTAACAAATAAGAAGTTAGTGAAAAGATACTGTTTTACTCTTTGTATGTGCCGCCTGTATTGTCATTGTTCAATGTTCCTTCCACCTCAATCAAAAGGCACTTGACTAAGTTTTTGCATATAGGACGATGTTTTGTGCCTTTAGGTATAATTATAAAATCACCCTCGCACATATGTGTTAATCCATCCTCAAATTCAATATCAAATTCACCCTCAATACAATAAAACATTTCGTCAGAGGATTCGTGTATATGAAAATCCAAAGTTCTATTTTCAGCCTGTAATACATTTAGCATATGATTATTGAGTGTACCAACTCTCTTATATAAGAACAAATCATCAACCAAGTTAACAATATCTTTCAAGTTTGTCTTTTGTATCATTTATAAGCCTCCGCAAATTCTTATTCGAGTTGATTATACCACACATAATCTGAAATTACAATCGGGTGCATAATCATTTCTTTTCCACAAACGCCGTCACTACGCTCCACCGACCAATTATATGGCATCCGCAAAAATCCCGCTCAATGAACGGGATTTTTGTGTTTAATAGCTCTAAATGAAATTGGAAGATAGTGTATTCGCTTATTCTGAAAAGCTGATTTCACCTTTTAAAATATCTCTGATAAAATTGAAGAAAGCAGTAAAGAAACGGATCAAAACAGTAAAATAGGTGCTTTCTTCTTTGTCTGCATCTTCGTCTGTGCCTTCGGTGATAATCAATTCATCAACGACAACATCTCCTTTTCCTATGTGAGTGAGGAACTGAGGATACTTTTCGTTCTCTACAGTAAGGTCATATCTCATTATCTCCATTGACATATTCTGTAAGGGACCGAAAAAGTCGTGGTGAAGATCCTTTATAAACCATGTCTTATCAGGGAAGAGACATGTTGATGCATCAATCTTCCTGTCAGGTGAAATATACTTAAGCTTTTCAGCCGGAACTGATGCTAAATATTTCTCTGAAAAAACCTTATCGTAGTCTGCGGCAGTCGCACCGAAGGACTGTCTGTAAACCGATGTATCTGCGTCACCTTGTGTATGTGCACCCTTATATACAGGTATTTCGGGGAAGTTATACTTTGTGAAGTTATAGAAATTGATACCTGCTTTGTCAAGCTCAACCATTGTATCAACAATGTTTACTTGAACATCGTAGTGATACTTATCAGCCTTGGCAATAAAACCTGCATATTCACTCTTTAATTCCTCAGTACCAAAGATATAATCTCTTGCTTTTTCATAAAGCTCAGGAGTAACCATTGCCCAATATGAAAGCCAACCACCAAATGAGTTTCGGAGAACTAACGGAAGCAAATCATCCTTGAACTTGTTGAAAAAATCTGTAAGGGCATCACCTGCAAGGCCAAGAATCTTGGCGTATCTCAAAACCTCAACAAAAGTCTGAACAAGTGCACCTGTTGATTCATCTTCAAAAAGGTCTTCATTTTCAACATAGTAGTTAAGAAAATTGGTAATTGCTACATCATCAAGATAAATCTCACCCGAATAAATAGCACTCATAAAATCAATACCGAGAGCTGAAGATGAATAATAAGAAACATCAGATACATATTTGATCGCATGTTCCTTATAAAGCTCAAGATATGCAGCAACTACATTTGCACCGTAGCAGCGGCCTATAAGTTGAACCTTGTCCTTTCCCGTTGCAGAAATGACATTGTCGATATGGAGCTTGAGTTCGCCTGCTGTCTTAATCGGTGATTCACGCCAGTCATACCAGAATCTGCCATCCCATACACTGTAGCCTGATGTCTTACCGATAATATTTTCTGTAGAAGAATAGTACTTTGTATAAGAGCCGTTGCTTACATCACCGTTTTTATCAAGAACCAACTCTTCAAAAATAGGAGCCATAGCACTGTTAAATTCCTCTGCATATTCCTCGTAGTCATCAGTAAGCATACCTATTGCGAGCTTTTCAAGGCAAGGAATAATAGCTTCCTTTATTCTTGCACCGATATCAGCTTCAATAGGATAAATCTTTTCATCCTTCGCATTGAAAATTTCATTTTTATGAGCTCCGATAACATAAACAGTCGGATATTCTTCGGCATCTTCAGCCGCAAAGCAAGGAACTGCAAGTGAAAAAACAAGTGTTAATGATAATAAAAAAGAAATAAACTTTTTCAATATAATCTCTCCTTTTGTAATCTTATATTCGAATTATACTAGTTTTTCTTTACAAAATCAATCACTTTCTAAACAAAAAATATCCTCTATCGAGAACGGATTTTCGTTTGCTATAGGTCTCATTTTAGAACCGTGAATAGGCTCATAAAGTCCGTAGGAAGCGGCACATAGACTTGACGAAGGTATCATATCTATTGAGCATGTAATCATTGACGCTTCGTCGGAAAGGATGACACCAAATATGTTCTCAGTTACAATAACATCCAACTGAGAATCACCAAATTGGAATTTGTCTAACAGTCAAACTGAAATTTATCTTTTCTCATATGTCGCTACAATTCCAACTACAGAAGCCAAAAAAGTAATCGGTGCAATTCTTACAAACAAGAACTCAAACCCATGCCATTATTGTTCCCGCCACCGCCAACTCAGGATCATTGTAATTCCAATCCAGATAAGAACTACTCATTGATGCAAGCACGACAAGGTCAAAGCTGAGACCTTGCCTTACATTTTACTCTTACATCGTACAATATTGTATCAGTATGTTCACTTTTTTCAAATAACGTTGCTGTTTTTTTGTTTGATTTAGTCCGGGTATGCAACTGTTCTGCCTGTAATAACTTCAACAGCTGTCTGCCAGAGCTTCGTAAACACCTTCTGAACAAATCCCTTTACGGCAAGCTCAAGGGAAAGTGCAGCTGAATACTTATCGCCATTCTCTCTTGCAGTCTTTATATAACCAAAATCGAATACATCATAAAGACGCTCTACACGTGTTTCGTAGGTGGAGGTGTCATCTTCATCGATTTCAACCACGCGGTAGCCGTACTGAGTTGTGTAGGCAAGACCCTTATAGCGTGACATAGGTGAGGTATAAATATCAATATCCTTATGTCTTACACCGAAGGCGTTTGTATGGTCGTGACCTGTGAACATAGCAAGCACGTCGCCATTTTCTACCATAGCGTCAAACTGACCATCGTTGTAGTATCCGGGGCAGGGCTTCTCGTTAAGAGTTCCGTAGTTTACAACATTGGGGTCAAAGGTATAGTATTCCGTCTCGTTGTAAATATGCTTTACTGAGTAGGGCTGCCAGAAGTTAATCTTCTTAAGAGCGTCATAAACCTCAGGTACAATTATATGCTGGAAAACAACGGAGTTGACAGTTTCGCCGCCGTTTTCCTCCTTGAGCTTTGCTGCGGTTTCCTTGTACCATTCTATCTGCTCAGTGCGTACACGGTCATAATGTCTGGGCTCATCTTCATCATAATCGCCTGAATCAAACACCCAGATATTGAATTTAACTTCGTCACTGTCTGAAGCAAGAACGGGAATATTGAATGTTGCACAGTTTTTGAATTCCTCACCCGTGTCAACGGAAATTACGCAGGGGAAGGTGCTGTAATAGTCCATAATATCCTTTCTTGTCATCGGACCTGCCTCTGAATCGTGGTTGCCGAAGGTTACAGCAACAGGAATATTTCTCGACTGAAAAATATTCATCAGGGCGTTGATGAGCTTCTTTGTCTGCTCAGGGTCATCATAAGGCTTTACATTGTCGCCGGTAAGCACAACAAGGTCAGGCTTTTCAATGTCGCATGCCTCTGCAACTACCCATATGGATGCATCAAAATTCTTGTCGTACTCAAGGTGAGTGTCAGCGATATGCAATATCTTAAGCTTACCCTCAGAATCAAATCTTATGGTTTTATCAACCTGCTGTTGAGGGTCAGCGGGGCTGTAATCCACGTTTTCGTTATCGGGCATAAGTGCTGCTCCTGCTGCGAAGGACAGGGCACCTGCCGTAACGGTAATTGCAAACAGTGATAAAACAAAGAGAATCAATTTTTTAAACATAATTCCAGCTCCTTATTCAGTAATTTTTACTTTGTATATATTTGCTTCATAAGCTCGAAGCTTATCTGAAGAAAGGGAATAATTTGAAAGCACACATTCACCTTCAGCTTGTCTTGGTCTGTCGATTTCGTTTTCAGTAAGGTTCATTTCAATATAGAACTTTCCTTCGCCTGACTCTCTGTAAAAACAATAGGTTTCGTCATTTGTTTCAAGAGGTCTGAAATCACCGTAAACCAAAGTCGATTTGTTTTTCTTGCGTAGTTCCATAAGCCTTCTGTAATAGTGAAACGTACTTGATTCATCCTGAAGCTGAGCCTTTACATTACACTGCTTATAGTCACCATTAACACGAAGCCAGGGTGCACCCGTTGTGAAGCCTGCGTTTTCACTGTCATCCCAAGGGATGGGATTTTTGAGTACCTCTGAGAGTGTGCTTTCAGATGTAATTTTCATAAATATATTTTTTCTCAACAGTTTGTTTTATTATTCGCCACTGGCTTCCTTTGTCTGTCTGATTGATTCATTTTCCTTATGGCGCTCTGCTCTGATTACTTCAAGCTCACGGTACATCTGTTGCTTCTTATCGCCTTCAACATTATAGGCAAATTTGAGCACAACAGCTCTGATAACGTTGGCAATAGTATAGCCGAAGAGAAGGAAGGCTAAAAGCTTGAGACAAGTATCAAGATATGTGGGACGGGCCTGCATTGTTTCAACAAGGTTACCTACCTTTGAAGACTCATAGCCTGCCCATGCAACCATATAGGGTATAGCAAGCTCCTTGAGGTAGTTGAAGCCGGAGTTGATCCAACCGGGGATAATACCCTGAACAGCTTCCATTCTTTCGCCTGTCTTCCATTCAAGATAATCATAAAATTCAACATCAAAGTGAGATTTTGAAAGCTCCTGAATACCGATACCGATACCAAAAATGAAATAGAATACATAGAAGAATATACTGTTCCAGCCTTCGAAGAATCTGATACCCATTTTTGCTTCAATAAAGCAGATGCCGAAGAGTACACCTGCTGCAACGGGTGAATAGATACCGCAGAATTTGAGAAGCTTTGTAGGCTCATACTTCTTTGAAAGCTTTGTAGTAATGAGATTACCTACAACAGTACCGATAGCGGTCGGAAGTGTAAGAAGAAGGTTCTTTGATGAGCCTACTGTAATAGCAACAAGGAAGGTTGACATTTTACCGAGCATAGCAAAATTAGTACCCCACTGCATATACTGGAAGGCACGGTAGTTTCTGTCTTTGAAAAGAGACAGAAGAGTTTTTGAAACCTTTACCTTTTCCTTCTGAGGCAACTCAATTCTTTCCTTACAGAAGAAGGCACACATAAGGTTACCGGAGGCTGTAACAACAGCTGCAACAAGAGCGAGTGTCATATACATCGCATTCTTGTCATCGCTGAAAATACCGTAAACAAAGGTTGCAATATAAGCTCCGCCGTAGCCGATATAATAAGATAACTGCCATATTGTTGCAGCGGTTTTCTTTTCCTTGGGGTTGGGAGAAATAACCTGAATAATATTCTGTCCTGCATTGTTAAAGGCATTGAATATAGTCTGACAGCAGGCTATTCCGTAACGGAAAAGGGTCATCTGCTGAATAGTCCATCCCTGGGGAACGTAGAAGTATAAGGCAGTAAGAGTGAATATAGGAATAAGGCAAATAACATACCAATGGCGATATCTGCCCCAACGGGTTCTGAACTTCTGGATAATCATACCGGAAATAGCACCCATTGCAATACCTAAAATAGTTGTCATTGTCGTCTGTACGGCAAGAATATCCGCAATTGAATCGGAATCAACACCTACAGGACCGAAATAAAGTTCGTGTAAGAATGCTGTGGCAAGTGTACCCGTAAGGGTTGTACCGAACATGCCGCCGATTCTTGCGAGCATAACGCAGGCGTACTCGAATTTCGATATGTACTTGCCTTCATTTCCTGTTAAAGCATTCTTCGGAATTTCCGAAGAAGAAGTTTTTTTGTTTTTAAACATCATATCATCTCCTGAAGCTAATTTTAATTAATTTTAACACATTTTTTTATTAAAGACTATATATTAGAATTACAAATAATGACGATAGTATTTATGCAAATGCTACATTAAAACATAATATCTTATAATTATAAAAATGTCTTTTGCACATTGAAACAATTTAACTTATGCCCGGAGTTTTGAGAATACCTGTGGTACGAAGAACATATTCATAACTCCAATTTATTCCTTTAGTTCTCCAAGCATCCGGGCCATGCCATTTTTCATTTACATTAACAAGGTGAATCGGTCCGAATGAGTTATAACGGTGAGTATAAAGCTTTAAGCCTATCTCGTGTTCACCGTCAGGAATACCTTTGATTTCAAGTGTGTAAGGTGGATAAATAATATCGCCCTTAATTTCACCGTCAACACTTACTTCAATAAGAGCACCTATATAGTCACTTGCGGTTACTGTCAGACTTCCGTTTTCTGCTACAGCCTTCATTTTATACGTAACTGCACCTGAATAGAATGGAAAGCCCTGATTGAGCAAAGAACCAAATGCTATTTTTTCGGGAAGCTCAGTAACAACTGCAACAGAGCCCGCTACTCTTACACCGAAATCACCGAGAACAAACACATTTTCAAGACCTGCAGTTTCACCGAAGGGAAGAGTGATTTCAAGTATATTCTCACCCTTTACGATATTGCCGAGCTTCATTTTGCCGATTGAAATATCGACATAGAAGCCTTCCTCTCGTTGAGTAATTTTTTCACCATTAAAGATTACATCTGCAACATCAGCATCCTCAAGAGCAAGAACTGCGCCATCATAATCTATTTCACTCTTGAACGTAAATTTAAGCGTTGCTTTGTGGTCCTTTGGCAATTTCCCATATACCCAAGGTTGAACAACATGTCCGCCTCTTTTGTTCATTCCGAGGCGTTCTCTTATAAGATTATCAAGGCGAAGAATTTCTTCCTTTTCTGACCAAGCTTCATCACTGTCAAGCTTCCACTCAGCCATATCAAGAACAAGCACATTTTCTTCAGACAACTCATAATCACACATTTCACAAAGCTTTTCACCTGAGGTTGAAGGGATATGCTGTGCTTTTTCACAATCAGTTTTACCATCAACGAGTTTGAGAAGAATTGAGTCATAACCAAAAATACGATAACGAATAATGGTCTTTCCTTCTCGGTATTCTGCTTTAATCGGTTTAATTTCACCATTTTCTGTGTTGTAAATTTCAGGTGAAAATGTGCCATTCAGAATAATTTGAATATCTTTA
Source organism: Clostridia bacterium (assembly GCA_017517865.1). Classification (GTDB taxonomy): domain Bacteria; phylum Bacillota; class Clostridia; order Oscillospirales; family Acutalibacteraceae; genus UBA6857. Next base: position 50,659 of record JAFWYB010000003.1, on the reverse strand, counting down.
CCGTTATCTATATGCTTGTTATCAGGTTCTTTTGAAGGGCAGATGAAAAGCCATTTGCAGTCATTGTCTTCACGGAGCTGATATATGTAATTATCCGTAAGTTTTCCGTTAGCATATCTTATTGTGAGAGTTCTTACATCCTCAAGTGCTGTGAGAAGTGATGCACGAGAAAAGTCGATTTTTTCACTCTCTTCAAAAAGTGATTTTGCATAATCAGAAGGTACAGCGTCAACGAGCGAAGGCGCATCACCCATAAAAATGAGTTTACCGCCATTCTCACGGAATTGCTCAAGTCTTTCAACTGTTGTTTTTCTCAAGGTTTCGCACCCGGGAACGACAATCGCATCGTATTCCATTTCGCCGACCTTTAAGGGCGCATTTCCTTTTCCGCAAAGAGATGGGAGAAGCGACTCTGAAATAAAATTGAAATCTATACTACCTTCAAGAAGCCACTTTGTAACGTTGGAAAACCTTTCATCAAGACTTTCTCTGAATATTGCCGATTTGTCATTAGGTCCCCAATGAAGCCAGAAGCTTTCAACGGGATGAATAACACCCACTTTTACAACAGGCTTGCCTCGTGTAAGTGCAGTGTTTACTCTTGCGAAATGATCTTCAATAAGATTATATTTTTTGTACCATGGTGACTGATAGTGGATTGAAGCAGGATAATCTCGTTTTGCTTCACCCTTCATCGCATACCACGAAAGATGAGGGACACGGATTGTAACGCCAAGACAAGTCTGCCAGTCGCCCTGATGCTTATATGTTCTGAAATCACAGTCCCAACCTGTTACACCGTAAAGCTCTGAAAGCATACCCTCATAACCGTACTGATGAACAGCAGACTGTGTCTGTTTTGCAGTAGTAAATTCATGCCGATTGCAAAGCATATCAATGCCGGGAAGCTTAAAGCTTCTGTATGAACGCATTGCTTCACCAAGGGATGCTGTTTGTGAATTGAGTGTAGGCTCTTGCATCATATGTCCCGTAAGGGCAATTCCATTTTCATTACACCATTTACCCACAGTATCGGCAAATGATGTTGCAAATAATTCAGCAATAAAATCGTGGTATCTGTAACGGTGCACAGAGGGTTCAGAGCCGGGCTTATCCCAGAAAATTTCAGGAAGGGTGTCAAAAATATCTTCACCATACATTTCTTTGTAAAGCTCAGGAACCTTATCAGTCCACGGCATTGTAATATCCATTTTATCAAATGAATTGTTAAGAACTCTTTTCCTTGTGAACTGAGGCTCATCAGTGAAAATAGCGGGAACTGTTTTATCAAATTCATCTCCTACTTTGTCTTTATATTTTTCATGGGTTACTTCGATGAATTTTTTAACAGCCTCACGGCTCAATGTGTCAAGATATGTCTGATTGTTATACCAGCTTGAGGGTGTGTGTATTTCAAGAAGGGCGTACCACTTTGTGCCTTCAGCTTCATCGTCCTCGCTGATTTTTTTATATGAAGAAAGAAAGCCTTCATTATCAAGAACGACATCATAACAGGCAATAAGCATTCCTCTTCCGCTTCTCCCACCCTCAGAACTGGAGGTGTTTACGGCATAATTTTCGGCTTCTCTGTACGGAGTGAAAAGAAGACATCTGCTTCTGTATTTTTCGTCCTTTGTTACAAGTCCACCTGCAGCACCCGATGGCCAACGGTCTTCGTCATAAAGCCATGCAAGCATTTTTTCTTTCTTTGCATTATCAACAGCAGCCTTAATGAGACTCATATATTCCTCGCCCAGGTACTCGTTTTCAAGACCTGTTCTTACGTGAAGATGAAATCCGCCGAGTCCCATTTCCTTGAATACATCTATCTGACGGCATAATTCTTCTTTTGTCAAATATGAGTTAAGTGCCCAGAAAGGTGTTCCACGGAATTCAGATGTAGGATTTTTAAAAAGTTCTGTTTTTAGTGATTTTTCAACGTTCTTTTTATATAACATATTATTCACCTTACGATATTGTGAATTTATTTAAGTGTAAATTCGGCATTATTATCCGAAAAGTCTTTTTTGTTTCCGATAGTGTTAAGAAGCATACTTCTTAAATCAATTTTTTCACCATTTTTGCTAAGTTTAGGTTCAACCTTTTTAAGCACAAATGAAAACCTGTCAAGAATACCTGCAAGAAGGTTATATCCTGCTGTCCCCTCAACATAAGGCATATCACCTGTGAATATGCTTAAGCCGACTTCACCAACAAAATCTGAAAACTTTTTCTTGTCAAATTCTTTATCTCGTTTTAAGCAAAGCAAACGCTTTAATGACTTAACCGTCATTTTGTCAAAGCGCTTTCTTGCAAATGCCTTAAGGTGCTTTACAATTCCATTTCCACCGCCCAGTGCGCCACGTACTCTTGCAACAATCGCAGAAGAGAAATGATTATCAAAATACTCTTGAGGTGTAAGACCGTTTAAGTCCCATCCAAAATCAGGCACATCAAGTGTTTTAACCTTAAGAACAGAATTTTCATCTATGGTGATTTTTCTGTATTTTGCAGGGCTTCCCACAAGAGCAGATGTACATACATCAATGAGGCGGTTGCCTTTTTCTGAATAAAACTCGTTTATGCTTTGAATATGCATATGACCTGTGAGCACAAGTTCAACTCCGTTATCAGCAAGAAACGAAGCAATCTTTCTCCAATCCTTTATTTTTGCATCTCCAACTAACTCAAAAACAGGTACAGGTGGAATAATCGGATAGTGACAAATTGCAAAAACAAAGCAGTTGTCTTTTCTTGCCTTATCAAGCTGTTCTTTTGCCCAAGCCATAAGTCTGTCATCCATCGTACCTTTTGGTTGGCCCTTACTGTCACAATGAATTGCGAGCATTCTCACACCACTACTGATTTCTACAACATAAGAGTGTGTCGGCTCATCAAATGCAATAGCATCACCATAACCGAAATCGCCATACATTTCACACAAATCGTCATAGTCTGTACCCTCAACAGGCGCACGACCATCACCTTTTAAGACATAGGCAGAGTCGTTATAATCGTGACCGGCTGTTATAACATAAACTTTTTTACCATTTTCTTTAAGTCTATAAAGCTCTTTCAGAAACCCATTATTACTTTCTTTTTCACCGTTTTTTACAAGGTCACCCGGAAGAATAACAATATCAGTTTCTTTGTCTTCAATAATTTTGTCGAAAGTTGAGCTTATAATCGCACCACTTTCCTTAACAAAAAACTGTTCTGTGACCATGTTTTTTTCAAAGGCTTCTCCACCGGGTTCCAACACGTTATTAAGATAGTGCGTATCCGTAACAAGATAAAAGTTTATATTTTTCTTTACATCCATAGTTTAATCCCTTACAAATAATTATTTTTTCGAAATTATTATACCGTATACAAAACATAATTACAATCATGTCTGTTATCTGTCAAAGTTTATTATGATTTATTTTCAAAGTGCAATTGTTCTTTTCTTAACACTTCACCGTTGCTGTCTGTGAAAATAATATCAATATTTTCATCATTAAAAACATAACCGCAACCTGCGAAATAAACAGGCTTATTCTTTTCAACCGTGCTGCCGATCACAACGGGACAAATGCTGCCGTTGGTGTTCCATTCGCTGTTTTCTGGATAATAAATATTCAACTCATGTGCATGGCCGCAAATCATAACCTCAGGTTTTACATTTTCTCTGAGAAGCTTCGACCATTCGGCAAAAATATCCTGTTCGATATCAAATGGAGGCTGATATCTGTGAACAAAAGCGTTGTGAGAAATAACAAGTCTGTGTTTTACGCCCTCGGCCTCGTATTCGCTTTCTTTATTTTCGATTATTTTTTTCAGGAAATCTGTCTGACGTTCTCTGAACACATGGCATGCAACCGTGTAACCGTATTCTTCGTGGTCATCGTTCTTGTCTTCACCGCAGTCAAGCAGAATTCCCCAGATATTACCGAGGCGGAAGCTGTAATACGTGTTGCCCAGATGAGTAGGTGTATATTCTGCAAACTTCTCAGCAAAATTACCCCTTAAATCATGGTTGCCCCTTGAGAAAATTATAGGTTTCTCACCTTTTGTCAAACGGGAACCAATTACATATATGTTCATAAAATTCGCGGGATTGTTGCTGTCCTCAATAACATCACCATTTAAAATCAGAAAATCAATGCTTCCGAAAGTTTCTGCAGCTTTTATCGGCTCTTCAATATTATTGTGGGCATCAGCGATATGATATACTCTGATGTTGTTTTCGGGTATGGGGTAAAATTTATATGTCTTTTCAATCACCTTTTTTGTTTTTGAAAAGTATGCTTTTCTTATGATAATCGGTCGGATGCAAACAGTATATTCTCCGGCTTTATCAAGCTCATCCGACGGCACTTCTACCCTATGTATTTTACTCCTTGAACACATGATTCCGTTTGATTCATCATAATAAAATTTATCTCCAACCTTTACAAAGAAAAAGCAGGAACCTTCGCATGGCATCATAATCTGATAGTACTTGTCAACTGCAAAAACTGCAGGAGTATGTTTGAAATATCTGTTCATAAAAAAAATCTCCTTGCGACATTGTTTTCTTTGTTTACAGTTATCTCTTCTTGAATTTATTCTCCCGTCAAGGAACAAAAATCAATATAAACACCGGCCGTCCACCCCATAATAGCAGGAGTTTCATATTCTTTATTATGTGAAACAGTGCCCGTTGTAACATCATATTTTTCCCATAATTTTCCGGTTTCTTCAAAGACTTTTTCCACTAAACGCTTATATTTTTCAGCGATGCGAAGTGCTTCCTTGCGGTAGCCGTAACGCAAAAGCCCGTGCACTACAGAATATTGCAGGCAAGCCCATCCGTTCGGGTAGTCCCACTGCAGGCCGTATAAATCCTCTCTTTTTTCACAGCAAGCCACACCGAACTCTGCTTCGATTTCAGATAATAATTCAACCGTGCGTTCAGCCTCTTCTTTAGTGCATACACCTGAAAATAACGGATAAAACTGTGCGGCCGATATAATATCAGCTTGTTTTCCTGTTTCAAAATTATAATCATAGAAAGCCCCCGATTTATCGTCCCATAAAAGCTTTTTCATCATCTCTCGTCTGCTATTTGCTTTTTCATTCCACATTGCCTCGCATCCGTTTTTAAGCTCGGCAGAAAAAAACGCCATATCACTTTCCATACCAAACAGCAAAGAATTCAGATCCACCCAAGCATAATTATAACAGTCAAGCCCCATACGGCTGTTGCAATCCCATCCGCTTTCCGCAAAAGAATACATAGCCTTACCGTAACACTCTGCAATGCTTTCATCATCAGGCTTTTCGATATTGAAGCGATTGCATAAAAGTCCGCAAAAGCTCATCAGCTCATCACGGTTAAAGCTTCCGTAATATCGGTTAAGTCCGCAGGGCGTCTGACGTTCATTTTCCCAGAATTTATACTCTTTTTCAAGAGCCTTGTAACATTCATCAAGCCACCTGATATCTCCCGTCTGCTCGTAAATGCAGCGAACCATTTGTGAAAGAAAAGGTGGTTGTGAACGGGAAAGATAATAAGTGCGGTTTCCGTTAGGAACAAATCCGAATTTATTTATCAGATAACACATATTATCCACATTATTTTTTGCCTGTGACAAACGTCCCGATTTTATCAGACCTACATTTGTGAAATAAACATCCCAATAATACATTTCCTGAAATTTCCCTTCTATACAGGGCACAGTATAGGGATGCGGCAAGCCTATTAATGTATCATCATCCTCTGTAAATAAACGGGTTGTATTATCCCAATTATTCTCGATATATTCCTTTACATTCATAAATTCATCCTCCGCAAATAATTGTTTGTCGGGTTGATTATATATTCAGAAAATCCTTTCTGTAATTGACACCGAAGAACTCCGCAAGCTCAACCATTTCTTCATCTTTTATTGTGTTGATTCTTGGTAGATGTGCCGTCAGCATAAAAATCTGAGCTGCCTTTTCAACAGTTTCAATAAGGCCGAAGGTTTCGTCCATAGTCTTACCTGCACCGTAAATGCCGTGCATGCCCCACACAACAAGACGGAATTCTTCCATTTTCTTTGCCGTTGCTTCACCAATTTCATTTGTGCCGCAAAGCATCCAGGGAAGAACACCTACACCGTCGGGAAAAACTACAATGCACTCGGTGCACATTTCCCAAAGGGTGTGAGTAAATTTCTTTTCGTCGAGTTCGTGAACATAGTTCATAGCAAGAGTGTGTGTCGGATGTGTGTGCATTATAACCCTGTTCTCGGGGTCAACCTTAAGTCTTGCCATGTGACTCATAAGGTGAGCAGGAAGCTCGCTTGTAAACTTACCGCCGTCTTTATAACCCCAAAGGAGCTCAGCCTTTGTGCCGTCTTCGGCAATTCTGATAATACCAAGGTTTGTTTCTGGGTCATCCGTAACATTTTTGAAGTACTTACCCGTACCTGTTACGATAAAGATTTTACCTGTAAGATCGGTTGCATCAAAGCCCGTAGGAATTGTACGGATTACATTATTAAGGTCAAGATACTCCCCTACCTCATTTTTCTCGAGCATATAGCTTATATTTCCGCCGTTTCTTTCATCCCAGCCGAGACGGTACATATTTGCGGTGGTCTTTTTCATTTCCTCCACAAAGGGAGCAGCTAAAATATCCTTCATACTCTTTTCACCAGAACTTCCTGTTCATATTTCTTAACTTCTGTAAGATAATCTGTCGGTACATTTTCTCTCTCAAGATATTCATTCCACACATCGCCGAAGGGCGCAGTTTTCATCTCTTCCTGAAGATACATAATCTCAGTAAAGTTGCTTTCATTCTGTAACTGCTTCAGCTTTTCGTCGGGCTGTAAAAGTGCAAACAGTAACGCCTTTTGCACGCTTCTGACACCCGTTACCCAAGCGGCAATACGATTGATTGATGCATCAAAATAATCTGTCGCAATGAACACTCTCTCAAGTGCATCATTTCTGACAATCTCTTTTGCTATCTCTTTGGTTTCATCGTCAAAAATAACCACATGGTCGCTGTCCCAACGGACTGCCCTTGTTATATGAAGGGCAATCTTTTCGTTAAAGAGAAGAAGTGATGAAATCTTGTCGCTTACCATTTCTGTCGGGTGGTAATGACCGTTATCCATAAGAGGAGTAATGCCCTTGTAATCGGAGTATGAGAGGCAGAATTCAGCCGAGCCTACGGTGTAGCTTTCAAGACCAATGCCGAATACCTTTGATTCCAAAGTTACATATACCATTTCTTTATTGTACGGTGTGTCGAGAATTTCATCAAGGCTCTTTTTGAATCTCATTCTCGGTGAAAGTCTGTCGGCGGGAATATCCTTATAGCCGTCGGGAATCCATATATTCATAACACAGGGTATGCCTGTTTCCTCTGCAAAGTATTCGGCAATTTTAAGGCAGGCTTTTCCGTGATTTACCCAATATGCACGCACCTCTTCGTCAGGTGAAGAAAGAGTGAGATTATCCTTAACCATAGGGTGTGAAAAGAAGGTTGGGTTAAAGTCGATACCCATATTTCTTTCCCTTGCAAAGTCCACCCATTTTTTAAAGTGCTTGGGCTCGATTTTGTCTCTGCCTACAGTTTCACCCTCTTCAAAGATAGCATAAGAAGCGTGAAGATTCAGCTTCTTTTTACCCGGCATAAGTGAAAACGCCTTGTCATAGTCTGCCATAAGCTCCTCGGGAGTGCATGCCTTGCCCGGGTAGTTACCCGTGGTCTGAATACCGCCGGAAAGAGCCTCCTTGCTGTCAAATCCGATAACATCGTCACCCTGCCAGCAATGAACGGAAACACATACATTTTTAAGTGCTTCAAGTGCTTTATCCGTGTCGATGCCGTAGCGTGAATATATTTCTTTAGCTTCGCTATATCTTGACATCATTCTGCCTCCTTTATATCAAAGGTTCTCTTAATGATTTCTCTCGCCTCGATGAGAGTTATTTTTTTGTTATACATAATCTGTGAAAGTATGTTTCCTGTTGCCGTGGCTTCCATAAGACCTGTGTATACCTTTTTGCCTGTATATTCTGCCGTGAGCTTATTGAGGTACTTATCCTTACTGCCGCCGCCGACAATATGTATTGCCTTGATTTCCTTGCCGCTGATGTCTTCAATTTCTTCGGTTGCTTTTTTGTAAGACTCGGCAAGGGAATGATAAACACTTGAAAGCACGTCAGCAAGCATCAAATCAGGCTTGCCGAGATAATTTCTTACCGCCTCAATCATATTTTCGGGAGCAAGAAATGCATTGTCGTTGGGATCAATCTTTTCGGTGAAGGTGCTTGTCTTTGCAAGGCTCATCATTTCATCATAAGTAAGCTCTTTGTTTATGTTTCTGCGGATATTCTGAAACAGCCACATACCCATAATGTTTTTGAGGAAACGGAAGCGATATTCTACTCCGCCCTCATTTGTAAAGTTAGCTTCAAGTGCCTTTTCGGTGAGTACGGGAACAGGATTTTCTGTACCTATGAGGCTCCAGGTGCCTGATGAAATATATACACTTTCACCGTCAACGGGGCAAGCCGCAACGGCAGAAGCCGTATCGTGAGAAGGACAGAGAATGACCGTACTGTCAAAGCTGATTTCATTTTTAACCCGCTCTGTGAAGCTACCCACAACTGTACCCGGAAGTGATAGAGAGCAAAAAATTTCATACGGTATGCCGAGAGTATCGAGTATTTCTTTATCCCACTGCTTATTTTCAGCATTAACGAGGTTAGTAGTGGTTGCATTTGTGTATTCGTTTCTGATTTCGCCTGTCAGCTTAAAGGAAAGGTATTCGGGCATCATAAGAAAGTGCTTTGCCTTACTGAGTTTACCACTTTGCTTATCCGCATAAAGCTGATAAATTGTATTGAAATTTTGCTTTTGTATACCGGTTCTTTTATATAATTCAGCCTGACTGATTATATTATTGACTGCCTTTGGGCTTTCCACAGTTCTGCCGTCACGGTAGGACACAGCGGGGAGAATTTCTTTTTTGTTCTCGTCAAGAAGCACATAATCTACGCCCCAGGTATCAATGGCGATTGTTTTCGGGATTTTTCCGATTTCCCTGCACTTTTTTATACCTGCTTTCACCCGGGCAAAAAGGCTATCTATATCCCATATGAGAGTACCGTTTTCATTTTTTATGTTGTTGTCAAATCGGTAGATTTCTTCAAGGCAGAGCTTGCCGTTTTCAATGTGACCGAGAATATGTCTGCCCGAAGAAGCACCGATGTCAATAGCTAAATAATAAGTGTTCATCCGTCTGTTCCCCTTAATCTTGATACAAAAAAACTCCTCACAATAATTCATTATAATAATATCACTAAGTATCTGTGTTTTAAAGGTCCTTATTTGCTTAAAAAAGTATCCTTATTTGTATTGATTTTCACACCGTAAAAATGTATAATCTCACAGAGGTGATTATATGATAAACCGTGAAATTCTGAAAGAGCTTATTCCCGTAACCGATGAAGAGCAGGCAATACTCGACGGCAGAAGCACAGTAGACAGCAGTATTTATACGGAAAACGATGATAATATTATTTCTTCGAGAAAGCTTCTCAAGGACGGAAAGCTCATTACAATCAGAACACACACAAGATTCATTCATTTTCCCGAGCACACCCACGATTTTGTTGAGGTGGTTTATATGTGCACAGGCAAGACTACTCATATCATAAACGGTAAAACCATTGACCTTTCAGAAGAAGAGCTTCTTTTCCTCGGCCAGAATGCAAAGCAGGAAATTCTACCTGCATCAGGCAATGATATAGCCGTAAATTTTATCATTCTTCCTCAGTTTTTCCACAAAACACTTGAAATGTTAGGTGCCGAAGAGACGCCTTTAAAAAAGTTCCTTATTGAGTCGCTTTTCAAAGAAGAAAACCCGGGTTATCTGCACTTTAAGGTTTCCGACGTTCTCCCCGTGCAGAATCTTATTGAAAATCTTTTGTGGACACTTACAAGCAATGCATCCAACAAAAGAAATATCAACCAGACGACTATGGGACTTCTTTTTATGCAGCTGCTCAATCATACGGACAAGCTTACTTATCAGTCAAAAGAAGAAGCAGCTATACTTCAGATTTTCAAATACATAGAAGAAAATTACAAAAACGGCAGCCTTACCGAGGCGGCAAAGCTGCTGCATTATGATTTTTATTGGCTCAGCCACGAAATAAAAAATCATACGGGCAAGACATACACCGAGCTTTTGCAGGATAAAAGACTGTCTCAGGCAGCATATCTGTTAAAAAACACAAAAATAGGAGTTGACGAGATTTCAAAGGCTGTGGGCTATGAAAACAAAAGCTATTTCCACAGGATATTCGCAAGGCAGTTCGGTATGAGCCCGAAGAAATATAGGGATATTGAATAGCAATAAAAAAAGACCTTTTTTTCAGAAATCAGATTTCTTTAAAACAGGTCTTATGTATTAGTTTTTATTCAGTTTTGCACATTGCCCCGGTTCAAATCCGGGTGGTCTTAAAAAATGACGATTTTGGTTCTGTTGGTAAAAAGTCAAAAAGTTGGTCTTAAAAATGCTGAAAACCCTTGATAAATCAAGGGTTTTCGACTTTGGTTCACTTTTGGGTGAACATCATGAGAGTACGTCTCATTTTAGAACCATTAGTTTTATCATAAAAAATCAGTATTATAAAACACCAAACATTTTAAGAATCATAAACAATGCAGTAAAAAAAGTAAAAACTATCAACAACATAAACGGGGACTTAAACTTCTTTTCTTTAATCTGCACTATCGCCATAACTATACAAGAAATAAGAACTAAAAACGAACTAATCAAAATAATCATCCTCATAAAACTCTACTCCTTTACTAACATATAATTAAATCAAACGATAAAACTATACAATTTCCCCTCAACCAATGTTACTTCACCGATTTGTCCTATTTCAAGACCATCATACATTTCCTGAGGAATATCAAGTTTAATTAACTCATCATCATTTTTAAATTCAACGGTATAAATTGTAACAGTTTTAGGTGTTTTGATTCCTACCATATCAACACGACAGAACAAATTAACTATTTCAGCCTGAAACTTAACAGTTTCAAATTCAGTTTTTATCTCCAAAGACGATGAATTGGATTCAATTTTTTCTCTTTGTTTATATGGTTTTATAATTTTCCTGATGTATAAAGCAAAAATTATTACTGCAAAAATACATATACAAAAATAAATAATAAAATCCATATAATCACCTCAAGTTTATTGTATAACAACAAACAAAAAAAGTCAATCTGTTTGCCCGTAGGGCAACTTCATTGTGCCGTCAGGCACACTTCGTTTTGTGTCCGCAAGCGTAACGAAGTTGAGCTACGCTCAAATGAAGTTATCTGCTAAAGCAGATAAATGAAGTTATGTCCTGCGGACATAAACACAAAAAACAAAGGACTTCTTTCGAAGTCCTTTGTTTTTTGGAGGTACCACCCGGATTTGAACCGGGGCATAACGGTTTTGCAGAAATATAGTACCTTCAGTGTTTATGCGGTTTTTTAGTATGTTTGACTAATTTTTGACACACCTATCGCATTTACTCCTCACACTCCCACCCTACTGTAATTAACACCCCGGCAATCTCTTCACCAACGTGGCGATAAACCTTACCGTCGTCACCTTCAGCCCGTTCACCGTAGACCTGAAGAGTCACACCGTTACTGAGTGTTGTCACATAAAGCGGATGTCTGATGCCTGTTTCTTTGAAAATCATAAATTTTCACTCCTTAAAATATATTGACATATATTTAGTTATGAAAAATCGAAAAATAAACAAAAAATACTCCCGAAAGCTTTATAGCCTTCGGGAGTAATCTTACTCTGCCTCTTCTGCAGTTGTTTCTTCAGTTGTAGGGAACCAAGCGCCATGCTCTCCAGGTTCTTCAATAAGATATCCGCTGCCCTGGGTGAGTTTATATACTTCTCCTTCAAGCAATGCTTCGAGCTCGTCAAAGTCGATTGTAAAGCCTTTTGAAAGCAAGAATTCTTTAACGTATTTCTTTTTCTCTGCTCCCCTGCCGCTTCCTTTGTACTTCTGTTCCGCTGCGGCTACGGCAATCTTGACCCACTCAGCAAGCTTCTTTCTCTGCTCTTCAGAGAGCTTTTCTTTGAGGAAGCTTCCGAGCTTCGGAAGTATGTATACAGAAAATACGAGTGAGATGAGTGAAATAATAATTTCAAAAACGGGTGTGATGTTAAATGTGTTTTTCATTGTTCGTTCTTCCTTTCTTATTTAAATATTTTCATTGTCAGTTTTAGGTTTTTCGGTTGGTAATTCGAGCAGTTCATTATAGAGAGCTGTTGCAACGTCATTACCTCCTAAACCGTGATAAGCTTTGTATGTTCTTGATGCCGCTTCTTTGATTGCGATAGGACAGTATTTTCTTTCGGTGTACTTGTCGTGCATCTCAATAATTTTCATCCTTAACAAGCACTGCACACCATTGGCAAGGGCTTTCACCTTCACAAAGAGAGCTGATATAAGCCCTATAATCGCCCCGCATATGAACGGTACCGCCCACTTGATGATAAGATCCTTCATATTTCCCTCGCCTCAACTTTGCTGTGTACAATATCCGAGGTGCACCCATCCGGAAGGAGTTAAACCCCAGTCGCCGTCGGTTTCGTATACGCTGAAGGTCAAGCCCATAACGTAGCCGTTAGCTTTGTACTTCGCACGCTTTTTGATTTTCTTCTGTGCATCAGCTGTAAGCTCAGAGTATTTCTTCTTTGCGTACTTCGTACCGGGGCCGCTTCTTACGTGAAGGAGCAGAGCCTTTGTAACCTTGTAAATACCGGGTGCATACTTCTGTTTTTCTTCGGGGAGCTCCTTGAACTTAATACCCTTGGTGTTAACCACCTTTGTAAAAGCTGTATCGACAAAGAAAAGCTTTTCAGGTTTATACGTACCCTTGGTTGTTGTAAGCACGTACTTCCCATTGTCATTCTTTTTCCAACCGTTACCACTGTACTTACCTTTACCCGCTGAAAAATGAAAATGATAAGAAGAACATCCGTCTCTGCCCTCTCTGCAGATGGCTTCTCCCCTTTTGAAGAGCTGACCCTCTTTGATTTTCTTAAGGTCAGCATCGTTCGGATGAATGATAAGCACTGTGCAGAAGTCCTCAGTACCGTCGGCGAAGAGCACCTCTGATGTACTCTCAAGCCAGATAGTATTTGTGCCGCCGCTTCCTACTCCGTAGATTCTCTTTACCTTCATCTCGTCGCAGGGGCAGTAGCAATAATCTCTGCCTGTGTCGGTACACCCTTCGTCCCAGGGATAATCCTTCGGCTTTCCCGTAGAATAAGGCAGGTGTGATGTTGTTCCCGTGTAGTTCTGAGTTATCCTCATAATTTTACAAGGGTAAGTTAAATAATTTTTCATAAAAGTACCTTCCTTTCTTTATCCGTAAACTTTTACTAAATCTTTATAAACGTGTTTACACTTGGTCATTCCACTCGAAACTGTGTTCTGCACCTTTAAATGGTATCCGTCAACGGTATCATACAGTGAAGACGGTAGAGTGGGTATTTCTCCGTCAACAACAAAAACTATATTACTGTCGTCAAAGTAAATATCCTTCGGCTTTACTGTGTTGACATAAATGTTGTTGATTTTGTTAAGCGTAAATATTGCCGTATATGTTGCATTAGCGGTAACTGTTACACTTCTCGGGTTGCTTGTATTTCCGTCAGACCACCCGCTGAAACTATAACCTTCATTAGCCGTTGCCGTGAGTGATACGCTTTTACCGCTTTCGTAAGTTCCACCGCCTGAAACTGTACCGCCCTCAGTTGGACTTGCCACTGTTGTGATAGTGTAATCAGGTGTGCTGACGGCAACTGTTATACTGATATTGGTAAAATAGAATTTATTAGTTAGTGCCGCTATAGGGTTTTTTACCGTTATATATAATTCTACTTTTCCATTTTTTTTAATATCTTCGCTTACATTCCAACTATGCGAGGATGGTTCATCCGAGCTGTAAGCTACATTTCCTGACAGCTTTTGAACTGTACTTGAAGATGTATAGTAACCAGATGTTACTTCACCAGCCGCCCACATTTTTCTATCGCCTTTAGCGTTGAATGATACGCTGCAAGTAGTCACCGCCGAATACTCACCAAATATAGAAGCTAAATCAATAGTAATTTTTAAAGTTTCTGAACCACCATTAGCTTTTAAATTCCCCGTAGTCCAACTTGCACCGCTTACTGTTGTACCCCCTGATGTTGATACACCTGCGCTTGTTAGATTTAGCGTTTTAATTTTAGCGCCCATTTAACCACCTACCCTATAAACGTAAGATGGCCGGTTTTAGGCGTTACGTTTGTACCGACCTGAACGTGCCAACCGTCAACAGTATCGGCGTCAAGCTTCCCGTTAAGGCTGTTTACCGTTGCAGGAAGATTATCACTATTTTTACTTGAAGGCACAGTCGCTCCGAGTCCACTCAAAGAGGTATAAGTATTAGCTACGTTTTGGTTAATTCTGTTTATCTCGCTTTGAACGCTCATTTTGTTTCACTCCTTAGATAGCGGCAAGTGCTTCTTCAATATCTGATGTAAGACTTACTGTACCGCCGCCTGTATAACCTGCGGGCACTACATAAGAGGTTGTTGACAAGCCGTCGATTTCAGCATTAAAATTTCCGTTGTTTTTCATAGAACCCGCCACTATATTTCCTTCTGAATCAACAATTTTCTTCCCCTCAAGAATATGTGCTGCTTCCGCGGTTACTTCTGTTACATCCTGATATTCATCAGGTATAGGATTAACCGTAACCTTGCTGAGGACTTTACCAGATGTTGGTATAATTTCCTGCTTCGATTTGGTAGGTGTTACTGTTTTCGTTTCAAGTGCAATAGAAACCTTTCCCGAACCGTTGTGATATCCCTTTGGCACGGTATAAGTAACGGTTGTACCGCTCAATGTCACAGCAACAGCGCCGTTATTTGTCATAGAACCCGTATGAACTACACCATCTGCCGTAACAAATATCTTACCGGTGAGAACAGTTTCATCAACAGCTGTAACTGCCGATACATCCTGATAAGCCTCAGGTATTGCTTCTATCGTCACTGCCGACAATGCATAATAGCCTTCATCTGACGTTATATTCTGCTGTGATTTGGTAGGCACAACACTTTTTGCCTGAAGTTTGAACTTTTCAGCATCCCCCTCAGCATCAGATAAAGCTATTACAATGCCGCTTCCGTTATGATAACCTGCTGGAATGGTGTAAGTTGTACCCTCCTTCACACTTACCTGAACCGCGCCGTGATTTATAATATCTCCTATAGCCGCAGCGAGAACATCTAAATTAGATTGTGACTCAGCAAGGCCCAATTCGATAAGCTTATTTCTTATCGTGTTCTTGTTAGCTGTTATTCTGCTTATTTCATCTGCAATACTCATTTTTAATCATTCCTTCTATATTGTTGAAAGTAAAATTTCTATATTGCCCAGTTGAGTGTGTACAGCAGCTGAGGTTATCGGCAAGGTATTATCCGCCGAAGCTTCATCCGCAGTATTAACACCTAACTGCCCTAATTCGTTTATCTTTAAAGTATTGTCTATTTTCAGCCCTTCGTGCTCAGAGTTATTGACGTCTTCACAGGCTGAAGCAAACATACTGCAAAGCTTACCGTAAATAATCTGCGCATACATCTGATTGCCTTTTTCGTTAAGATGAGTATGGTCAAGCCCATCATCTGTCGATGAATTTTTATCAAAATATGTAGCCGCATTATTTATTGATAACGGCATATTTTCATAAGCGTTAAGTACACTTATATGTTTTTCTTTTGCCGCTTGCTCTATTTTTTGTGCCCATTCTCTGAGAGTAAAACCCTCTCCGTATCCTTTGTAATTATCACCATTTGAGCTTCCTGAACCGAAATATCTCCATATAGGGGTAATTACAAGAATTCTAATAAGGGGCCAATTTCTTTGTATTTTATCAATTGACTCTTTCAAGTGGGAAATCATATACTCTGAGTTTTCTCCGGCAGTCCAGTCGTTTGTACCGTAAGCAAGAGTTATTACATCAAGCTCATTGAAATCAAGATTTTTCAGCATCTCAATTGATTCAGCAAAGTATTTGAATACGGTTAAAGTTGCCTGCAATTCCTGCGCCGACCATTCACCACTCAGCTTCGCCTCAAGAAGATTAGGCAAGTCGTAACAAACATTTGGAGAATCGGTATTTCTTACAGAAAGAAAGGTTCCGCCAAAACCGCCGTTATACACAGTAGCACCGGAATACTCAGCAAGATACGACGGAACACCGTTAACCCTGTCATTGCCCATAATACTGTCGCCGAGGCAAAGTATTTTCTTTCCCGCAAGAGGTTTCAGCAAGGTTAAATTTTCAGCACTTACTTTAGGTCTGATACTATCAAGCCACTCCTGCTCTGTCCCTTTGAACCCGTTTTGTACAGCAACCTCATACGCTGACTTTCCTTCTCCGAAAAAGGTCATAATTCCCTTCGTTTTTGCCTTGTTCGCTTCCTGAATTTTAACCTTGGCAGACACTGTACTTTTCACTTTAGCCGTCGCCATATCATTCCACCTCTTTGAAGTAAGTACCGAAGCTCTCCATTTTCAGAGGCTTTCCGGTATCAAGCCGTTCCTCTCCTGCTATCGGAAGAACATCAACATAAAAATAGCCTTTTGGAATTTTGAAAGTTTCCTTCTCCTTAAGCTTAATATTTACTTCAAACTTTTCATCGTTCACTTTGTAAAAGCTTTCAGGGTTCTTGCTTTTGACATATTCCTTTTCCGGAAACAGCAGCGGCGCCGTTTCATCGTCAATGGCTTTGAAGGCAAAATGCACCTCAGTTATATCGTCCATATTGACATCTTCAATCTCGATGATAATATTAGGTGTTGTTCCGCGTTTGATTGCTATCATTTATCTCACCTCTTTAAAAAATTATACAAAAAAAGAGTGAGGATTTTCTCCCCACTCTTTTTATCATTTTTTCCTTTGCTCCTCTTCCCACTCGGTACGCCATTTTTTGAGTGTATCGTCAAGCTGCCCGAGATAATCATATGCACCTGTAGCGTACATATGTTGCCATATCTGAACTCTCGTTGCCGGATCAGCCTTCTGATAGGTTTCCTTCCACTTGGAATTGATACTTTGTCTCACTGCACTTCTTGCGCTCTTCTGAGCTTCGTAGCTATTTTTCCCTTCGGTAATATATTGCTGAGTTTTCGCTTCGATAATTGCAGATGCTATCTTCTTGCTCACGGTATCATTACCGAACTCAATAGCCTTATGTAAATCTGCATTGACGTATATCGTACCTTCGATTTCCTTGCCGCTTTCTCCTGCAACGCTTCTGACAGCCTTGGCCGCCACAGCTTCACTCACACCATACCTCTCGGCAATAAGCTTTACCGTACTTTCGAATGTGCTGAAATCACCAATTGCATATTCGTTTCCTGCAGCTATAACGTCAGTATCGTTTTTCTTTAACCAGCCGGACACATGGGAATTTACATCACTTTCGGAAACGCCTTTATCTATTAGATATTTGGTTTCGGTTTCAATATCTTTAAGGTTGCCGCTTCCAAGAGCTTCATCGAGCCACTTATAATCGCTATCCTCGGAGTACTCCTCGTCTTTCTCTGCCGCTTGCTGACGTTCTTCCTCTCTTTCGGCATCAGCCTTATCCTGAATACCTCCAGCCCCGTCAAAACTGTAGAAATCTGCATATTTATCCTCTGCCTCTTCATCCTCAACGGGTTCCTCAAGCTCTCTAAGCTTATACGTTGCCTCGTTTTCACTGTAGCCGAGTTTTCTGTAAAGTTCAAAAGCTTCGTCGTAGTCAAGTTTTCCTTTTACGTACCTTTCTTCAATCTGATTTTCAAGTGCTGACTTTATACTGCTGCCGGACTTATAACGGGAGGCGTATTCTTCATAAAAATCTTTATTACCTTTAACCCATGCGTTATAAAGATGTCTGTCATTACTGTTGTCAATAAAGCCGATAGGATCTACAACCCCGAGCACACTGTCACGCATCTCCGTCAGCGCTCCCACAAAGGTGGAGTCTGAACCGCTTTTCACCTTGTTATGTACATTTATAACAGCCTTAACATCACGAATCAGATTTTTCAGCGGAATACCAAACAAGTCTGCCACGCTTCCTACAGTACCGGATATCTTTTCTCCGATTGACTTGTTATCACTCCTCCAAGCATTGATTGAATCAACAAAGTTCGATATGACCGTCATGTCACTTCTGTCTACACTATATCCGCTAATCAGACTGAATATATCCTTGACAATCGGAATCATCGTCAGAGGATTCAGACCGTTAAGAAAGTTGTCGACAAAGTCACCGGACCACACTTCCCAGTAACCTTTCTCTTCATCGTCGTCTCTTGCTGCATATATAAATGACACTAATATACTGTTGAGGAGCTGAGCTGTGGCAACACTTGCTATCATACCGGCGCCCTTCTTGCGTGTATCCGGCGTTTTAAGCTTATCCACACCGCTCATCAGCATATTAAGTGATGTTGTAGGCTCTGCCATAAATGCAGTAATCATCTTCATATACACAGTATTGCTTCTCATTGCAGCACTCCTTGAGAGTACCGAATCATAAACCTGAGTTTTGTTTATAACCTCTGTAAATCTCTTACCCGTGGCCTCGAGAAGAGCCTCACCCGTGAGACTGTTCTTTACTCTTACCTCGTTTTTACAGGCAAGCCATATATGCGCCCACGTTACACGGTCAGCCCAGGCAGGTCCCCAGGATAACACATCGTCACGGAACTGACTGTCTTTAAAGAAAGCCTTGAGTTTATCCATACCCTTATATTCTCTCTTGAGCATCCAGTCAGCCATACTCTGACCGCTTACCGTATCGAAGCCGCCGATTTCCTTGAGTACTGCGACAGGAGCATACTTCATAGCTTCCTCGTAGGCCGCCTTGCGCTGACCGAATGAGGATGAAACAAAGTATTTCACGTCAACCTCGCTCATAGCTCTCACAATTGCCGAAGGCTGCTGAATCATAACCGAAAGAGATCCCATAACTGCCGCTTTCTTGAATTTGGAAAGCCACTTATCGCCGAGCTCACGGGTATCACCCATAACACCGCCGTTGATGTCACGCAAAAGGTTATCAACGTACTTCTTGTATTCCTCGCCCCAGGCAGTAGCAAAGACCGCCTTGACATCTTTCATAGACTCGTTGCTTTCCGCATTGGCTCTCTCCTGGTAATTCCATACCCTTGAGAAGTTATCAAGAGGGATAACCATTGAGTTATACATACTCATTCTTTCAATATGCTTAACAACAACATTGGTAAAATCATCAACTACAAGAGGATTGGAAGCTCCCCACTTTGTTTCATTGGTAAAGCCTTCGCTCTTGAGAAGCTTTGTGCCTTCCTCACCCATACCCTTGTAAAGATAATTCTTTGCAGAGTTGAAGGGTATATAATACTTTTCATTGAATTTGTTGACACCGTAAAGCTGCATTGAAATTTCATTACCCCATGCGCCGATGTCTGTTGAAAGGAAAGACACCAACTCGTCGGCATACTTTTTCTGCTCATCTGTAAGCCATTCATCAATTTTGAGCATGTCCTCCACACGGATGCGGTGAGCAGTACCGTCCTCATAAACCTTCTGCAGCACCTCAGGAAGTCCCTTCTTACCTTTTTCAGATGCCTTCTTTACCGTATCGGGATAAACAATACCGCCCTCAAAAAGGTGCTTACTGTCCTTGCCTGCCTTGCCTTCTCTCTTCCAGGTTGCCCAAATGAGAAGAGCCTGTCCTCTTGTAAGGCTGATTTCGTGTCCCTGTGCCGTGGTGAAGGTTTCTGCCTTATCATCCGTCCATCTGTCAAGATGATACTTCTTTGCAATATCGCTGAACCTCTGCTGAGCAAACTGCATATTACGAACATATTTATCCTGACCGCCGAGAATATCCTTCCAGAGCATTTCGAGAATACCGCCAACCTTTTCAAAGAAATATATCGGCTTCAGGTTCATAACACTGAGCTTATCGATACCCTTCATCGCCTGAATATATCCCTTCATTCCCTTGCCTGCCAGCTCATTGAGTGCAGACTTTCCTATGTCAGCAACCTTTGTCTGCTTACCGTTAACCCACATCTTGACTTCATTATTAATTACCGCCATAAGGTGGTCGGCAATTTCATTCACCATATCGAGCTCGGCAGCAGTGAGCTGTGCCAGCCTCTTGTCAGCAACAATGTCATGAAGCTTTTCGAGCTTTGCTGTCATTTCATCACTGACGGAAGTACCGATATAAGACTCACTCTGCTTGAGGTTCTGATACTGTTTTCTGAGCTCATTTATTTTCTTTCTGACAACGTTTTCACTGTCAGTATATTTTCCGGTGAACACACCTGCATCATTGTCAATAAACACACTGCAGAAGTCGATAACCGTTCTTTTCATTTCTTCGGGAATATTTGTCAGATGCACATACTCCTGGTCGTACTTATTCACACCGGCACTCGGTGCACCCTTGCCGGGATTACGGAGAAGTCGGTCAAGCCTCTTGACGGTTTTAATCAGTCGGTTACGCTTCTTCTCACGAAGTCTCGTATCGGCTATGTTCTGTACTCTCTGCTCCATTCTTGCCTTTGCATTCACGAGCTGACGGTCAAAGTCATTCTTTGCCGCTTTCCTTGCAAGAGCATAGGTTTTGTTGAAGGTACTTGTATAAAGATCTCTCTGCTCCTTAAGCTCCGTAAGAAGCTCCTGCTCTATCTCAAAGAAACGGTTACCCAGCTCCGACACAGTCGGTATCTCAAGATATGCGGCGCATATATCCGCATCGAGCTGGTCTCTCGCAGAATCAAGGTCGTATCCGCTTTCATCCTCGTATGTATTCTTGAGAGAATCAACAATCTCGGCAAGTCTTATGGGCATATCCGCATCGGAAATCTCAGGATCAAACATACCCGACATATCAGCCCATTCAGACCAACGCATTTCAAGAGGTGTACCGTCCTTGGTTATCTGTAAGCCGGTGTACCTTCTGAAGTTAGTCATATTGCCGTACATACTGAGGATCTCTGCCAGCTGTGTTTCGTTGATGCTCACGGGAGTTTTTCTGATTTCTCTCAGACGTTCCTTTGCCGCTTCACTTATATCAGGCTTCATATACTTTGATTCCTTGAGAAGCCTTTCCTTTATATCGTCAAGATGAGCACGAAGCACATCATAGGATGCTCCTCCCTCATTGATGAGAGTATAAAGTTCTGTCAATCTGCCCGATAAATCGTGAATATCAAGCTTTGAAGCATAGTCAACCTTCAGTTTTCTTGCAATCTCCTGAATCTTAAGAGCAGACAGTTCTCTCTTTGTGAGATTTGAGCCTATACGCAGTATGTGAGCCTGCATCTGAGCAGTGACCTTGCCCAGCTCTGTCACCTTATCAATAGTGCTGCGGTGGAGATCATTGAGGTTGGAGAGTGGGAGGGAAAACTTTACTCTCTTTTCATCGCTTCCGCTCCGAAGCTCTTTGTTGCCATTTCCAGCATTTCTTCCTCTGTTTTGGCTCTTGAAATAATTTTCAATAATACTTTTGCGATTTTTTCTTTTTCTTTTTCCGTCGCCCATTTCATAGGCTCCGTTAAATCCGCTATTGTACTCGTAGATATACCCATGTCCATACATGTTTTTAAAAATTCTTGTCTCATTGGCGAAGTTGGATCGTAACCCTTTTTCATAATCGAATACTAACCTCCTGACCTCTTCGAATCTTGTGTCATATTCTGTCATTACTTCAATGACTTTGCTGATATATGGTGTATCATAGTCACCGTTGGTAAAAACAATTTTGTTACCAATCGGCAACATATATTCACCGTCAAGGTTTTGAATGAACGCCCCTGAACCTTGATTTATCTCACTTATCTTTTCAAAGAACAATTTGTTCTCCTTGAAAGAAAAAAGCTCTTGCTGATACACCCAGTTTATGCTTGACCGTGCATTCGGCTTTGCTCTGTTTGCCATTGTGAGATATTCGTTGTCATTATTATACGCTGTTTCAGTACCATTTGTCAAACGTTTGTTCGAAAATTTCACATTCCCCTCAACAGCACCGCCTTCACGGTAATTCACCCCTGCGCCGTCAAGAGCTTCAAGAAACTGCTTTCTGATTCTTACAAGCTCGTCGCAATTTTCCTTTGCAAAGAACTTGCCTGCACCGTTGAGCTCACCCGAATTCATTATATCTCTGATAGCTTCAATAATGTCATTCAGCCATTCTGTAATTCTCTGCAGAATGGTTTTCTTTTCTTCTGCCTTATATCCGCTTTCCTCCTGAAGCCAGTTGAGGAAGTCCTGCACACCCTCTTCAGTTGTGAACATACCACCGAGTGCATCAGCAACGAACTCTTCTTCGATATCGGCTCTGCTGTCACCCTCATAGCTTGCACCGTACTGACGAAGGATCTCTTCAAACTCTGATTCGGAATTCTGTGAAAGGAAATAATCAATAACAGCCTTTTTAACAGGCTTCATCTTTTCGGTGTTGTAGGCAAAGGCAGCGTGAGTGAGCTCATGCACCGAAGCCTGCAATTCATTCTGTGCCGAAGCAGAAACCGTCATTTTGTGCTTTGTCGGGTCATACTGCGCATTTGCAACCTGTTTTTTGTTGTTTAATATATTATGCACTCTGTCAATGTCAATGCCCGTCTTTTTTGCAAGGGCACTGTAAAATTCATCAACAGCCTCTTCACCAACAGAAACAGTCTTGCTCTGATATGTACCCTTTGCAGGATGTGCACCTGTCTGCTTTTTCTGTTTAATCGCTTTGTCAGCCTTTGTTCTCTCGGCTCTGCCCATATCAAAGGCTTTCCTTGCGACATCGGCGTTATCCATATATTTGATAAGAGACTTGTTCTTTTCGAGTACGTCAGAATACTTCGCATCTGAGCTTGATACACCTGCACTGTAGAATGCATCAAAGGCTCTGGCATAGCTTGAAACAGTTGCACTTCTGTTGTATCCACGAATAAAAGCATTCGCAGTATCTTTGTCATACTTCGAAGCACTCCTTACAAGCTGTCCCGTTGCCGCTTCCACATTAAGTTCGGAAAGCTTCCTTGTATTGCCTGCAGTTGTGGTAACGTAAACCTCTCCGCCCTTTACTGATGAAATACCGGTAACAACGTCAAGCTTTGACTGTGCATCGAGCTCGGCGCCGAGGTCATAAGCCGCCTTCAGCTGACGTTCACTTACACCCGCACTCTCGGGAACAGTGTCCTTGACAGTATCAAAATCAACGCCCTGACGGCCGTAGCTCAGAAAGAGGTCGAATTGCTTATCAAACGCATCCTTGTTCTGCCCTTTTTCAATAACCGTTTCTTTTACACGGTTAACGTAGTTTTCATCGGAGTACTTCTTTGTTTCGGTACTTTCTGACAATGCTGCTGTTTCGGGAGAGTATCTTCTCTCATAAAGAGCATCAACATCAGCCTTTGTTTTGTCAACCCACGCCGATGAGTACTCTCCGTAAACGTCGCCCGCCTCATTGATAACCTGCTGTGCATGTTTACTGTCTTTGAGAGCTGCTTTTTCCTTGTGTGTAAGCTTCTCCCCGAATACCGTCTTAGTAACCGCAGAAGAAAGAATGTTGATGTCACCCGTTTCACCAAGGCTTTTGAATCTGTCAGAAACGGCACTTCTGACTATGCTATTTCTCTCTGATTCCGTTGTCTCAGCAAGACGTTCTGAGAGCTTACCGACCTTATAGTACTCCTTCATAGAGTAATCATAATCAGCATCCTTCTCTGCCGCCTGCTGACTTTTTACAACACTTTCATAAAGGCTCTTATATTTATCATCACCCTGCACGTCTGCTGCGCCGTCAACAAGAGTACCGAGCTGACCGCCTTCTACTGTGCCCTTACCCGACTCATATCTGTTATACAGGCTCTTTCCGTAGCTTACTGCACTTCCGCCTGCACCGAAGCCTGCACCCATAAGTCCACCGCTGACACCCGCTTCAAAGATTCTTGAGCCTATGTCTCCTGCCGCTTTTCGTTTCGCCTCTGCTTCGCCCATACCGTCATCCATATATGCAACAACAGCATTGTAGTAATCTGATACACCACCGTTAATCATATAATCACTCATAACGTTGGCTAATTCGGTAAGAGTTTCTTCAGATGCGTTTACAAGCACACCACTGCCTATATTACGAAGCACGTCCTTTAAACTGTTTACGGGAATATCCTTAAAGGCTTTCAGCTGGCCTATAGAAACTGTTTCAAATAACCCCTCAAATGTACCGGCAAGAATACCTGAAAAAAGCGCATCCTCATAGTTGCCGCCCTTTTCAACCGTGCCGAGAACAGTATCACCAAAGGCACCAAGACCGAGCACGGCTCCTCCGCCTCCTCCGAATGCAACACTCGAAAGAATGCTCTCCACTGCACTTTCCGCAGTATTGTAAAGGAATGTTTTCGCATCTTTTGAAATAATCCCCTCGTCGAAGGAGTCAATTATAACGCTCTGCTTCGCGTTGTTGGCGTGAGTAAGAGCATAGTAAGGGTTATAAGGATTAAATCCAAGATCTGACTGATTACCGATACCGTCAAGAGCTCCTACCGAGCTTGTTACCATTCTTGCCGGAGCCATCGCAAGGTTTAAAACCGAAGAAGCAACAGGATGCTCCTTCGTAAAATCTTCCCACCGCTGTGTATATTCATCGGTAAATTCGACATCAGTTATATATTTTCTGTATTCTGCAAGCTCTGAAAAGTTCTCATATCCTCTTTCGGCGAGTTCTTTAGCAATATGGTTTTTTATATTTTCGTTTGATGAATACTGTACCCTGTTTCCGCCACCTTCACCGCCTGCACCCATAAAAGCAGATGCTATCTGTGAAAAATCGGTTCCCTGCTGAGAATATAAAATGTTGTTATACTTATCAAGCAATTCAACGACATCGGCAGGAAGTGATCCTGTCACTTCCTGCGCTTTAACGTAGTCTCTTCTTGTTCTGTATTTTGCCGATTCGTTTTCAAGTTTATTCATCTCATCCTTATGATATGACGCTTCATCCGGACTTAAACCACCGGGCAACCAACCCTTATCCCATTTTACGTAATTTTTATGGGAAGCTATCTTTTCATCGTAGTCAGCGATAACGGCATCAAGCTCACCCAAAGACATTTTGCTTATTCTTCTGTTTTCGATATAGCTATTATAATCATCAAGGGCAGCTTTTACTTCTCTGTATTCCTTAAATGCCTGATTATAACTACTGCTGTTTACATCAGCATACGCTTCAGAATTTAAAAAATCTTTATCGACAGCCTCAGCTCTTATTCGTGCACTTCTTTCTGCTTCCTTAAGCTTTTCACCGATAACATAGTGGCTGTAGCTTGAGTTTTCATCCTCAAATAAAGACTCTGAACTTTTCTTCTTAGCTCCGGATTTGACAAATTTCTGATAGCTGGAATTTTCATCTTCAAATAAAGATTTACGTTTCATTTTAAACCTCCGTCTCACTCACCTAAAAATATAATTCTGAGAGCCTTAAGCTGTGAAAGAGTAAGATCCTTTCCGTATTCGCTTATAAAGTTACTCAAGCGTTCTGTATCACCGACCATACCTTTATTTTGAATTTCTTCGATTATATCCATAACAACCTGCTCTTCCTTTTCGCTCATACCTAAAGCCGCTAACCTCTCAGCTTGTGTAAGCTCCGATTTATTTGAACCCTGGTCTTCAGGCTTAGATTCTTCAACCACAGGTTCGTTTCCTGTGCCGCCGTATTTAGCATTAAATTCTTTTTCCCACATTTCATAATCCCTTTCAAAGGCTTCTCGGTCTGCTTCAAGCTGTTTCATCCTGAGACTGTGTTCTCTATCCGACTGCCTCTGACTCTCTGCAAATTCCTTAGCCCACTGGCTATCCTGAACGGCTGCCCTCTCCTGCTGATATTCATAATCACGTGCATCACCGTACATACCGTATGCCATATTTGCATCGTTATACCAACGGTCGACACTGTCACTATGCTTCTGGTAAGCAGCATCGTAATCTCTGTAATATCTGTTAAGGTTATCGAGATA
Organism: Clostridia bacterium; assembly: GCA_017517865.1. Classification (GTDB taxonomy): domain Bacteria; phylum Bacillota; class Clostridia; order Oscillospirales; family Acutalibacteraceae; genus UBA6857. The sequence continues at coordinate 24,535 of JAFWYB010000003.1, read as the reverse complement.
CTGATTGTATGCAACATCTCTTTCTCCGGCAGCAAGAGCATATTTGTTATAAAGCTGTTCACCTTCCATCTGATACTGCTGAAGCGCAAGTCCGTAAATTTCGGGAACCATTTCTCCGAGCTGGTCAAGATTCTGCTGATACGCCTGTTGTCCCGCAGCAGTTGCATAACTGTTGCCGTAACCACCCGTCAAAGCAGCTGCCTGACCCGCGGTATCCATCATGGCAAGCTGACCCTGTTTTGTATAAAAATCCTTATACTGACCGTATAAGGCATTCTTATCCAGATCAAAGGTAAAATCTTTTCGATTAAGAAGCATATCATAATAGGCATTGAGCTTAGAATCATCATAGCTCCATGCGGGCTTTTTCGCGGAATACTTGAAATCACCGGGCTTTGTCTTAAGAATGCTCTGATAGTTTTTCCACGCGGAAGAAGACGACATTTTACTGGCCATTATCTTTATCCTCCTTTATTACAAAATCAATAAATTCTTCGCAATTAAGAATGGTGGCGGCATCTATCGAGTTGTCTTCTGAAAGCGTAAGTGTAATTTTTTCATACTCCTCACACTCCTGACCGAGAAGAGAGTTTAAGTGTTTCATCAACTCTTCGTTTTCATACTTTTTTTCGTAGTTTTTTCTGACATTATCAAAAACCTTTAATTCGCCGTCAAGCTTTTTTACAAGGCGAGAAAGAGCAACGGCCTCAGAAGCTCTGAAGCTCATCTTTGTAAGTGTTTGCAACGCAGGAACGCTGTCGAGAATTGTTTTAAATGTTGTTTTCATTTTTATACCGCCTTTTCCTTTATTATTTTTTCAAGCTCTTCTATTCTTTTAAGACACTTTTTAATCATAAAAGTGTTAAGTGCTATAAACTCTTCGTAAACAAGAGCAAATTCCTCTCCTGTTGTGGTTTTAATTGCTACGAACGCGCCTGTATTTTCCGTATCAAAGCCGCTCACAGTCAATGCGTCTGCTATATCCTGGGCTATAAAACCTGTATGCTCCTTTTGTGAATACATACGGTATCGAAAACTTTTAGGCTCAAGCAAATCAAAAAGCTTCTCGTACCTTTCGTCAAGGGTATTTATATCTTTTTTCAATCTTCGGTCAGATGTTACGGCTGCGCCAGAAGCGAGCATAACATCACCGTGAAGAAACAGCGACTCGGCATCCATACCGACGTGCATACCTATTCTGCTTTGTACCGTACCGCAATATATACCTTGCGTATAAGAAGCTTCACTCGAGGTTTTGAACAGCATACTTGCGCCATAAGGAACGTAAATGTACTGTGTTGCATTCAAACGGATATTTTTACCGTAAAGCCTGATATCATTGTTTTCACCCGAATATATAAACGTGTGGCCGCTTCGGTCAGCCGAGCCGACCAGAACGTTTTGGCTTGAGCTCACACCGATAAGAAGATTACCTTTGTTATATATATAACCGTCAACGAGCATCTCGCCCTTGATATGCACATTACCGTAAAACTGATGTCTTACCTTTATCGCATCCTGCATATCCTGAGCAAACTGTATATACCAGCTGTCTTCGCTTGCCTTCAGGCAGGTACCTGCACACTCAAGCTGATTAGATACGATATACATCATCGGATTTTCATTATCGATATTTCCGTCAATGGCAGATATAATAGTACCGTAGTGCTTATCATCTACATAGCACTTAATAGCACCGTTTTCTACAGCAACCTTTGATGAACCGTCACTGCAGGAAAACGTGCCGCTTGAAGCAGTAAGATTACCAAGCTCATCGACCTTAAAGGTGCCTTCATTTATATTGATAGAGCCACCTTCAATAGTCGCATAAGGAAAATATATTTTTCCTTTGCTTATGTATGATATTTCTTCATTCTCGATATAAAAGCCTATTCGTTCCGGTGTTATTCTTACCTTTGAAGGAATTGTCTCATATTCAGTACCGTCATAAATAAAAGAACTTTTGTTGTAGCCTATATCCATACCGAAAACAGGCTCTTCTCCATTCTTTTCGAGAATACCCATTTTCAAATACGCATCAAGACTCTGTGTATAAGATTTCACATTGTTCACAACAGCACTTTGGTACTTATAATACTGAGCAATATTATATGGTGTACCCTCAATGTTAAGATAACCGTCCTCCTTAAAAAAACCGTCCTCACTTTCTGCAATATATCCGCCACTGAGAGTGTATGACAGAGAGTCCTCTACCTTAAGAATATTCGTTGCCGACTTAACAATAAGATTTCGCAAAGAGGTGTACTCATCCTTGCGAAGCTGTTCTTCACTTTTTGCCGCAGCACTATCAATTCTGAGTGCTTCGTTTGTGGCTTTCCAGATACCTTCAGGCGATGTACTGTCAAGATTGTAGTTCATAATATCTGTGAGCTTATACAGATATTCAATCACTTGCTCAAGCTTCTGCTCAGCAGTACCGGAAGCAGAAATATGTTCATAATATCTCATGATCTGTCGCTCCCTTGTATCACCGTTTTTTTGATTGAAATTATCTTCACGTCACCCGTACCGACAATACGGTATCTGAAATATTCGCATCTTTCAGGAACAAAAGAAATTTCACCTGTATGTACGCCTTCAGAGTTGTTTGCAAATCCAACCTTTTTAAAAGCTTCACCGTCGCAGGAAATATACACTCGGAATTCAGATTCCTCACTGAGTTTTGCTCTTACGGTAATTTTCTGTACATACTTCATATTAACATCGTTATATCCGATATCAACGCTTTCAGCGAACCACTCTACCTCATCCTCATTTTCATAACTGCTCACGTTCCCCAAAAGTGATGTATCCGCTTCATCCGTAACAGATTCAATTCTGCTTTTTCCTTCCTCTTTTACGAGCATATAAAGCAAATGTCCGTCACGGCTGAAGCTTCGAACATTTCTGCAATCTTCTTTATGCCAAATACCGAAGGCAGTATCGTACACATATATACTCTTCTCTCCGTCTTTAGCTCCGCATGCAAAATAAAGTTTATCACCGACTCCGCCGCCGATCACCTTTTCCCACTGACCGATATTGATACAACGTGAAATTTTTTGAGGTAATGCACCCGTGTATGCAAAAAAGCCTGTCGGACCTTTATAAAACAGCACGTTATTACACGTGGCTACCGAATCGCCCTGCCCTCTCTGCACCCCCTCACACTCGGTTGTGTGCACCTGATATGAAGACGGCGTACTGCCATAAATCTGATGAATATAATTCTCCTTGAAAAATACCGGGCATTTATTAAAAACAGAGGCACCTGTAAAATGTCCGTCCGAGCCTAAAGAAACTGCATACGAGTCTGTTGAAATACCGAGATATGCAAACCAGTTTTTAAAATCGCCCTGTCTGCAGGCATAAATCTCATTTACAACCTTACCTCCAACAAGACCGTACTTACATCCCCACAGTCTGTTGTTGCACTCTATGACAAAATCCATATCGGGAACTTTTCTTTCTACTGTTACAGAACCCTCAAGAAGATAGCAACCTTTATCGAGCACACCGGCTACAACGATATAGTCATCCTGCACATCATATAAGATTATCCCGTTTGAGTTGAGTATCATCAGCTGACTTGCCAATCTCTCGGTTCCCTCTCTTGTATAATTTCCGTCTCCCAAATATAAATAGGGGTTTATAAAACCGGATAAGGTGACTGTATCCCATTTCTTAAAACCTATGCCTATTCCGGTTTTTGTGATTTTTATATAGGTAGAAGAAAGCTGAAGCCACTGATTAGTGCTTGAATCCCACTTTTTTATAACGCTGCTTTCACTACTTGTATCAGACCACAATTCACCGTTTGCAGGATTCATCGGAGCTGTTTCTGAGGTTGTTTTAACACTAAGAACCTGACCATCAATTGTCGAGAGCCTTATTTTTATACCGTTTGTGGTACCGCCCTCTGAAGGTGGGCGCAAATCAGCGATAACATTTTTATTGCCAAGCGTTCCGCAATCCTCATAATCAAGAAGATTCAGATACTTGCCGTCAGGAAAGAGTAAAATATAAGCTCCCATACTGACAATTTTCCTTTCAGATGTCAAATTATCTGAGCGAAAATATTCAATCTCGTAACCGTTCACATAGAGCCTGCTCATATTTTCGTCAATTTCGCACCATATGAGCGCTTCTTTGTTTTGTAGGCAAGTTATTTCTTTATCGGTTATGTAAGCTGTAACACGTCTTTTTCTCGGCGAAAGCAACGGATAACAGTCACTTGACATATTTTTCATATCGTAGAACTCATTTTCGTTACCTCTTACGCGCTGATTCAGACCTCCGAAATCCATAATCGTATCACTGTAAGCTTTTACTCCGCTCTTACTCGGCTGAAACATCTTTCTTTTCTCCTTTGTATCCGTTTGCCGCTTCCATAGCTCTGTTGAAGAGGTCGGCACTGAAGGAACCGCCGCTTCTCATTCTGTTAGGATAAAGCTTAGGTGTAGGCAAATCGCGATGATTTCTTACATACCATTTTCTGAATTCATTGAGCTTGTTATTGTATTCTTCGGCAGCATTGTTATAAAGGTCAATTTCTCCGTTAAAATAGTATATTTTAACAAGAAGATAAAAAACATACATCTCGTCATAAGGACATTGAGCGATAAGCTCCGTGTTAAAATCTGCAAGGCTGTATTTTGTGTTTCTTTCACTGCCTCCTTCGTATCTTTCAACAAGCTCTCTCTGCAGTAAGGTGTCAACCGCCGAGAGCCAGCGCACCTTTTCCTCTGCCGAATAATGATTTTTAACCATTCTGTCAGCAGTTTGTATCGCTTCATTAACTGTCATTGTAGTAAATCCTCCTTTTTTCTCTTTGCTTATCGCACATAACCTATGCAATAAGCAAAAAGGCGGAAGCCGGGAAGCACACAGCTTCTCTGCCTCCGCATTTTATTTTTATTCGAGGTCTCCTGCTTCCTGCTTTGCTCTCTTGTTGAGCATTGCATTCACTGAGTTGTAGTAGTCGTCAGCCTCGTCCTGATTCTGAAGACTTCTTGAAACAATTTCATAAACAGCAGGTGAAACCTCAGACCAAACACCTCTGGGCAAAGCAAAAGGCTTACCGTTTATACTACCCTCAAGAGGCGGCTGATTCTTGCTGTTCGGAAGTCTCGGTACGTAAATTGAGAGCTTTTCTTCAGCTTTCTTACATGTTCCCGGACCTTCTTTTGCGGAAACAGTATTCTCCTCGGGAACAGGTGTTGCAGGATTGTTGTTTTCCTCGGGAACGGAATTACCGTTAGAGAGAATTTCGTTTACATTACGACCCATAAAAGAGCCTCCTTTTTAATTATTAGCAATAGCCATATTTGAAAGACTTGAACCGGACTCAAATCTCCAGATATACTGTTCGATAGTTCTCTTTACACCGAACATAGGAACCTTCCAACCAACGGTACTTCTCTGATTGAGGGGGTCAGCGGTACCCGAAGAGCCTGCAGGTTTTACGATGATTTCAACACCTGCGCCGCCGACGTCAATAACATGGTAACCATCACGGCCGAGAAAAAGAGTTGAATAAACACCGCAACCTTCTGCACCTTCTTTAACACACAGAGCTTCAGTAGAATCAATGAATCTTACGTTGTGAAGCTTACCGATTTCACCATTATATACATTTTCGGGGTTCTTATATTTCTGAACGTCAATCCAGCGCTCATCAAGCATAATATCCTGAGCCACGTCGGGATGAACAATAGCAATATAGCTACCGTCAATGGTAGGCGCATTGTTTCTCTTGAGCATTGTTGACATATATGCAACATCGGTATAGGTGAGCTGGTGCTCGGCGGTAAGCTGACTTCTTGAGGTTGCTCTTACACCGTCTTTTGCGGCGTATACAACATTAGTGCCGGCATTAAGCTCATTACGGGCGATTCTGTCAAGAGTAAGAACCGCACTGTCAGCGTGCTTCTCAGTTGCTTCCTTGATGTTGTTATCAATTGCAGTAAGAATAAGCACATCAGAGAGGGTTGTATATGCACCGAACTCCTCAAGTGTCTTGCTGATTTCGGTTACCTTGAGAGGAACACCATCCGGAGTAATACCTTCCTCAAGAGCTTCGGTAACAGCAGGGAATGCTGAATACATTCTGTAAAGGATTGTCTTACCGCCGTTTTTGGGGATTGAATCCTTTTTACCAAACTGTGTATGCACAAGATTTGCCTGCATAAGCTTAAGAAGAAGAGTATTGTAATACTCCTTCATCTCAGGAGTAAGATCTGCAGAGCCGGTTGTCTGTACATTGGGATTGGGATCAGCAAAAAGCTGAAGATTGAATTTAAGATACTTTTTCATTTTGTCGTTCTCCTTATTGATATTTTGCGGGAGAAACCTCTGCTCAATCCTTGAAGGTGATTCTCTTGCCCAGGCGTGCAAGATCTCCGTAAGCCTGCAGCTCTTTGAGTGACATATTTTTGATATCAACCTTCTTATCGGCAGTTGAGGATGAATTAAGACCGTTTTCCTTCGGTCTCTGACTGTTAGCATTGATAGAAGCCTGAGTTTTTGCTGCCGCCTGCTTTGCCGCAAACTGCATACCCTGAGCCATTATCTCATCGTGATGAGCAACCTCATAAGCATTCTTCATACTTACGCCGTTTCTGACAAGCTTCTGGAAAAGCTCGTTTTCCTCGCTCTCACGAATGAAATCAAAGTCAGGATAAATACCCTTGAGCTCCTGCTCCTGCTGCTTCATTGATGCCACCCAGTCTTCGTACTCAGCTCTTTTTCTCTGAGCTTCGTCCCTTGCCTTAAGTTGAGCGTTCTCCCTTTCTGTTTGTTTGAGCTGTCTTTCACGCTCGGGAGTTGTACCGTTCTTAAGAGCAAGATTTTCGTAATAGTCGTTATCCTCTGTAACCTTTCCGAGAAGAGTGTCAAGGTCTTCAGGGTCAACGCCGTATTTATCCGATACCATAGCAAGTATCTGTCCTGCTTTCTCACGGTACTGCTTTGCAGCATTTTCATTCTCTCTTGCCTTTTTAAGTCTGTCTTTGACTATACCTTGTACTTCGGCATCAAATTCAGCCTTATAATCGGTTCTGAACTTCTGATACAGTGCTGCTCTGTCCTCAGCGGGGCTCTGAGAATTATCACCCGTATTCACAGCGGCGACCTGTGATGAAGCGCCCGATGCACCGCCCGCGCCTCCGCTTGCCGACGTACCGCCCGATGCGGTGCCGCCTTCAGAGAATAACTGCAGGTCAAAATGCAGATGTTTTGTTACTCTCATAAGTAACCTCCTGAAAAAATCTCTCGTCTCTCCGAGGTGTCTGATTCAATTATAAAATAAAAGAGTGAGGATTTTCTCCCCACTCTTTTTTGATGCTCTTTAATACTCAAGAAGCCTGAAATCCACAAACTCGGGATAATTACTTGCGAGCACCTCAAGCCCTCTTGCAATAACTGAGAATACTATCTGCACGTTCTTTTCGTACTCCTTTTTCGGGATCACTTCAATAAAGCTGTTGCCTGAGCAGTCCTTCATCTTCGGAGCCTTGCAAAGAAGTCCGAGGTCGGTATAGTCTGTCATTACCTGGCAGAGATTATAAAAGGCATAGCTTACGGATGCACAGATAATATCCTTTCCGGGCTCAGCATAATCCGCATGACCTTTTATACGAAGTTGAAGCTTTTTAGGCGAAACTGTAATATGTATCATAATAAACCTCCTTATGTGGGCTGGGTACTGTTCTGTGAACGCTCTCTTGCCTTTTCCACAACGCTGTGCTCACCGTTATCAAGAGTACCGTCACTGTTAACGGGCGTAATTTCTGTCTGTACCTGAGCGGGATTCTGCATCTGCATACCTGCCTGCTGGCCCTGAAGCATAGCCATAAGCTGAGCTGCTGCCTTCGGATCGTGCTTACTTGCAATGCCGAGAGCAATCTGAGCAAGATACTTATTCATTTTCAGAAGCGTTGCATTTTTCTCAACAGACTGAATAACCTTATCCTTATCGTCAAAATCCATCATCTGAAGCATAGGCAGAACAACATCAGCGTTTTCAGGATTGAAAACACCTGCACCGTAAAGCTGAAGCGCAAACTCATTCTGACTGAGCTTTGAGTATGAGGTAGCCTTTGCCGCAGTGACAATGATATCAAACTGAGGCAGACGTTCTCCCGATTCAACACCGAAATCGTTGCCGAGACTCTGAGGTCTGATATTGACGTTTGAGTATGAAACGTATTTATCCTCGCCCTTTTCACCGGTTATTCTGAACTGTCTTTCAGTGCCGTAAAACTGTCTTATGAGCTCAACAACCTGATAATAAACGGACTTATCCGTTTCGTAGCTGTTCTGTATTGAATGCCTTGAGAGCTTGCCTGCGTGCTCCTGAAGTGCCGCAATAGCTGAAGCCGCCGTTACACCCGAAGATGTAGAGCCGTTGTTCACGTCTCTGTTGCCGGTAACCTCCTTGAGCTCCTCTATGCTCTGCATCATTACCTCAAGAGTGATACTCGGAATCTGCGGAGGCTGTACCTGCATAATACAATCGAGATTTCCCTCAATGGGAATAAAGGTCTTTTTCGGGTCTGCATAATCGTCAAGGTTGAGACCTCCCGACTTTGAATAGAAGAACTTGGGATTTGAGCATATAAGTGCATTGTTTTTAATGGCGTGCTTAAGCTCGTCAATATCCTCCTGAGAACCCTTGAAAAGGTCTGTATATCCGAGACCGCAAGGCGAAGCTTCCACAGGAAACATAACGTCAAATACAAAGGGATACTGACCGTGCTCGTACCAGCCCTTTTCCGCAATACTAAGGTCAATATCCTGCATAACAGGCATTCCTCTTTCATCGAAAATGCCCTCACTCGTCATCGGGTCAAGCATCTGAACCTGCGGTCTTTTGGTATCGTTTTCGGACGCATAAAGTACATTTTCCCCTACAAATTTACAGTAATGCAGTACAGACTTGCCGTTCTGCCACTTTTTGTAGTACCAATCATAAACTATGCACTTATCGCTTCTGTCTATGCTTTCATCACTGTCGTATCTCTCTATACTGTCAGCAGAAGAAGACGGAATATTTTTCGCTTCAGGATAAAGCGACTTCACCTCATCAATGTTCATCTCAGCAAGAAGAAATACCTCCTTGGAATCCTGGATGTTTTCAATACCGGGCTCGAAGTAAAGGTTGAGAAGGTTTACTTTTTCAACGGAAATATCACCCTTGCCGAAGTTTTTGGATGAATCCCAGTATATACCGTAAACGCCCGTACCCTTGTTGATTTTGTCACGGCACACCTTATCATATACCGTTTTAAAGCCTGCCGCTTCAAGCACAACAGGTACAATTTCAGAAAGCATCTTTGCCTCTCTTACGTCACTCTGCTCCTTAGCTCTGAAGGAAGGCTCGGGATATCCGTCCATCATATCAGCATGTTTGGAGTGCACCGCATTAAGAAGCCACCCTGTAGGGTTTACCTTTCCGCCCGAGGTCACACCATCCCAATGGCGCATACGCCAGAATTTTTCGTTATTCTTAAGTCTGTCATCGAGTGCCTTTTTCGAATCCTTGTACTTTTTGTACCTTTGCATAGCTGCACGTATCTCCGCCTTACCGATAGGCAGAGCCGCTTCAGCTTCAGTATTTGCTTTATTTTCTGTGTTAAGCATAATAAACCTCCTGTTATTTCTTTCTGTTGAGCGGGTCAAATCTTGTATCCGCTATCTCCTCGGGAATCACGGGTTTGAGCGGTCTTGTCATACAGAAGTACCGCCACTCGTCAGCGATGTGGTCCTCAAGGTCAGTATCAATATCTTCAACCTTAGTTTCGGAATACATCAGCAAGGGAATAGTTCTTATGAAATCCTTGCAGGTATTGAATACGTACATCATCGGGTAACCGTTTTTATCAAATTTCAGTCTGTAATGGCATTGCATCCAGCCGCTTATGCGCTCATTTATACCCGGTGAAAAGTATATTCCGTACTTTGCGGCAGTCTCGGCAACGGATATTCCTCTGCTGCCGTCCCATATTGAAGGGTCTGCCACGCCCTGTATTTTCTTATCTCTGAGATAAGGGTGTTCTCTTTCGATTTTTGCTATTGCGGCAAACTGCTCATCGGGTGTCATTTTAACGCCCTCGTTAGGCTCACCCGTACATCCGTAGTATTCAAGAATACGGTAGATTACACCTTGAGCATCCACCGCCCACCATCCGCATGAGAAGGGCTTATTATAGCCGAAGTCATAGCTTCTGTATATGTTCATCCCTGACGGATTAAAAGGCTCGATTACGTGAGTATATCTTCTGTCAAGATAATGCTCGGGATCGTCCCTGAATTCCTCAAAAAACATACCCTCAAACACATTCCAGTCACCCTCAAGCCACGCCTTACGAAGCTTCGGCGGCAGTGCCTCCAACTGTTTCTTATAGTCGGGCTGTTTTTCCAACAGTGCAATGTTATCTGTAACAAGGCTCTGTATGAATTCGTACTCATCAGGGTTCTCACCTATATCGTATTTACGGTCAATAAAAATCCGCTTCAGATAAGCATGCCCCTGGCCACCCGGGTTCATTGTATAGTAAACTCTCTTTGGGAATTCGTTTGCTCCTCGAAGGCAGGCAACAATGCTCTTCATCTGAAACTCAGACAGCAACCCCGCTTCTTCAAGGAATATCACGTCAAATTCAGCACCCAGCAGCATATCAAGGTCCTTGTCTTTCGCACAATAAGTAAAGGTTATCGTGGATCCGTTTACAAAGGTCAGCTCCTTGTCCTTATCGTTGTATCTTGCAATACCCGTAGTGAGCTTCCTTATCTCATTTATGTGGTTTTTCTTAAGCTCGGGGTATGTTCTTCTTACAATGAGTACCTTTATACCCGCAAAAAACAGGCACAACAGAATTGCCTTTATCCTGACAACCCAGCTTTTGCCGCCGCCTCTGGCTCCGCCGAAGCCGACGTGCTTCTTTTTAGCTCTTAGAAATCTGTCCTGCTTCGGATTTGTCTTTGAAAGGTCAAGGTTAATGGTAGTCTTACTCGCCATATTCCTTCGCTCCTTCAGGCATATTTACATTGATTTCGTACTTCTTGGTGTTCTCCTCTCTCTCGATACCGTAAGCAGAGCAGTATATGTCTGTAACCTTCTCAAGAGCCTTGAGCACCTGGTTAACAGCCGCACCGTCAATCTTCTCGGTTTCGTACTCAACAACCTTCTTCTCCTGCTCGGAATAGAAGCTTCTTCTGAAAAACTGCTTATCGTCTTCAACCGCCTTTGTGACAACCTCGATTATCTTCTTTGCCGCTTCACCAATTTCAGAAAGATAATCAAGCTGCTTATTGGTTTCATCATTGATAATAGCCTTTTTTACGTTTGCCGACACTTCGCCGACAATTTCACGCCGTTTTGCAACCCACTGATGCTCTGAAGCGTACCTTTCTATCTGTCTTTTCGGTATTTTGTGCTTTTCAGACAGCTCTTTATAGCTCACCCGGGAAGAAATATATTCATTTTCAAGCGTTTGCCACGGTATTTTTCTCTGCTTTTTACCTTTTGCGTTCGCTTTTTTCTTGGATTCGCCCATAGAAACCTCCCCCCTGATATTTTTATGTTAACAAAAAAGAGTGAGGATTTTCTCCCCACTCTTTTTTCAGCTTCAGCGGTATTTTTCTTCAAGGGTTTTATATATCGGGCATCGAGTATACTCCACATTACAGAAATATCTCACGTGCTCGGCCCATCCAGTCTCACTTTCAAAACCTAAAACAATATAACCGCCCTCAGATACTCCTTCGCACTTTACACTCTTTCCACGGTACAACCTGTCGAAAAACGGACATTTAATATCCGCAAGGTCAAAGGAGCTGACTTTAGTTTTTTTCTTCTGCTCCACAACATCAATTTTGAGCCTTAAGCATCGCGCTTGTAATGACTTCTCGCTCCTTTTCATATCCTTGCCGATTTCATATAAACTTTTTCCACTTCTGATAGAAGCAATAAGATATTCATCTTCCTTATCCGTCCACCGTTTTGTTTTCGCCACGGCCGTCACCTCTTTCAACCTTGATAAAATCTCCGTTACGTATGAGCTTATCCCCGAAAAAAATCACCTTCATATACCTACCGGTATCAATTTCATATCCTGTTGAGCTGTCCTCACGCCTATAATGATAAAGTCTGCCGCTTACCCACTCGGGCATATTTTCAGCACCGAATATGTATTGCTCAGCCACTTTTTTCTCCTATGATTTCATTGAGCTTCTTTTGTGCCGCTTCGGCAACGCGATATGTGGAAAATAATCCTGTGGCGCTTGCGTTATAGCGCAGTGCTCTTATCAGAATTTCAGATAGCCTTATAAGCTGCCTAACTTTCGTTTTTTCTTTTTTGAGCTGTTTCTTAAGTTGTCTGTTGTTCATTTAACATCCTCCCTTTCCACGTCTCTGTACTCCACCTCGCACACATACCCGAACCTTCTGCGGCCGCACAGCTCACAGGTGCCTTTATCTCTTGCCGGGCGTATGTATTCAACCGAAGCTACGGTTTTGTAGTTCTTCATCTCCTCGGCGCAGGGCTTGCAGAGGAAAAGCTGTTCTTTTTCATCCGGCATTGTCAGCACCTATTCTTTCTTTTACAAGAGTGTCAATTAAATCACCGGTTTCCAAAAGACCATCTTCTTCTGTGTGGTAGAAGTCATCAAGATGTGCTTTCAATGTTTCTCCAAACTCTTTGACCGCTTCGGCTCTGATAGCCGCTTCAACTTCTTGTTTGAAAAGCTCTCTGCTCTCATTAAGCCCTTCCTGAAAAGCATTATCAGCATTGGTTGAAAGTATTTCGTTTTCTTTCTGCAACCTCTCAATCTCTGCATTTTTGCATCTGATAAGTTCAAGAGTTTCATCAATAAAACGTTCATTAGGCACAAATTCATATTTTTTTGCATCTTCCCAAGCTTTAATTATCTGTTTTTCTGTCATTTTGTATCACTTCCTCGCTTTCTCGGTTTTATCTGTGGCTCTCCACACCTTATGCAGCGCAAAGGCCAAGGGCTTTCTCACGTAGCTCTGCCGCTTCGCTATTTCATATTCAATCTCGAGGCTTCTTACCATTTGCAGAAAAGCCTCGTCGGGTTTCTTTTCAAAAGCAGTACAACCCTCTTCAATTTCAGAAAAGCTTTCTTCAGGTTCAACATACGGCCTGCAAGCCTCAAAATGAATACATTCCTTACATTTTTTCGTTTGCATTTCTCTCACCTTTCCCTTCCTTCCACTCAATAACGAGATCAGGCAGCTCATCAACACCGATAACACCGTTTTCAGCCTTATCAATGAGAAAGTGAGCAAAATCCTCTACCGCTTCATCGTGGACTTCTTTAAGGAGCTCAACAATGGGGTCAAGTTCCTCACTCCAGTCAAGAGCCTGACCGCATATACTGCAATACTTCATACCCGGGTGCACACCCGTTTTACATTCGGGGCAGTTGGAAAAGGGAAAGTGTTCAACGGGCTTTTTCGCTTGATGTTTGTTGTATGCCGCTTCCACCTCTTTAAGGGTCTTCTCGTCGGCACATCGAAGAACATAGCCGCTTTCTTCTGTAATCAGTGCTGTTTTAGTCATTTTTATCCTCACTTTCTATCTGTGCATAAAGCTCATGGGTACCGTTTATAAGCTGTTCTTCCTCTGTGCTTATCTGATACCCAAGCTCAGCGAGGAATTCATACAACAGCTCAAGGAGATTACTCTTTTTATATTCGGGGTACATCTCTCCCCATTTACCTTCGTAGCAACTTGCAGAGGATGAATCGCCCGATTTAACATAAGCAAGAATAAGCAGTGCATAGGAGCTTTTTTCTTTTGTCCACTGATTGAATTTCTCTGCATCAGGTCTCTGATAATATTTACCGTTGCTGTTGTCTCCCATAGCCTTATTGAAAATGTTATCATCACTGTTACGGTAATAAATAACTTCTGCAAAATTGAATCTTATGAGATACTCTGTGATAATCTTTTCAAACTTTTTGGCAGCCGAAAAATTAAGGATGAAATCAACTCTCATTTTGTGAGCCTTTTCAAAAAGCTTTTTTAATTCCTTACGGCGACGTTCCGCTTCAATTTCCTTTTTGCTTTTCTTAGGGGTGGCAGACTTTACCTTCTGTGATTTGACTGAAATGTACAACGTGCCGTATGAAATGGACCAGAAGTACTCCTGACCTTCCTTGTATCCTTTTATCAGCTTGTCGCCTGGCTTCCATTTGACAATATTAATGCTGCTGTGACTGTCATATTTCGAAGTCCATCGGTCTTCGGAGCTTATCTCCTTAGCAAGCTTTTTTATTTCTTTTTTTATGAGAGGAATATTCTTCTTCAACTTCTGCTCTTTGATAGCAGATTCGTACTTCCAGTTGAAGTCTCTTGTGCCTGCCGCTTCAAGAAGCTTTTTACGCTCTTTTTCATTTTCGATTTCACAGCACTTTATATACTCCTCAAGAGTACCGCCTCTCTTTTCCGCTTCCTTAAGCTTATCCGCAGGGAGAGTTGCAACCTTCATTCTCTTTCTGACGGTAGATTCTGAAAAGCCTGTCTTTTCGGAAATTGCCGCTACACTTTCTCCTAAGTCAAAGAGCATCTGCACACCCTGTGCCTGTTCAACAACCGTCAAATCAACTCTCTGCATATTCTCAGAAAGCATTGTTGCAATCTGCTCCTTTTCGCTCATCTCAACAACAGCGCAGGGTACCTCCTTGAGCCCTGCAAGCTTTGAAGCCGCAAGTCTTCTGTGGCCGATGATTACTCTGTATTCGTCACAGAAGGGAACAACAGTAAGGTTCTGCATTATACCTGAGTGCTTTATGCTCTCGGCAAGCTCCGAAACATCACCCACATCCTTTCTCGGATTATCCGGGTGATTATGTATTTTTTCAATTTCTATCATTCTGATATTTTCCATAGTGAAAACTCCTTATTTTGATTTTAAATATTCTTCAATTACCCTTGCCGCTTCTTCCTAACCGTGACATCCTGTGCACTCACCGTCTACACCGCACATACTGAGTGCTTTTTTAACTTTCTGTCTCATTTGCTTTTACCTCCTTTTAAAATAAACTTAACTGACCAACTTCATTAACCATGCAAGCGCCGTCCCATTCATAAGGAACACCGATATAATAAAGAACCTTGCCCCAACCGTATTTGTTGCCGTCACTGTCGGTGCAACAGTCAAACATCCAATACTGCCAAGCTTTAGGATTTTGTTCTCTTAGCAGGTCAAATCTGTGTGGCCTTTTTTCCATATGCACACCGAAGCCGCATATTTCACAGCCGGTCCGTTGTGCCTTTGTTGTGTATAATCTTCCTTTACTGTCTTTTGCTATTTCTCCGTAAACCTTGGGAATAACCGATTCAACGTAATCAAATCCGAATTTTTTCCAATGTTCCTGATACCATTTATCCATTTCAAGAGCAAGTCTCAGAATATCTTGTCTGTCAAATATTGCAAAAGGTGCCGAGCGGATAGTTGAGGACCCAAAGTAATTACAACCGTGTAACATAAGGCCTTTCGCTCTTCGACCACCCTCAGAAGCCATAAGTCCGAGATATGGTACACTGTTGTGCTCTTTCGCCCAATCATCACAAGGCTTCTCTTTCAGGTAATAACAGCACTTTGACGAAACAAGGAAGTCAGGTTTTGAATAATTCACTCCTTCATTTTCGTTCTCATACCCTCCGAATTTCTCAAGCCATATTTGCGAAAGTTTCATTCTTGAGCTTGTCTGAAAACCACCGTACTCCCCTGTTTCCCCGGTAATAATAGCGTGACGAACAGTTTTATTCTTTTCCGAAGGATTCTGTAAAAGTTCAATCTTAGCTGCTATTTCCTTTGACAGAACAGGAAAACCGAATTCCTGTAATATCTTGGCTTTAGTCCACCGTGTACCGTCTTCACGCATTGAAGGCTTAAGTGCTTCAATATGCAAAGCTTTATGTACTTTTCTGATAGTCTTATTTTCCAAGCTTGAAACACTTACGGCTTTTACATCTTCAATGCCTATGCTAAGTAAAAAAAGATACAAAGTAATACTGTCGAGACCTCCAACAGAAACATGGTAATTTAAATCTCTAAGTCCGCATTCTCTTTGAAATTGCAGTGCTCTTCTTGCTGCATACATTTTTTTGATTTCATAAGGTAGTTGTTGCTTTACACGGAACATTGCCGCTTTCCACTTGGAATTTTCTCGTTCCATACGCTCATAGACGCTCTCCATCAATCTACTCCTTACTTTAAACTCAAATATTCTTCAATAACCTTCACAGCTTCTTCCCAACCGTGGCATACATAAGCCGCATTACCATATTTCTTGAGATTTCTTATCCACCTTCTCTGAGGTTGAGAGGTAACGCTGTCGCTTCTTCTCTTCATCTCGATGTAAAGAGAATGGTACTGTCCTCGGGCAACGGGCAGATGCACATCGGGCACGCCTTCCTTAAGCCCTTCCTTCCTGAGCTTGGCGCCGTATGCCTTGCTCCGCTTACCTTCATTCGGTATGTGATACATAAGCTCCAGCTCAGGGTACAGATATGTAAGCCTCTCGGCCCAATCGAAAAGAGCCTGCTGCTCTTCTGATTCTGTCGGCACCGGGAGAGCTGCCGCTTTCTTTTTCTCTGCCGCTTGCAGGGCAGAAAGAAAATCAGGCTTGATACAGACGTTAACGTTGTTTTCAAAATCTCTGTGCCTTGCCTCTCTGTCTGTTTTTGCTCTGTCCGGGTGCCTAGGGCAATCCTTCATGCGGCAGTCAAACTGTAAACAGTAAACGCTCATATATCCTCAAGCTCCTCTACATAACACCAGCTCTGCGGCGGTCTTTGTATAAAACACCCTTTATTTTGACATTCGGGACAATCTCTTTTTGCAAGCCCCAAATATGCATACCAACATTCACGATTTATTTTCTTATACTCGCTCAATTCTTTCGGCTTGTCGTATTTTACGGGTGATTTTATAAAATTCGCATATATCGGTCTGCCTTTGCTGTATGCTTCTAAAAATTCTATTGGAACACAGCCTGAACTGATGTATCCTTCAGGTATCGTGCTTATGTTTTCGTATCTTACAACACGCCAAATCCTAAATTCGCCTATAACCTTACCTACACCAAAGCATTTTTTGGTTTCGTAGCAATAATGCTTTCCTGTAGGCATAGGTTTTGTTCTCCACTCTATGCCCTTTAATCCCGAGAAGATGTTATTCGTGTGCGGAGGATTTATGCTTGTCAATGCTGCTTTACTCACATCTCCACCCCCCTAAAACGGTAAATCTTCATCATCGGTTATTTCTTCAAAGTCTGCGGCCGTGGCATTACCGTAATAAGGCGCAAACTCCTCTGCCGCTTCCCCTTTTACCACTCCTGCAGACTTAGTACCGCTTGCCGATGCAGGAGCCTTCTCGCAAAAGCTCAGCTCCTTTGCCACAACCTCAAAGGCGGTACGCTTCTCACCCTTCTGCGTCTGATAGGTGCTTGTCTGAATCGCACCCTGAACAGCAATCATTGAGCCCTTTGAAAAGTGGTTTGTAACAAACCTTGCACCGCTGTCCCAGGCGACAATGTTTATGAAGTCAGCCTTTCTTTCCGTACCGCCTCTGTCAACAGCAATACCGAATCTGCAGACCTCTTTGCCGCTTGCCGTAGTCTTAAGAACAGGATCAGCTGTAAGCCTTCCCATAAGTACCGCACAGTTAAGCATCCGCTTCACTCCTCTTCGGCGGCATATATCCGGGAACTCTGAAGAGGTTATATATCCTCTCCTCATCCCTCGACAGCCTTGCTTTGTTTGCGGCAAAGGCACCGTAAGCAGCATATCCGCTTTCCTTCACCGTTCTGACCATATGTTCCGCAGCATCGTCACTGTAATATTCCTTGATGTACTCGAGAAGCTCCTCCTCAGTCATCCCTAACTTTATGGGTACCATTTCTCTACCTCCTTGATTTCTTCTTCGCTCAGGCTGTTGCATCCGGTAATGAGAGCATAGCCTGCGCCTTCTTTTATCTTCTCAGCTGTTACCTTGTCCGTTAATGCAGGAAGAAGCTCACAGAAAAGAATTCCGAAGAGCTCTTTTATGCTTCTGCTTTCAGGCTTCATCAGCTGCTTTGTCCATTGAGCAATCCCTCTGCGCTTCTCGTCAAGCTCACGGTAACCGCGTGCCATAGTCTCCTCTGAGGTCTTGTCTCTTATGTAACACAATTGGTACTTATTTACCTCCTGCTCGGCAAGCTCTCTTCGGATCGTATGCAGACGGTAACGTGCATACATGTGTCTCATAGCCTGAAAGTAATGCTCATCAACAAAGCTGAAAGCATTCTCACCCTGGTACCGGGGAAGCTCTTCCTTCTTCCTGGCAAATTCCTTTATCATCTGAAATCTCTGTTCAAGATGTTCTAAGTCTGCCATATATATTCCTTTCGTTGTAAAACTTTACACATTTACAAGTTTCGGTAAGCTGACCTCAAAAATCAGCTCGTATCGGTTGTATTTTTCTTAACTTTTTTCTTCTCGGGCTCAATGTCAAGCACGTACTTAAAGTACATATATCCGTACTTTGTACCCCTGCTTTCAACCATTTTATAGCCCTTCGGCGGTGTGGGAGGCTTATCCTCTGAGTAGGCTCTTTTTATCTCCTTCGGCTCTTCACGCTCGGGACGTCGGGCATTCCTTGTCATTTTCCATCGGTGACCGCCCTGCTCAGGAGTCCAATGCTCAAAGAGATAATTTGCAAGGCCCGTATAGTCCTGACCGTGGTCAACTCCGTTATAGTAGTTATGCGCCCGAAGGTTATCTATGGAAACAATCTCACCGTAGCTCCACTGCTTGACTATGACCTCTGCAGGTACGCCCTCGGAAATCATATGACCGTGAATTCTCTTTGTCGCCTTACCTCTGCCGAGATAAAAAAAGATTACCGCATCAGGGTAGGCATATTTAAGGCGGCGCATAAAGAGATCTCTGATGTACTTCGCTTCGGAGAAGGTGTGCACCTCGTTTACGTTATCGAAGGTCAGCGTACTGTAAACAGACGTTGGAGAAAAGTTTTCATTCACAAGCCTTGCGTGATTTCTTTTTGATATGCCGAGCTTATGGGCTTCTCTCTCCTCTTCTGATTTAAAACGCAGACGGGGCTTTGCATCCTTCCTGCTCTTAACCTTATCGGAGATGTAATACACCTCCTGCTCACACACAGCACCGGAAAAAGTCCTTGTTTTGACTCTTATTTTCACTTTAAATCTGCCTTTCTGTTACTGAAGGCGGTAAGTTTGACATTCTTTCATTTTTGTGATATACTATTTATGTAGTTGAATGCTACTTACCGCCTTTGGGCGTGGCTTACAGAGGGTGCCGCTTCTGTAAGTCTTTTTTTATACCTGAATACTCAAGGAGCACTTTTATCTGTTCTCACCTCCATTACTCTTATTGTCGGCAGAGGAACCGGCTTTGCTGAAGCTAAAATAACATCAGTATTCTGTTTCAAAACAAAATCCATAACCCTCTCCTGCCGTTTAAGCTCACCTTTGAGCGTAAGGTTTTCTTCGTGAGCCTTATGAAGCTCATCCTCAAGGTAACTCATTCTTCGCACCGCTCTATGCAGGTGCTTTTTCTTTTCATCGAGTTCTTTTTTGCACTCCTCAAGCTGTGCCTCAAGAACCTTATTACGTGTTTTGCGCAGCTTAAGCTCTTTAATTATGTTTAATGCCATTGTTTTTACCTCTCTTTCTGTTTATAAATTTTATGATGTCCTCTTCCTTCCACATTGCCGCAACTATAAGTGCCAGCGTAGGGAAGAAAAACATATTGAAGCTGTCGATGTCGGGAAACATTATTTATACCTCCTTACTCAACTTTTCTTTCGATGCCTGCAGAGCACTTCTTGCTGACCTTGATGTCACCTGAAGACGTGCTGCACATCGTTACTTTACCTACTGTGGGAATAGCTACCGTAAGAGAACGCACGTTGAAATCAACTATCAGGGGTATGAAGCTTTCCATAACCTGACGGATTTCCTTTACCGTATCGGTAAAGGCGCCGCTTTCGAGAGTACCGTTGAAGGGGTTAAACTCAAAGACGTTAGTCAACTCAATTTCCGCAGCGGAAATCTTCTGCTTTCTCTTCTTATGAGAATAAGCGCGGGGACAGTCACACTGTCTGATTGCATCCTCGAGCCTTTCCTTTTCGGTTTCCTTGTCGCTCAGATAAACCTGACCGCAATACTTACATGGTGTTTCCATTTACTTTTTCACCTCCGCAAAAATTTTTATTTGTCCCTTGGGTATTTTCATCGACCATCCGCATTTTGCAGGGTCGTTAAGACAACGGGTTTTACATCTGCACCGAGCTTCGCACCTACTGCAGCAATAGTTGCCGCTTCGGTAGTCGCATTCATACAGCCGGCACATAGTCGGTCGGTTTGACATCAGACCTGCCCCCTTCCATATAATCACGAAGGGCACTCTTTTCGAAGCGCCAGCTCTTCCCGAACTTCACGGCGGGAATTACCTTTTCCCTTGCGAACTTACGGACAACCTGCTCGTTGGTCCTCATAAGCAGGGCGACCTCTTCAACGGTCAGCACCGGCGGCAACTGATTCCAGTCTCTTATGTAAATCAGTTTCTTTCTCATTTAAGTCATCTCCTTTGGTTGGGCTTGTTTTTTACTTCTTCTTTTTGGTCGGGTTTGTGTCTTGTTGACACTATTAATTGATTCTGCTAAAATGTTCTTGCCTATAAGGCAAAGAAGGGAGTCGGTCGCATTGACCAAACTTTTGAATTTGCCTGTTCCCGATGCGTGTAGCGACGCAGCTGATGCTATCGGCTTTTAACTCAGCAGAGCCAACACTGCTGAAAGTGAAGCAGCATATTAAGAAGCAGGAAGTGCTATTTCTTGACTCAAAGGCATAAAGGGATAAACACGCATTCCTCAATGCAGCTAAAATGAGCGGTGTTTTCCGGTGATAAATTTGAGGTTATCACTGCCAAAGAGTTGCAATATGTTTCGGGTAAACAAATGTTGGAAGAATCGTATGCGATAGCACCGCATACGGTTCTTTTTTACACTTCCCGCTTCTTAATATGCTACTTCCTATTCTCCTTTGGTTGGGTTGTTGTTCCACTTATGGAACGGTTTAAGCAAAAAAAATAGACGGCTCCACCTCTAAATGTTCAATTATAGCCTGAGCTTCGGAAAGCTTAAAGCTAACCTTGCCGTTCATTTTCTTTGATAAGCTATTAGTTGATATATTAAGAAGCTTTGCTAAGTCCTGTTGAGTCATATTTTTCTTTGCCAATGCCACTTTAATTTCCTGTGCTGCCATCTCTTTCACCTCCGTTCCACTTGTGGTACGGCTTTATATTATCACGGCTTTTTTAGTTTGTCAACCCACTTTTGGAACTTTTTTTGTATTTTTTTGAAAAAATCGTTGCATTTATTGAACTTATGTTGTATAATCAAGCCACACGGAGGTGTTAATATGGAAAGCAAAAACAAAATCACAGCTGAACGTTTGCGAATTGCTCGTGAGAAAAAGCAGTGGTCTTACGGCACTCTTTCAGATGCAACAGGCTTCAGTAAATCCACTTTGCAAAGATATGAAACAGGTTTTGTTTCAAATATACCTATAGACAGACTAAAAATAATAGGCAACGCTCTTGACGTACGTCCTGAATGGCTTATGGGGTTCAATGAAAGTGATGCATTGCATTCTTCCAAGAAGGCTGTATCCGTCCCCGTTCTCGGCTATGTTCGTGCCGGTATTCCTATTGAGGCAGTTGAAGAAATACTCGACTACGAAGAAATCTCTCAGGATATGGCAGCTCAGGGAGACTACTTTGCTCTTTCAATCAAAGGCAACAGCATGGAACCGAGAATTACCGAGGGTGACGTAGTAATCGTACGCAAGCAGAATATTGTTGAAAATGGAGAGCTTGCAGTTGTCCTGGTTAACGGCAACGACGCAACGGTTAAGAAGTTCTATATGAACGATAACGGTGTTACTCTGATTTCAACAAATCCCTCATTTGAGCCTTTCTATTTTTCAAAGGATGAGGTTGATTCCCTTCCCGTTCAGGTAATCGGTAAGGTTGTAGAGCTCAGAGCTAAGTTTTAAAATAAAAATGCCGCCCAAAGGCGGTGGGGAGGAAAATTAATGATATATTTCGTAATCATCTTACTTCTGATTCTTGGTTGCTTTTTCGGTTATAAAATTAAGCAAAAAAATAAACCAAATAACAAATTGCTTAAGTATCTGCGTGAGTGCGAAGAGGATCCTAAAAATATTTCTCTTCTCGGCAAACTGGCTTCCCTTATTATATTTTTCCCGTCAGGAGAACCATTAAAAAATACTATTTTCGAAAACAAATATGTAAAATTAGATGCCGCTTTGATACTCTTATTATATTCGATAAAAAAAGCACGTTACGAATTTATGGAATTAAATGTTGAAATCTTTATACGTTATATATACAAAGGTATACTTATGTTCTATGGTGCAACTTATAATGAACTATCACAATTTCAAGATAACCGTTTACCTTATTTTGAAGATTATTTAGATAAAGTTTATCCGAACATTGATTCTTACATTGACGAAGCGACACTACTGCTTCGATATGATTACAGTTATAATAAATACATAGAGTTTACTGACAGTGTGCCTGTAATTGTCGATAAAGATTTAGGATCCGAAATGAAAATTCAAACAGAAATAAAATCCTATTTTTCAGCAATCATTGAAATAATAGATAAATACATTGAAGATTATGAACCTTAAATAAATAAAAACGCCCTCACACCCGACCAAAGCTGTGAGGACAAATGTAAAACCATATTCAACCAACCAAAGAAGAATGACGGGATTACTCTGTCATTCTACCATAATTTACCTGAAAAATCAAGGAGAGTGACTTAATTTATGGCAACTTATAAAAAACGCAGTGACGGAAGGTATCAGACAAGGATCTTCACTGGCTACGACTCCGAAGGCAAAAAGCAATTCAAGTATATCTATGCTAAGACTATACCCGAGCTTAAGAAAAAGGAAACCGAGCTCAGGAGCCAATACGATAAAGGTATTGACATTACAAGCGTTGACGACACCTTCAATCAGTGGCTTCAGAGACTCCTGAACAGCCGCCGCACAGAGCTAAGCGACAGTGAGTACCGTACATTATCTTCCAGAGCTGAGGTCTTTGCTGATGAAGTCGGTACCCTACCGCTTAAAAACATAAACCAGCAAAACCTTCAGCCGATAATCAACAAGATTTTTCTTGAAAATCCTGCAACAGGCAAGCAAACATCGAAGCGTACCCTTCAGCGCTATATTTCCGTTGTTTCCTCTGTGTTTGAGTATGCAATAGAAAACCGAGCCGCCGACTTCAATCCCTGCAGATATCTCAAAATACCCAAGCAAGCAGTTTCGGGAGAAAGACGTGCACTCACTCCTACAGAAAGAAAATGGGTAGAAGAATTCCCTCACCGAGCTCAGACAGCAGCTATGCTTATGATGTACTCAGGTCTGCGCCGTGGTGAAGCTACCGCTCTGCTTTGGAATGATATTGACTTTGAGAAAAAAACTATAACGGTCAACAAGAGTTACGATTTCAAAAACAATCAGCTCAAGCTGCCTAAAACAACTGCAGGCATCAGAACCGTATCGGTACCCGACAAGCTAATTGATTATCTCAAGGGCCTCGAAAAGAAAAGCCTTTATGTTCTCACATCGGCTCAAGGAAAGATGATGACAAACGCTTCATGGCAAAAACTTTGGGAGAGTTATATGATAGATCTGAATATTCAGTACGGAAATAACTTTATAAAAAGAAACAAATCAGATCCGCGAGGACAGATAATAACAATCGAGCCCTTCTCTCCGCATTGCCTGCGCCATACCTTCTGCACGATAATGTATGAGGCGGGGATTGACGTTCTGACAGCAAAGGAGCAGATGGGACATACCGATGTAAAGACAACTCTTGCAATATATACGCATCTTGATAGCCAACACAAACAAAAGAACATCTCAAAACTTAATGATTATCTGAAAACGGGCACCGATTAAATCGGTGCTTTTTTGACTAATTTTCTGACTAATTTTTGACACACCTGTATGTGATATTATATGTTGTTTTGTGTTGTTTTCCGTTTGATAATCAAAATAAATTTAGAAAACAAAAAAGCCCGAAACCCTTATAAAATCAAGGTTTTTCGGACTTTTCTTTTTGGAGGTACCACCCGGATTTGAACCGGGGCATAACGGTTTTGCAGACCGTGGCCTTACCGCTTGGCTATGGTACCATAACTGGAGCGGATGACGAGGCTCGAACTCGCTACCTCCACCTTGGCAAGGTGGCGCTCTACCAGATGAGCTACATCCGCATATTTATTAAATGGCGACCCGGAACGGGCTCGAACCGTCGACCTCCAGCGTGACAGGCTGGCGTTCTAACCAACTGAACTACCGGGCCAAGTGGTGGGAACAACAGGGCTCGAACCTGTGACCCTCTGCTTGTAAGGCAGATGCTCTCCC
>JAFWYB010000023.1 GCA_017517865.1 Clostridia bacterium | reverse complement strand
GCGAAACAACTTCACAATAATTCGTTAAAAATCACCGATATGCGTCAGCATTATCGGTGATTTTTGCCTTTTCTTGCAAAGCTGTTTCGCATTTTAAAGTGCTTCGCAGTTTCGTAAGAACTTAAAATTTCTTGTATTGAATCCACAAAACGCAGCAAGGCTGTCGCCTTGCGAGGCTTTTGGCAAAAACACGGGGAATTTTGTTCGAGAAACAAATACTGCCTTATGAGGTGTCGGCGAAAAAACAGTCCCTTTTAAAATTGACAGTAACGCGCCGAAGCGGTGTAAAGAATGAAAATGACACCCGCATAAATCCGCCATATACCGGCAACGGGCAGAAATATACGGAAACGAAGCAAACGGCATTTCATTTCTGCCTGCCGCGGCGGAATATGCACCGCCATTCTGAAAAAACATAAGGGAGACAGCTTCTTTGCGAAGTGCCTCCCTTAAGCGTTTTTTTACATATATCTCATAAGTGCAACAACCTTGCCGAGAATTGCAACCTGATCAACAATGATAGGCTCAAACTCGTCATTTTCCGGCTGAAGACGGAAGTGTCCGTTTTCTCTATAGAAGGTCTTTACCGTTGCCTCGTCTTCAATAAGAGCAACAACGATATCACCGTTTCTTGCCGTAGAAGTCTTTTCCGCAAAAAGGATGTCGCCGTCAAGTATACCTGCATAAAGCATACTTTCGCCTCTTACGCGAAGAGCAAACATCTCCTTATCCCCCGAAATATGCCCGCCCGTAAAGGGAAGATAGCACTCTATCTGCTCAACAGCAAGAATAGGTACACCTGCGGTTACCGTACCAAGCAACGGCACGTGTCTTACGTTTTCTGCCTGACCTACAATGCGGATTGAGCGCTTAAGCATCGGGTCGCGTTCTATGTAGCCCTTTTCCTCAAGGGCGTTGAGATTATTCTGCACCGATGAGGTTGAGCTCAGACCCACTGCCTGACATATCTCTCTCACCGAGGGAATTGCGCCGTAGCCCGCCCTTTCCTTAAGATATTCGAGAATTTTGAATTGATTTTCAGTAAGCTCTCTCATAATTCCGACCTCTTTTTCTTTATTTTTAAGCATAATTTTAAAACAAATGTTCGTTTATAGAGCCATTATAACACACCTTTCCGAAAAATGCAAACATTTGTTCTGTTTTTTTAAAAAATTTTTTTGACGCCCTTGAAATCTGAAAACAGTATAAAACCGCCTTACACTGCCAATGCTTTTACTAAGAAATAACTGAAAGGCGGACATATATGAAAAAAAACAGCTTTCTTCAGAAAATAGCAGCCGGCAAGGGCTTTTACATCGCTGTTACACTCAGCGTGTGCGTTATTGTTTTTGCCGTGTCACTTATTTATCGCACATCAACAAATATGCTCAAAGACATTCTTACAGTGCCGGACGATATCACTCAACAGGCACGGCAAAATGAAACAGACGAGGCCGATCCCCGCTACGAATTTGATATCCCTCTGAGCACCGAAGAAAAAAGCACCGCAGAAACAACGGTCAGCGTTGAAACCTCGCCACGCCACAACAGCACCGATGCAGAACGGATAACCACCGAAAAAGCTACCGAGGCGGCTATTGTAAATAACAGCTATGTTCTTCCTCTCGGAAGTGAAATAGCAAGAGATTATTCTCCCGATGTGCCGACCTATGACGAAACCATGGGCGATTGGCGTACGCATAAGGGCATCGATTTTTACGCTGAAGAGGGTGCCGAAGTGAAAAGTATCGGCAACGGCAGAGTAACAAGGGTGCTTTCAGATAAAAGCTACGGCTTTACCATAGAAATTGACCACGGCAGCTTCACTGCACGATACTGCGGTCTGAGTCAGGAAAATGCTCTGCGACTCAACGACACCGTAAAAAAAGGCGATACTGTCGGCACGCTTATGACTGTACCGTGTGAGGCAGCCGAGGAGAGCCACCTTCACTTTGAAGTGCTTAAGGACGGCGTTGCCGTTGACCCTCTTGAGGCAATGGGCTTCTGACAGTCCGCAGCCGCGTAAAAAGTATTCGTAACAGTCAACCGCTCCCCGCAGAATTTACGCAGACAGTACTTCCCGCAAGATACTGCTGAAGGTGGGGCGGCTCCCTGAAGCGGAGCGGGCCTTTGGCCGCTCCGCTTCTTTTGCGGAAGCTGCGCTTCACGCAAAAGCCCTGCGGGCCGCGAAAGCGCGCCCGCAGGCAGGGAGCCGCCCGGCCGTGCTCAACTTAAAAAAACATTACCTCGAGCGTTTTCGGCTGTCGAATATACGGCCGCGAAGACGAAAAAGAACCCGTAAAACGTCAAATATGACAACATAAACACAACATAATTATCCAATTTAGTTTTTATTCACAAAACGTTTTTTTCTGCCTTTTTTCGTTGACAAAAAGCGTCATTTTATGATATACTTTTGAAGTCGGTATTTTACTTTTACTATTGTATATATACCCACGGATTTTTACAAAAACTTAGTTCTTTGAAACTGACGGTTAAGTGGAGTTCACCACATGAATCAAAGAACCTATAAGCCGACCGTCTGGGCATCTTATGAACAAGTTTTTTCCTTGTGTAAGTATGCCCTTTTTGTTTTTATTTAATATTATTTTCCATCAAGGAGGTTTTGTCATGAAAAAAGTTGCAATCATTATGGGCAGCGACAGCGATTTACCCGTTGTTTCAAAAGCAGCCGACACACTCAGAGATTTCGGCGTGCCCTATGAGCTGCACATCTATTCCGCGCACCGCACTCCTGCAGAAGCTAAGGAGTTTTCCGAAACTGCAAGAGAAAAGGGCTTCGGCTGTATTATTGCCGCCGCAGGTATGGCTGCACATCTTGCAGGTGCTATTGCCGCCAACACCACTCTTCCCGTTATCGGCATTCCCATGAAATCAAAATATCTCGACGGTATTGACGCCCTTTTGTCAACTGTTCAGATGCCCTCAGGTATCCCTGTAGCCACAGTTGCAATTGACGGTGCAGTCAATGCCGCCTTGTTGTCTGTTGAGATTCTTGCAGTTACAGATGAGGAGCTCGCAGAAAAGCTGAAAGCCAAAAGAGCAGCAGACACTGCAAAGGTTCTCGAAAAGAACGCCGCAGCGGAAGCACAGTATAACGTTTGAGCTGCTTCTTATCACTCAGTTATTGAAAGTACAATATAAATTAAAAAAATAAACTTACAAATTATTAAACGGAGGAATAAACCATGGAAAAAATCTACACAGGTAAAACAAAAGACGTTTACAAGCTTGAGAACGGCAACTGCCTTCTTAAATTCAAGGACGACTGCACAGGTAAAGACGGCGTTTTCGATCCCGGTGAAAATGCAGTAGGTCTTACAATTGACGGTGTAGGTGATGTTAATCTCAGAATGTCAATTTACTTCTTTGAAAAGGTTAATGCTGCCGGAATCAAAACTCATTACGTAAATGCAAACCTTGAAGACACAACAATGGAAGTTCTTCCCGCTAAGGTATTCGGTCACGGTCTTGAGGTTATCTGCCGTCATAAGGCAGTCGGCAGCTTCATCCGTCGCTACGGCGATTATATTGAAGAGGGTGCAGACCTTCCCGCATATGTTGAAATGACCTTCAAAAACGACGCCAAGGGCGACCCCCTCGTAATCAAGGATGCACTTGTTGCTCTCGGTGTTATGACCGACAAGCAGTATGAGGACATTAAGGAAATGACTCAGAAGATTACACAGATAGTTGCTGACGATCTTAAAGAAAAGGGTCTCGTTCTCTACGACATCAAGTTCGAATTCGGCTATGATCCCGAAGGCAACGTTATGCTTATCGACGAAATCGCATCAGGTAATATGCGCGTTTACAAGGACGGTAAGTACATCGATCCCATGACTCTTTCAGAGCTCTTCTTCGCATAATCAAATAAATCCGCAAGCAATCGGACTTAACAGTCCGGTTGCCCTCGCATTTTATAAAGGAGCATTTACATGGGTGGTTTTTTTGGCGCAGTCAGTAAAAATGATACTGTTTTAGACGTATTCTTCGGCACTGACTATCACTCTCACCTCGGTACCCGTCGCGGCGGTATGGCTGCCTACGACGAGAAAAAGGGCTTACAACGTAAAATTCACAAAATTGAAAACTCACCCTTCAGAACGAAGTTTGAAAACATTTCGTCCACAATGAAGGGTAAGGCTGCAATAGGCAGCATAAGCGACTCAGATGCACAGCCTCTGCTGGTACGCTCAAAGCTGGGTCTTTATGCTATATGCATCATCGGCCTTATAAACAACAAGGAAAGTCTTGTTGAGAATTTTCTTTTCACCAACGGCGGTCACTTCGGTGCTATGACCAACGACGGTATCAACTCAACTGAGCTCGTTGCTGCAATGATAAACCAGAAGGATACCTTTCAGGACGGTATTGCGCACGCTCAGAGTCTTATTGACGGCACCGCCTCAATTCTCATTCTCACAGACGACGGCAGAATCATTGCTGCACGTGACAGACTCGGCAGAATTCCCGTTTTAATCGGAGCCAACGATGAGGGCTACTGTGTTTCCTTTGAGGACTTCGCTTACAAGAAGCTCGGCTACAACGACTACAAGGAGCTCGGTCCGGGTGAAGTAGTTGAGTTTACGGCAGATTCCTTCAAGGTGCTCAGACAGGCGGGTAAGGAAACAAAAATCTGTGCCTTTCTCTGGTCCTACTACGGTTACTCAACATCCTGCTATGAGGGTGTGAACGTTGAGGTTATGCGATACAGAAACGGTCAGATCATGGCAGAAACCGACAGAGCAAACGGCATAGCTCAGGATATCGACTATGTAAGCGGAGTTCCCGATTCGGGTACTCCCCACGCTATCGGCTATGCACACGAAAGCAGAATCCAGTTCGCGCGTCCCTTTATCAAGTATACTCCCACCTGGGCAAGAAGCTTTACACCTGCCAATCAGAACGAGAGAAACCGAGTTGCCAAAATGAAGCAGATTCCCGTTCACGACCTGATTCACGGCAAAAAACTGCTTTTTGTAGACGACAGTATAGTACGCGGTACACAGCTTCGTGAAACTGTTGAATTTCTCTATGAAAACGGAGCAAAAGAGGTGCACATCCGTTCCGCTTGTCCTCCGATTATGTATAGCTGCAAATATCTCAACTTCTCAAGAGCAACCTCAGAGATGGAGCTTATCGCACGAAGCACTGTTATGGAGCTTGAGGGCGAGGAGGGCTTCAGGCATCTTGACGAGTATATAGACAATACAACCGAAAGAGGTAAGAGCTTAAGAAACGCTATCTGCGAAAAGCTGCACTTCACCTCCCTCGAATTCCAGTCCATCGACGGCATTATAAAGGCCATCGGTCTTCCCGCAGATAAGATCTGTACCTATTGCTGGACAGGCAAGGAATAAGAGTACAATGCACAATTCGCATTGAAAATCCCCTCTAACTATTAAAAATAAAACACAGGAGTAATAACCATGGATCATAAAAATTCTTTTTCTGCAAGCTATGCTGCTGCAGGCGTTGATATCACTGCCGGGTACAAATCGGTAGAGCTTATGAAAAAGCACGTTGCAAGAACCCGCAACGAGGGTTCGGTTGACGATGTAGGTGGCTTCGGCGGCTGCTTTGACCTTTCATCAATCGCAGGTATGGAACACCCTATTTCGGTTTCAGGCACTGACGGCTGCGGCACAAAGGTTAAGCTTGCAATCCTTATGGATAAGCACGACACAATAGGTATTGATGCAGTTGCTATGTGCGTTAACGACATTATCTGCGTCGGTGCAAAGCCCCTCTTCTTCCTTGACTATATTGCCTGCGGTAAGAACTACCCCGAAAAGATTGCAGAAATCGTAAGCGGTGTAGCTGAGGGCTGCGTACAGTCAGGCTGTGCGCTTATCGGCGGAGAAACCGCTGAGCATCCCGGTCTTATGCCTGAGGAGGATTACGACCTTGCAGGCTTCGCAGTAGGCGTTGTTGACAAGCCCAAGATGATTGACAACAGCAAAATGGCTGCAGGCGACGTTGTTATCGCTCTCCCCTCAACGGGTATTCATTCCAACGGCTTCAGCCTTTGCCGTAAGGTTTTCGATATTGATAACAACAATCCCGAGCTTTACGTTGCCCGTGAGGAATTAGGCGGCAAGAGTATTGCAGAAGCACTTCTTGTTCCCACAAAGATTTATGTTAAACCTGTTCTCGCTCTTATTGAGAAGGTTAAGGTTAAGGGTATTTCCCACATCACCGGCGGCGGCTTCTACGAAAACATCCCCAGAAGCATTCCCGACGGACTTTGCGCTAAGATTGACAAATCAGCAATTAAGGTGCTTCCCATCTTTGACGTAATTGCAAAGTGGGGCAATATCCCCGAAAGAGATATGTATAACACCTACAACATGGGCGTAGGTATGAGCATAGTCGTTCCTGCAGACGAGGTTGAGCTTTCACTCTCAGTTCTCAGGGAAAACGGCATTGACGCTTACGTTATAGGTGAAATCATTGAAGGCGACGAAAAGGTGATTCTCTGATGAAAAGAATAGCAGTTCTCGTTTCAGGCGGCGGTACCAACCTTCAGGCTCTAATCGACGCCGAAAAAAGCGGTATCATCGTAAACGGTAAAATCAGCCTTGTAATTTCCAACGTAAAGGGAGCATACGCTCTCGAGAGAGCAAGAATGAACGGCATCGCTTCTGCTGTGGTACTAAAAAAGGACTGCGGCAGTCAGGAGGCCTTCGAGCAGAACATCACTGCTCTTTTAAGAGAGCACGAAATTGACCTCATCGTTCTTGCAGGCTTTATGAGCATCCTTTCCGAAGAATTCACTAAAGCCTTCCCCCACAGAATAATAAACGTACATCCCTCACTTATCCCCTCCTTCTGCGGCAAGGGCTTTTACGGGCTTCACGTTCACGAAAAGGCCCTTGAATACGGCGTAAAGGTTACGGGTGCAACGGTACACTTTGTAAATGAAATTCCCGACGGCGGCGAAATCATTTTACAAAAGGCTGTTGAAGTTAAAGAGGGAGACACTCCCGAGATTTTACAGAAAAGAGTTATGACCGAGGCCGAGTGGAATATCCTCCCGGAGGCAGTAAGCCTTTTCTGTCAGGACAGACTTACGGTTGAAAACAATATAGTACATATAGGAGAGTAAGAATATGAAAATTTCTACAATCAAGGAAGAGCTTAACTCCCTCGCCTACCACGGCAGAGGCATTATCATCGGCAAAAGCGCCGACGGCACAAAGGCAGTTACCGCTTACTTCATTATGGGCAGAAGCGAGAACAGCCGTAACCGTGTTTTCGTTCTTGAGGGTGACGCTATGCGCACCAAGGCTTTTGACGAAAGCAAGATGACAGACCCCCACCTCATTATTTACTACCCCGTAAGAGTGCTCGGCAACAAGACTATCGTTACAAACGGTGACCAGACCGACACGATCTATGAGCTTATGGATAAGCAGTTCTCTTTCGAGCAGGCTCTCAGAACAAGAGAGTTTGAGGACGACAAGCCCAACTTCACACCGAGAATTTCAGGTATCATCCGTCTTGAAAAGGACGGTATGAACTACGCTATGTCAATTCTTAAGAGTGCTGAGGGTGACGACAGCTCCTGCGAGAGATTTACCTATGCTTACTCAAATCCCCTTTGCGGTAAGGCAAAGTTCATTCACACCTATAACTGTGACGGCAATCCCCTGCCCTCATTTGAAGGCGAGCCCAAGACTCTTGAGCTTCCCGACGTTTCCATTGATGAGCTTACAGACCTTATCTGGACAAACCTCAATGAGGATAACAAGGTATCACTTTTCGTAAGATACATTGATATCGCAACAGGCAAAAGTGAGACAAGAGTTGTAAACAAAAATAAATAATAGGCTGTGTAACGGCAGGCATCGGTATGAGTAGCAAGTAGCAAGTAGCAAGTAGTAAGTAGCAAGGAATTAACCGAAGGTTTTATTTATTCCTGTATGCTCAAGCTAAAACCCATAAAATCGCGCAGCGATTTCCCCTTACTACTTATCACTTACTACTTACTACTTTAAATACCTGCTGTATACAAAAGCATAACCTATATACTAAAAGGAGTTATAACAATGAAAGAATTTGAACTTAAATACGGCTGTAACCCCAATCAGAAGCCCGCAAAAATCTATATGCACGACGGCAGCGACCTCCCCATTGAGATTCTCTCAGGCCGCCCCGGCTACATCAACTTCCTTGATGCCTTCAACTCATGGCAGCTTGTAAAGGAGCTTAAAGAAGCAACAGGTCTTCCCTGTGCCGCTTCCTTCAAGCACGTAAGCCCTACCTCAGCTGCCTGCGGTACTATCCTTCCCGAAAAGCTCAAGAAGGCTTGCTTCGTTGACGATGTGGAAGGTCTTGACGAAAGCCCTCTCGCCTGCGCTTATGCAAGAGCAAGAGGTACAGACAGAATGTGCTCCTTCGGTGACTGGGTTGCTCTTTCAGACGTTTGCGACGCTACAACCGCAAAGCTTATCAAAAGAGAAATTTCCGACGGCGTTATCGCTCCCGGCTATACAGACGAGGCTCTTGCAATTCTCAAGCTCAAGAGAAACGGCAACTACAACGTTGTTAAAATCGACGAAAGCTATGTTCCCGACCTTGCAGAAAGAAAGCAGGTTTTCGGCATCACCTTTGAGCAGGGCAGAAACAACTTCGAAATAAACGAGGCTCTTTTAGAAGATATCGTAACAAAGAACAAAGACCTTCCCGAAAGTGCAAAGCGTGACCTTATCGTTGCTCTTATCACTCTTAAATACACTCAGTCAAACTCAGTCTGCTATGCAGTTGACGGCCAGGCCATCGGCGTAGGCGCAGGTCAGCAGTCAAGAATCCACTGCACACGTCTTGCAGGAACAAAGGCAGATACATGGCTTCTGCGCCAGGCTGATAAGGTGCTTAACCTTCCCTTCCTTCCCACACTCGGCAGAGCTGACAGAGATAACGTTATCGACGGCTACATCAACAAGAATGAAGAAGACGTATGTGCAGACGGCAACTGGCAGAAATATTTCACCGTACAGCCCGAGCCCTTCACAAAGGAAGAAATGGATGCTCACCTTGCATCTTTCTCAGGTATCGCCCTCGGCTCAGATGCTTTCTTCCCCTTCTCAGACAACATTGAAAGAGCATACAGAAGCGGCGTAAGCTATATTGCAGAGCCCGGCGGCTCAATCCGTGACGATGCAGTTATTGAATGTGCAGATAAGTACAATATGGTAATGGCATTCACTAAAATGAGACTCTTCCACCACTAAGAATAAATATATTTAAAGGAGCTAAACAATGCTTAACTACTTTAACGAACTTGAAAATTTTGACTCTGAGGTTTTTGCTGCCTGCAATAAGGAGCTTGACCGTCAGCAGACCTTCATTGAGCTTATCGCTTCAGAAAACATTGTTTCAAAGGCCGTTCTTCTTGCCGCAGGCAGTGTTCTTACAAACAAATATGCGGAAGGCTACCCCGGCAAGCGCTATTACGGCGGCTGTCACTGTGTTGACGAGGTTGAAGAAATAGCAAGAGAAAGAGCAAAAAAGCTTTTCGGTGCTGACCATGCTAACGTGCAGCCCCACTCAGGCGCAAGCGCAAACCTTGCGGTTTTCTTCGCACTCACAAACCCCGGTGACACTATTATGGGTATGAACCTTTCTCAGGGCGGACATCTTTCCCACGGCTCACCCGTAAACATCTCAGGTAAATACTGGAACATCGTTCCCTACGGTGTTGATGATGAAACAGAGGTTATCGACTACGATAAAATGAGAGAAATCGCTCTCGAATGTAAGCCTAAGATGATTGTTGTGGGTGCAAGTGCTTACTCAAGAATCATCGACTTCCCCCGCTGCAGAGAAATTGCAGACGAGGTAGGTGCTTACCTTATGGTTGATATGGCACACATTGCAGGTCTTGTTGCCGCAGGTGTCCATCCCTCTCCCGTACCCTATGCAGACGTTGTAACAACCACCACACACAAGACCTTAAGAGGTCCCCGCGGCGGTATGATTCTCTGCAAAGAAGAGCTCGCAAAGGCTATCGACAAGGCAGTCTTCCCCGGCAACCAGGGCGGACCTCTTATGCACGTTATTGCGGCAAAGGCTGTTGCTCTCGGCGAGGCTCTTTCAGATGATTTCAAGGCATACGGTCAGCAGATTGTGAAAAATGCGGCTGTTCTGTGCGACGAGCTTAAAGCTCTCGGCGTTGACATTGTTTCAGACGGCACAGACAACCACCTTATGCTTCTTGACCTTCGCAAGTTCGGCATTTCCGGCAAGGAGCTCGAAAAGCGCCTTGACGAGGTACACATCACAACAAACAAAAACACTATCCCCAACGACCCTGCAAGCCCCTTTGTTACAAGCGGTCTGAGAATCGGTACTGCCGCAGTAACAACGAGAGGCTTCAAGGAAGCTGAAATGAAGCTCATCGCTCACTGGATTAAAGACGTTATTGCTGACTTTAAAGGCAATAAGGAAAGAATCACAAAGGAAGTTGAAGCTCTTTGCAAAAAGTTCCCCATTTATTAAGATAATATAGGTTCGTGCTGTAAGGTAAGGCGGCAGTAAGAGTAGTCAGTAATCAGTAGCCGGTAGTCAGGAATTAACCGTAAACGTTATTATATCCTGACGGTTACTACTGATATTAAAGAGAGTTTTTAGTTTTATTTTAAAATCTCAAAATCGCGAAGCGATTCCCCTTGCTACTGACTACTAACTACTAACTACTAACTACTGACTACTCAAAGCACCACAAACATAAAAAAGGAGTACCTTATGAAAATAATGGTTGTAGGCGGTGGCGGACGTGAACACGCCATCATCAAAAAACTCAAGGAAAATAAAGAAATTACAGAAATCTTTGCTCTGCCCGGTAACGGCGGTATTGCTGCCGACGCCACCTGTGTTGCAGTTGATGCAAAGGACATTGAAGGCATAACCGCCTTCGCAAAGGAAAATGCAATCGACTATGCGGTTGTTGCTCCCGACGATCCCCTCGTTCTCGGCTGTGTGGATGCCCTTAACGAAATCGGCATTCCCTGCTTCGGCCCCAATAAGGCAGCGGCTATTATCGAGGGCAGTAAGGTTTTCTCAAAGAACCTTATGAAAAAATACGGCATTCCCACCGCAGAATACGAGGTGTTTACAGACCTTGATTCAGCTCTTGCTTACCTTGAAACAGCTCCCATTCCCACAGTTATCAAGGCTGACGGTCTTGCACTCGGCAAGGGTGTTATCATCGCTATGACACGTGACGAAGCTAAGGACGCAGTGCGCTCAATGATGGAGGACAAGGTGTTCGGCGAAAGCGGAAGCCGCGTTGTTGTTGAAGAATTCCTTACCGGCCCCGAGGTTTCCGTGCTTGCATTTACAGACGGTAAAACCGTAAAGCCTATGATTTCTTCAATGGATCACAAGCGTATCGGTGACAATGATACGGGTCTTAACACGGGTGGTATGGGCACTGTTGCACCCAACCCCTATTACACAAAGGAAATTGCCGATGTATGTATGAAGGAAATCTTTCTTCCCACTATTGAGGCTATGAATAAGGAAAACAGAACCTTCAAGGGCTGTCTTTACTTCGGCCTTATGCTTACCGAAAAGGGCCCCAAGGTTATTGAATATAACTGTCGCTTCGGTGACCCCGAAACTCAGGTTGTTCTCCCCCTTCTCGAAAGCGACCTTCTCACCGTTATGAAGGCCACCACAGAGGGAACTCTTGCCGAAACAGAGGTTAAGTTCTCTGACAAGCACGCCTGCTGTGTTATCCTCGCTTCAGAGGGCTATCCCACAGCATATAAGAAGGGCTTCCCGATGACCTTCACCGAGGAAGCACGTGAGGCTACCTTCGTTGCCGGCGCAAAGCTTGAAAACGGAAAGCTCCTCACCTGGGGCGGCCGTGTAACCGGCACAACTGCCGTTGCCGACTCACTTCCCGAGGCTATCAAGGAAGCTTACCGCCTTTCAGACGGTGTTAAGTTTGAGGGCGCATACCGCAGATCTGACATCGGACAGAGAGCTCTTCAGGCTTTAAAATAAACTATACCGGAGGAAAAAACAAATGGTTTACCGTATATTTGTAGAAAAGAAGGCAGGCCTTGATAATGAGGCTAAGGGTCTTCTCAGCGAAGCAAAAAATCTGCTCGGCATTGAAAACATTGAGGATATCCGTCTTTTCAACCGCTATGATGCAGAAAATATCACAGAAGAATTATTCGACTATGCTGTAAAAACAGTTTTTTCCGAGCCTCAGCTCGATAATGTTTCAGAAAGCGTAGAAATTCCCGAAGCTTATGTTTTTGCAGTTGAAGCTCTTCCCGGTCAGTTTGACCAGAGAGCCGACTCAGCCGCTCAGTGTATTCAGATTATCTCTCAGGGCGAGCGTCCTCTCATAAGAACTGCAAAGGTTTATGCTCTTTACGGCGCACTCAGCGAAAAGGATATTGCAGACTTCAAGCATCACGTAATCAACGCCGTTGAAAGCCGTGAGGCTTCTCTTGAAAAGCCCGAAACCCTTGCAGCTACCTATGCCGCACCTGAAAAGGTTGACACCGTTGAAGGCTTCATCGCTATGGATGAAAATGCACTTGCAGAGCTTCTTGACGAAAAGGGTCTTGCTATGGACCTTGATGACCTCAAGTTCCTGCAGGCCTACTTCAGAGATGACGAAAAGAGAGACCCCACTATAACAGAAATCCGTGTTGTTGACACCTATTGGTCAGACCATTGCCGTCACACAACCTTCTCAACACATATCGATAACGTGCGTATCCACGACGAAGCAGTGCAAAAGGCTTATAAGCGTTATCTTGCCGCAAGAGTTGAGGTTTACGGTGAAGAAAAGGCCGCCGCACGTCCTCAGACCCTTATGGATATTGCTACAATCGGTACGAAGACGCTCAAAAAGAGAGGTCTTCTTCCCGAGCTTGACGAAAGTGAAGAAATCAACGCCTGCTCAATCCACGTTACTGCAACAGTTAACGGTGAGGACCAGGATTGGCTTCTTATGTTCAAGAATGAAACTCACAACCACCCCACAGAAATCGAGCCCTTCGGCGGTGCCGCAACCTGTATCGGCGGTTGTATCCGTGACCCCCTTTCAGGCCGTGCCTACGTTCATCAGGCTATGCGCGTAACAGGTGCAGGCGACCCGAGAAAGACTATTGCCGAAACTATGGCCGGTAAGCTTCCTCAGAGAAAAATCTGTCAGACAGCCGCCGCAGGCTACTCCTCATACGGTAACCAGATAGGTCTTGCCACAGGTCACGTTGCTGAAATCTATCACGAGGGCTTTGTTGCAAAGAGACTCGAATGCGGTGCAGTTGTTGCCGCCGCCCCCGCTTATAACGTACGCCGTGAAAGACCCGCCCCCGGTGACGTAATCGTGCTTCTCGGCGGCCGTACGGGCCGTGACGGTATCGGCGGTGCTACCGGCTCATCAAAGAGCCACAATATGAAGTCACTCACCACAATGGCTTCAGAGGTACAGAAGGGTAATGCTCCCGAGGAAAGAAAGATTCAGAGACTTTTCCGTAACGCCGAGGTAACACGCCTTATCAAGCGTTGTAACGACTTCGGTGCAGGCGGTGTATCCGTTGCTATCGGTGAGCTTGCTCCCGGTCTTCAGATAGACCTTGACGCAGTACGTAAAAAGTACGAGGGTCTTGACGGCACCGAAATTGCTATTTCAGAATCTCAGGAAAGAATGGCAGTTGTTGTTGAAGAAAAGGATGCAGATAAATTCATCGCCCTTGCAGAGGCCGAAAACCTTGAGGCTTACCGCGTTGCAGTTGTAACCGAGGAAGAGCGTATGGTTATGAAGTGGAAGGGCAATGTTATTGCTGACCTCAGCAGAGCCTTCCTTGACACCAACGGTGCAGTAAAGCATACAGATGTTGACGTAACCGAAAAGGACCTTTCAGTACTCAGCAAAGCTATGTTCGGCTCACTTCGTGAAATGGCAGCTGACCTTCGCACCGCAAGCCAGAGAGGCCTTGTTGAACGCTTTGACTCAACTATCGGTGCAGGCAGTGTTATTATGCCCTACGGCGGTAAGAAGCAGCTCACTCCCGCTCAGTCAATGGCGGCTGTATTACCCGTACTTCCCGGTCAGGAAACAGATATGGCAAGCGTATTCAGTTGGGGCTGTGACCCCGACCACCTTTCAGTTGACCCCTACACAGGCGCTCACGCTGCAATTTACAACTCAGTGGCAAAGCTTGTAGCTGCAGGCTGTGATTACAAGAAGGCATATCTCACTCTTCAGGAATTCTTTGAAAAGCTCAGAACAGAGCCCGACCGTTGGGGTAAACCCTTCGCAGCTCTTTTAGGCGCTCTTGATGCTCAGCTTGAACTCGGTGCTGCCGCTATCGGCGGCAAGGACTCAATGTCCGGCTCCTTCCTTGATAAGGACGTACCTCCCACTCTTATTTCATTTGCTATTGCTCCCATTAAGAAGCAGGACGTAATCAGCCCCGAATTTAAAGAAGCCGGTAACCCCGTTTACCTTTTCGGAGCCAAGGATGAAAGCGCAGACAGTCTCAAGGCTACATGGGAAGCCTTCCACGAGCTTTGCAAGGCAGGCAAGGTCAAGGCTTCATGGGCAGTTGAGAGAGGCATCGGCGAAGCAGTTATGAAGATGTCCTTCGGTAACAACATCGGCTTCAAATCATCTGCTGCACTCGGTGAAAACTGGCATCTCGGTATGTGGGGCTTCATCGTTGCAGAGCTTACGGAGGATGTAACTCTCCCCGGTGTTATGAAGATAGGTACAACAACAGACGAAGCCGTTATTACTCTTGAAAACGACAGTGAAGAAATAGCAGAGCTTTATAAATTACACACTGCAACTCTTGAAGACGTATATCCCACCAAGGCCAAAGAGGATAAGGGAGAAATTCCCACCTTCTCATTTGACGGCAAGTGTGATATTGCTCCCGCAAAGAATACAGTAAGACCTAAGGTGCTTATTCCCGTCTTCCCCGGTACAAACTGCGAATACGATTCAGCACGTGCAGTAGAAAAGGCAGGCGCTGAGGCTGAAATATTTGTTATCAGAAACCTCACGGCAGAGGATGTTGCAAGAAGCGTTGAAGGCTTCTCTGCTAAGGTTAAGGAAGCTCAGATGATATTCATTCCCGGCGGCTTCTCAGGCGGTGACGAGCCCGACGGCTCAGCAAAGTTCATTACCGCATTCTTCCGCAACCCCGCAGTCAAGGAGGCTGTAACAGACCTTCTCGACAACCGTGACGGTCTTATGTGCGGTATCTGTAACGGCTTCCAGGCTCTTATAAAGCTCGGTCTTGTTCCCTACGGTAAGATTATCGACACTGACGAAAGCTGTCCCACACTTACCTTTAACAACATCAGCCGTCACCAGTCAAGAATAGTACACACACGTATCGCTTCCACCAAATCACCCTGGCTTAGCCTTATGAATGTGGGCGACATCGTTAACGTACCCATTTCACACGGTGAAGGTAAGTTCCTCGCTTCAAAGGAGCTTATCGAGGAGCTCGCCAAAAACGGTCAGATTGCTACTCAGTATGTTGACCTTGATGGCAACGCAACCTCAGATATCGACTTCAACCCCAACGGCTCTCTTTGTGCTATCGAGGGTATCACCTCACCCGACGGCCGTGTATTCGGTAAGATGGGTCACAGTGAGCGTATCGGAGACGGCCTTTATAAGAACGTACCCGGTGAATATGATATCCGTATGTTTGAGGCAGCGGTGAAATATTTTAATAAATAAAATGTAAAGACGGAAGTTATGGCTTCCGTCTTTTTCATTCCTTCGCTTTTCTGTGACGCCACCTTCAACAAGGAGTGATGGGGTAACAATAGATTTTCTCGCAAAAAAAATATTATAAATTATTATATTTCCCTTTAATTTAACTCTTTTGGGGCGATTTGCGCAACATTAAATATGTTTTTGTCTATTTATTCACATTTGTTCAAAGAATTTTAATATTTTTGTGAATTTACTATTGACAAAATAAAGATATTGTTATAAAATATAGACACCTAGTAATAGGAATAATAAAGGAGGTACGTACAATGCTTGACGATATCAAAGTAGAAAACGATGTAATCGTTGATGTTTATGAAGGCGAAGAAAAAGTTGAAAGCTTCAACCTTAAAGACCTTCTTAACACAATCATCGAATTCGTTAAGAAGATCCTTTCATTCGAATTTGATTTCTAATTAAAACAGATTTCAATTCAAAAAATCTAATAGGAGGTATTTAGTAATGAGCTTCAAACTTGCAGAAGAAATTAAGATCACATTCCAGCAGATCGTTGACTTCCTCAACAAGATCCTTGGCGAAATCTTCGGCTTTATCGCTAAAGAAGAAGGCTGGGAAAAAGTAGAAGAAGAAGTTACAGAATGATTCTTCTAACAACATAATTATAGTATAGTATAGTATAATTAAAAGACCGCCTTTATGGGCGGTTCTTTTTTGTGCACGCAGCAGAGCTCCCGTGTTCTGCTGCCTCATGATTTTTACGAGAAGTAAGCCAAGACTATTCCCGCGGTGACTCTCATTTTCTTCTGATTTTTATATATACCCATTGACATTTTCTTCACAGTTTGTTAAAATAAATTCATTACGGAGAAATCCGCACAGCATCGGTACGACCGAAATATTAACAGGAGGTAATTTACAATGACAGCAGAAATCAAGGCACTCATCGCCGGTTGGATTGATCTTCTTACAGACATCCTTGTTATGACAGGTGTTAAGGAGCTCGTAGATCTTGCAGCTAAGATCGACGCAAAGCTTGCAGAAGAAGATGCATAATTGAAAACAGAAAAAAACCGCTGTGTTCTTATGAGCACAGCGGTTTTTTGTTGCTTTTTATTTAAAAATATTTATCTTTCTTCCCCCTACGGGGCGCACACCGCCGTCAGAAAGCAGCTTACGCTCCTGCCGACATACCTCCGTCAACAATAAGGGTTGCTCCCGTTATATAATCCGCCATATCAGATGCAAGGAAAATCACACTTCCTGCAACATCCTCGGGTCTTGCAAGTCTGCGCATCGGGGTTCGTGATATCATATAATTCACCCATCTTTCGTCTGACGTGCTTTCTGCAATAAGAGGCGTATCAACAAAGCCGGGACAGACTGCGTTTACGTTGATGCCGAATCTCGCCCATTCAAAGGCAAGGCTCTTGGTGGTCTGAATAAGTCCGCCCTTTGAGGCACTGTACGCAACGGCTGAGGGTATGCCAAGTACACCGCCGAGAGAACACATATTTATAATTTTACCTTGCTTTTTGGTCAGAAAGAATTCGTTGGCAACGGTCTGTGCAAGAAAAAACTGAGCTGTAAGGTTGAGATTGATAACCTTATTCCAGTCCTCTTCCTTTTCATAAATGCTGTATTGCTGATGGGACATACCCGCGTTGTTTATGAGAATATCAATATCGCCGCCGAGCATTTTTATCTCTGCGGTCATAGCCTTAACGCTTTCACTGTCGGTTATATCGCACACAAGAGCAACTATTTTCTCTTCACCGTACTGCTTTATAAGCTCATCAGCCCTTGCGCTGAGCTGTATCCCGTTACAGTCTGCCATATATACCTTTGCACCGTTCTGAAGAAAAGCTACGGTGCTTTCAAGGCCGATGCCGCTTGCCGCACCCGTTATGAGCACCGATTTTTCGCTGAAATCAAGATTATAGTTCATAGTTTAACCCCTCACTTTAAATACTTCGTTAATTATACCCCTTCAATCAGATAAATGCAAGTAAAAAAAATGATATAATTAAAAAGCGCTGTAAAAACTCAACGCCTGAAAAACCTTATAAATAAAAGAAAAGTAAAAACCAAAACCGTTGTAAAAGCATAAAATCCAAAGCTTTACAACGGTTTTTTACTGTTACGTTTTGTTTACTGCGGACTTAAATTCGCTCTTTCATCTGTCTGCCTGAAAAGACAGAGCTGTCAGCTCATCAGATTTTATAGGGTAAATCCTGACTACCGGCTACTGACCACTCAAAAGGAGTTGCATTTTTTTACAGCCCATTTTGGGGTTAATTACTTATATTGTGCCGAGTGTAAATCGAATTCCGTTTTTTTCGGCGGGATTTATAGTGTGTAGCCCTTTTATTTTTTAATCACAATAACTCTTACCTCAGAAAGCATAGCCGGATAGGTTTCCATAATACGGTCACTGCAAATTACGGTTATTTCCTTTTCTGCAAAGGAAGCAGCTGCCAGATCAACCACGTACCAGCCGTTTTCAACTACGTCAATCCCGTCCGAATAAGTAAAGCTGTATCTTGAGCCCTTGCCGTCGTGAATAATTATACTGTTGCCGCTGACCTGCTCAACCGTACCCGTTATTTCGGTTTCTCCTTTTCTGACTGACGTGTCCGCTTTGTTTTCATTTTTCCCGCAGGAAAAAAGCACAAGTGCCGACAGAACAACAATCAATGCAACTGAAAGCTTTTTCATAAAATCAACCTCCTTTATTATATTAGAGTAAAAAAACACCCTGAATGTTGCAGCACACTTATTTATTATTATTTTTTGTTCAAAAGTTTATAAAAAAGCTCTCAAGTCCTTGAAAAAATTTTAATAATATAGTATACTGTAGCAGTATATGTAAATTGGAAAATTGTCTTTAATTTTCCGCAAGATTATCCAATAAAAATCACGGAGGAATCACAATGGCTGAAATGGAAAAGAGCAACAGTTTTATTTCTATGGAACATGACGTGCTCAAGTTCTGGGAAGAAAATGAATGCTATGAAAAGCGTAAAGCAAAAAATCAGGGTAAGGAGCGTTTCCGCTTCATCGACGGTCCTATCACCGCCAATAATCCTATGGGTATCCACCACGCTTGGGGTCGTACCCTCAAGGATACCTTTATCAGATATAAGTATATGAGAGGCTACGACTGCCGCTGTCAGAACGGCTTCGACAGTCAGGGCCTCTGGGTTGAGGTCGGCGTTGAAAGGGATCTCGGCTTCGAATCAAAGAAGGATATTGAGGATTACGGCATCGGTAACTTTACAAAAAAGTGCGTTGAGCGTGTTAAGCAGTATTCAGGCGTTATTACCGAGCAGTCAAAGAGACTCGGACAGTGGATGCAGTGGGATAATTCTTACTACACCAACACAGACCTTAACATCACCTCAATCTGGCACTTCCTCAAGACCTGCGACAACAACGGCTGGATTCAGAGAGAGTATAAGCCTATGCCCTGGTGCCCCCGCTGCGGTACTTCTCTTTCAGAGCACGAAATGACCGGCTCATACAAAACCATTACACATAACTCTGTTTTCTTCAAGCTCCCCGTTGAAGGCACAAACAGCAAAATCATCGTATGGACAACAACTCCCTGGACTCTTTCTTCAAACGTAGCTCTTGCAGTTAACCCTGAAATCGACTACGTTGAGGTTAAGGTAAAGAGCGACGAAAAGACTCTTATCCTTGCTAAGAACGCTATCAAGTATCTCGGCGACGACAAGCTTGAGGTTCTTCGTATGTTCAAGGGTGAAGAGCTGGTAGGCAAGAAATACGACACCTGCTTCCCCGAATTAGAAGCTCAGCAGGGCTTCGAGCATAAAATCGTTGCATGGGAAGACGTTGACGCCGAAGAAGGTACCGGCGTTGTTCACATTGCTCCCGGCTGCGGTGCAGAAGATAACGAATTAGGCAAGAGACTCGGTCTTCCCGAGATTATGCCCGTTGACGATATGGGTATCTTCCTTAAGGGCTTCGGCTTCTTCAGCGGCAAAAACTCAAAGACAATCGCTGACGAGGTTTTCGAGGAGCTTAATAAGAGAGATAAGCTTTATCTCATCAAGCCCCACGAACACAGCTACCCCGTATGCTGGAGATGTAAGGAGGAACTCATCTA
The DNA here is from genome assembly GCA_017517865.1 of Clostridia bacterium. Taxonomy (GTDB): domain Bacteria; phylum Bacillota; class Clostridia; order Oscillospirales; family Acutalibacteraceae; genus UBA6857. The sequence goes on along the minus strand of JAFWYB010000023.1, from coordinate 28,533 downwards.
CCGCCTTGTACCCTCTTGGTTCATCACCACTGAGGAGCTTAAGCCCCGTCTTATCAGAAACGCTATGAGCGTTAAGTGGGAGCCCGAATCAAACGGTAAGAGAATGATTGACTGGCTCAACAATATGGGCAACTGGAATATCTCACGTAAGCGTTATTACGGTATGCCCCTCCCCTTCTATGTATGTGAAGATTGCGGCAACGTTCACGTTGTCGGCTCACTCGACGAGCTTAAGAGCCTCGCTGTTGATCCCGCTAAGGTTGATGCTCTTCCCGAGCTTCACAGACCCTGGATTGACGAAGTTGAAATCAAGTGTCCCAAGTGCGGCAAGAATGTTAAGCGCATTACCGACGTTGGTGACGTTTGGCTTGACGCAGGTATCGTTCCCTTCTCAACAACAGGCTACTTCACCGATAAGGAAGAGTGGAGAAAGAACTTCCCCGCAGAATGGGTTGTTGAAATGCGCGAGCAGGTTCGTCTCTGGTTCTACTCACTTCTCTTTATGAGTACTGTTCTTGAAGACAGAGCTCCCTATGAAAGAGTTCTCTGCCATTCGAGTGTTATTCAGGAAAACGGTCAGAAATTCTCAAAGACCGGCTATATGATCCGCTTCGACGAGGCTGCGGAGAAAATCGGCGCAGATACAGTACGTTACCTCTATGCAGGCGGTCCCGTTGCAAACGACGTGCGCTTCGGCTTCAACCTCGGTGACGAGGCAAGAAGAAAGCTTCTCGGCTTCTGGAATATCTACACCTTCTTTGAAACCTACGCAAAGCTTGACAAGCCCAACTTCGACGGCTATACACCCGATAAGGACGCTATGACTGTTACAGATAAGTGGCTTATCTGCAGAACAAATGATTATATCAGAAAAGTAACTGCTCAGATGGAGGATTACAAGAGCTATAACGCTATCAAGGAATTCGAAATCTTTGTTGACGATATTTCCAACTGGTACATCAGAACAAACCGCCGCCGTTTCTGGAAAACAGGCGACGAAAGCGATAAGATGATTGCCTACTGGACTCTCTTCACAGCTCTCAATGCCTGCGTTAAGACTATGGCTCCCATCATTCCCTTTATGACAGAAAGCATCTGGCAGAATCTTATCCGCCGTGTAATGCCTTCAGCTGAGCTTTCAGTTCACCTTTCAGACTGGCCCACAGTTATCGAAGGCTTTGAGGATGAATCAATCATCGCTAAGACAGCCTTTGCCCGTGACATCATCGCAGTTGCTATGAGATTACGTAACGAACATCAGATCAAGGTACGTCAGCCCCTTTCAAAGCTCTATGTATGCTGCGAGGGAAATGTAAGCGACGATATCAAGGTATTTGAAAAGAACATTCTTGACGAGCTTAACATCAAGACTATTGAATACATCAGCGATTCCTCAGTTCTCGAGGACAGCTACCTCACCGTTAACTTCAAGGTTGCAGGTGCAGTGCTCAAGCAGAATGTCAACAAGATGAAGCAGGCTCTTGAAGCCGCTTCAGCAGAAAAGATGGCTGAATATACCGCTAAGGTCAAGGCAGGCGAAGCAGTTCTTGTTGAAGGCTTCGACGAGGCTTATGACGGCTCAATCTTCAACGTTATGACCAAGACCAAGGAAGGCATCGTTTCTGCTGAGTGTCAGCAGGGCGCTATCATCGCTCTTGACGTTGTTCTTACAGATGAGCTTATCGCTGAGGGTACTCTCCGTGATATTATCCGTCAGTGCCAGCTTATCCGTAAAGAAGCAGGCTATGAGGTTGATCAGAGAGTTATTATGGCTATCAGCTCAGACGATTCTCTCGTCAAGTCAGTTCTTGAAGCAAACAAAGCTTATATGTGCGACGAGCTTCTCGCTGACGATGTAATCATCTGCGGCGACATTGAGGCAGACCTCAGCAAGGAAGTTGCAATTGCTGACAAGAATGTTGCTCTTTCAGTTAAGAAGGCATAAGCCTTCGGCGTTGCGGAGCTCCGCATTTATCACAGTATAACAGCAGATATCAACCCACAGTTCCGTCTGTGGGTTGATAAAATAAGACGAAAAAACACGTTTTTCGTATACTATTATATATATGTAATTTTACGACAGTAAACGAAAGGAAAATTACTATGGCTAACGATAAAAAAATGGTTGAGGATATCACCTCTATGGAAGAGGATTTTGCCAAGTGGTATACCGACATTGTTAAAAAAGCAGAGCTTATAGAATACACAAGCGTCAAGGGCTGTATGGTTATCAGACCCTACGGCTATGCTATCTGGGAAAATATCCAGAGAATCCTCGACGGTATGTTTAAGGAAACAGGCCACGAAAACGTCTGTATGCCTATGTTCATTCCCGAATCGCTTCTTCAGAAGGAAAAAGACCACGTTGAAGGCTTCGCTCCCGAGGTTGCATGGGTAACCCACGGCGGCAGTGAAAAGCTTGAAGAAAAGCTTTGCGTACGTCCCACCTCAGAAACACTTTTCTGTGAGCACTATGCAAATATCATCCACTCACACCGTGATCTTCCCAAGCTTTATAATCAGTGGGTAAGCGTTGTACGCTGGGAAAAGACGACTCGCCCCTTCCTTCGCTCAAGAGAGTTCCTCTGGCAGGAGGGTCATACAATCCACGCCACTGCTGAGGAAGCAATTGCAGAAACTGAAAAGATGCTTAACGTTTATGCGGATTTCTGTGAAAAGTATCTTGCCATCCCCGTTGTAAAGGGTAAGAAAACCGAAAGCGACAAGTTTGCAGGTGCAGTTTCAACCTATGCTATTGAAGCTCTTATGCACGACGGCAAGGCTCTCCAGGCCGGCACCTCACACTATTTCGGCGACGGCTTTGCAAAAGCCTTCGGCATTCAGTATCAGAGCAAGGAAAACAAGCTTGAATACCCCCATCAGACATCATGGGGTATGACAACAAGACTCATCGGTGCTATCATTATGACACACGGCGATAACAACGGTCTTGTGCTTCCCCCGGCTGTTGCTCCCATTCAGGCTGTTATTATCCCTGTTGCTCAGCATAAGCCCGGTGTTCTTGAAAAAGCTGAAGAAGTTATGGCTCAGCTTAAGGCAGCAGGCATAAGAGTAAAGCTTGACGACAGCAACAACTCAGCAGGCTGGAAATATGCAGAGTATGAAATGAAAGGTGTTCCCGTACGTATCGAGCTCGGCCCCCGCGATATTGAAAACAATCAGTGTGTTATCGTAACCCGCCATAACAGAGAAAAAACCTTTGTTTCTCTTGATAACCTTGCTGAAACAATCAACGCAAAACTCACAGAGGTTAACGAGGGTATTTATCAGAAGGCTCTTGAAAATCGCGAAAACAAGACCTATTCCTGCAAGACGATTGACGAAATTAACGCTGCTTTGGCTGAAAAAGGTGACGGATTCATCAAAGCTATGTGGTGCGGAGACGAAAATTGCGAGGATAAGGTTAAGGAGCTTACAGGTGCAGGCTCACGCTGTATGCCTCTTGAGCAGGAAGAAATCTCAGATACTTGTGTATGCTGCGGTAAAAAGGCACAACATCTTGTGTATTGGGGCAAAGCTTATTGATTTTTACTTAAAAATCCAAAATGTGAATATTTTTTAACATTTGCTAAAAACAGCCCATTTTGACCATTTTCAGCGAAATGCACAAAGCACTGCATCTCAATTTGAATATTTTATATAAAGCACACTAAAATCGCCTCTTTTCAAGGGGCGATTTTTTCTTCATTTTTATGTTTTTTTGCCCCTCTGACGCATAAAATTTGACATTTCTGTCATAAATATATATAATACCCCCTGTTGCCGATATGAAAACATTCACTGAGCCCCTGTTTCAGGGCTCAAACAAGCATCAGTATTGCCAATGCTCGTATCTGCTGGGTCAGAACGAGGACAGACAACAGTGTAAAAAATACTAACAATCGCAACAAAAATTCTTTCAAATTTTTTACCGTCTGACCAAGTTTATGCAAATACAAAATACGGGAGAAAGTCATTCAATCATGCTTGTCTGCTGTCACACACTACTACAAAAAATCTGAAAACTATCAACACAGTGGCAGCTCAAAAAATATCAGAGGTGATAAAAATGAAAAAGGCTTTAACAAGGGCTTTGCTTATTGTAATGACCGTTGTTACTCTTGCCACCGTCATGCCAATCTCCGCTAATGCAAGTACCAGCAACATAAAGAAAATCTACAATTTCCTCACAGACGAATTAGGCTTCAATTCAGCATCAGCTTGCGGAATTCTGGCAAACATCGAAAGAGAATCAGATTTTAACCCCCGATTAGTAATCCGTGACAGTAACGGTCGTACCAGTGGCGGCTTATGCCAGTGGAACGGCGGCAGATTCAGCAATCTCAAAAATTACTGCTATGACCGCGGTTACGACTACCTTTCAATTGAAGGTCAGCTCAGATATCTTAATTATGAGCTTCAGAAAAACACCTATAAACACATTTACAACTACCTTAGAAACGTTGAAAACACTGCAGACGGCGCTTACGATGCAGCTCATTATTGGTGCTACTATTTCGAAATTCCCAGCAACAGAAGTGCCAAGGCAAGACAGAGAGGTACAATGGCCGAAAAGGAATACTGGCCCAAATACGGTGAATCAACACCTGAAGAGCCCGTTATTTCCTTTGACAAGAAAAATGCCAGATATGACATAACAGACGATGTTACCATCACGTGGACCTCCGGTGGCGGCGGCACGGATTTTTACCGCGTTTACCTTATGCAGAAGGCTCCCGGTGAAAAGAGCTTTGACAAGGATAACATCAAGTCTGTTTCAACAAAAAAGAGAAGCCTTGAAATTCCCGCCTTCTCTCTTAATATGGATTGCGATTACGCAGTTCTCGTGCGTGCCGTAAACGCTTCAAGTGACGAGCAGAAAACAAGCAGCTATGCTTACTTCAGCGTAGGTTGCATCGACCACGAATATACAACCGTGGTATTACGCGAGCCCACTTTCGAGCAATCCGGCTCACAGGTTTCAACCTGCGAAAAGTGCGGTAAGGTAAAAAAAGCTACCCTCCCCGTTCTCACGGTTGAGGATTTCACAGAGACAAAAACCGAAACACCCATTGTCACAGCTGCCTCATCTTCAGCAGTAAGGGTCAGATGGCAGCCCACCGACCATGCAACAGGCTACCGTGTATATATCAGAGAAAACGGCAAGTGGAAGCTTCTTGCAAAAATCTCAGCAGACGAAGAACTCACCTATCTTTACAGAAACCTTGATGAAGCAACCGAATATAAGTTCTGTGTAAAGGCTTATATGAATCACGAGGGAAAAACATATCACAACTCAGTTTCTTCCACTCTGCTCACATCAACAGAAACCGAAGTTCCCGAAATTTCAGAGCTTGAAAAAAGAAGCGGTAAATGTACCGTTTCATGGGATAAGGTTGAAGGTGCAGACGGTTACCAGATTTATATGGCAACCGGCAAGGGCAGCTATAAAAGAGTTGCAACAGTAGGCAGCCGTGAGAATGATTTCACTGTTAAGTCTCTCAAAAAGGGTCAGACCTACCGTTTCGTTGTAAGAAGCTATATCGTTTGCAGTAACGGCTCTTATGTTTTCAGCAATTGCTCAGATTCAAAGCAGATTAAGGCTTCTTAAGTGAAAAAAAACTATAAAATGACAGAGCTTCTCAGAAGCTACTGTCATTTTCTTTGTTTAAGACGGTTTTAAGAATGTTTTGGTGTTTTGTCGTGTTATTTTTCATTTTGTGTTAAAAGCCGTTTTAGACGGCATTTTAGCCTTATTTCGGTTTCGTCGTGCAAGTAAGCTGAAAAGCAGGCGGCTCCCGACAAGCGGAGCTCCTTTCGGAGCTCCGCTTGTGTTTAATGCGCATTGAAATGCGCATTAAACGAAACGGCGGGCAAGCCCGCCGTTTCACGGGAGCCGCCGCCCACCTACCGGTTACGTCTCCTAAAAAAAGTAAGCGGCGGAGCTAAGCTCCGCCGCCTATCAATTAAAAGTGTTTCTTAATCTGATAAATATCAATACAGCCTACGGGACAAACCTGGTGGCAGGCACCGCAACCTATACACTTTTCATAATCAACCTTAGCACAGAAGTTTTCAACTGTAACCGCACCTACGGGACAAGCCTTAACACACTTCATACAGCCGATACAGCCGGCCTTGCACTGCTTTCTGGTTTCAGCACCTTTAGCATGGTTTTTGCAAAGCACTGCCGCCTTGACGGTATCAAGAGGAAAGAGATCAATAAGCTGACGGGGACAGGTTTTTATACACTTCTTGCAGGCACGGCACTTATCGGGATTGATTCGCGCGATACCGTCGCAAAGAAAGATTGCGTCATAGGGGCAGACCTCGATACAGTCGCCGAAGCCGATGCAGCCGTGAACGCAGTTTTTGGGGCCGCCGAAAAGCTGTGTTGCAATCTTGCAGGAATGAACACCGCTGTATTCGAGCTTTTCTTCAACGTTCTGTCTGTTGCCCTGACACATAACAGCCGCAACCATAGGCGTAACGCTGCCTGCTTCAAGACCGAGCACGGCGGCAATAGCCTGAGCTGCATCGTTACCGCCGGGGGTGCAGAGATTACACTCCTTGGTTTCACCCTTTGAAAGAGCGTCTGCATAACCGTCGCAGCCGGTATAGCCGCAGGCACCGCAGTTTGCACCGGGCAGGCACTCACGTACCTTTTCGGTGGTTTCGTCAACCGGTACTGCAAAAAAAGCGGAGGCAAAAGCAAGGCCGAGACCGGCTATAAGACCGATAACCGCAACAATTATTACGGGAACTAAAATTTCAGTCATCGTGGCATCCTCCTTTAAGCGAAAATGTTTTCAACAACACCTGTAAAGCCGAGGAATGAAACGGAAACAAGTGAAGCTGCAACGAGTGTTATGGGAAGTCCCTGCATAAATTTGGGAATCTGACAGCTTTCAAGTCTTTCCCTTACACCTGCGAACATCACCATTGCTACCATAAAGCCGAGGCCCGCGCCGACAGAGTTGAACATTGACTGAGCAAAGCCGTAGCCGTTATCAACATTGAGTATAACAACACCGAGAACTGCACAGTTTGTTGTTATAAGAGGAAGATAAATACCCAAAGCGCTGTAAAGAGCAGGGATATACTTTTTAAGAATGATTTCGACGAGCTGAACGAGAGCCGCAATAACAAGAATAAATACGATAGTCTGAAGATATTCAAGGCCGTTGGCAACGAGAAGGTACTGATTTATGGGATAGCATACCGCTGTGGCAAGAGCCATAACGAAAATAACTGCCGCACTCATACCTACTGCGGTGTTGAGCTTTTTTGAAACGCCGAGGAAGGGACATATACCGAGGAACTTTGCAAGAACGAAGTTCTGGGTAAGAATAGCTGTGAGAAGAATTGAGAATAATTCCTTTGTCATGCCGATGCCTCCTCCTTTTTATTATTGTTGAGAGCACAGTTCTGAGCCATGGGACAGCCCTCACAGCCGCGAAGCTCTGCACGGGGCTTACCCTTGCTTTCTGCAAGTCTGTTTGCAGCTGCCATTATAATACCGTAAACGAAAAAGCCTCCGGGAGGAAGAATGAATACAAGCATGGGATTTTCGGCAAGGAAGGGAATGCTGATGCCGTAGAACGAGCCTGCACCGAGAATTTCACGTACCGCACCCATAATAAAGAGTGCAACGGTGAAGCCTACGCCCATACCGAGGCCGTCAACAGCCGAAGCGAGCACGGGGTTCTTACTTGCAAAAGCCTCTGCTCTGCCGAGGATGATACAGTTAACAACAATAAGGGGAAGGTAAACACCCAGCTGCTCGTCAAGAGCGGGAAGGAATGCCTTAACTGCCATCTGTACTATTGTAACGAATGAAGCAATAATAACGATATATGCGGGAATACGGACCTTATCGGGGATTACCTTACGAAGGGCTGAAATTGCCATATTTGAGCAGACAAGAACAACCGAGGCGGCAAGGCCCATACCTACTGCACTTTCAACCGAGGTTGTTGTTGCAAGAGTGGGACAGGTGCCGAGAACAAGACGTAAAACCGGGTTTTCCGCCACAAGACCCTTACTGAATTCTTTGACTATTCCTTTTTTCTCAGCCATTGTTCTCACCTCCTGTAATCTGATTATAAGCTTCTGTAATAAGGTTTACTGCATTTGTAACCGCCTTTGAGGTGATTGTTGCAGCTGTAATAGCCTGAACATTCTGCCCCTCGTTAGAGTTTTTATCAACGGTAAGAATACCGCTTTTGCCGATGAATCTGTTTTTGAAATCGGGCTTTACCGCATTTGCCCCGAGGCCCGGTGTCTCGCTGTGAGAAAGAATTTCCACGCCGGTAATTTTGCCCTCAGTGTCAATGCCTGCCATTACGGTAACGGTACCGCCATAGCCCTTGGCACCTGCAGTGAACACATAGCCCACCTCGTTGCCCTCGCTGTCATAGCCCGTGCAGTAGGTAACACCGTCATCTGCTTCAACAGCATCGGAATAGGTCACACCCTCGGGAAGAACAAGCTTACGGCTCTGTATTTCCGTCTGTACCGCATTGTCGGCAATCTTATCCTTTGTAATCATATTTGTCCCGGCAAGAAGTGCGGTTGCAACAAGGCAGAAAATAAACAGTGCTATCGTGGGAACTATGATATCCTTTATATTTATCTTTTTCATGCCTCGACCTCCTTCTTCTGCTTCTTTTCCTTAACAAAACCGAAGGGCTTTGAAAGAGTAAGGTTTTCTATGTGAGGAACAAGAATATTCATAAGAATAATTGAGAAGGAAACGCCCTCGGGAAGTGAACCGTAAATACGGATTACCGATGTGATGAGACCGCAGCCGATTGCGAAAATTATCTTGCCCTTCTTTGTTATGGGAGAGGTTGCATAATCGGTTGCCATAAAGAAAGCACCGAGCATAAGACCGCCTCCGAGAAGCTGGTAGATAACGAATTCTATATTTCCGCCACCCGCAAAGAACATAAACACGGCAACGGTGCCGATGAAGAAGAAGGGAATTATAGGTGAAATAACCTTTCTGAGAAGCAGGTAGAAGCCGCCGCAGATAAGAGCTATGGAGCATACCTCACCCATTGAACCGCCGTGTCTTCCGAGAAGCATTTCGGCTATTGAGGGAAGACTGTCTGAAACGGCAGCGATATTGCCGCCCTGAGCACCTGCGAGAGTTGCCATAGGTGTAGCCGCTGTAATAGCATCTGCACTCCAGGCATCTGAGCCTGAAACAACCCAGTTTGCCATAGCCGTAGGGAATGATACCATAAGAATAATTCTTGCGGTCATAGCAGGGTTTACAAAGTTCTGACCGATACCGCCGAACATCTGCTTAACAACAACTATTGCAATAATACCGCCGATTGCAGCCATCCATAAGGGAAGGGTTGCAGGAAGATTGAAGGCAAGAATGATGCCTGTTACAACCGCTGAAAGGTCGCCGAGAGTGTTATCTCTTTTCATAACCTTACGGCAGACAAATTCACTGAGCACACAAGAAGCTACTGTTACCGCAGTGAGCACAAGGGCTCTTGTGCCGAAATAGATTGCACTCATTACGAGAGCGGGAACAAGGGCAAGAATAACGTCAAGCATTATGCCGGTTGTGGTTTCGTTTGAACGCACGTGAGGTGATGCGCTTACGGTAAGTCTTTTTGCCATTATTTTCCACTCTCCTCTCTGATGACCTGCTTTGCAAGGCGGATATACTGAACAAGAGGTCTGCCTGAGGGACAGGCGTATGCACAGGAGCCGCACTCCATACAGGTGTTTACGTTTATCGACTTAAGCTTTTGAGCATCCTTTACTCTTGAATATCTTTCAATAAGAGTAGGTGTAAGACTCATGGGACACACATCAACGCATCTGCCGCAGCGTATACACGCCCTTTCCTTTTTGATGAGGTCTTTTCTTTCCTCAAAAGCAAGAATTGCATTGTTCTGCTTACATATAGGTGCCTCGGTGCCGCATATTGCAAGACCCATCATAGGTCCGCCGAAAATAATCTTTCTGGGCTCAGATTTAAAGCCTCCGCAGAAATCAATAATATCCTGAATGTTGGTACCGATAGGAACACGGATATTCTTAGGCTCTGCTATGGCACTGCCGTCAACAGTAATTGAACGAGAAACGAGAGGCTTACCCGTTTCAAGATATCTTGCAATAAAGGCTGTTGAAGTAACATTCATAACAACACACCCAACGTCTGAGGGAAGCTTTCCGGGAGGCACCTTTCTGCCGGTTGCGGAAAGCACCATCATCTTTTCCGCGCCCTGGGGATATCTTGAGCGAAGGGTCATAAGCTTGATTGCGTCGTCCTTATCGTTGTCGCGGTCTGCAATTTCCTTCATAATCTTGAATACCTTGGGCTTATTATCCTCAATAGCGATAATAACCTGCTTAAAGCCGAGAATATTCTTAAGAATTTCAACACCCTTGAGGATGTTCTCTGCATTTTCAATGCACTCACGGTAGTCAACGGTGATATAGGGCTCGCATTCGGCTGCGTTGATAATAAGAGTATCAATATCCTTATCCTCGGGGATGTTGAGCTTGACATGAGTGGGGAAGCCTGCACCGCCGAGACCTACAAGACCTGATTCTCTGACCGCAGCACAAAGCTCTGCCTTATTTGTAACAACGGGGGGCTTTATGCCCTCATAAAGGCGCATTTCACCGTCACTTTCAATTGTTACACCCTTGACGATAATGCCGTTTGCAAGCTTAACGTCACCTACAGCAACAACAGTACCTGAAATACTTGAATGTATGGGGGCACAGATAAACTTATCACTGTCACCGATTTTCTGACCTACGGCTACCGTATCGCCTACCTTTACGGTAGGAGTGCAGGGAGCACCTATATGCTGCTGCATAGGAAGAATTACCCTCTGAGGAACAGGCATTCTCTCGATAGGCATCTCAGCAGTATTTTTGTTGTGAGTTACTTTGACTCCTCCGCGGCCGAGTCTGACCGCCGTAAGAACTCCGGGAGTTTTCTTACTCATTCTTTCATCTCCTTATCATATTTATCATACTGTTTATTTTTCGTTATTCTGTCAATACCGGGCATAACAAATGTAAGCATACCGCCGGTTACCGCACCCGTAACAAGTGCAAATATTATCAGATACTTTCCGTAGCCGAAAAGTGCCGCAGTACCCGATATGAGACAGGCAACGGTAAGCTGACCCAGATTGTGCATAAGAGCTCCCGATATTCCTATTCCCACAAAGGAAAAAAGTCTGTCCTTTTTCTTCATCAGAAGCCATACCGTTACGGTACTCAGAAGTCCGCCGCAAAGGCTCATTGCCGAAGCGGTTGCACCTCTTGTTATCAGGGCAAACGCTGCCTTAATAAGCGTTATATATATTCCGCCGCCGAGGCCTGTCACACTGACCGTATACATAGTAACCACGTTTGAAAGGCCCGGCTTTGCACCCACGGGAAGAAAGGGTATGTCGGGAATGAAAATACTCTCAAGAAAGCCCAACACAAGAGCAAGGGATCCCATAATCCCGAGAAGAGCAACCTTTTTAACAAGCTTATCTGTTTTCATTAGTTTCACCCTTGTCAGTAAGCAAGCGTATCAAAGTCATCTGAACCGTAAAGCCTTACTACCACCCTTTCGGGTACGCAGGCCATAGCATCGCCCGCCCTCGTCATTCTGCCTCTTTTGATGCAGAGTCCGTCGGGGCAGTCAGACTTTTCAAAGCATACGCCCTCGCTGTCGGCACAGATGATACAGCCGCCCACCGTGTAATGCTTCTCTTCGCTGAGAGAAGCAAGGCTGACACTGACACTCTCCGTACCGTCAAGATATATTTTCAGCGTGAGACTTTCCTCATCTGAAGCAAAGGAAGAAGCAAACCACACAAGACTCACAAGAATAAGAACGGCAGCAAGCAGGATATCACCCTTTGTAAGAGTCCTGAGAAGCTTTTTATCAGTATTCAAAATCTATATCTCCTACCGTGGTAATGTTCATATCCTTATCAACAAAAATACCTGCTGCCCCGTATTCGGAAAGGAGCTTTTCACCCTTCTCTCTGCCAAGTATAAAGCAGGCAGTTGAAAGAGCGTCGCTGAGAATGCCGCTGTCGCAGACAACCGTAACACTGATAAGTCCGCTTTCGCAGGGATAGCCGCTTTCAGCGTCAAGTATATGGTGATAACGCTTGCCGTTTTCTTCAAAATATCTTTCGTAATCGCCTGAGGTTGAAACAAAGCCCTCAGAAAGACTGATTACGCCGAGAAGCTCGCCCTCATTTCTCGGGTGACGGACCGCAACGCGCCATTTATCGCCTGCCTTGTTACGCTGACCGTAAACAACAATACTGCCGCCGACGGAAACAACACCACCGTTAACACCCTCCGAGGACATCAGATAATTCATTATATAATCGCAGGCCATACCCTTACCTACTGCGCCCAGGTCAACCGAGAAATCTCCGTCAAAAGTAACGGTACTGCCATTTATGCTGATTTTTTCATACCCGCACTCTGAAAGAAGAGAAGAAATTTCTTCAGCCTCAGGTATATTTTCGTTTTCGGTACCTATTCCCCAAAGCTCCGAAAGCTCACCTACGGTAACGTCAAACACACCGCCGCTCTTTTCGCTTATCTCTGTGCATACACGAAGCACGTCTGCTATGGCACCGTTATCAAGAGTGCCCTCCCTGTTGAGTATTGAAAGCTGAGAGTCAATGTCCTTGAAGGAAATCATTTTCTCAAGCACGTTCACTATTGTGATTATATCGGTTATCTGACTGCCCGGCACCTCGGAATATATCTTCTGTGTCATTATGGTATTCATCGCTACCGTGCTTTTTTCGGCACTGTTGAAATCCTTTTTTCTGTCCCGTATAATAAGAGCCGCAGAAAGAACAACAGCACACGTAAGAAGCAGTGATACAATTTTTAAAATACGCTTTTTATTTTTCACAAAAGCCGCACCTCACGGTTATAAACTACGGAAATATATCCCATTTAATATAGGTACATATCCCAACTTATATATTTTATACTATCACGACAAATTTTTCAATAGAATTCTGATAAAACTTGCAGTAATCTTTTGGATTTGCTATAATGAAAAGGTAAGATTTTCTGAAAGGAGAAAATAATATGGATTTCAACTTTTACTCACCCATAAACGTTAAAAGCGGCAAGGACTGTGTTACGGATAATTCCGCGCTTTTAAAGAGCTTCGGCAAAAAATGCATCATTGTTACGGGCTCTGCAAGTGCCAAAAGATGCGGCGCTCTTTCCGACGTTACCGGGGCACTGGAAAAGGAAGATATCGCATATATAATCTACGATAAAATCACCGAAAATCCGCGCATCGACCACTGTCACCGGGCAGGTGCCCTCGCCCGTGATTTCAATGCAGCTTTCGTAATAGGCATCGGAGGCGGCTCACCCCTTGATGCCGCTAAGGCAGTAGCCGTTTACGCAACCAACCCCTCATTTTCACCCGAGGATATATATACTCCCGAAAAGCGTGAAAGAGCTCTTCCCATTGTTGCAATAGGCACCACAGCAGGCACGGGAAGCGAGGTGGGCAGAGTCAGCGTGCTCACAAACCCGAAAACCAGCAGAAAAAAGAGCATTGCTCCCAACGATTGCCACCCGTCTCTCACCTTTGCAGACCCGAAATATACTTATTCAATGCCTTATTCTGTCACTGTTTCAACGGCTCTTGACGCTCTTTCTCACGTCCTTGAGGGCTATATGTCGGTAAAATGCGGTGATATTCCCACCCTTTTCGGTGAAAATGCAATCGCACTTATTTGGGAGGGGCTTTCATTCCTGCACAGAGAAAAGACCGTACCCGATGAAGCCCTGCGCGAAAAATTATATTACGGCTCACTTTATGCAGGTATCACCCTCGCTTACTGCGGCACCGCCTTCCCCCACCCTTTGGGCTACATACTAACAGAAAATTACGGCATACCTCACGGTAAGGCCTGTACCGCCTTTATGGGTGAATTCATTGAAAGAGCCGCAGAGTACACACCGGAAAGAGCAGAAAGAGCCCTCGATATTATGGGCACCGACCTTGCTTTCTTCAAAAAAGCTATTGATGAGCTTACCGACCTGCCCGAAATTAAAATGACCGCTGAGCAGATAGAAAAATACTGCGAAAGATTTGTTGCCGCACCCGCCAATTTCAAGTTTTCACCCGGTGGCTTCACCAAGGAGGACGCAGTTAAAATATTCAGGGAGAGATTTTTATAATGAGCTCGGAAAGTCCCGAAAAAAAGCTTTCTGCCGATATCGTCACACTGCGCTTTTTCGCTCTGATTTTTTCTCTGTTTCTCAATGAATTTATAAGTTATATAGCAGAAAAAGATCTGAGAGAGACTGAGGATGTAATCGCCTTTACCTTTCCGCTTCTTGCATCCTTGTCGTTGCCTCTCGGCTTTTTTACCTTCGGCTTTTTATGGATTATGATTAACCGATTTTGCAGAAAAGAAAAGGATATTGCCGACACTGCCATGCTCGGTCAGCTTCACGAAAAAGAAAAAAGAAGGTCGAGCCTTCTTTTGAAAATTTTTATTGTTATCGGTCTTACCGTTAGTCTTGTGCTTATGTTTTTCGGCGTTTCTGCAAAAACCGTTATCACAGACGATTACACCGTTAAAAACTACGGTATAACGGGTGAGCTGAAAAGCAAGCACGGGTATGATGAGCTTAAATTCATTAAAATTTACCCCGTTGCCGAATATTGGCGATACGGCGGCTTTGAAGAAATGCACGCCTATGTTGAGCTGTATATAAGCTCTGATGACTGCATGAGCTTCGGCATTGAGGAGTTCAAGGAATTTTCAGATATAGTAAAGCTCAAGGAAATGACTGAGCAAAGCGGCATAAAGGTTTACGTTCAGAAGCGCGCTTCTAATGACCCCGACCCCGAATGGGATAATCTTTCAGAGGACGAAATAAAGCACCTTGAAGAATTTTATGCTCAATATGATATGTTAACGTAAAAAAAGACGGAAAAATCCGTCTTTTTTGCATTTATTCACCTGCTATCGGCGGACGAAGGCTATGTTTTTCAACCGCCTTCAGCGCGATTGCGCATTGCGCATTATCCTACAAATGCCACGGCCTTTGTCGCCGCAACAGTACCGTCACTTACCGCCGTTGTAAGCTGGCGGATTTCTTTTTTTCTGCAGTCACCGCAAACGTAAATGCCGTCTCTTACGGTGCAGTCCTCGCCTGCAATTACGTAACCTCCTTCGTCAAGAGGCAGTATATCCGAAAACTCCTTCGTCTGAGGTATCTGACCGATTGCCGCAAAGACACCGTTTACCGAAAGCTCCCTTTCCACTTCGGTGAGCTTGTTTTTTACCTTAAGACACTGCACAATGGGTGTACCGCCGATTTCAACGGGCACACTGTCGGTCACGAACTCTATATTTTCTCTGAGCCTTGCCTTTTCAACGAGACTGCTTTCCGCTCTGAATTCATTTCTACGGTGAACGAGGTATATTTTTTTGCATATATCCGAAAGATATAAAGCGTCCTGCACTGCGGTATTACCGCCGCCGATAACGGCAACCTCACGGTTTCTGAAAAAGTTTCCGTCACAGTAGGCACAGTAGGAAAGACCTCTGCCCACATATTTTTCTTCATTTTCAAGGCCGAGCATTCTTTCCTCGGTGCCGAGAGCAAAAATTACCGCTCTTGCCTCATACTCGCCCTTTGAGGTTGTGATTTTTTTAATGTCACCGTCAGTTACGGAAAGTACCCTTTCCTTTCTGAATTCACAGCCGAAGCTCTCAGCCTGGCCGCGCAGAATCTCTGAAAGCTCCATACCGCTTGCCGCTCTTATACCCGGGTAATTTTCAACAAGCGGACTTTTTGCAATCTGTCCCCCGTAGCCTGTTTTTTCAAAAAGAAGCACCCTTCTGCCGCTTCTGACACCGTATAATGCCGCGGTGAGACCTGCAGGTCCGCCACCGATGATAATTATGTCATACATAAGCCTTCTCCCTTCGCACTCATTCCGGCTTTGCCTTATTCTTAGTCTATTTTACCACAAAAATA
The DNA here is from genome assembly GCA_017517865.1 of Clostridia bacterium. Lineage (GTDB taxonomy): Bacteria > Bacillota > Clostridia > Oscillospirales > Acutalibacteraceae > UBA6857. Next base: position 12,498 of record JAFWYB010000023.1, on the reverse strand, counting down.
CAAAAAATAAATAGCAGAGAAAAAATTTTTATAAAAAGAGGAAAATTGCTCCCGAAATATGGAAATTACGAAACTGTTGTGATATAATGCTTTAGAATGGGTTACTATGCATATAAACTTTTCATATAATAAATACTGTCTGAAAGGAATGAGCCTATTTGAACAAAACAGTTAACGGACTTAATATAAATTACGTTGACCGCGGTGAAGGTGAAATTGTAGTTGTTCTTCACGGTTGGGGAAGCAATATCACACTTCACGAGCATATGATTTCAATTCTCGCTCAGAGGTACCGGGTGTTGGCTATGGATATGCCCGGCTTTGGTGAAAGCGACGAGCCCGCCGAGCCCTGGTGTGTTGACGATTATGTAGATTTTGTCATTGAATTTTTAAAGGAATACAGTCCCTCAAAAATCACCGTTATGGGTCATTCCTTCGGCGGCAGAGTAATTATCAAGCTTTGCTCAAGAGAGCTTCCCTTTGAAATTGAAAAGGTTGTTCTTATCGACGCAGCAGGCGTAAAGCCTAAAAAGACTCTCAAGCAGAAAACAAAGCAGAAAATATATAAGGCAACAAAGAGCATTTATTCCTCTGCGCCCGTGCAGAAGATGTTCCCCGAGGCTCTTGAAAATCTTCGCAGAAAAAACGGCTCAGCAGACTACAATGCGGCGTCACCCGTTATGCGCCAGACTCTCGTAAGAGTTGTCAACGAGGATTTGTGTGACCTTATGCCCAACGTAAAGGCTCCCACACTTTTAGTCTGGGGTACTCTCGACGACGCAACACCTCTTTCAGACGCTCTTACAATGGAAAAGCTTATGCCTGATGCAGGTCTTGTAAAGTTTGAGGGCGCGGGGCATTACTCGTTCCTTGAGTGCCGTGACCAATTCGGCAGAGTGCTTTCATCCTTTATGAATATACCCTACTGAGAAAGGAGTACATTATGTTAAATACGGTTTTACTTGCAGTCTGTGCTGTACTTTTTGTTATTCCCACCGCTATGAGCCTTGTTGACTCAATGCACTTTTTTCAGCTGAACTCCTACCGCTTTGATACACATACAAAATGGATAAGCGAAAACGCGAAAAAATATGTAAAGCATGTGCTTCTTTCACTCCTTCTGTGCATAGCAATAGTGCCCGAAACCAACCTTACGGTAAAGCTTTTTGCCAGTGCGGCTGTTTTCCTTCTTGCAATTCCTTCAGAAAAGCCTAAAAAGGCAAAAAAGCCCCTCGTTTATACTGCGAGAGTAAAGAGAATGCTCTTAACCGAGGCTCTTCTTGTTCTTCTTGCGGTTATTCCCGTTTCCGTATGGGCTCTCGGTGCAAACAGAGAATCTTTTATTCTCGCTGCTCTTGCAGGTGTCTATATGCTTTCCCCCGTTTTCTGCCTTGCTGCAAACCTCATAAACAAGCCTATGGAGCTCAGCATCAACCGTTATTACACCAATGATGCAAAAAAATTGCTCAGAAAATGTCCCGACCTTAAAATTATCGGTATCACCGGCTCTTACGGCAAAACCAGCGTTAAATATTATCTTACAACTCTTCTCAAGGGCAAGTACGATGTGCTTATGACACCCGAAAGCTATAACACACCTATGGGTGTTGTCAAGACTATCCGCGGCTCACTAAAGGCTACCCACGAAATTTTCGTCTGCGAAATGGGCGCAAAATGGGTAGGCGATATCAAGGAGCTTTGCGATATTGTTCATCCTCACCACGGTGTTATCACCTCAATCGGCCCTCAGCACCTTGAATCCTTCAAGACTCTTGATGCGGTAAAGAACACAAAATTTGAGCTTGCCGATTCACTTCCCGAGGGCGGTATGCTCTTCCTTAACGGCGACGATGAAAACATAAAGGCTCACGGCAGTAAGCGTCCCTATATTTCATACAGCATCGGCGGCGAGGCTGACTATGTTGCCTATGACCTTTCCGTAAGCGAAAGAGGTACAACCTTCTCGGTACGCACACGCGACGGCGAAACCGAGGAATTTTCAACAAAGCTTATCGGCAGACATAACGTGCTCAACATCACGGGCGCAATTGCAATCAGCCACAAAATGGGTATGACCCTTAAGGAAATCAGACCTCAGGTAAGAAAGCTCGAAGGCGTACCTCACAGACTTCAGCTTTCCGATAAAGGCAATATGACAATTATTGACGATGCCTACAACTCAAACCCCAGCGGCACAAAGGCGGCTCTTGAGGCTCTCAGCCTCTTTAACGGCTACAAGATTCTTGTAACTCCCGGTATGGTTGAGCTTGGCGAAAAGCAGGATGAGCTTAACCGTGAATTCGGCAGAAATGCCGCTTCGGTCTGCGATTATGTTGTTCTGGTAGGTCAGAAGCAGGCTTTGCCCATCAAGGCAGGCCTTGTTGATGAGAAGTACGATGAAAGCCGTATTTTCGTTGCAAACAATATAAACGAAGCTCTCAGCCACGTTTACGCTGTAAATTCTCAGGGTAGAAAAAAGGTTGTCCTTCTTGAAAACGACCTCCCCGATAACTATTAACTTCGTTAAAATTCGCAATTCGCAATGCACAATGCGCAATCGCGGGGAAGGCTTAATAAAATAGTGAGCATCAGCCCGCCAAGGTAAATGCAAAATACAAAATGAATGGTCACTCCGTTCCTGATAATCCGCTTTTACAAGGATAATAAAACAAAGCTTTACCCGGCGAACTGTTTTGTTTAAAACAAACATATATTTAAACGGCAGAAATTATTAACTCTTTTATCGTTTCACAAAACCTATCTTACGCAGGTAGGCTCTGAATATTTAATCCACAGTCGGTTGCGACCACAATTGCGCATTGCGAATTGCGAATTGCGCATTGAAAAGGGTCAGTTGCGACCGTAATTCCGAATTCATAAGAAAGGTGATATATAAATGAAAATCAAGGTAGGCGTTATGTTCGGCGGTAAGACCGTTGAGCACGAAATTTCAATCATTTCAGCAATTCAGGCTATGGGCTACCTCAACAGGGATAAATATGATATCATTCCCATCTACATAACGAAGAACAACGAGTTTTACGTAGGTGAGAATATCGGCAAAATCGAAGCCTATACCGATATAAAGAAGCTTCTTTCGGAAAGCCAGAGAGTTATTATGGTCAATGAGGGTGATAAAACACAGCTTATAAAGTATCCTCAGAAGCTTTTCTCAAAGGGCGTTTACGACTATATTGATATTGCCTTCCCAATCGTCCACGGCACAAACGTTGAAGACGGTACTCTTCAGGGCTATCTCAAGATGTTCAACATTCCCTATGTTGGCTGTGACGTGCTCTCTTCAGCAGTAGGCATGGATAAATACGTTATGAAAACCGTACTCAAGGATAACGGTATCCCCGTGCTCGACTGCAAGTGCTACACAGGCAATCAGTACGACGAAAACAGTGGTGCAATCGTTGAGGAAATTGAAAGCACTATCGGTTACCCCGTTATCGTAAAGCCCGTTAACCTCGGCTCATCAATCGGTATTTCAAAGGCTGAAAACAGAAGTGAGCTTTTCGACTCACTTGATACTGCCTTCCACTACGCTACAAAGGTACTCGTTGAAACCGCAGTGCAGAACCTCAAGGAAATCAACTGTTCTGTTTTAGGCGACTACGAAACAGCAGAAGCTTCTGAATGTGAAGAACCCGTTTCAAGCGATAAAATCCTCACCTTCGCAGAAAAGTATATCGGTGACGGCTCGGCAAAGGGCGCAAAAGGCGGTGTAAAGGGCGGTGTCAAGTCCTCCCCCTCAGGCAGCAAGGGTATGGCTACTCTCAAGAGAAAGATTCCCGCCGACATCACACCTGAGCAGAGAGACGAAATACGTGCGCTTGCAATAAAGGCCTTCAAGTGTCTTGGCTGTAACGGTGTTTCCCGTATCGACTTTATGATGAACACCGAAACAAAGCAGATCTGGCTCAACGAAATCAACACCATTCCCGGCTCACTTTCATTCTATCTTTGGGAGCCTCTCGGTGTTAAATACTCCGAGCTTCTCGACAAGATGATTTCATATGCAAGAAAGCGTGAAAGAGAAAACGAAGGTATCACCTACACCTTTGATTCAAACGTGCTTCAGGGCGTAAAGCTCGGCGGAGGCACTAAGGGTGCTAAGGGCGGAGCAAAACGCTGATTATTAATTCGCAATGCGCAGTGCCTTCAACCGTAAGTTGTCATTTTAACCTAAATATCAACCGTCTGTTTGTAAAAAGTTCATAATCTTCAACCGTTTGTCTTTAAACTATGGCAAACGGTTTCTTTTTATGTTATAATGTGAAAATGCAAAAAGTATCTGCTTTTTCAGAGCAGATGCAAATCCGTAAGGAGGAATAAAATTGGTAGAAAATATTAAAAACAAGCTATCAGACATTAAAACCTATTGGAAAATTCCTATGCCGGGCAGATACATGACCTTCAAGGAAATTGCTTCATATTCAGGCGGCGGTATCGGTGCCTATATGATAGTAACCCTCGGCACTGCATGTATTCTCGGTACAGGCAACACTCTTATTTCAAGCACCCTCGGCGTTGATGCTATGGATATGTATTGGATGCACGTTATCGCTGTTTTATCCAACATTTTCCTTACAGGCATCAGAGCAAATATCATTGACAACACCCGTAATAAAGCAGGTAAATACAGGCCCTACATAGTTTCCATGGCTATTCCCACCGCCATTATCTGTCTTCTTATGATTTATTTCCCCTATGAAGGCTTCGGAAGTCTGCTTACCAATATCTTTGGCAACAAGCAGGTCTTTGGCGAGAGCATTGCCTACGTATCAAAATGTGCAGTTATTCTCGTTCTTAACCTTTTCCTTCACTTCTTCTACTACTTCTTCTATGACGGATATGAAAATCTCATCCACGTTCTTTCTCCCGACACTCAGGAAAGAGCAGACGTTACTTCCGTAAAGAGCGTTGTTTACTCCTTTGCTCCCACTGTTGTTAACCTTTTCTCACCCATCATTGCAAAAAACATTTTCCACACCAACACAACCGATATCCGTGTTTACAGATTCTTGTGGCCCATCCTTGCCGTACTCGGCATCCTTCTTTGCATCATTGTTTACAAGGGTACGGAAGAAAAAATCGTTCAGGCAAAGACCCACGTTATCAAAATCAAGTTTATCGATGCACTCAGAGAGGTTGCAAAGAATAAGTATTTCTGGATTATTTCAATGGCAGGCTGGCTCGGCTTCCTTGAAAGTGCATACCTTAACATCCTGTATTGGCTCTATAACTACGGCGGCGCCTGCGACGGTAACGAATACGGTCTGCTTTACACCGTTTACGGTAACGCTTCACTCTGGGGTATGCTTCTCGCGCCCTTCTGCATACGCCGTTGGGGTAAAAAGATGGTGCTTGTTGTAACCAATATCTTCAACGTTGTATTCATTCTTATGATGCTTCCCGTTCTTCAGGATGTTACAACCGGTATTACAATCTGGCTTATTATGGGCTGTCTCTATCTCAATGCATTTATGGGCTCCTTTGCTCATATCCTCAACCCTGCAATCCAGGCTGACATCCGTGACTATCAGCAGTATAAGTCAGGCGAAAGAATTGACGGTATGTTTGCCGCAGTAGGTACAATCGGTACTGTCATCACTCTTGCAACATCATCAGTTCTTCCCTTCATCTATGAAAAGAACGGTCTTACAAAAGAAAATGCACTCCTTGTTACATCAAGACCTGAAATTCTCAACCGTATGCTCGGTGAGGGTAAAACCGTAGGTCAGATCCTCGCAGAACAGCTCGCAGAGGGTCAGGATAACTATTCAAACTCCTACTCCGCTCTTTATGACCCTGAAATTCTCAAATCACTTCTCATTGTTCTTATTATCGTTTCCGCTATCGGTGCGTTTATGAACATCGTTCCCTATTTCTGGTACGACTTCAACGAAAAGAAGCAGAAATCGATCATCCGCGTTCTTCGTGTACGCGCTCTCTTTGAGGACTACGGCAACGGCATCTTAGGCGACAGAGAGCTTGTTGAAGCAGTTGATATTATCCGTAACGCAAGAGAAACCGCAGCAAAGACTCCTATCGTTGTAGATCAGAATCTCAAAAAGGTTAACAAAAAAGCTTACAGAGATGCTCTTAAGTATAACGAAGAAATTGAAATTTCACAGTTCGTATGTAAAGAGCTTGATAAGTTCTCTTCAGAGATTACCGCAAGAAAGCTCAAGCTCTGCGAAACAATTTATAAATTCGGTCTTGACTATGTTAAGTCAATTGACATTGATGCTGCAAAGCAGGAGCTCAAAGAAGCAAAGGCTCTTCCCAAGACAAACGAGGATGAAAAGGACTTCCGCGAATTTGCAGTAGGTCTTGCAAGAAATAAGATCCGCGCTTATAACACCGTTACAAAGTATTATAAGAACGAAGCCCTTGTCAGACCTGACTTCACCGTACTTGACAAGCTTTATAAAAAGGAAGACGAGCTCAACGAAACAATGAAGGCTCTTTACCTCAAGCTTGAAGATGCCAAGAAGGAAAACTCCGCTCTTACAAAGGAAATCAAGGCTCAGATTAAAACTGTAAAGAAGGAAAAAGAGGCTGTGCTTAAAGAGCAGAAGGCAGAAATGGATGTTCATGCACGCTTCAATCAGGCTGCAAAGCCCTTCCTTGACGCTGAAAAGATTTTCAAAGAGAAAGAAAACTTCACTCATCTGGAAGAAATCTCTGCCGAATATGAGGAAGCAAAGATCCGCGTAGAGGCTGAAAGAGCAGCTCAGCTTGCCGAACAGAAGCGTCTTGATGAGGAAAAGGCAGCTCAGAAGGCAGCTATCAAGGCTGAAAAGGAAGCTGCAAAGGCAGCTAAGGGCAAAAAATAATCTGACAGCTAAAATCACCGTGTCGGCAAACGATACGGTGATTTTTAATTACAATGTTTAAAAACTGTTAATATATTTTTCTTTTCTGTTGATATAATAAAAGAGACGGATAATTAAAAACTGTCTTTTATCAAGGAGGAAACATTATGGATATTTTAGCTATTATCAACGTACTTATGGGCCTTATAAGAAAGCTTCTCGACGCCTTTGGCGACGACATTATGAAGGAATTGCTCTGATATCATACCGAAAGCAAAGGGGCTGTAAAAAATACAGCGCCTTTTTTCTTTTCTCCTCTTTACCAGGGTCATTTTTTATGCTACTATAAAGTATAACCAAAATAAAAGGAGTAATAACATTATGGAAACCATCAAAGCCTTATTTGCAGAAAACTTCCCGGCAGCATTTGCTACCGCCTGCCTTTGTGCATACTTTTTCGGTATGGCAGTAGTATTTATTATCAAGCCTCTTAAAAACGCAGAAAGCTTTTCTATCAAGCCCGTTGACAATGCCGGTAAAACCGAAATACGCGTTTATTACGGCGGAATATCCTTTGCTCTGGGTGCATTCCTTCTCTATCTTGCAATCGCTACGGGTACTGCCTTCCATTCACTTGTGGGCGGTATGTTCTTTGCTACAACGGTACTCGTTACAAGAACAGTCTTTCTCTTTGTCGATAAGGGTTGGAAATGTCCCTACACAAAGCTTGCAATTCCTGCAGAAAGTGCCTTCGTTGTCGCTTTGTGGGTATGCTTCTTCCTTGCAAAATAAGAAATGTTATATTCTGTAATACCTCAACCGTCACATATGGAAATCAAGGGCGACACCTCTGCCTTCAGAGTGTCGTCTTTTATGAAAATAAGGGGAGATGAAAGCACCCTTGCCGCAAGGGACGAGCTTATGCTCTTTCTTAATGAAGTGCTTGAAATCTTCCCCGCAGGCGGCAAAGAGGAGATTCATTTCTTGCTTTCCGACAATTACGGCAAGGCAGAAGGCTACGGCATAAAGGCAGAAAACAGCCGTATAACTGTTACGGCAAACAGTGCCGCAGGACTTTTCTTTGCCGTGCAAACCCTCAAGCAGCTCTTTTTTCAGTGCGGAGAATATCTTTCTGAGCTTGAAATATATGACGAGCCTCTCTACTCTGTCCGCCCACTTATGCTTGACTGCGGGAGCTATTTCTTCACAAAGGAGGAGATTTTCCGCTTTCTTGAGCTTATGGCGCTTCACAAGCTCAATGAGCTTCACTGGTGTCTGAGTGACGACCAGGGCTTCCGTTGTCAGCTTGACTGCGCACCTCTGCTTACGGAAATAGGCTCGGTGAGAAGCCACACCGGAATGAAGAACGAAGAGCATTCGGGCTATTATACCAAGGCGGATATAAAAGAAATCATCGCCTTTGCTCACAGTAAGCACATCAGGGTTGTTCCCGAAATAAACGCACCGGGACATACGGTGAGTATGATAAGCGCCTACCCGGAGCTTTCGTGCAGAGGCGTTGAGATTCCGGTAGCCACCACCTTCGGTGCCAAAAAGGATATACTCTGCATCGGTAAGGAAAGCACCTTTGACTTTATGCTCAGCCTTTATAACGAGCTGAGCACCGTATTCACCGACGGCATAATACACCTGGGCGGCGACGTACCTTCAAGGGAAAGATGGCGGGAATGCCCCCACTGCCGGAGCCGTATAAAAAATGAGTCTCTTGCTGACGAAAATGACCTCGACAGCTACTATATCAGCCGCATAGCCGGGCAGCTTCACAAAAAAGGCGTTGAGGTGAGAATACGCACCTTAAGCCGATGGAACAGCTACGTAATAAAAGATAGTTCCGAACTGCACGCGTTGAATGAGGCTGATTTTATAGCTTCTAATACCCCCTGCTGTCAGCTCGATTTGCCTTATGAAGAAATAAACCTTGAACGGGCATACAAAATTACAGCGGTTAACCCCTCAGACAATGACGCAGACAGAATGATAGGTATGGAGGCCTGCCTTCGTACCGAGCGAATACCCAACGTTAAAAAGGCGGATTTTGCCCTTTTGCCCCGTCTTGCCGCCTTCTGTGAAAATGCCTGGTCTTCACCTGAAAACAGGAATTATGACCGTTTTTCCGCAAATCTTAAAGAGTATTACCGCCTGCTCTATGCTCTGGGCTATACACCCGCAACACTAAAGCGAGCCTTACCGGGCAGTTTCAGACGAATTATAAGGCGGCTGTTTCCCTCATTCAGATAAAGCAAAAAAATAAGGGCTGTTGCGTGTGCAACAGCCCGCTTTTACTGTTATCGGCTCAAAGAGGCTATCAATCCTCTTTACCTACAAGCCAATTGATAGAAACGCCGAGAACCTCTGATATGGCAACAAGCTCATAATCGCATACGCTTCTTATCTGTCCCTCAAGCTTTGAAAGACCTGATGCAGTAAGCTCAACGCCCTTTATCTGAAGCTGGGTAAGAAGATCTATCTGCTTGATACCGAGTTCCTTTCTTTTGGCTTCAATTCTGGCACCGACGATATTTCTGTCGCCGAGAGCCTGCTTTCTAATTCTCATCTTTTCACCTTCTATAATAATTAAAGATAAACTTGCTACAATTAAATATATCACTTGCGCGCCGTTTTGTCAAGTTTTTATGGGTATATTATTTAAATTATAAAGAATTATTTTGTAAATAATACCCAAAATTACAAACAGGAATTTGAGTATTACGGGAATTTGTCTGTTTTAAATAAATATTGTAAACTATTTGAATTTTTTTCAAATAGTGATATAATAAGATGTATATTTCTTAAAGGAAGTGTTTTTAATGAGCAACACCTTAGAATCAAGAAACCTTACAATGCTTACAGACTTTTATGAGCTTTCAATGGCCAACGGTTATTTTACCAACGGCTTCAAGGACACCACGGCATATTTCGATATGTTTTTCAGAAAGGTACCCGATAACGGAGGCTTCGCAATTATGGCGGGTCTGCGACAGCTTATCGACTATCTGAAAAACCTCAAGTTTACTCAGAAGGATATTGAGCTTTTTGAAAGAAAGGGCTTTAACAGCGACTTTATTGACTATCTGAGAAACTTCAAATTCAGCTGCGACGTCTGGGCTATTCCCGAGGGCACCCCTATTTTCCCCGGTGAGCCTATCGTTACCGTCAAGGGTCCCGTTATAGAGGCTCAGCTTATCGAAACAATGGTGCTTCTTACAATAAATCACCAGAGCCTTATTGCAACCAAGGCAAACCGTCTCAAAAGGGCCGCAGGCGACAGAGCTATTATGGAATTCGGCTCAAGACGCGCTCAAGGCTATGACGGCGCAATTTACGGAGCGCGTGCAGCTTATATCGGTGGATGTGATGCCACCGCCTGCACAATTGACGAGCGTGATTTCGGTGTGCCCGCAGTAGGCACAATGGCACATTCATGGATTCAGCTTTTCGGTGACGAATATGAGGCCTTTAAGGCTTACGCAAGGCAGTACCCCGACAACTGCACCCTGCTTGTTGATACCTACAATGTGCTTAAATCAGGCATTCCTAACGCTATAAAGGCTTTCAACGAGGAGGTTCTCCCCCGCGGCTTCAGACCCAAGGGCATACGCATTGACTCGGGCGATATTACCTACCTTTCAAAAAAGGCAAGAGAAATGCTCGACGAAGCCGGCTTCCCCGACTGCAAGATTGTTGCAAGTAACTCTCTTGATGAATTCATTATCCGCGATATGCTCATTCAAGGTGCTCAGGTTGACTCCTTCGGCGTTGGCGAAAGACTTATCACCGCTGCTTCAACACCCGTTTTAGGCGGTGTTTATAAAATTGTTGCCGTTGAAGAAAACGGTGTTCCCGTGCCCAGAATAAAACTCAGCGAAAACGTACAGAAAATTACTACCCCCTGTGCAAAGAAGCTTTATCGCCTTTTCGATAACAAAACAGGCAAGGCTATGGCTGACGTTATTACCCTTCACGATGAAGAAATTGACAGCAGCCGCGATTACGAGCTTTTCGACCCGAATTTCACCTGGAAGAGGAAGACTGTAACAAACTTCACCGCAAAGCCTCTGCTTATTCAGATTTTTGACAAGGGCTGCTGCTGCTACAACAGCCCCGACATCAAAGACATAAAGGCCTATTGCAACAGTCAGGTTGACACCCTCTGGGACGAGGTAAAGCGTTTTGAAAACCCTCACACCTATTATGTTGACCTTTCTCAGAAGCTTTGGGAAGAAAAACACCGTCTCCTCGACGAATACTCACAAAAGGTAAAATGAGAAGCATAAGTTATACCGTAACCGATTATTTTGACGGCAAAAAGATATTTAACTTTCTGCGCGGTCACATTAAAATTTCAGTAAGACTGCTCAGAAGCCTTAAAACTGTTCCCGACGGAATTATGCTCAACGGTACTCATGCACGCACCATTGACATAATTCACAGCGGAGATACTGTTACGCTGAATATTCCCGACGACGAAAAGACTTCTGTTTCCATTTCCATAGATTATCCCCTTGATATAGTTTACGAGGACGAGGATCTGCTTATCGTCAATAAACCCGGCACTCTTGCTATGCACGAAACTCACAACCATCAGGGCGATACCCTTGCCAATGCAGTTGCAGGCTATCTTGCAGCAAAGAACAAGTCCTCCTCTTTCAGAGCGATAGGAAGGCTGGACAAGGGCACCTCGGGTCTTGTTGTGTGCGCCCTTAACTCTCACGCGGCGGCAAGGCTTTCGGGAAATATCAGCAAGGAATACCTGGCCGTTGTCAGCGGTGAATACTCTGAGGGCGGCACAATCGACAAGCCCATATACAGACCCGATCCTATGAAGACGTACCGCACCGCTGACGACAGAGGAGACCGCGCTGTCACTCACTACAGTGTTGTCGAAAGCGGCAAAGACTATTCCCTTATGAGAATAAGACTTGAAACAGGACGGACACATCAGATAAGAGTGCATTTCAGATTTCTCGGAACTCCCCTTTACGGTGACAGACTTTATTATGAGGAGCACCCTCTTATTTCTCATCAGGCGCTCCACTGTGCCAAGCTCAGCTTTACACACCCTGTAACAAACGAAAAAAAAGAGCTTTCGGCGCCTATGCCTCCCGAGATGGAGGCACTGCTCGAAAGTCTGAGAAAAAATAAAAGAAAGGCGCTGTAAAAAAACTCACGCTTGAAAAACCTTATAAATAAAAGAAAAGCAAATAACAAAACCGTTGTAAAAGCATAAAAGCCAAAGCTTTACAACGGTTTTTTACTGTCACGTTTTGTTTGCTGCAGACTTAAATTCACTCTTACATTTGTCTGCCCGAAAAGACAGAGCTGTCAGATCATCAGTTTTTATAAGGTAAATCCTGACTGCCGACTACTGATACTCAAAAGGGGCTGTATTTTCGCCGACACCCCATAAGGCAGTATTTGTTTCTCGAACAAAAATCACCGTATTTTTGCCAAAAGCCTCGCAAGGCGAGAGCCTTGCTGCGTTTTGTGGCTTCAATACAAGAAAATTTACGTTCTTACGAAACTGCGAAGCACTTTAAAATGCGAAACAGCTTTGCAAGAAAAGGCAAAAATCACCGATAATGCTGACGCATATCGGTGATTTTTAACGCATTATTGTGAAGTTGTTTCGCTTTTTAAAGAAATACTTCCT
>JAFWYB010000033.1 GCA_017517865.1 Clostridia bacterium | reverse complement strand
GTTCTTACGAAACTGCGAAGCACTTTAAAATGCGAAACAGCTTTGCAAGAAAAGGCAAAAATCACCGATAATGCTGACGCATATCGGTGATTTTTAACGCATTATTGTGAAGTTGTTTCGCTTTTTAAAGAAATACTTCCTTATGGGGGGTCGGCGTTTTACAGCCCCTTGATTCTTTTTTTCAGCTCTCAGCCCTCGATACCGTTTTCGTCGAAATCAAACACGGTCTGAAGTGCAACGTTGATAATTCTTTCAATGGTTTCAGGCTTGATGATATCGGCTGTGTCGCGTCTTGTGTGGTAATAATCTGCGGGTGCCGGGTCCATAGCAACAAGTGAAGCGGCGGCGATTCCTGCCTGAGAAGCAGCAGCCGCATCTGTTGAACCGAGAGGAATTGCACCGAGAGGAATATCCTCGCCGCACTTTGCCGCAGCGGTTTTGAGAAGGTTACAAACTCTCTTGTCGTTGGGCACGGTGCCTGTCATATCTCTTTCGTAAATCATCATATAATCCTCATCGCGGATTGTATCAAAGCTGATGAATACGGTTTCAACGCCGTCATTTTTGTATTCGGGGTGAGCCTCAAAGAAAGCCTTTGAGCCGCGAAGACCGCATTCCTCGCCGCCTGCGAGCATACAGATAACCTCTGTGTTTTCAAAACGGATATCATTATCTGAAAGGTATTTGAGTACGGCTGAAGAAACGTAACAGCCTGAAAGGTCGTCGTTTGCACCGTCAACATATCTCTTGCTGTCTGTGAATTTGAAAAGACCTGCATAAGCGGGTGTAAAGGCAAGCTGACCGAGAGACATAGCTTTTTTGAGCTTTTTGTTTTTACTGAAAAGGTTAACAGCAGAGGTTGCACCTGTATAAAGAAGACCTGTGATGGCGGGAATGAGAAGAACGTAAGAGCCGTTTGAACCGAACTTATATGTAAAGGTCCATTCGGGTGCAGAGTCTGTGTGGCCCGAAAGAATAATTCTGCGCTTTGTTTCACCCGAAGCCTTTCTTACAGCTATAACGTTACCGCCTTCCTTTTCCTTAAAGAAAGGATCAAGGGGCTTCTTATAAAGCAGAAACTCGCCGACAATGCCCGAAAGTGCAGTGCCGATAAGACCGAGTGAGGCGAGTGCCGATTTCTTGCATTTTGTTGCGGCGGCTATATTGCAGGCCGTTGCGCCGAACATACAGGCACCTGCAACGGGTACGAAAGACATAAAGGCATCGGGGTTTACTCTGAAGGTTTCACGCCATGCTTCGTCGCTGTATTTCTTAATATCCTCAAGAAGATATCTCTGAGCATTGATATCGCTCTGCTCACCGCAGGGGCGGGGACCGAAGGCATCGCAGACTGCCTTGATACCGTCGGCGGCATATTCGCGAAGGTCAGAAAGACCTGTTTTTGCTTCTTTAAGTGTTTGCTGATAGTTCATAATTATTCTCCTTCAAAAGTTTTTACTATATCATTATATATCGCACAGAAAAAATAATCAATAGCGATATAATAATTCTCTTAATACCTCAGATTGACAAAACCGTTCCCCGGTGTTATTATAAGATACAATGATAACACTGCTCTTGCAGTTGTATGAAAGGAGAATTTAAAATGTCGGTTTTTTCATTTATTATGAGTATATTTATGTTCTTCGCATCCTTGTTTTTACCCAAGGTACCTCAGCCTGCGGTGCCTGAAATTACCGATGACGGCTTCGTGCCCGTTATGCGCTTTGTTGCAACCAGTGATACCCACATAAACACAATGGGTGATGAGGGCTGTGAAAGGCTTACAAAGCTTATAAGAAGTGCTTATGCAATAAGTGATGCGGACAACGACTACAAAGAGCTTGATGCTATGGTTTTTTCCGGTGATATTACCGATAACGGCTTTATAGGCTCCTTCGCCTCCTTTGCGGCTGTTACCGATTCAGAGCTCAGAGAGGGCACCGAAAGGTTGGGCGTTGTTTCTAAAAATCACGACAGCTATACCTTCCTGAATAATTCCCTTAAGATATATACTGCCTTTACAGGTCAGGAAACCGATTTCCACAGAGTTATAAACGGCTTCCACTTTATAGGCGTTTCAAGGTCGGCAACTCTCAAGCAGTATACCGACGAGCAGGTTAAGTGGCTTGATGAAAATCTTGCTGCCGCAGTAGCGGAAAGCCCTGAAAAGCCGGTTTTCGTTTTTCAGCACGAGCATGTTATTGACACTGTTTACGGCAGCAGCAAAGAGGACGGTTGGGGTATGGATACCTTCAGAGCCGTGCTTGAAAAATATCCTCAGGCTATACATATTTCAGGTCACTCCCATTTCCCCGCAAACGACCCGAGAGCAATATGGCAGGACAGCTTCACTGCTATAAACGACGGCGGCCTTGCTTACTTTGAGCTTGCTATTGACGGTAAAAACGGACAGTTCCCGGAAGGCTACAAGTCAATGACACAGGCTCTTGTTGTTGAGGTCGATGCAGAAAACAGAGTGCTCGTAAGGGTGCTTGATGTTGACAAGGGCGTGTTTGTTAAGGAATTCCTTATAGACAACGTTACACAGGAAAACAAGCAAAAATACAACCCTGAATACAGAAAGCAGCTCGCAGAGGCTCCCTTCTTTGAAGAGGGTGCAGAGCTCAGCGTTGAAAGGAACCGCAAAAAACTTACCGTAAGCCTGCCTCAGGCAAAGGTAGAGGGAGACAATGAGGTTTTCGCCTACAGAATTGAGGTAACCGATGCAAGCGGAAAGACAGTTCACAGCTCATTTGTTTTCTCGGAGTATTATTTCGCAGAACGCTGTGAAACGGTTAAGTTTGATGATTTCAGATTAACAGGTAAGGGCAAATATACGGTTAATGTTGTTGCTGAGGACGTTTGGGGCAACCGCAGTGAGGCACTTGTAACGGACATTGAAATCTGATTTAAAATTCTTTGTTGTCATCCGTCGGTATATTTTTATTCCGACGGATTTTTCTTTTCTGAGGTTGATATTTGTAATGATGTGTGTTATAATTTCTGACGAAAAAATTAAGAAAGAGAGATTAAAATGAAAAAATCCGGACCTTTGGCACTTATACCGATCGGAGTATTTGTTGTCTTTTATCTTTCACTGGGCATTATTTTTGAATACGTAATGAAAATTCCTATGGGCTTTTACAACGTGCCTGTTGTAGTTGCCTTCCTTATAGCACTTTTTGTTGCGGTGCTTCAGACAAAAGGTGAAACCCTCGATAAAAAGTTTGAAATAATGGGGCAGGGTGTGGGCGATAAGAACATAATAACAATGCTTCTTATATTTATGCTTGCAGGAATCTTTGTCGGTGTTGTCGGCAGAAGCTCGGCAGAAAGCGTTGCCTATTTTATGCTTTCGGTTGCTCCGCCGAGGCTTGCGGTTGTTGTTCTTTTTCTTGTCAGCTGCTTCGTTTCAACGGCTATGGGTACCTCGGTGGGTACAATCACGCTCATTACACCTATTGCGGTTGCTGTTGCCGAGGGCTCGGGCTTTTCCCTTGCTCTTTGTGTAGGTACTGTTGTAGGCGGTGCTATGTTCGGTGATAATCTTTCCTTTATCTCAGATACAACTATTGCCGCATGTAACGGTCAGGGCTGTAAGATGAAAGATAAATTCCGCACGAACTTTGCTGTCGTTTTACCTGCTGCTGTTGTAACCCTTATTCTGATTGCGGTGCTTTCCTTCAATTCGGATATTCCCGAAAAGATTGACAGACAGTACGATATGATTCAGATTATACCCTATATGCTCGTTCTTATAAGCGGCATTATCGGAGTCAATGTGTTTATTACTCTTCTCATCGGTATTTTTTCCGGCAGCGTTGTGATGCTTGCAACCGGTGCCGTTACCTTCCCGGACCTTCTTGCAGGTATGGGTGCCGGTGCATCGGGAATGTTTGAAACCTCAATGGTTGCAGTTCTTGTTGCTGCCCTCGGTGCGCTTATTAAGCATAATGGCGGCTTTGAAGCTCTTCTGAACGGCATCCGACGCATATTCAAGGGTAACAAGGGCGGTCAGCTCGGCATAGGCTTACTGGTTTCTCTTATGGATATCGCAACTGCAAACAACACGGTTGCAATTGTTATGGCAAATCCCATTGCAAGGGAGATGGCATCGGATTACGGCATTTCCGGGCGAAAAACCGCATCAATTCTTGATACCTTCTCGTGTATTGCTCAGGGCTTTCTTCCCTACGGTGCACAGATTCTCGTTGCACTTTCGGCAGTAAGCACTCTCGGCTTTGAAATTACCGCCTTTGAAATTATAGGTAATCTCTTTTATCCTATGATGCTTCTTATAAGTTCATTGGTATTCATCTTTATCATTCCCGAGAAAAAATCAAAAGCATAAACGCAACTGCCGTCTCTTTGTGAGATGGCAGTTTATTTCTTCTGCGGAACTTTTATGCTTGACAAATAAAAATTAGAGGTGTATCATAAATGTAATAAAGGTTACACTTTTGTAACTGTATAAGGAGATGGAAAAAATGAAAAGCATCAAAAAGATTACGGCTATTCTTCTTACAATAGTTATGCTTATTCCCTGTGTGGGCTCGGCACTTTCTGCCTTTGCTGAAGATTACAGCCATCTTCCTCAGCTATATGTTAACGGTATAGGCTCAAGAGCAGTCTACGATATTAACGATCCCGAGAAAAAATCTCTTTTCTATCCCGTAAATACGGAGCTTATGCTTGACAATCTCAACAATCTGGGCGAATACGTAAAGAAATCCGCAGAAAACCTTGAGCCCGATGTGCTGTATACAATAGTTTATTCCTGGGCTATGGATTCTTTCGGTATGATTGCATTCAGGGAAGACGGCAGTACACCTGTTTACGATAACATTGTTACCGATCCGTGCCCTCTTGATTATGCGGGTAACGGGAAGTATCTTTTTAATTATGATAGCCGTGTAGATCCGGTTGAGCTTGCTCATGAGCTTCACAACTACGTTATCGAAATGCAGGCTCATTCGGGAAGCCGACGCTTTGAGCTCGTAGGCTCAAGCTACGGTACCTCAATCGTTATGGCTTACTTAAACGAATATCCCGAGGACAGACAGTTTATCGACTCAATTGTCCTTTGCGTACCTTCTCTCGGCGGTGTTGACTTTGTAGGTCAGCTTTTCACGGGCGACTTTACACTTGATGCCGACACTCTTACAGATTTCATTTCATTTATGGTTGCGAATGAGGATATAAATCTTCTTATGTCTGTTCTCAATAAGAGCGGTGCACTTGATGCGTTGCTTACATTCTTCGTTGACCCGGTTTTGCGTATTGCGATTCTGCGTGCTCTCAAGGATTTTGCTCACGATGTTTTTGCAACACTTCCTGCTATGTGGAGCTTTGTAAATGACGAATATTTCTACGAGGCGCTTGAGCATCTTTACGGTGAAGACTATAACAGTGATGACCACGAATATGCCGTGCTTATAGATAAGCTTATTTATTATCACGAAAATGTTATGGTAAGGTCGGAAGAGCTTTTTGAAATATGTGTTCAGGAAGGTATACATACAAATATCATCTGTAAATACGGCAGACCGCCTATGCCTTTGAGTGAAAATAAAAACTATATGAGTGACGGCCTTGTAGGTGTTGAAACCGCCTCCTTCGGCTGTACCTCCTGCGATTACGGAGATGTTTTACCTCAAGGATATGAGCAGCAGCTTTATAAAGAATATGATATGCTTTCAGATGACGGTTGCATTGACGCATCGACGGGTGCACTGCCTTTTAACACCTGGTATATCAAGGGCCTTGAGCATGGTGAGAAAACAGAACCGTATTTTAAGCTTATTGATGATATTGCATACAGAGATCTTGATGTTTTCACCGATTCTGCTTATCCGCAGTTTTTGCAGGTGGCTTCTGACGGAAGCGGCAGAATAATTCCGCTCGAGGATGTTGAGCGCGAAAAGGAAACTACACTTATTCAGGATTTCTTTAAGCTTCTGGTACGTCTTATAAAGCTCATTACGGCAAAGCTTTCTGAGCTTTTTAAAGGTCAGCCGGCATAACAGTCAAAGCAATTTCAGAAAGTTTCAGTTCTCAGCTGTCCTGCTTGTGAAAAAAGAGGAAATTTTGTTGTTGACTAAACTTGATTGAAGTGTTATATTGACATTAAGGATAATGTTACCTTAAAGGAGATGTACTTATGAATTTGAAAAAAATTATTAAAACAGTGGTATGTACAACGCTTTCAATGTGTCTTATAGGAGCATCTGTAAGCGTCGGTGCGGTAAAGGAAAAGAGCGAGAGCTCGCTTCAGTTCGGCGAAGACGGCAAGTTCACCGTTCTTCATGTAACCGATATCCAGGACAGATACCCTATGAACTCTGTTGCCAAAACATATCTTATTGACACTCTTGAAAAGGTGCATCCTGACCTTGTTGTGCTCGGCGGTGATAATATCGCGGGTAATGTTATAAGACTTCAGTCAAACATTGATAAGGCTATAAATGAGTATATGTCAATCTTTGAGGAAAGAGGAATTAAGGTTGCAGCTGTTTACGGTAACCACGATGCTGAAAGCAACGCTTCAACCAAAGAGTATCAGCAGGCAATTTATGAGTCATACAGCTGTTATGTAGGCTGTACAGGCTTTACTGACGGTGAGCGTGTAGGCAACTACAATCTGCCCATTCTTTCGAGTGACGGCAGCAGATATGTCTTTAACCTCTGGTTTATCGATTCAGGTGACTATAACCGTGAAAACGATTTAGAGGGCTATGCAGTTGTAAAGGAAAGTCAGATCGAGTGGTACAAGCAGCAAAGTCAGGCTCTCAAAGAAGCCAACGGCGGTGTTTCAGTACCCTCCGTAAGCTTCCAGCATATTATTGTACCTGAAATTTTTGACGCTCTGGAGCAGGTTGAAAAGGGTACAGAGGGTGCTGTGGAAAAGAAGCACGCCGCCACAAACGAAACTAAATATTACGTTCTTCCCGAGGGTGCAAAGGGAGAGCTTAACGAAACTCCCTGTCCGCCCGAATATACAACCGGTCAGTTTGATGCTATGCTTGAAACGGGCGATGTGCTCGCAGTTGTTTCCGGTCACGACCACACCAACACCTTCGAGGTGAATTATAAGGGTATAGACATTATCAACACACCCTGTATGTCATTTGCAACAACCTCTTACAACGGTGACAATATGGGCACAAGAGTTTTCGTCTTTGACGAAAACACCCCCGAGGATTACGAAACCTATGTTATAGGCTATGATGATATTTATTCCGAAGACAATAAGCTTATGAAAGCAGGCTTTGAAACATGGAGTCAGAATAATTCAATGCCCGTAAGAATATGCAACGGTATTAAGTATTATTTTTATAAGTTTTTCTCAATTTTCGGTAAGCTTTTTAAATAATGGAATATGAAAAAAGTTAAAAAAGTTTTTGTTGCCGCAGGGTGTATTGCTCTTGCGGCAGCTTTCGGAATAACAGCCAATAAGGCTTATATACGCAAGGAATCAGAAAAATATAACCTGATCGTGCTTGATACAACCGCCGTACCTGAGCCCGTTGCAGGACCCGTTATCGAAGCGGATATAGAGCTCAGCGAGGTTACAATGCATTATGCAGTTTACGGTGATAAGGGTCACGACCTCATACTTGTTCACGGCAACGGCGGAAGCAAGGAATCACTCAGAGAAGCGGCACAGTACCTTGCCAACGACTATAAGGTTTACGTGCCGGAGAGCCGATGTCACGGTCAGAGCAGTGACCCGGGCGAAATTTCCTACGACCTTATGGCAAAGGATCTCAAGGAGTTTATAGAGGCTATGGGCATGGAAAAGCCCTACCTTATGGGTCACAGCGACGGAGGCATAAACGCTCTTACTCTTGCCTATACATACCCTGAGCTTCTCGGCGGCTTTATTTCATGCGGTGCCAACACTGTGCCTGAGACCTTTAAGCCCTATTTTACAATCGCAGTGAAGCTGTCTGATATATTCAGACCCGATAAGCTCAACGAGATGATGCTTACTCTTCCTCAGATGAATGAAGAGCTTCTTTCAAAAATAATCTGTCCCGCATATATAGTTGCAGGAGAAAACGATATTATGTGGCTTTCGGATACGGTCTTTATTCACGAATGTATAAAGGACAGTAAAATAGCAATCATAAAAAACGGTGACCATTCATCCTATATTTCAAAAGACGGTAAGCAGGCATACGTTCTTGCAAAAGAGTTTTTTGACAGTATAGTATAACTGAGATGTATTTTTCATAACATAATACTGTAATCTTTTTTTCAGAGGTGTGTTATGAAAAAGCATAATTTACTCAGCCTTTTGTTTTACGTTGTTTCGGCTGAAGCCATAGGGGGTCTTTCGGCACTTTTGACGGGCAACTTTTCAGATTTCTTTGATAAGTACCTTGAGCCGCCGCTGCTTCCGCCCAAATGGCTTTTTCCCGTGGTGTGGGTCATACTTTATGCTCTTATGGGGCTTTCGGCTTATCTTATCAGTATGTCTGATGTTGAAACCGACAAAAAGAAATGTGCTCTAACTGTTTATTGGACACAGCTTGCCTTTAATTTTGTCTGGAGTATAGCATTTTTCCGCCTCGAGTGGCTGTGGGGCGGCGTAGTTATAATTGTTTCGTTGCTGGCGCTTATAGCAATAATGACAGTGCTTTTCTCGAAAATTGACAAAAAGGCTGCGCTTATGAATATACCCTATCTTTTGTGGGTGGCTTTTGCAACATATCTTAATGTTGCGACGGCAATAATCAACTAAAAAAAGGACTGTTGCGTTTTATGCAACAGTCCTTTTCTGCATTAAAGGTCATCCGCATCCTGAACAGGCAAATCAAAGGCATCCTCGGGCACGCCTGTATAGGAGCCGAGCACATCGCTTGATATCTGCGATGTGGGTATATCTTCGTTTTTCTTTTGAAATTTCCGGGAACTTATATTTTTGTCGGTTGCTTTGTTATCTCTGTGTGAATGTCTCTGAGACTTCTTTTTTTCCATATGAATCACCTCGTGAATAGTTTTTGCATTTTTCGGTTGTAATATTTTAAAAAAAAATGTAAAATAAATGCAACAAATACCTTTGAGAATTTCTCTAATAGGGTGAAGGTCGGGTGATGAATATATGAGCTCTTTATTTATTGAAAACCTTGTAATAAGTTCACAGCTGGGCGATGCCCGTGCTTTCGGTGAGCTTTATGCCTTTTTCAGTGAAGATATGTACCGATTTGCCTGGTATTATACAGGCTCCTCTTTCCTTGCTGAAGAAGCGGTAAGTGAAGCGGCACTTTGTGCCTTTCGCGAAATACGCTCTTTAAAAAAGCCATCAAGCTTCAAGTCGTGGCTTTTTAAAATCCTATATAATGAGTGTAAGAAACAGCAGAAAAGTAAAATGATTTCTGCCAATTTTACCGATTACAGCGTGCAGAGCGACCTGCAATACATAACTTCAGATAAGGATGAAGCCATAGCTCTGAAAAATGCACTTAAAAAGCTCAGCGACGAAGAGCGGGAAATACTCATACTCTATTATTCCTGCGGCTACTCAACCAAGGAGATAAGCAGTATTACGGGAATAAACCATTCCACACTGCGCTCAAAAATAAGCCGCAGCACACAGAAGCTTAAAGACTATTTATCCCAATGAGAAAGGTGAGATTGACTATGAAGGACAGCAGAATTGAAGAATATTTTGCGCCGTCTCCCGAAATGCCCGGGAGTCTTTCCAAAGAGGCAATTTTAAACAGAATAGAAGCTGAAAAGGTTGTTCCCGAAAAGCCGAAAAGCGGCGGTAAAATGCCTGCGGGCTTAGTTGTTGCCGCTTTTGCGGTTATTCTTGCTCTTGCACTTGTTTTGCAGAGTAATTTCGGAAATATCAGCATTGCAAAGCCTGACAAGGTGACACAAAAGCAAAGCATTCCCGAATACGTTCCTTATACGGGCGACGGGCTTCCCGAGGGCGTATACACCTTTGAAAATGAGCAACAAATAAAGGATTACTTTGCCAATATAACACAGGATATCTACTATACCTACAACAGCTCATTTGCAGGTGCACCCGCTTTGCGTGACGACGCGGTTGCCGAAGATTTTGTTCAGAAGGAAGAAATCGCTCCCGAGGCTCCGACACAGTCTGCAGCAAACTCCGAAACGGGCAGTGCACCGGATTCCTTTACGGGTACCAACACACAAAACAGTGCCGACGAAGGTGACGTTATCAAAAATGACGGCAGATATCTTTACATCATAAGCTCAGCAAACGGCGGTACCGCGGTTAATATCGTTGATACAAATACTATGGAAAACCTTTACAATATTGATTACAGTGATAAATCAGACGCTTACGTCAGTGATTTATATGTAAACGGAAATACTCTTGTGGTGCTTTATAAAAGCGGTAAGATGGTTGAAGTCAAAGAAAACTATCGGTATGTTGAAAATACAACCCTTGCAGATATCTACGACATAACCGACAGAAGCAAGCCTGAGCTTGTCCGCACCGTAAGTCAGGAGGGCTCTATCGTCTCATCACGTATGATTGGCACTGTGCTTTACACCGTTACAACCTATAACGAATGGTCTGAAGAAGACGGCGACGACCTTCCCGTACCCGAGATAAACGGCGTTAAGGTGAGCTGCTCTGATATAATTCACTTTGATTCCAAGGGTAACAGCTATACCGTTATCACCGCAACCGATACGGCGGACAAGAACTCCGAAACAACGAGCCTGAGTGTGCTTGCACACTCAAATCAGATTTACTGCAGTGAAAATAACCTCTATATTCTCAGAAATTGCTACTACTCCGAAAGCGGAGATACAACTGCAATAACAAAAATATCCCTTGACGGCACAAGGCTAACCTGCAGTGCCAACGGCGAGGTAAAGGGCCGCTTCAACAATAACTATTCCTTTGACGAATACGAGGGCAATCTGCGCGTAGTTACAACCAACTATAACTACAAGACCTACAAAAACGAATGTGCCCTTCATATTCTTGACGGTAAGCTTGAGGTCATAGGAAGTATCCCCGACATTACCGGCGGCCTTAACGAAGAGGTAAAATCCGTACGTTTTATGGGCGAAACGGCTTACGTTGTCACCTTTGAGCAGACAGACCCGCTTTTCGTGCTCGACCTTTCAGAGCCGGAAGCCCCCGCAATAAAGGGTGAGCTGTTTATGCCCGGCTATTCGACCTATCTTCATCCTCTCGGCAACGGTATGCTTCTCGGTATAGGCTACGGCGGTGATGAAGAGAATGCAGACCTTAACAAGCTCAAAATTGCTCTTTACGCTGTCAGCGATATGACAAAGCCCGAAATACTTGATGAGTTTATTATCAATAACGGTGAAACTACTGCCAACTATAATCCCAAGGCGCTTATTCACTATGCCGCTAAAAATATTATCGGCATACCCGTAACGGTTTACAGTTACAGCGATTACGTCAAAACGGTAAACAGCTATGCGGTTATAACCTATACCGACGGTAAGCTCGCCTCTGTTGAGGGCTTCGTTCACGAAAGAAGCGATTATATTTATTCCTCAAAGCTTTTCAGAGGAACCTGTATAAACGATTTCCTTTACACGGTTGACGATTATTCCGTAATTGAGCACAGCCTTTCGGATGGAACACAGCAAAGAAGTTGTAAGCTTAAGGTCGCTTATCCTTCGGGCGGTATTACACCTCCCGATTCAGGAACGCAGACGGTTGTTACCTCTCCTGCATTCATTCCCTGATAACAAAAAAGCGATGTATCGTCAGATACATCGCTTTGAAATTACACAAAAAACAGCTTTGCCGCAGCTGTCATCACAACAAGGAAAATAACATTGACAAGGGTAAAAAGCAGAAAATATTTCATACCCTTGCCCGGGTTATGCAGTCGGTACTGGCTGAAGGTTATAAGGCTTGCGAGTGAGGCTATAAGAGTACCCGTGCCGCCTATATTCACACCTAAAAGCAGTGAACGGTAATCCTCCGTGAAGCGTGAAAGCAGTATTGCCGACGGAACATTGCTTATACCCTGACAGGAAATAACCGAAACGAGAAGTGTATCCTTTTCGAGCACAGAGGAAATAAAGCTGTTGACTACGTCTATACGTGCAAGGTTGCCCGCAAAGATAAAGAAAAAGAAAAATGTGCCGAGCAGGGGGTAGTCAACCATAAGAAGCGCATCTCTGTCTGCAAAAATAAGCACGGCAGGAATTATTATAAGACCGAGCCAATAGGGGATTACGCGGAAAACTATAAGCAGAGAGAAGGCAAAAAGCACAAGGTAAAGCACTGTGCGCGGAATGTTCAGCTTTCTGTAACAGTCCTCGTTTACCGAAAGCTTATGAGCCTTAACGGGTATGCAGGCAAGAAGCAGCATTGCAATTGCAAGCAAAAAGGGTGCGAGCATTATTTTGCAGAATTCCCCCGTGGGAATATTGAAGTAGGAATAAAGGTAAAGGTTCTGCGGGTTGCCGAAGGGGGTAAGCATACCGCCCAGGTTTGCCGAAATATTCTGCAGAATGAAAAGATAGGCCATATACTTTTCTCTGTGGGCTGTTTTAAGGGCAAAATAGCCGAGGGGAAGAAAGGTTATAAGGGCCATGTCGTTAGCTATAAGCATAGAGCCTATAAAGGTTATGCATATAAGCGTAATGAAAAGGCTTCTGAGATTACCCGTGAGAAGCACGATTTTTCTTGCAACGATTGTGAAAAATTTTATATTTCTCAAGGCACATATAACAGCAAGGGTGAGAAACAGACACGCAAGAGTTTTCATATCGAAATAATCGATATACTCTCTGTCGGGCGGAACGAAAAATGCCGTTACCGCCGCCGCAAGTGCAGCTATACAAAACACTGTATTTTTCTTAATAAAATTAAGCACCGCCATTTTTTAGCTCCCTTCATTTCTATGCCGTGTGACATAATACACCCTATTTTTTGTTTTGGCAATAGCTTAGCGGAATTTTTCTCTCAGTTCACCGAGAACTCTTTTTTCAATCCGTGAAACGTAGGAGCGGGAGATACCCATTCTGTCTGCAATTTCACGCTGAGTAAGCTCCTTTGTGTTGTAAAGGCCGTAGCGGCGGATAATGATTTCTCTGTCTCTTTTATCGCTGATCTGCTCTACAAGCTCATAAAGCCGAGAGGCTTTTCTTTTAAGGTCTATGTCGTCGCTTATGGTGTCGTCGCAGTAAATCACGTCAATAAGCGTAAGGGGATTACCCTCACTGTCGATATCGATGGGCTCATTTACCGAAACCGTGTTTGAATCTTTCTTTTTAGAGCGGAAATACATAAGTATTTCATTTTCAATACATCTGGCACCGTAGGTCGCAAATCTCGTACCCTTTGAGCAGTCAAAGGAATCTACCGCCTTTATAAGCCCTATTGTACCTGTTGAAATAAGATCCTCCTGCTCATCGTAGCCGGAATAATACTTTTTTATTATGTGAGATACAAGCCGCAGATTATGCTCAATAAGCTTCTGCCGTGCAGAGCTGTCATGCTTTTCCTTCACCTTTTCAAAAAGCTCTCTTTCCTCTGCCGAAGAAAGAGGCTTCGGAAACGAGGAAAGGTTTTTAAGATGCAGAAAGAAAAAAAGAAAGTTGCCGAGAATAAGACGTAGTATTTCAAGCATAAAATCACCCCGTAAATTATATGAGTGTTGCTTTTTGGCTATGCGGAAAATCCGGCATAAATAAGAACAGGTCTATATTGACATTATAGGTAACGCGTAATATAATCTGACATACGGAAAGGCGGCGAAGCAGATGGCTAAAGAAAAAGGAATAAAAACGAATGCTATGCGTATTCTTGATAAAAGCAAAACACCTTATAGAGTCAATTATTACAGCTGTGATGAATTTATAGACGGTATGCATATTGCCGATATGCTTTCTCAAAGCTATGATATGAGCTTCAAGACCCTTGTGGCAGTGGGCAAAAGTAAAGAAAACTATGTTTTCTGCTTGCCCGTTGATAAAGAGCTTGATTTAAAGAAAGCGGCAAAAAGCGTAGGTGAAAAAAGTGTAGAGCTTCTTCACGTAAAGGACATAAAAAGCGTAACGGGCTACATAAGGGGCGGCTGCACTCCCATAGGTATGAAAAAACAGTTTAAGACGGTTATACACGCTTCAGCTTTGGAATTTGAGGAAATCATAATAAGCGGCGGAGCATTGGGCGTTCAGCTCTTTATAGCGCCCGGAGACCTTATTTCCCTTATAAATGCAAAGTGTGAGGATATAATATTCTGAAAAAAAGGGCTGTTAAACGCCGACACCCCATAAGGAAGTATTTCTTTAAAAAGCGAAACAACTTCACAATAATGCGTTAAAAATCACCGATATGCGTCAGCATTATCGGTGATTTTTGCCTTTTCTTGCAAAGCTGTTTCGCATTTTAAAGTGCT
>JAFWYB010000022.1 GCA_017517865.1 Clostridia bacterium | reverse complement strand
TTCGTATATTTGTATCCATAAATAAAAAAACAGTTAATATGAGAATAAAAATAAATACGATATTTTCACGTGAATTCTGTGATTCATATCAGTATGATGTGATTAGAAAGATTGAAAAGCTATTGGATGAGGAATTATCTCATAGGTTTCAGTCTGATTTGATAGAAACTTTTGATATAACAGTTATTTGCATGTCTCCTGCTTTTGGCAATTTTGTAAAAGCAAAGCGTCCGAAATATTACGCTGACAAGACACTGAAACCTTCCAATTCTATTACACCGGTGGCTACGCTTTTGAAATATTTCACAGCAGAATTTATAATGAATTTTGACGCGTTTTATAAAGCAGAAGAAAAAGAGTGCTTCAGCGTGTTAGGATATGCGATTCTGAATTTTATAGAGGCGTTGAAATATCCTGCTGCTTTGAAGAAATTTGAAAAAGAAAAATTACTTCAAACAGTAAGAGATATCCTTATAGAGAACTCCATTATATCTGTGCATGATAGCATATAGTTCATACGGTGCTTGATTCTTGTTTTTAGAAAATCAAGTCAAAACAGTTTTATCAACGGTCAAAGTTGTTTTTAGCTTTCAGTTTGATGGCTAAAAATAACTTTTGCTATTTACAGAAACAATTATTTCCTGTTAGACTATTACGAATGCAGATTGCGTCATTAGAACCATACATAACAATATACTACTTCTGACTATCTATGGCTAAAATTTGCCATTTCCTTAATCAACTTTTAAACATTACAATATTTTGTGTATCTTAAGCATCCGACTACAGACGTTGAACCTTTCTATATAACAATAGCGTCTGTCACAATGAACCTAATAGTTGCAGTCGCTATTGTTGTATATAAAGTTTAGTACCTGTAGTTTATCGAATGCTTACTCATAATTAGACACACTACTTAGCAAAATATAACGTAATGACAACCATATATATCTGGTTGTCATTATAAATACTAGCAACTTAAAATCTCTATTCATCCTCTGCATTTAAAAAATAATATAAATACTGATACAAATTGCTATCGATCGTTTGGAATTGGCATTCAATCACTCAGTGAACAGTATAAGATAGAAAATAAGCCGCAGCCAAAGATAGCAGTTAAAGACGGTATTTACGAGGTTAGAATAGCTATTCTTAAAATCAGAAATATTCATGCATAAAATTCTAATTATAGAAGACGAACCGCTAAATGCAAGCAGAATCAAGCGCCTTTTACTTGACATCGATGATACAATAGAAGTTTATGGCCCTGCGAAAAGCATTGAGGAAGTAGTGGAGATACTTAATATTGACAATAATTATGATCTTATCCTATCTGATATACGTCTGTCTGAACATCTTGTTTTTGAAGCATTTCATGAAGTTATGCCTAAATGTCCAGTTATTTTCACAACTGCTTATGAAGAGTATGCGATTAAGGCATTCCGTAATAATGGAATAGACTATTTATTAAAACCAATTGATGCAGACGAACTGCTGGTGGCATACAAAAAGGCATTCTCAGTCACTCCTTCCGAATCAACTGCTCCTAATTTGCAATCCTTATCTTATGATATGAAATGCTATCGCACGAGAATTCTCGTATGCAAAGGTGACGAGTTGATTCCACTTAAGGTGTCAGATATAAGTTATATCCACACAGAAAACAATAATGTTATAGCCTTTTCCTTGAGTGGTACGCGGTACCAGCTCCCACTAACAATGGCAGAACTGGAAGATATGTTAAACCCAGATATGTTCTTTCGTCTAAATCGCCAATATATTGCCAATGCCGAAAGCATCCTGAAAATAAGTTTATATTTTAACTCAAAACTTTGTGTTAGAATAAAAGGATGCGATGATAACCCTATCATTGTGAGCAAGGAGAAAAGTGCTGGTTTTCGAAATTGGCTCAATCGCTGATTACGATGCTTCACAGAAGGATTATGACGTTTCACATAGTCTTGACTTGTTTTACTGAATGTTTCATCATAACTTTGCAGCATCAATCAAGCAAAATGTACTGCAAAATTGAAATTAAAAACAAAAAATTAAAACAAAGTCAAATGAAACAAAAAACAATCATTGCGGTCTTGACCGCTACTCTTTCTTTGTTTTCTTGCACCAATGAAGATCTCTTAGTAGATAATCAAGATTGTGCAGAATCAAAGCAACTTGATGTATTGCAAAAACAGGATCTTAAATTTGAGTTTGCAAAAGCTCTGTCTTCTGTAATTTGCAATAGTGTGGATGCGCGTAGAAATGCGGGCATAATTACAGAGAAACTGGTAAAAACAGCCCAAAAGAAAAAGTCAAAATGCTTATAAGTAACACGTTATGAATTGTTATAAGTTATTTTTTATACGTTACTAAATATATAAGTTATGAATTTAAGAATCAAGTTATATAGAAGTGTATCAATCATTCTATGTCTGCTTTCTCTATTTGCCTCATGCGATAAAAACACTGATGATGAAGATTTTCGATACATGTTTGGACTTACATCAGCGATTAATAGTAATAATGAAGAAATTGAAGCCATAGAAACAGCATATTGTGATGCTTACAAAAATGAGGGTCTAAAATTTAGTAGCCAATTATTTGCACACGGGACTTCTGAAGAAGAGATTCTGAAAGCTTGCCGTGAGGCAGAAAATGCCATACTCACATCCTCAATAAAATTTGATGGCAAATACACTTACGAGATTAAATATATAGGTCATAGTATTTACCATAAGAGTTATGGAACGAGATAATTGGTTCTCGATTTTCTGATAAACATATTAGAATTAAGGATAGAAAAGAAACTTTTATAGACTGATTCGAGTCACCATTAAAGCTACACTCGTATCCTATTAGGCTTTGAGCAAGCAAAAGTAAGAACAAAAGACGCATCACCCAATCTCTGGATGGTGCGTCTTCATTTAGAGAGTACATCAAGTGTGTCACTTGCGTTTTTGTTTTTGCTTCTGCTGCAACATCTGCTCGTGCTTTGAACGGATGTGGTCGTTCAGTTGCTCAATCTTCTCTCGGTTGAACTTGGTGTCCTCAAAGAGAATATCCACCTCGTTGAAGCGATTGACGGCAGCCGTGTCGCCAGCGACATACGACCAGTTTCTTACAGTGACATACTTGACGCGATCATGATGCAAAGTACCGTTCTCACTTGCCAGAAGGACGATGAGACAGAACTCCAGCACCATCACAAG
>JAFWYB010000032.1 GCA_017517865.1 Clostridia bacterium | reverse complement strand
CGCAGACCCAAAAGTGCGAATTTTTGCAGGATTTTTGGATATTGAGGGTGCCGACAGGCTGACGCCTTTCAAAACCGAAATGCCGAAAAGCCGCGAAAATACACGCTTTTGGGCGGGTTCGGATTATACTCGTCACCCTAAAATAGGCTCAGGGTATTTAACCCCGAGCCGAAACATGTAAATCTAATATTAATAAACCCAATCAGCTTCAATAACGTACCATTTTCCGGAATACTTTATCAAGACTAAATAAAGATCAACCTTATCCTTGTCGCCGCCACCCTTAACGGTAACGTCAACCTCAACCTCGCAGCCCTTGGTAACCTTTGCTTTTTTGAATTCAACATCTGAGTCGATTAACTGGATTGTGTCCTTTATGCTGTCTGCATAGGATTCAAGTTCATCCTCGTCAACCTCGTCGATATCGTCAATCTTAAACTTGAAGCTGAGTTTCTTTGCATCAAGCTCTTCAAGCATATAATCATAGAAATCTGCAATTTCGTCCTCGCACCTCTCTTCAAGGTCGTAATCTCTTTCTTCAGCAAGCTCTCTGGTATACTTAGGAAAAAGCTTTACGAGTGCCGATGCATTTTCATTATCATAGGCCTTAACGAACTTTTTAACAACCTTCTTTTCGCCACCGCCGGAGAAAATGAGAGTAATAATAAGAATAAATGCAACCAAAGCCGCAGCAGCAACTGCACCAACCTTGATAAAACTGCTCTTATCACCTTTCTTAACACCCTCAATAACACTTGTTACTGCAGCTACAGCCTTATCAGCAACATCGTTAAGATCAAACTTCTTTTTAGCGGGAGCCTGAGCTGTCTGAACGGGAGCCTGATAAACGGGAGCTTCCTGAACGGGAGCCTGAGCTACAGGTGCTGCCTGAACGGGAGCAACAGCAAACTGCGTTCCGCAATTACCGCATACAGCTGCTGCGTCGTCCATTACCGCGCCGCAATTTCCACAAAACTTTGACATAATAATTTCCTCCAAATTTATTTTTATTTTTACTGAAACCAAAACTTAAAGTCTAGTTCCGCATTCAGTACAGAATAACATATCAGCTTCAAGTGCCTTTCCGCACACGGGGCAGATTTTTCCGGTTACCGGTACAACCGGCTCTTCAATCACAGCTTCGGTGCTGTATTCAACCCCATTGTGCTGATTCATCACAAAATTAGCCGCCTCTTCAATATCGATATCAATAACATTTTCTGACACATCTTCGGGCACCTGAACAGCAGCAGTAATTATCTGCGCTCCGGACTCTTCAGACACGGGAGCAGGTTGCTGAGCTTCCGGCATTCTGAAACCGCAGGAGGTGCAGAAGCGCATACCCTTTGCAACACTGTTTCCGCAACTCGGGCAGATAACGGTATTATTATCAACCACAGCCTTGGGTACCGGTGTTCCGCAGCTGTTACAGAAAGCAGAACCGCTTGGAATATATGCTCCGCATTTGGTACAGACGGCCATTCCCTTAATTTCAAGAATAGATGCTTTAAGCTCGGCAATCTTCTTTTCAGCATCCTTTATAATTCCGATGCATACGGCATAGCATTCCTCATAATCATCCTCGTGATTGGCGCAGTAAAGCTTGCCTATCTGCGTGTAAGCACTGTTGATCTTTGCTTCTTCCTCGCTTATGGAAGAGTTAAGCTTCGATACACCCGTTGCACCGTTAATCTTTTTTGAGATGTTATCTAAAAAAGCCATTTTTTCCTCCTTTAAGATTTACAGAGTATTCTCCGACGAACAACGTCAGTATTATAACA
Organism: Clostridia bacterium; assembly: GCA_017517865.1. Classification (GTDB taxonomy): domain Bacteria; phylum Bacillota; class Clostridia; order Oscillospirales; family Acutalibacteraceae; genus UBA6857. The sequence continues at coordinate 73,876 of JAFWYB010000032.1, read as the reverse complement.
CTGCCGTACCTGTAAAGTCAACAAAATATGCAATAAAATGGCGTAAATTGTCATATTTTCAGACGGAAACTTACTTAAAATACATATACAGCTGACATTTAATCATACCGTTGTAAAGCTTTCTTCTCTTATCAGCCTTTCTGCCGAAAAAGATTTCGAAATCCTCAGCCGGGCTGATAATATTGTATGCCCAACCTCTTTCGGCAATGAAGCGTTTACCCATAATTCTGTAAAGCTCCTCAGCCTGCTTGAGATCGAGAAGTCTTTCTCCGTATGGCGGATTACATATAACAGTACCCTTTTCACTTTTTCTTTCAAAATCCTTAATATCACGCTTTTCAAAGCTGATATATTTATCTACTCCCGCTCTTTTTGCATTGGCAAGAGCGATTTCAAGGCTGCTTTCGTCAATATCTGAGCCGTATGCAACAAACTGACTGTCAGTAACAGCGAGAGAGCGTGCCCTCTCTCTTTCCTGCTGCCACACATCTTCGTTAATCTGCTCCCATCTTTCGGCAGTAAAATTTCTGTTTACGCCGGGAGCAATATTGTTGACCAGCATAGCACCCTCAATAAGAATAGTGCCTGAGCCGCACATAGGATCGTAAAGCGTGTGATAGGGTCTCAGCCTTGCAAGGTTACACAGTGAAGCCGCAAGGGTTTCCTTCATAGGCGCACCGTTTGACTCAATACGGTAACCTCTTTTGTGAAGTCCGTATCCGGAGGTGTCAAGAAGAAGACTCACTTTGTTTTTCATAATTGAAAACTGTATCTGATGTACGGGGCCGCTTTCCTCAAACCAGGAGATACCGTATTTCAATTTAAGGCGCTCAACAACAGCCTTTTTTATAATCGACTGGCAGTCGCTGACACTGAAAAGAGCACTGTTGAGAGAATAGCCCTTGACGGGAAAGGCATCGTAGGCGCCGATCCACTGTTCCCAGGGAAGTGCCTTCGTACCCTGAAAAAGCTCCTCGAAGGAAAGAGCATCAAAGGTACCTATAAGAATCTGTATTCTTTCAGCGTATCTGGAACAGATATTTGCCCTTGCAAGCAAAAATTCGTCGCCTTCAAAAAGTACTCTGCCGTTTTCGGAAACAACGTTCTGTGCACCAAGGTCCTTCATTTCATCTGCAATAAGCTTTTCAAGACCCAGCAGACAGGGAATAACAAATTTAATCTGCATAAATGACCTGCTTTCATTTAAATAAATATACAAAATCCGTCGGTTATTTACACCGACGGAAAAATTATATCATATTTTATCAGATAAATCAATCAACTTCAGGAATTATCAGGCCGTAACCGCCCTCATTTCTTGCATAAACAACACATATTTTATCGTTTGCACTGTTTAAGAACACATAGAAGCGATGGTCGAGAAGATTCATCTGCAGAATTGCCTCATCAATACTCTGGGGCTTGAGAGCAATCTCCTTAGAGCGTACAATCTCATAGCTGTCCTCAGGCTCGAAGCTGTCTATTGCCTCGTATGCATCAAAAGCACCCGAACGAAGCCTTTTTTCAACCTTTGTCTTGTTTTTGCGAATCTGACGCACGATAGAGTCTGCACAGCGGTCGAGAGCATCATTCATATTCTGCGCTCTTTCCTGAGAACGGAAGAACATTCCGTCATGGAAGATGGTAACCTCAACAATCTGCTCGTTCTTTTCAACCGTTGCGGTTATTTTAGCCTCCGCATCGGCGCCGAAGAATTTCTCAACCTTTTTGAGGCGTTTTTCTGCTCTTTCCTTGAATGAATCTCGGGGCGTACATTTTCTGCCGATAACTGTAATTTTCATATCGTCAGCTCCTTTCTATATTAAACTTCCTTTCGGAAGAATTTCAAAGAGGTACTCTGTTTACATTTACAGTATAGCACATTTAAACATAAAAATAAAGAGTTTCGCGAAAATTTTATATAATATTTATAGTTTTTTTATAAAAACCATATTATTTCTCAAGTCCGCTGTCTGCAACATTTTCGGCAACATCATCACCAAACTGCTCATAATACTGATTAAAAAGCCGCGATATAAGCCTTCTGTATTTTTCACATATTTCTGAAACAAGCTTATCTTCGGGCATTTTTCTGTTGTATATTTCATATAAACGAAGGCTGAAGCGGGCATCCTCTATCTTTTTTCTTAAAAGCTCTTCACTGTGCACAGTAATCCTCCTTCGCAATATAACTATATATATTTCTATGCGGAAAGGATTGATTAAGTGACAAAAAGTGCCCCAGTTTTTACTGAAGCACTTCACTTTTTAAGCTGTATATTCGGTATAAATTCTTTCTACAATTTCATTCATTGCGTCAAGATTTTTTTCAATCTCGCTGACGAGTCTGAACTGATTTCTTGCTCTTACAAGGTTGTGTTCGTGGTAATCTGTTTTGAAATATACATCACCGTCAAGATAATCAGTAAGAAAACGGATTCCGCATTCATAAGTCATAAGCTTTGCCGAAAAAGCAAGCTGTTCAACCTCAGCCTTGGTAAGACTGCCCGCACAAGCACTGAGAAAGCCTCTTGTATAGCTTTCAAAAAGCTCAAGTGAAAGCTTTACGTTGTCAAGCTCATCATCGTCCTCTCTTGTAGTGTTTGCACCGAATCTTATAGCATCACCGAAATCGTAAAGAGAGAAGCCCGGCATAATTGTGTCAAGATCAATAACACAGATGCTCTCGCCGGTCTTTTCATCAAAAAGAATGTTATTGAGCTTGGTATCGTTATGAGTAACTCTTAAGGGAATCTGCCCCGCGGAATAAAGGTCAAGGGCAATATTTGCATCATCCTTACGGCTTAATGCAAAAGCAATTTCATCGGGGATAAGATCTGCTCTGCCCGCTCTGTCCTGCTTTACTGCCTCCTCAAGAGCTTCAACACGCTTGGGTGTGTTGTGGAAATCGGGAATTATCTCGTGAAGCTCATCCATCGGATAACCACTCAGACGGTTAAGAAAAAGTCCGAAGCTTTTGCCCGCTCTTTCAAAAACATCTTTGTTTTCTATAACATTCACGGTGTAGGAATTATCTATGAACTTATAAATTCTCCAGCACTTGCCGAGATGATAAAGATAGTATTTGCCGTTATCCGCCTTAAGGAACGTCAGCGTTTCTCTCTTATAGTCTCCGCCCTCCTTCTTTATCTCATCCTTGAGATAATCAGTAACGGAAACGATGTTTTGCATAAGGTGAGCAGGGTTTTTGAAAACATGAGTATTTATACCCTGAACAAGATATTTTCTGAATCTGCCCTTATGCACAAATTTTGCAAGGTATGTAAAATTGATATGTCCGTCAGTAAAGCTTTTTGCCGAGTGGAATTCACCCTCTATACCGAAATGACGGCACACCTCAATTATTTCTCTGTCAATGGTATTCATCCGGTTTTAACCTCAGTCCTGTGTTTTTTCAAGATAGTAAATTCTTGAATCGTTATCAAGAATAATTCGGCTGTCGCTGAAATTGAAGCCGCTGTAATTAAACAGCTGCTTTGCCTTGAAGCCTGAATTCATAAGCATATCGCCGCCGATTGTGTATTCTTCCTTTTCGTTTCTGATTTTGATTGTGTCGCAAAGGAAATCAAAGAGCTTTCCGTCTTCAACGTCCAGCTTCTTTGGCAGGGGTACGTTGATAATATCACCGAACTTCTTGAGCGGAAGAAGCTGAGGACGTACGCAAAGATGATAGGTTGCATCTTCATCAAGGTTAACCATCTTAATTACGTCATTGCCCCAGTTAGGCATTACTCTGTTTACAAAGTAGCCGTACATTGCCTCGCTTTTATCTGCGGCTGTAATCTGCCACATTGCTCTGTCATCCTTGAATATATCGCCGATTCTTGAAAATTCACCGAATTGAAGGAGTCTGCGGTGCTTTTTGTAATATTCTATCTGCTTCTTAACACAGGCCTTATCCTGCTTTGAAAGCATTGTTACGTCAAGCTCGTAGCCTAAAAGGCCGAAGGCTGAAACGTTGAAGCGATGCTCAACTGTTGAATGTCTGAAGTTTGCAAAAGAATATGCAGCCGCAACGTGCATAGTCATAACAGACTGAGGATAGCCGTAGGAGGTACCTGTCTGAATATACATTCTGTCAAGGGGATCCGTGTTGTCGCTCGTCCAGCACTGAGGCATATAACAGAAGGTTGCAAGGTCAAATCTGTTACCGCCGCTTGAGCAGGCTTCAAAGAGAATTTCGGGGAACTTATTAGTAAGTGAATCCCAGATTTTGTAAAGGCCGAGAATGTATCTGTGGAAGTATTCACCACTCTTGGCATCCTTGCGTCTTGAGAATACATCCGAGAACTGACGGTTATTATCCCACTTGATGTATGAGATATTGCCGTAGCGGAATACGTCTGTCATTGTGTTGATGATATGCTCAACAACATCATCCCTTGTAAGGTCAAGGGTAAGCTGATTTCTTCCCAGCGAGGGAGTGTATTTATCTGTTGTCATAGCCCAGTCCGGATGTGCTCTGTAAAGGTCACTGTCGGGGTTGACCATTTCAGGCTCGACCCAGAGACCGAACTTGAGGCCCATATCGTTGACCTTCTTTGCAAGGCCGTCAATGCCGCCCGGGAGCTTCTTCTTGTTTACGTACCAGTCGCCGAGACCTGCCTTGTCGTTGTTTCTCTTGCCGAACCAGCCGTCATCAAGAACGAACATTTCGCCGCCGATTTCCTTAGTAGCGGCTGCGATGTCAAGAATCTTCTTTTCGTTGAAGCTGAAGGTTGTTGCCTCCCAGTTGTTTACAAGGATGGGGCGCTCTCTGTCCTTCCAATAGCCTCTTACGATGTGCTCCTTAACGAAAAGGTGCATATTCTGACTCATACCGTTAAGGCCCTCATGGCTGAAGGTCATTACGCTTTCGGGTGTGTCGAAGGTTTCTCCCGCCTTAAGGTGCCACTCAAATTCAAAGGGGTTGATACCGTTCTGAATTCTGAGAAGACCGTGGGTTCCGATTTCGGTTCTTGCAATATGGTTACCCGAATATACGAGATTGAAGCCGTAGCAATTACCGTTATGCTCTGTGCATTCCTCTTCTCTGATTGCAAAGAAGGGGTTGTGTCTGTTTGAGGAATATCCTGCAATTGAGCCTACTGAGCATACGCCCGATGTGAGTCTGTGCTCATTCTTATATCTTTCTCTTACCCATGCACCGTCAAAGGTGAGCATTACGTAATTGCCCCTCTGAAGGTCGAGCTGCATACTCATAAGACTGTGAATTTTTATTGTTTCCTTGCTCTTGTTTATGAGCCTTGTGCTTCTTGTAATTACGTTGCAATCTTCAAAAACGGTATAAATGAGATGAAGCTCTGCACCGAGAACCTTGTCCTCTGTTACAACGGTAAGGGTTTCACTTTCACCGTAGCTTGAAGGAAGGCCGTTAAGAACGGGCTTAACCTTTGTAACTGCTGCACTCCTGAACTTGAAGTCTGTTGTAAAAACATCGTCGTGCGATGTAAGCTGCATGGCGGGAAGTCTGTAATCTCCCTTACCGTATGCCGAATATTCAAGTGCGATATGGTCAAGTGAAAGCTTGTCGTCCTGCGTATAGTTTGTTCCGTTTGAATAGCCTGACGCGTGCTTATCGTAAATGAAGGTAAAATCGTCGGTATTTCTTATTTTTCTGCCGTAGTACATACTTTCAAGCTGTCCTGTGGGAAGAGCCCTGAAAACATAGCTCGTCTTTTTCGTCTGCAGATGAAAAACGTTGTTACTGTTGGTGTAAATCATTTTTTTCTCCGTTCTGCCCGTAAGAGCCTTTTATTTACTGCAAGGCACAGTATATCTTTAACATTTTATACCATATCTTTACAAGTGTCAATATCAAACGTAATATCCGCCGCAGATGCAACGGGCTTCAAATATAAATAAATTGTTAATATTTTCTCAACACTTCGACTTGTATATAACAAAAAAATATGTTATTATCTGTTTAATAACATTTGACTTAGAGGTGATTATATGAACAGAATTATTGTTGCCGACGATGAACTCAGAATACGTAAGCTTGTTTCGGAATTTCTTGTAAGGTTCGGTTATGAGGTTCTTGAAGCTGAAGACGGTGACCATGCCTACCACCTTTTTGAAGAAAACAAATCGACCGTAAGTCTTATCATTCTTGATATTATGATGCCCGGACTTAACGGCTGGGAGGTATGCAGAAAGATAAGAGAAACCTCCAACGTGCCCGTTATTATGCTCACTGCAAGGAGTCAGGAATTTGATGAGCTTACAGGCTATGAATCGGGTGCTGACGACTATGTTACAAAGCCCTTCAGCCCCACGGTTCTTGTAAAAAGAGTGGAGGCTCTTCTCAGAAGAGCAGGCGGCTCTGCAAACCAGGGCAACGAAAAGCAGCTCAACGAGCTTGTTTTCAACGATGATGCACACGAAGTACGCCTTAACGGCAAGGAGGTTGACCTCACACTCAAGGAATATAATATTCTTAAAAAGTTTTTAGAGGCTCCCGGCAGAGTTTTTTCAAGAGAACAGCTTCTTGACAGCATCTGGGGTTATGACTATTCCGGTGATATCCGCACCGTTGATTCACACGTTGCAAGGCTCAGAACCAAGCTCGGCGACTGGGGCAACTCTCATCTTAAAACTGTTTACGGCATCGGCTATAAAATAGAGGAATAATATGAAACGCCCCGACAAAAAAATTCATACCCTTAAAAGACGCTATTCTCTTATCAGTATAGCCTGCATATGTGTCTGCCTTGCTGTTTTTTCAGTTATACAGTATTTCTATATGGACGATATATTTCTCATTACTAAAATGAACAATATGCAGGATGTAGCCGATAAAATATCGACTCTCGACATTTCTGAAAAAAACACTCTTGCCACCCTTGCAGATCTGGAGTCAGACCACAACCTTTACATTGAAATTTACTCTCCGAAAGATACCCTCATATACACCACAAGAAGCAACGAAACGGCCTATGACAAAACCGAAGACGAAAATACAATAGAGCTCAAACCCCGAATAATGAGAATTCTCTCGCACAGAGAGCTTGAGGACGGCAGCTATTTCGAAACCCGACAGGAATACTTCGCAACGGCTGAATACCTGGTTTACGGTATGGTGTATAACACGGATTCGGTTATTGAGATTTACAGCTCAAGAGACGTTATCAGAGAAAACGCCATAACGGCATCACACGCTCTTCTTGTAATGAGTATGTTTATCCTTGTTGCAATTCTTATGGTGACTGCCTATTATTCCACCCTTTTCACAAACCCGATAAGACAGATTACAAAAACCACAAAGAAAATTGCTGCTCTCGATTTTACCGAAAGCTGTCCCCGCTTCAGAATTAAGGAGCTTAATGAGCTGAGTGAAAACATCAATCTGCTTTCATCAAAGCTCAACAACGCTCTTGATACTCTTAAAAGTGAGAACCGACAGCTCGAAAGCGACATTCAGTTTGAAAGAAAGCTCGAGAAGAAAAGACGAAGCTTTATTGCCAATGTTTCACATGAGCTCAAAACGCCCATTTCCATTATTCAAGGCTATGCCGAAGGGCTCAAATACGGCATTGGCTGCGAAAACAAGGCCGAATACTGCGATATTATAATAGAAGAATCGCAGAAAATGAACAATCTCGTTGTCAGAATTATGGAATATATGCAATACGGCTCAGGTATATATGAAGCCAAGATGTCAGATTTCAACATCGCTGAGTTTCTTGAGGAATGTCTGGTATCAAACGAGCTTCTTATTTCCAAGGCGAAGGCCACAATAGCTTTTGATGTTGACTGCAACCTCATCGGGCACGGCGACAGAGGCCTTCTGAGGCACGTTTTTATCAATTATCTGACCAATGCCCTTTCCCATCTCGATTTTGAAAGAAAAATTATCGTTTCGGTCTGCGAAAAAGATGACATCTACCGTGTTACCGTCTTCAACACCGGCAAGCCCATACCGGGAAGCGACATAAATAATATCTGGCAGAGCTTTTACAGGGCGGACAAGGCTCACAGCAGAAACGAAGGCCGTTTCGGTCTTGGTCTTTCAATCGTCGCTACACTTCAGGACCTTCACGGCAGAAAATACGGTGTGCAGAACAAGGAAAACGGCGTAGAATTCTGGTTTGATATCACAAAAAGCAAGCAATAAAAAAGAAGCCCGTTGTGCAAGCACAACGGGCTCATTATTTAATTTATCAGAACTCTGCAAGATTATCTGAGCTCATTTCTCTCTTGCCATCTTCGATTTCATGAATCATCTGCACAAGCTTTGTGTTTACGGGTGTTTCAACACCGTATTTTTCACCCATCTGAACAAAATAACCGTTGAGAATATCTATTTCTGTCTTTTCACCCTTTTCAAGCGACTGAAGAGTCGAGGGCTTAACGTCTGAATAAAGCTTGCCGACCATCATTACAACAAGCTTGCAGCCTTTGTTGTATATGCTGTTGTTACTCAGAGCAAGCATCCTGTATTCAAGCACAGCACCGTATTTGGGTACATTTATCTTCATAGCCTTGGCAACAGCCATACCCTCTCTTGCGATGCTGAGGAAAAGATCTCTCGCTCTGCCGTCTTTCAGGATTTCTCCGAGGGTCTTACCCGTAATACCTGCAACAGCGTTAATACAAGAGTTGATGATAAGCTTTGAATACTGTCTGCGCTTGATTTCACGGGTAATCTGTGTAGGAAGCACGCTCTTGAGCATTTCAGCAAAGACCTCAAGGGTTCTTGTTGTGCGACCGTCAAGCATACCGATAAAAAACTCACCCTTGCTTGTCATTGTAACGTCGTTAGGCCCGTTTCTTGTTGCACCGAAGCCGATCATACAGCCCACTGCTCTTTCTCTGCCGACGATTGCGCCGAGCTCGTCGGTGAGAAGACCGTTCTGCATACCTACAACGAGTCCGTTTTCGGCAATATAGGGAAGCATCATTTTTGCGCACTCTGCCATATGGGCATATTTTGTTGCAATGATAACTATATCAAATTTTTCTTCGCCGAACTCACTTACATCACCGTAGCATATGAAATCAACCCTGTGTTCACCCTTTGCACCGTTAAGAAAGAAGCCGTCCTCTTCGATAAGCTTTCTTGTTTCGTTGCTGTGACACATAATTCTTACATCGTATCCGGCTTCCTTGAGAAGCACAGCAACGGTACCGCCGATAGCACCTGCACCGACAACAATTGTTTTCATATCATTTTCCTCCGATCGCTGATAAAATTTAGTCTGGGCTTTTTATATACTACTGCTATGTTAACACACGAAAAAGAAATTGTCAATCGACTGTTATATATGTATAGCAGTATTTGTTAAAATGTTCACATCATTAAATGTGCACCACCTTATTATACACTTATGTTTTAACTGTCGATTTTCTCATTTTGAACAAGTTAATCTTAGATTTATTTATAATTTGTAAATTATTTATTTACATTCCATAAAAACTATCGACAAACATACAAATTAATGATAATATACTAACAACATTTTCGTAATTATTACGGAATTATGATCAAAATGCAAAAGGAGAGATAATTTTGAAAGCTGAAGAAAGCGTAAAAAATTATGCTGCCTCTGTCAGAATGTACACAAACTATACTGTCAGAGAAATCAAAAAAATCTGTAAAACAATCGGTCCCAGACCGGCAGGCTATGAGCCTGAAAAGCAAGCTCAGGAGCATATAGCAGAAGAGCTTAAAACCTGCGCAGACGAAGTAAAAATCGAACCCTTCAAGCTTGCCCCCAAGGCATTTATGAGCTGGATTACCGTTGACGGTATTCTTGTTATACTTAGCTGCCTTCTTAACTTTTTCGGTCTGCCCTATATCGGTCTCGCACTCGGCATTTTTGCCATTATCTTTATGATTGGTGAGTTCCTTCTTTACAAGCAGTTCATCGACGGTCTCGTTCCGAAAAAGACCTCTCACAATACATACGGTGTCAAAAAAGCTACCGGCGAGTTAAAGCAGAGAATCATTTTCAGCGGTCACGTTGATTCATCCTACGAGTGGACCTATACTCATCTTGGCGGTCACATTCTTCTTTACATCTGCGGCGTCTTTGCTGTTGTTTCTCTCTTCTTTGTTCTTATTTCATCAGCACTCAACACCTTCGGTGTACTCGAAGAGGGCACAACAATTTACAACATCTTCCATTACGGTCAGTTTATCGGCATTCCCGGCGGTATTCTTGCAATTGGCTTCGTTAACTTCAGAATCTGTGTTGAAGGTGCTAACGATAATCTTACCGGTGCAATCGGCTCGGTTGCAATTCTTAAGTATCTCAAGGATAACAACATCGACTTTGAACACACTGAGGTTATTGCTCTTTCAGCCGGTGCTGAGGAATCAGGTCTCAGAGGCTCAAAGGCCTTCTGTAAGGCTCATAAAGAAGAATTCAAGGATGTTCCCACAATTTTCATCGGTCTTGAAACCTTCAGAGATTATGACGATATTGCTATTTATCAGCGCGATATGACAGGTACAGTCAAGATGGACGGCAGAGTATGTAAGCTTCTCAAGAGAGCAGGTCTTGATGCAGGTCTTGATCTTCCCTACTCATCAGTTTATCTCGGATCTTCCGACGCTGCCGCAGTTCAGCAGGCAGGTATTCCCGCGGTTACACTTGCAGCTATGAACCCGGGTCCCCCGAGATATTACCACACAAGAGGTGACACGGCTGATAATATGGATATGAAGACAGTTGAAAAGTGCCTTGAAATTGCACTCAACGCTCTCTTCATCTACGACGAAAAGGGTCTTACCGACGAATATTAAAAATACCCCCGCCGATACAATGAGTCGGCGGGATTTTTCTGTCTGTGTTTATTCAATTTCTATTGACAAATACTATTAAAAATTGGTAAAATAATATGAATGAATTTCTTTTGAAAGGAAGATGAAAATATATGAATAAGGGCAAGTTTTATATAACTACCGCTATTGCATATACCTCCAGAAAGCCTCATATAGGCAACAGCTATGAAATCGTTCTCACTGATGCTATTGCAAGATACAAGAGACTTCAGGGCTATGATGTATTTTTCCTCACAGGTACCGACGAGCACGGTCAAAAAATCGAGGAATATGCAAAGGCAGCGGGTCTTTCTCCCAAGGAGTATGTTGACAATGTTGCAGGCGAAATAAGAGGTATCTGTGACACACTCAACACCACCTATGATAAGTTTATCAGAACAACCGACGATTATCATGAAAAGGTTGTTCAGAAGATTTTTAAAAAGCTTTATGAGCAGGATGATATCTATAAAAGTGAGTATGAAGGTCTTTACTGTACTCCCTGCGAATCATTCTGGACAGAGTCACAGCTTGTTGACGGCAAGTGTCCCGACTGCGGCAGAGAGGTTACAAAAGCAAAGGAGGAAGCCTATTTCCTTCGCCTTTCAAAATATCAGAAGCAGCTTGAGGAATATATCGAAAAGAACGATAATTTCATTTACCCCGAAAGCCGCAAAAAGGAAATGCTCAATAACTTCATCAAGCCGGGCCTTCAGGACCTCTGTGTTTCAAGAACCTCCTTCAAATGGGGTATTCCCGTTTCATTTGACGACAGACACGTTATCTACGTATGGATTGACGCTCTTTCAAACTATATCACTGCTATGGGCTATGACCCCGACGGCAGCAGTGAGCAGTATAAGAAGTACTGGCCTGCAGATGTACACATCATCGGCAAGGATATAGTTCGCTTCCACACAATTTACTGGCCCATTATGCTTATGGCTCTCGGTGAGGAGCTTCCCAAGCAGGTTTACGGTCATCCCTGGCTTCTTTTCGGCGAGGATAAGATGAGCAAATCAAAGGGTAATGTTATCTATGCTGACGAGCTTTCAAAGCTTATCGGCGTTGATGCAACAAGATATTATCTTCTTTCTGAGATGCCCCATGCAAATGACGGCTCTATCTCATATTCAACAATTATTGAGAGATTCAACTCCGACCTTGCAAACACTCTGGGCAACCTTGTAAACAGAACTGTTGCTATGACAAATAAATACTTCGACGGCACTGTTATGGCTCCCTGCTGCCCCGATACACTTGACGAAGAGCTTAAGGCTTTCGCTCTTGAAACCGTTAAGACCGTTGACAGCAAAATGAGCACATACCACATCGCCGATGCAGTTGAAGCAATCATCAACCTTGCAAAGCGCTGCAACAAATACATTGATGAAACCGCTCCCTGGACTCTTGCCAAGGACGAGGCAAACAAGGAAAGACTCGGCACCGTTCTTTATAACCTTCTTGAAGGCATCAGATATCTTGCCGTTCTTCTTTCTGCCTTTATGCCCGATACCTCAAAGGCAATTCTTGAGCAGATTAACTGCGATATTGCTACCTATGACAGCCTTGCTGAATTCGGTGCTCTTAAAGCAGACGGAAAGGTAGGCACCGCTACTCCCCTCTTTGCACGTATTGACGCTGAAAAGTTTATGGCTGACATTGAGGCTCAGCAGGCAGCAGCTAAGGAAAAGAGTTTTGAAGAAACTCTTCAGGAGCAGAAGAAGGCTGAAATTGAAGGTGTTGCAAAGATTGCCATTGACGATTTTGCAAAGGTTGACCTTCGCGTTGCTAAAATCACCGACTGTGAGCCCGTAAAGCGTGCCAAGAAGCTTCTTAAACTTACACTTGACGACGGTACAGGTACACCGAGAACAGTTGCATCAGGCATAGCAAAATGGTATAAGCCCGAGGATCTTATAGGAAAGAGCGTTATTGTTGTTTCAAATCTCAAGCCCGCCGTTCTTTGCGGTGTTGAGAGTCAGGGTATGATTCTTGCCGCTGACTGCAGTGAAGAAGACGTAAAGGTTATTTTCGTTGACGATATTCCCGCAGGCTCAAAGGTAAGATAATGTATAGCAATATTTTCGACACTCACGCCCATTACGATGACAGCCGCTTCGACGAGGACAGAGACAGGCTTTTAACCTCTCTGCCTGCAAAAGGTGTAAGCCATATAGTAAACTGCGGCTGTGACCTCAAAAGCTCCCTGTCAACTCTTGCTCTCTCTGAAAAATATGACTTCATTTATGCTGCTTTGGGCGTTCACGCTCATGAAGCAGAGGAAGCGACCGAAGAAGACCTTCAGAAAATTGCAGAGCTTTATAAAAATAAAAAGGTTGCTGCCGTGGGTGAAATAGGTCTTGATTATCACTATGATTTTTCACCCAGAGAAAGGCAGATTGAGATATTTGAAAGGCAGATAAAGCTTGCAAATGAGCTTGATTTACCTGTTATAGTCCACGACAGAGAGGCTCATGAGGATACGATGAATCTGCTCAAAAAGCACAAGCCCAAGGGTGTTGTACACTGCTTTTCCGGCTCAGCCGAAATGGCTAAGGAAATCATAAAGCTCGGTATGTATATCGGTATGGGCGGTGCGATAACCTTCAAGAATGCAGTAAAGCCTGTAGAGGTTGCAAAAATACTTCCCCTTGACAGACTTCTGCTTGAAACAGATGCACCGTATATGACCCCCGTACCTTTCAGAGGTACACGCTGTGATTCAGCTCATATTGCATATACCGCCCAAAAAATTGCAGAAATCAAGGGTATGGACATTCAGGAGCTTATTGATATCTGCAATGAAAACGCAAAAAGACTTTTTAAAATATAATTTAAAGCTCACTCCCCGGCAGGAGTGAGCTTTAAATTTATCTCTTGAAGCATTTATTATACATTTCAGACCAGGCGTATACCCTTTTTATATCATATTTCTGAGGCATAACAGTTGTAACTACCGTTACCGCAGCAATATCCTTTATCATACGCATAATCTTTTTAAGAACAACGGGACTTGCAGCAAGGCCCTTGATTTTTGCCTTCAACGGTTCCGGATCCAGCATATCCTTAACCATTGAAGCCAGGCTTGTAGAATCTGCGCTGATTGTCATATCATCTGCATTGAGAATTCCTCTTTCGAAAATATAATCAAGCTCAATAGGCTCAAGCCTTGTAAGAAGAAGCTTAACCGGTGCAAGCGGAGCAAGACCGTTTCCTGTTTTCGAGAAAAAATCCTTCTGATATTTCCACAATACCGCTGCGCTGAAGCTTTCTGTTTCGTCTGCAATTATTGTTTCTGCAAGAATTTTTGCAGCCTTCATACTGTTTGCTATACCCGAACCGATAATAGGCACAGTCATAAACGCACTGTCGCCGATTGCCGCATAACCGTCTGCAACAAGAACTCCGAGAGGCTGTCTTACGGGAATTTGTGCAAAGCTGCCGCCTCTTAATATTTTTTTGCCGATAGAAGGATAATCCTTGCGCATATCATCAATAAGCTTCTCTACTCTTTGCTCGGTAAGCGGCTCAAATCTGCCTATGAGCACATCTGTATATTTTTCTTCGTCATCAATCCATGAAATACCAAGTTCACCCTTTGGAAGAAGAAAAAGCTTAAACTTATCCTCAATTTTTCCGTCAAAATCACCTTTTTCAAAAAAGGCACGCCACACATAAAAGCTTTCAAAAGCCTGAGCTTCGTTCTGGATACCCAGATGCTCAGGCAACTTCCTCCTGAGCGGAGAATTCATACCGCAGGCATCTATAACGAGATCTGCATAATATTCGCCCTTTTCGGTTTTTATGCCCACAACACGGTTGCCAAGCATTACAGGAGCCTCAACGGCATTTGAGTATTCAAATTTTACTCCGCATTTTTCAGCATAGGCAATAATGCAATCGTAAAGAGCACGTCTTTCCATCTGTATTTCAAGCTGATCAACAGGAGTATCCTGTCTGAGCTTTGTGGTCATGCCCGGACCGAAAAAGGTCATATCGTACTTTAATCTCCACAGACCATCATCCGGCATATCCATACCGATAGCCGCAAAGCCCTTCTTATCAAAAATATCTGTCCAGTCATAGCCCATTTCGTTTCGGCTGTTTTTTTCATAAACCGTTACATCAAAGCCCTTTTGTGCAAGTAAAGCACCGCAGCCTATACCGCCGTGACCGCCGCCGGCAATTATAATTTTCTTTCCCATATTTTTACTCCTGTGCGTTTTTTTTAATTATATACCAAAGCTCTGAAGAATTCAACAGAAAAACGAAGTAAAACTCTTTAATCACAATATTATACATATAAGTCCGCTGCAGCCCTCGTTTATTACCCTTTCAAGGGTTTCCTGAAGCTTCATCCTCGCGTCTGACGGCATTTTGTAAAGCTTATTATGAAGTCCCTCGTTAACAAGGCTGTTAAGAGTTTTGCCGAAAATGTTTGACTCCCATATCTTTGACGGATCCTCCTCAAATTCCTTGAGAAGATACATAATAAGCTCTTCGGACTGACTTTCCGTACCGACTATTGGTGCAACCTCTGTAGTAATATTCGCTTTAAGCATATGGATTGACGGTGCAGAGGCCTTAAGTCTCACTCCGTATCTTCCGCCCTGCTTCATTATTTCGGGATCTTCAAGGCTCAGCTCCTCCATTGTAGGCATTACTATGCCGTAGCCGGTCTTTTCAACCTCGTCAAGTGCTTCTCTGAAGCGTCCGTACTCCTTCTTAACAGAGGTAAGCTCCATAAGTATATCCATAAGCTGCTGCTCATCTGAAATTGGCGTGCCTGTTTTTTCGCTCAGAACCTTATAGAAGGCATCTGACGGCGGGGTAAGCTTTACCCTTACACAGCCGCAGGAAAGGTCTATGCTGTCAATTCTGCAATCTGAGACCCATTTTTTTCCTCTCAGTGCCGAAGCAAAATTCTCAGCATCCTTTATACGGCTAAGCCCGGCTGAAGCTTCTCTGACGGCTGAAAAGAGTTCTTTTCTTATTTCGTGGCCCTTATCAAGTCTGTTTATCCAATGCGGAAAATCAAGCTGTATCTCTTTAATCGGGAATTCATGAAGCACCGCTGCAAGTATTTCTTCCGTTTTTTCAGCGGTGAGTGATCTGCAGTTTACGGGAAGAACCGTAACCGCGTATTTTTCCGAAAGGCTTTCGGCAAGAGCTGCACACTCGGCAGAATCGGGAGTCTTGCTGTTCAGCAGAACAACAAAGGGCTTACCGGCCTGCCTGAGCTCGTCTATGACTCTGCACTCAGCCTCAGTGTAATCGTCGCGGGCAATATCTCCTATCGTGCCGTCGGTTGTCACAACAAGTCCTATTGTGGAATGCTCAGCAATAACCTTTTTCGTGCCTATCTCCGCTGCCATATTAAAAGGAATTTCTTTTTCAAACCAGGGGGTGCGTACCATTCTCGGCTGATTGTTTTCTATGTAGCCGATAGCACCCGGCACTATATAGCCTACACAGTCAATAAGCCTCAGACTGAATCTGGTACAGTCACCTATCTCAAGCTCAACACCGTTTTCGGGAATAAACTTGGGCTCCGTTGTCATTATCGTTCTGCCTGCAGAGGACTGCGGCAGCTCATCCATAGCGCGTGCCTTAACGGCCTCGTTCTTAAGATTAGGTAAAACCGCAACATCCATCAATCGCTTGATAAGTGTGGATTTACCCGTTCTTACCGGACCGACAACGCCGATGTATATATCTCCTCCCGTTCTGGTTGCTATTGAGTTATAAATATTCCTGTTTGTCATCTCTGCATCCTCTTTTCAGTTTTTTACACTCAATTTATATGCTTGCCAACCGAAAGATATACATATAAAAATAATCTTCAGCAAAAGCAGACGCAAAAAAAGAAGCACACTCTTTAAAGAGTGTGCATATATCTTATCTGCCGCGCCTGCCGGAACCCTGTCTCGAATCAGTTGAGCGCTTGAGATCTGACATCTTTTCATCACTGACCGCCTTGAACTGAGCCATCATTTCCTCAAAGGACATAGCCTCCTTAGGCTGCTTCTGCTGACCCTGCCATACGTTTGCTCTTGGTCTGTCACCCTGAGGTCTGGTTCTGCCTGCTTGTCTGATCTTTGAGTCGCGTGGCTCTTCACTTGCCTTTTTGATTGAAAGGCTGATTTTGCCCTCGTCACTTATGCCGACAACCTTTACCTTAACCTCCTGCCCCTCTTTAAGGAATTCCTTGATATCCTTAACGAAGGTGTTTGATACCTCTGAAATATGTACCATTCCGCTTTTTCCGTCAGGCAGACTGACAAATGCGCCGAATGCTGTAAGACCTGTTACTTTACCTTCAACAATTGCACCGATTTCGAGCATAAAAAGATGTTTTCCTCCTAAAATTTATTCACTGAAAGAAGAGCTGTAAAACACCTTTTCGCCGGGTTTACAATAGCCGTATTCTTCTCTTGCAATCTTTTCAAAAAGCGCCTCTTTATCACTGAGAGAATCACTGATTCTTTCACTTTCAGCGTCAAGCGCCGCCATTTCGCTTTTGAGTTGTGAGGTCTGTTCCTCATATTCTGCAGCACTTGCATAGTTAGGCAATATACAACCGAAAAGTGTTACCGAAAACAGAGCAACAACAGCAACTGCTATAAGAATATGCACTTTTGACGGTCTGAACCTTTTACGGCTCTTTTTTGCACTTGCAAAATCTTTAACTGCCACTGCTTCACCCTCTGACACAAATATCAATACTTATATTTAATTATACTTATTTATTTTCAGATTTCAAGAGGATTTGTGTATAATTTTAAATTTTTTCCTTTTATTGCCGACTTTTTTATCCTTCTTTTTATCCTTCAAATTTGTAAATTTAAAACAAATAGCTTTTGCAGCGTTAAAAAAAGCTTTGAAGTATACTCTGACGGGATATAGAAGCTTTTTTATAAGCATATGAGTAAGGTCACAAAGCGGATATATCACCCTGAGAAAATATCTGCCCATGGTGAAATATATTACAAGTCCGCCGAAAAACTGCGCAATAACAAGATTGAATCTGACTGTTCCGCTGTTTATAATTATCATAAAGAAAAAGGATATGATGCTGCCCGAAAGCACGAAAGCAGCATCGGAAAGCATAACGGTCAGTCTGCCCTTGCCAAAAAGCCTGAACAGAAGCTTTATTGAAATATAAAGTCCGCACATAATAAACCCGAAGCCGACTCCCGAAAGAAAAACACTCAGCTGGTTTGAAAGAGGCTCACTGTAATTCATCTGAACACCCTTGAGAAAAAGGAGCGGGCGGCAGGCTCCTCGTCAAGATAAGAAAGGGAGCTTATTCTGCCTTCAACATTCAGCTCCCCCGTTTCGGTGTTGAGTCTGTTTATTTTAAGCTCCTCCCCTTTTATTGTAAGCTCACCCGTATCGGTATAAGCAACAATGGTAACCTCGTCAAAGGAATCAACGTCCGTAACACCCGAAACGGTGAGATGTTTTCTGTCTTTAAGCGTAATATTATGAGGCATTAAAAGTTTATCCTTACCGTCAGCCATAAAAGCACCTCCGAAAAATAAAAGCAGAAGAGAAAAGATCTTCTCTTCTGCAATTGTATTCGTTTCAGGCTTACTTTATGATTTTATACATAAGTCCTGCATCGTTTTTTGTGGCGTGCTCTGTAACAATAAGCACCTCTGCCTTCAGAAAATTTTCACCCATCTGAATTTCAATTATGTCGCCCTCTTTAACATTGTAGGATGCTCTGGCGACCTTACCGTTAACGGTAACTCTGCCCGCATCGCAGACCTCATTGGCAACGGTTCTTCTTTTTATCAGACGGGAAACCTTAAGGTATTTGTCAAGCCTCATAGTACCTCCGAAAAAAATCCGGGACCGTCGGGTTGACGGTCCCTTTCGCAATTATTTTACAGCGTTCTTAAGAGTTGAGCTTGCCTTGAAGGAAGGAATCTTTGATGCTGCGATTTCGATTGCTGCACCGGTCTGGGGGTTGTGACCTGTTCTTGCTGCTCTTTCCTTAACCTCAAATGTGCCGAAGCCGATAAGCTGAACCTTGTCACCCTTAACGAGTGCTTCTTCGATAGCTGCAAGAACTGCTGCTACTGCCTTGTCAGCATCCTTCTTTGTGATTTCAGCCTTAGCTGCAACTGCATTGATAAGTTCGGTTTTATTCATTTTTTTATCCTCCATAGATATTATATTTTCCACGGGTTTATTCCCGATTGGATACCAAGTTGATTTTTGCCTCTTTCCAGAGCTCGTCAAGCTCATCAATCGGCGTGTTTTTCATATCTATCCCACGTTCTGAAGCAAGCCTTTCAACCTCAAGAAAGCGTGTGATAAACTTTTCGTTTGAACGTGTAAGTGCCTCTTCCGAGTCTACACCCACAAACCTTGAAACATTGACGGCTGAGAAAAGCACGTCACCGAGTTCCTCTTCAATTTCAGCCTGACTTTTTGAAGCAACCGCCTCTCTGAGCTCTCTGATTTCACTTTCAAGAGCATCAAAGGCACCACTCATATCATCCCAGTCAAAACCTGCCTTTTTAGCCTTGGACTGTATTTTCTGAGCTCTCATAAGAGCGGGAAGCTCCTTAGGCACCTTAAGCATTGAACTGCCCTGGGTTTTCTGATTCTTGCTT
The DNA here is from genome assembly GCA_017517865.1 of Clostridia bacterium. Taxonomy (GTDB): domain Bacteria; phylum Bacillota; class Clostridia; order Oscillospirales; family Acutalibacteraceae; genus UBA6857. The sequence continues at coordinate 54,457 of JAFWYB010000032.1, read as the reverse complement.
TTACGCTTGATATCGTCCCAGTTAGAAAGAACCTCATCCGTGCCCGAAACCTTGACCTCACCGAAAACGTGAGGATGACGCTCAATTAGCTTTTTACAGATTCCGTCTGTAACATCATCGAAATCGAAGGAGCCTTCCGCTCTTTCAATCTCGCAGTGGAAAACGACCTGCAAAAGTACGTCGCCTAATTCTTCCTCTAGAAGCACCTTATCCTTTTTGTTGATTGCCTCGATTGCTTCGTAGGTTTCTTCGATAAAGTCTTTTTTTATACTCTCATGAGTCTGCTCAGCATCCCAGGGACAACCGCCGGGAGCACGGAGTATTTTCATAATTTCGAGCAAATCCCCGATATTGTATTTTTCTTTAAATTCAAAGTCTGCCATAATTAAAACCTCAATATGACTATTTTACCCTAATAATCCAAATTTTGCAAGGACTTTTGCAATTTTTTCTCCTTTTGGAATCATTTCCAAGTCATCTTTAACAATTCCTTTAACTAAAAGTATAGAAATTGCATAAAAAGCACCGCCGAAGCACACTGCAACTATAGTAGTAAGGCGGCTTTCAATGCCCATAACATCAACTAAAAGTAAATTTCCTAAGAAAGCACCTACGCCGCAGAAGAGTGCAGCTATAAAGGGCTTTAAGAAAACTGAGATGTAATTAAGCTTAACTCCCGTTGCTCTTGTAAGCTGGAATATATTTATCGTAACCATTACAAGATAGCAGACCGTTGAGCTTATGCAGGCTCCCTTGATATTGATTTCGGGATTTGCAATAAGAATAAAGTTGAGAGTTACCTTTATTACACCGCCTATAAGCATAGTGACAATAGGCACCTTTGTCTTACCCACGGCCTGAAGCATATTGGTAAGCGGTGAAGCAAGAGCAAAGAGAGGTACGGCAAGGCCGTAGACAGTCATCATAAATGCGGCAGAGGGAGCAAAATATTCGTTGCCGCTTCCGTAAAGAAGGTTGAGTATAGGCTCCGAAAGAACGGCAATACCGATACCGGCGGGCATAGCCACGAGCATAGCAACCCTGAGCGCAGACTCAATACAAACCTTGATGTCCTTCTTGTTTTTAGCGGTCCAGGCCTTTGAAAGCACGGGAATAGCGCTTATACCGAGAACGAGAGTAAGGGAGGGAATAAGGTTTTTTATGTTGATAACCGAGCCGTGCATACCGTAAAGGTATGTTGAGATATTTTCGTCGAGAGTCTGGTCAACGGTAAGAGTATCAATATACATTCCCTTGACCGTATCGAAGCCTTCGCTCAAAGCAGTAACAAGCCTGCTTCTGATGGTTATGTCGTCTATAAGGTTACTGATATTTGTAACGAGTGAAGCCGCCGCAACGGGAATTGAGATACCGAGAAGCGCTTTTAAGATAGCCTTGTTGCTCTTTGCCTCCGGTGAATTGACAAGCTCCTCTCTTGTGAAGCCGAAGCCCTTTCTCTTATATCTTATGTAAAGATAAACAAGACCGAAGGCTGAGCCGAGAGTAACACCCAGAATAGCAACAGCAGCAGCGTAGGGGTAAATGGCAGCAAGTGCCTCTGCCTCTGTAGTAACCTCAACGCCGAAAAGCTTCATCGCTCCGTTTACGGCGTTCTTTTCGTAATGGGATACGGTTGCCTTCATAAACACATAGGTTGCACTCAGACCGAAAATAAGCTTAACAACAGCCTCTATAACCTGAGATACACCTGTGGGAGTCATATTGTTAAGGCCCTCGTAGTAACCTCTGAAGGATGACATCATACAACAGAAAAGCACACAGGGTGCAACGGCAAAAATACTCACAAAGTTCATAGGAGCCTCATTGAGGTTTGAATACGGTATGGCTATTGCCATAAGTATGAGAGTACCTGCTACACCCACAAGGAAGAACATTTTCTGCGCAACCTTGAATATAGCCTTGGCGTCCTTTACTCTTCCGAGCTCCATATTCTGTGAAACGAGCTTTGATACGGCAACGGGAAGACCTGCCATTGAAATTGCATAAAGAGGTGTATAAACCGCATAGGCACCGGTAAAGTAGCCGTAGCCCTCAGTTCCCAAAAGGTTGTTTATGGGGATTTTAAAAACTGCACCTATAAGCTTGACAAGTATGGTTGCTATGGCAAGAACACCTGCACCCGTAAGAAGGGACTGTTTTTTTCTTTCTGCCATAATTTCATCTCCTTTTATATGAATTGGATCACTCTAAAAATTCGTTGAGCAGTGAGGTGTCCGGTACAAGACTTCTTTCTTTCTGAATAAATCTTTCGGCCTTTTCCTTTAAAAGACACGCCTCGTTGTAGTATATACTATCGGGCCCTACCGAGTCAAGTAGCTTTATAGCCTCTTTACCGAAAACACACACCTCATACGGGTGAATTGAGTCAATTTTCACATCAGCTCTGTCACTGTAAGGGAAAAGATACCTGTCCTCGCCCATACGTACACCGCGCCAAAGATAAAAGGTTCTTTCGGCAACACTGTTTCTGTGATGAAAATCCCTGATAAGACGGCGGATAAATCTTAAATCACGCTTTGACATAAGAATTCCGCTTTCATCAGCAATTCTTGAAGAAACGCTTATATAAAGCCTTACCATTGCTTCATCGGCAAGAGGCTCGGTTATAAGGGGGTTAAGTGCGTGAAGTCCTTCAAGAATAATAACCTCGTCGTCTTCAGCCTTAACGCTGACAAAGCCGTCTCTGCTGCCTGTTTTAAAGTTGAAGCGCGGTATCATACCCTCACCCTTATCAAGAAGAGCGTGCATGGATTTATTTATACATTCAAGGTCAAGCGCCTTTACGGTTTCATAGTCAACGGTTCCGTCCTCAAAGGTGAAGCTGACCTCTTTGCCGAGATAAAAATCGTCGAGCGAAATAACCGTTGCGCCTCTTCCGTGCTTTCTTATACCGTCGGCAAGAAGCTTCGCCGTAGTGGTCTTACCCGAAGAGCTGGGGCCGGCAAGCATAACAAGCACCCTGCCCTTACGTGCCGATATTCCGTCGCAAAGAGCGTTTATTTTGTTTCTGAACTCTTCCTCGCAGCTTGCAATATACGCTTCGGCTGAAGAAGACATTTCACGGTTTATTTCATCAAGATAAAACAACATATAATCACCTGTATTTACGGTAGAATTCACCGATATAATCTTTGCGCCTTATTATTTCATCAAAGCCGCTTATGTATTCATACGGGTATTTATAGTTAAATATTCTTTCAATTTCCTTTGATTCGGGAGCTTTGAGCTTAATTACCGCACCTGCACCCACTGCAAGCACCGTATGGCACTCCTCCATCATATACACATTGTAAAGGCATTCATAGCCCGCTTTGGTCCAGCCGACGTTTTCAAGGTTACCCAAGCACTTACTCTGACGGTACATATAATAAGGCACATAACCGGCCTGTGTAAGCTTCTTCTGGGTAACAGAGAGCATTTCTGAAGCGACTATTCCCGAATTTGTTCTTCTGCTCTCGGTAACAATGTTTGACGAGCGCTTAAGCGCGAGAGTGTGTACCGTAATATTCTCAGGTGAAAGCTCAATAGCTTTGCTGAGGGTCTTTTCGTAAGAGTCAAGGGTATCTGTGGGCAGACCTGCAATAAGGTCCGTATTTATATTGCCGAACCCGACCCTTCTGGCATCCGCAAAGCAGTCAAGCGTCATCTGCGAGGAATGGTTTCTGCCGATTTCCTTAAGCACACTGTCGTTGAAGGTCTGTGGATTTATACTTATCCTTGTGCAGCCGCAGTTTTTCATAACCCTGAGCTTTTCTTCGGTTGTACTGTCGGGTCTGCCCGCTTCTATAGTATATTCTCTTGCGGAAGGCACGTCAAAATTACTGTTTATTGCATCGGTTACCCTTTTCAGCTGCTCAGCGGTAAGAACCGAGGGAGTGCCGCCGCCGATATATATACTTTCGAGCTTAAGCTCAAGCTCCTTTGCAATTGAGCCTGTTACAGCAAGCTCCTCGCAGAGCTTTTCTACATATTCGGGTATAAGCTTTTTCGCGCTTTCATTTGAATGTGAAATAAAAGAGCAATAGCTGCACCTTGTGGGGCAGAACGGTATTGAAACGTAGAGCGAGTATGAATCGGGCGCAGATGCCTTTATTATGGGGGCTTCTTTTTTTGCAACGCTTACGGCAAGGTCGGTTTTATCCGCGCTTACCCTAAGCTCATTCGTAAAATATTCTCTCGCCCACGCTTCACCGTGAACTGCGGAAAGGTTGCTCATAAGCTTAGCCGGTCTCACGCCCGTAAGTATTCCCCAGGGCGGTGTGTATTCTGTTATTTCCGAAAGCAGCGAAAACATCATAAGTGCCATTTTTCTTTCAAGATAAGACTCCTCTGTGTCGTCAGAGAGCTTTTCCGAAAGGTCGAAGACCTTTCTGTCGGTATATTCACTTCCGAGAAGCCTTATTCTGACCGAAACAGTGCTGCCCTCGAGCTCGGTAAGGCAATAGTCCCCTTTTTCCGGAAGTGTATCGCTTACCGTTATTTTTTCAGGAAAAAACAGCCTTAAAAGGTTTTCCGTTTCATATTGAAAGCTGTGGTTTTTATTTATAAGGTACATATTACAGTCCTCTTGTATAAGGATTATTGTTTTTCTCAAAGCTGAGCGTTGATTCACCGCCGTGACCCGGGCACACTCTGTAGTCACCCTCAAGAGAATAAAGCTTTTTTATTGACGAAAGTATATCCTCCGTGCTTCCGCCGGGAAAATCCGTTCTGCCGACAGACACGTGAAAAAGAGTATCACCGGTGAAAAGGTATTTGCCCGCTTTATAGGTAACACTGCCAACCGTATGACCCGGTGTGTGTATTACCTCAAGCTCTTCATCACCAAGCAAAAGCACGTCTCCGTCTTTGACGGCTTTGTCACACTCAAAGGGCGGACAGGCAAAGCTAAGGGCTGAGGCGAGACTCCTTTTGCTGTCACTCAGACAGTCCGCATCAGCTTCGTGAATAACTATCTCTCCGCCGAAATTCTTCTGCAGCCTTTTAACACCCATTATGTGATCAAAATGACCGTGAGTGAGAAGAATATATTTGAGCTTTTCTATTTTCATTGATTTGAGTATTTCTTCAAATCGGGCATTATATATTCCTGCATCTATAACTGCCGCCTCGCCGCTTACGGCATCTTTTATAATATAGCTGTTTGAGGCCACAACCGGCGGATTGAAGGCTTTGACTGTCAGTGGCATAAAATACCTCCCCGTAATTTCGGAACTGCTAATCGCGACTCGTGCATTATTATTGTTTCTTCCAAATGTCAGTATCCATAATAATCGTTACGGGGCCGTCGTTGAGAAGCTCAACAGCCATATCTGCGCCGAAAACGCCCGTAGCAACCTTTTTCACACCTAATGCCCTTAATTCCTCACAGAAGCCTTCGTAAAGCTCATTTGCCACCTTGGGAGGTGCAGAGCCTATAAAAGATGGCCTTCTGCCGTGAGAAATATCTGCGCACAGAGTAAACTGTGAAACAACAAGCACCTCGCCGTCAATCTTATCAAGCGAAAGATTCATTTTATCGTTTTCATCGGTAAAAATGCGAATTTCGGCAATTTTTTTTGCAAGAAGCTTCATTTCTGCTTCGCCGTCGCCATCAACAACGCCTAAAAGGACAAGAAAGCCCTTGCCGATTTCGCCTGTTATTTCACCGTCAACGGTAACCGATGCTTTTGATACTCTTTGAATTACTGCTTTCATTTTCATTTTCCTTTCAGGGATATTTCAACAATAGCGGGAGGGTTGCGGAGACCCTCCCCTACGGGTTTTATTCAATGTGCAGTGCAATTCTGCATTCTGTTAAAGGCCCGAGCGCTCAGTAGAAAGAACACCCTTGACCTTTTTGATCTTTTCGCAGACACTGTTCATATGCTCTGTTCCGTTAACCGTAATAGTCATATAAATAGTTGATCTGCCGTCGTTTCCGTCCTTTGTGAAAATAGAGTGAATCATTACGTGCATATTTGCAATAACCGCAGAAAGATCAGCAAGCATACCCATACGGTCTATACAGGTAACAGCTATTGTTACTCTGTAGGAATTCTGTGCCTTGGTATCCCAGTATGCCTTTATCCATCTTTCAGGCTCGGCACACTTTGACATATCTTTAGGAACATTGGTGCACTTTTTAGTGTGAATAGACACACCGTGACCTCTTGTAATAAAGCCTATAACCTCATCGCCCGGAAGAGGGTCACAGCAACGTGAAAACTTGACAAGGCAGTTATCAATACCCTCAATGATAATACCCTCTGCACTGCGTACGGTCTTTTTAGGTGTCTGAGATACAACCTGCTGAGGCTCCTGCGGCTGAAGCTCCTTCATAAGCCTGGCGTATTCTTCTTTCATTCTGGGAATGATATTCTGCAGGTTTACACCGCCGTAGCCGATTGCCGCATAGAAATCATCAACGGTGTTGCAGTGGTATTTTTCTATAAACTTTGATATAAACTCGGGAATCTGCTTTTCAGAAAGTGAGATGTTATTGCGCTTGAACTCCCTGTCAATTTCTGCCTTACCCTCGATTATGTTTTCTTCTCTTTTTTCCTTCTTGAACCAGTTTTTGATTTTTGTCCTCGCCGAGGAGGTACGGGCAATTTTGAGCCAGTCACGGCTGGGGCCCTTGCCCTGAGACGAGGTTGTAAGAATTTCGATAATTTCTCCGTTGTTGACCTTATGGTCAAGCGTTGTAATTCTACCGTCAACCTTGGCACCGATCATCTTGTTACCTACGCCCGAGTGGATTGCATAAGCAAAGTCGATAATACACGAGCCCATCGGCAGGCTGACAACGTCACCCTTAGGCGTAAAGGCAAAGACCTCTTCCGGAATAAAATCGGTTTTGATAGTCTTTACGATATCCTCAACATCGTCGCTTTCCTTCTGGTTTTCAAGCAACTGTCTTATCCATGAAAGTCTTTCCTCAAACTTTGCCTTACCGCTCATACCCAGCTTATATTTCCAGTGGGCAGCGATACCATATTCAGCGGTATGGTGCATATCCCAGGTGCGTATCTGCACCTCAAAGGGTACACCCGCACGGCCGATTACGGTAGTGTGAAGTGACTGATACATATTAGGCTTAGGAGTTGAAATATAGTCCTTGAAGCGACCCGGAAGCGGGTTATACATATCATGAATAACGCCCAGACAGCAATAGCATTCGTAAACCGAGTCAACTATAAGTCGCACGGCGTAAATATCATAAATCTCATCAAAGTTTTTACCCTTCATATAGGTCTTTCTGTAAATGCCGTGTACCGACTTGATTCTTCCCTCAATGTGAACGTTTGGTACCTCTTGCTTTACCCTTTCAAGGATTTCTCCCTTGATTGAATCTAGAAAGGTCTGACGGGATTCTATCTGCTTTTCAAGATTGTTTGCTATTTCGTTATATGCAACGGGATCCAGATAGCATATTGCAAGGTCCTCAAGCTCCTCCTTGAAGGCTCTGATACCGAGTCTGTGTGCTATGGGTGCGTATATTTCAAGGGTTTCTCTTGCCTTGTATCTGCGCTTTTCCTCAGGCATAAACTGAAGGGTACGCATATTGTGAACACGGTCTGCGAGCTTTATAATGATAACCCTGATGTCTCTTGACATCGCAAGAAACATTTTTCTGACATTTTCACTCTGCTCCTCTTCCTTGCTTGCCGAAAGAGGAATCTGACCGAGCTTTGTTACACCGTCAACAAGATGTTCAACGTCCGCGCCAAACATCTGTTTAATCTCTTCACCCGTCATTTCCGTATCTTCAACAACATCGTGAAGCAGAGCGGCGCAGATTGAATCCGCATCCATACCCATATCATTGAGTATTTTCGCAACTGAAACGGGATGAATTATATAGGGCTCACCGGAGCGTCGCTTCTGTTCCTTATGAGCATCAAAAGCAATACAGAAAGCCTTTTTGATTTTTTCAATCTCCGCAACTGAAAAATTTTCTTTGAGCGAAGAGAGCAATTCTTCAAAGCCGACATCACAATTTACTGACATATCATTCTCCCCTTTCACTTATATTACATCCTCTATGCTTCTGAGCCTTTTTAGAAGCTCTGAGGAATCGAGATTAACCTTTTTGTCCGAATCCGCAAGCAATATGCTGCTCTCCGACCGCTTTAAAACACCCAGCTCACAAAGAGCATCTATACACACAAGCACCTTGCAGGCGTTGCTGCCGTCGTCGCCAAGGCGATAGCAGAGAATATCGGTGTCAAAGCTCCAGCCGCCCTTATCTTTTATGAAGCGATAAACACTGACACAAAAGTCTCTTTCGGGCAGAGCAAAAGCTGCCTGTCTTTTTGTTATTCTGTCGCCTCTTTTTATCTTTTCGTAAAGGCGTACGCTTTTCAGATATTTTTCATCATCAGTGCCGCTTATACGTATTTCTCTGACATATATGCTGACTCTGACCTGACCCATATATTCATTTCTGTCAAGTCTTACAGCAAGGTCAAGCGTATCTCCGACTGCATATGCAAACTCGGCAACGGTGGTTGAAAAAAGAATTGCGGTAAGATTACATTCACCCTTTCTGATGCCGAGACGGATATGCTTTCCGCCGCCGATAGGCTGAACAGCGGTAAGAGTCATGCCGTAAAGGCCGAACATCGGCTGAGGGTTACCTGCGCCGAAGGGTTCAAGACAGCCGATTACCTCAAGCAGGTCTGAGCTGATAAAATCGGGACGCAGTCTGAGGTCAATATCAACCGTCGGGAAGGGCATCTCTATATTCTTTGCATACTGCTGAACAGCTTCGCAGAATGCCGGGATATTTTTACTTATAAGGCTGAAGCCGGCTGCAAGAGTATGTCCGCCGAAATGGGTAAGAAGCTCCGCACTGTATGAGATTGCATCGTAAAGAGAAAAGCCCTCAATGCTTCTTGCAGAGCCCTTTGCATTTTCTCCGTCATCGGAAATTACAAGGCAGGGCTTCCCGTATTTCTGTGTAAGCCTTGCAGCAACTATACCTATAACACCCGGATGCCAGTTTCTGCCACAGAAAATCAGTACCCTTTTATTGAGGATATCAGGATTTTTCTGAGTCTGAAGCAGTGCTTCATTGAAAATTGCCTTTTCAAGTGACTGCCTTTCGGTGTTGGCACTGTTTACCGTCTGTGCTCTTTCTCTTGCAATTTCAGTGTCGTCATTTAGCAGAAGCTCAAGTGCAGACGAGGCATGCCCCGTTCTGCCTATGGCGTTTATGCGAGGAACTATGGAAAAGGCTACAGAACCGGCAGTAACAGTCTTATCGCTTAAACCTGCAACCTCTTTCAGTCTTTCAATACCCTCATTGTTGCCGCTTTCAATAAGCCTGAGGCCTTCCTTTACAAGAGTGCGGTTTTCACCCGTAAGAGAAACAACGTCGCCTATTGTTCCTATGGCAACAAGATCCGAATACATAGAAATCACGTTTTCACTGTCACCGCAAAGAGCACAGCAAAGCTTGAAGGCAACGCCCACACCCGCCCAGTTTCTGAAGCCGGAAAAGCAATCACTTCTGTGAGGGTCAACAACCGCCTCTGCTCTCGGAAGCTGCTCGGGTACCTTGTGATGGTCAGTAACAACAAGCTCCATGCCAAGCTCGTATATAAGCTCTGCTTCCTTATGAGCCGAAACGCCGTTATCAACCGTTACGATAAGATCAACGCCCTGAGCACTAAGCTTTTCAACTGCAGCGACATTAAGGCCGTAGCCCTCGCTTCCTCTGTCGGGAATATAGCTTATTACCCTCGCGCCCTGACTCTGTAAAAAAGAACATAAAAGAGCAGTGGCAGTAACACCGTCGGCATCATAATCACCGTAAACAGCAATAAGCTCTCCGTCTTTAACAGCCCTGCTTATTCTTTCGCAGGCCTTATCCATATCAACAATGTCAAAGGGGTCACACAAAACGGGTGTTTCTGAAAAGAACTCATCTATTTCATATTCATCAACTATACCTCTTGAAACAAGAAGCAGAGCCGCAAAGGGGTCTATGCCGTATTCTGTTGCTATGTCTGATGCGAGGTCCTTGTCAACCTCTCTGAGTATCCACTTTTTTCTGCTCATACGGTGTTCCCCCTTTCGTTAAAAATTATATTATTCTTATAGTATATCATTATTATTCAGCTTTTTCAATCTTATCAGCTGAATGTTTTTTAATTATATTTAAAAAAAACGGCCCGTATTTCTTGTATTTTTCCGCCGTTACGCCCTCTATGAGAAGAAATTCCTTTTCCGAGACCGGCTTCACGGTTGCCATCTGTCTCAGGGTAAGGTCGGTAAAGATTATAAAATCGGGCAGGCTGCTCTTTTTTGCAAGCTCCTTACGTAACACCTTAAGTGCAGAAAAGAGCCTTATATCAACAGAAGCCCTGTTCTGCTTCCTTTCGGTCTTCTGCACGGGCCTTCTTATGCGTTTGCCGGAAAAAAGCACAGCCTCGCTCTTTTTTTCAAGAAGAAGTCTGCCTTTGGTATCGCGGTCAATGTAGCCGTGATCATAGAAATAATCTATATGCAATAATATCTGACTTCTTGCGCTGTCGTTCATAGCTCCGAAGGTTTTTACCGTGTTAAGTCCCTTGGTGACTATATAATCGCTTTCTATTCCCTTGAGTATATCTGCAACGGTTTCGGCAGTTTCCTTTTCTTTTACTCTTTTTATGCAGGAAAAAATCTTCTGTGCCTGAGTTGTAACATCAACGCTTTCGGCACTGCCGTTACAGCTTGAGCAGTTATCGCACCTTCCCGTTACAGCCTCACCGAAATATTGAAGTATATAATGGCGCAGACAGTATTTACCGGATGAGTATTCAATCATTCTGTCGAGCTTATCGAGCTTGAGCTTTCTGACCTGATTTCTCTGCTCATCGGTCAGGCTTTCGTTTTCTTCGGGATTTTCGATAAAATATTTCTGTATGGCAACATCTCTGCCACCGTAAAGCAGAATACAGTCCGCAGCAGAGCCGTCACGGCCCGCTCTTCCCGCCTCCTGATAATAGCTTTCAATGTCACCCGGCATATTGTAGTGTATAACGAAGGAAACATTCGATTTATCTATACCCATACCAAAAGCATTGGTTGCTATAACTACCTCTTTTTCATCCTTTATAAAAAGCTCCTGGTTAAGCTGTCGCTCGTTCTTGTCAAGACCCGCATGGTATTTTGTAACGCTGTATTTTTCTTCGCTGAGCATACTGTAAAGCTCCTCTACCCTCTTTCTTGACGAGCAGTAAACAATACCGCTTCTGCCGGAAAAAAGGTCCAGATAACGCTTTAATGCAATATCCTTATCGGCGGGCCTTATAACCTCAAAATAAAGGTTTTTTCTGTCAAAGCCCGTAACAACTCTTTCAGGCTCATAAAGACCTATAAGTGAAATAATATCCTCTCTTACTCTGCGTGTGGCCGTGGCCGTAAAAGCGGAAACAACGGGTCTTCTTTCCAGGCTTTCAATAAAAGCCTTTATATTAAGATATGCAGGTCTGAAATCGTGCCCCCACTGAGAAACACAGTGAGCCTCGTCAACGCATACCATTGAAATATCAAGCTTACTGCAAAAAGAATAGAATTTTTCGGAAGAAAGCCTTTCAGGGGCAACGTATATTATTTTGTAGTAGCCCGCAAGGGCCTTTCTCATAATATCCAGGCGCTCCTCCTTTGAAAGAGAGGTGTTGATATAGGCACTGTTTATTCCGCACTGCTGCAGTGCATTTACCTGATCCTTCATAAGCGATATAAGCGGAGAAACAACAACGGTTATACCCTTCATCATAAGCGCAGGCACCTGAAAGCACACGCTTTTACCCGCCCCCGTAGGCATAACACCCATTACGTCCTTACCGCTCAGCAAGGCATCTATCAGTCTTTCCTGACCCTCGCGGAAGGTGCTGTAACCGAAATATTTACTTAAAACCTGATATTTATCCATTACTGCACCTCCTGCCGGTTATTTATCTTATAAGAGCCTTGCCTTCAAATGTGTAAAGCTCCCGTGAATAGGCTTCACCGTCAACACTGTTGAAAAGCTCAGCCCATCTTACGGCTTCTGCTCTGCGGTTCGTTTCAATTGAAAGATCAACACCCATTGTAGCAAGTTTTGAGAAAAACTCTCTTTCGGCATCATCCTCTTTGAAACGGCTTGAGAAGGTAAAGGTGAGCTTATCGCCAAGAGATGTCACACCGCACCTTGCACCGTTGACTATGCCGGGTCCCGTATAAAAGAAGCATTTTTCTATATGCTCAGCCATATCCCGCGGAAGCTTTACAGGACCGAGATTTGAAATAAGAGCCGTTGTGCTCTTTTCAGCCGTAATCTGAAAGCCTGCGCCGACCAGAAAATTTTTGAGTCCCAAGGGCGCATAGGCGGCTATCTGTTTTTCCATTTTCACATTTTTGGTCATCATTGAATTAAGAATTTCAGGCTTGTTGACACTTCTGAGCTGAGAAGAAACAATCGAAAGTATTTCTTCAAAGGTATACTCCTCTTTTCTCGGCTCAAGCTGAACTCTGAGACACAGAACAAAGTTTCTCAGACTGCGGCTCGGGAATGCCTTTCTGAGATTTACGGGTATCTGAATACATACCTTCTTTTTGCCCTTATATTCAGCAAGCATTTTTCTGTAATTAACCTCAAGCATTACAGCCGAAAGAAGCTCAGTTACAGTAACATCGTATCGCTTACTGATAGCGTGAAGCTGCCCGAAGGACATCGTGGCCATTGTATAATTGGTAAGATGACCCTTAAGCTTTGCACCGCGACGGTGATATACCCAATCACTCGGATAGCTGCATCTTTCTCTTGAGCATGCGTAGCGCTTATATGCATCCTCGGTTTCTTCCGCATCGGGCTTTTCGTTAACATTAAGAACAATTTCGTTGTGCGACACATCACACCCTTTAATCCTCAGATATTCACCAACGAGAGTTGAGAGAAACACAACAGCACCGTATCCGTCGCAAAGGGCATGATAAACATCAAGGCTTATTTTTCTGTCAAAGTAAAAAACTCTGAAAAGAAAGCCGTTATCCTCACTTAAATTTATGCGGTAACAGAAGTTTGAAACATCTTTTCTGACAGGGCAGCTTTCTGTATTTTCCTCAAAGCAGTACCAGAAGGTGCCTCTTTTCAGTTTTACTCTGAAGCCGGGAAGCCGTATAAGAGTTCTGTCGAGAGCCTTTTTCAGAGTATCGGGATCAACCTTTTGCTTCAGCTCCATACCTACACGGAACACATTTGACCAGGTATCAGTATTTTGTGCGGGAAATATTTTACCTGCATTGTCAAGGTCTGCGGGCATATATTTTTTCTCAGACATAATAGATCTCCCTTCAAACTGCATAATTACAGTTATTATACTATAAATCAGCGTTTTCTGCAACAGTAAAAGCAAAAAAATACGGCGTTCTTCCGCGGAAGAACGCCGTAATAAGCTGTTATTTGTTTTTTTCCGGATTGTCGTACCAATACTCCCTGCGGCGGGAAATCACGCGCTTTCTGACGATATAATATACCGTTACGGCAGCAATAAGAGCGAAGCCGATATATATGTGTGAAATATCGGTGCCCTGTATTTTAATTTCACTCCACAGATTTGAAATAAAGGTAAGCGTTTCCTGCGGAAGATTGTGAAAGTATTCTGTGTCAGGCATATCTTCACTTTCAGGGTAAAGATATTTGTTTTCAAGCATTTCCTCATAATCCGGGTGATCAAGCACGCCCTGGTTCGGTGTAGCATAACCGATATAATATGCATTGCTCATTGCCACCTCGGGGTCGAGCATAAAGTTTATATAAAGCATTGCCGCCTCGTAGTTCTGAGCACATTCGGGAACGCACATTGAGTCAACGAAAATGTTTACACCCTCCTCAGGATAAACAAAATCAAGATCGGGGTTTACCTCCTGCATACAGACGAAATCACCTACATAGTACGGCACAAGGGCGGCCTCTCCGCTTTCCATCTTATTGTATATTTCATCCATAACGTAGCCCTGAAGCAGAGGCTTTTGGTCTATTAGCATCTGAGCAACGTCAACAAGCTCTTTTTCGTCAGTGCTGTTAAGTGAATAGCCGAGTATTTTCTGAGGAATTGCAAAGGCATCGCGGGGATTGTCAATCATAAGAATTTTGCCCGCATATCTTTCGTCCCAGAGAGCTGACCAGCTTGTAGGAGCCTCTTCAACCATCGTCTTATTATAAATAAGGCCTACCATACCGACATTATACGGAACCGAATATCTGTCGTCCGGGTCATAATACATACCCTTGTAATCTTCGCTTACATATTTATAGTTTGGCAGTTCCTCGGTTTTTATTTCAAGAAGCATACCCTCGTCTATCATTCTCTCGATCATATAATCCGAAGGAATGACAATATCGTAGCTTGCACCGCCGTTTTTGATTTTGGGATACATATCCTCGTTGCTTTCATAGGTAACATAATTGACCTTTATACCCGTGAGCTTTTCAAACTCTGCGTTTACGTTGATAAGTCCGCCCTCGTAGGTATCACTGATATATTCGCCCCAGTTGAAAACGTTAATTTCAGTACCCTCAAGGCCGCGGTTTTTGTAATATTCCTCGTTCTCATAGGCACTACAGGATAAAGCGGTGAAAAAAGCAAGCAAAGCAACAATAAAAGGAAGAATTATCTTTTTCATTTCTTACCCCCCTTGTTAAGCTTATTGCTCATTTTCTTATCCCCTCTTGCCTGAGCAACATTAAGAAGCACGAGAAGAACGAGAATCGTGATAAAAATGAGTGTTGAAAGGGCGTACATATCGGGTGTAACCCTCTTTTTTGTCATAGAGAAAATTCTGATAGGCAGGGTTTCAAAGGAGGGTCCCTGTGTAAAGTAGCTGATAACGAAATCGTCCAACGACAGTGTAAAGGACATCATAAGTCCCGAAAGGATACCCGTTGATATCGAGGGAAGAATTACCTTGAAAAATGCCTGAACGGGAGTACAGCCTAAGTCCATAGCAGCCTCGGGCAGATATTTGTCAAGCTGTCTGAGCTTGGGAAGCACTGAAAGAATAACGTAAGGCAGATTAAAGGTGATGTGGGCAATAAGCATTGTGCCGAAGCCCAGAGCATCCTTTTTGCCTATAAGATTCGCACAGAAAATAAAGAGAAGCATCATTGAAATACCCGTAACAATTTCGGGGTTCATCATCGGGATGTTTGTAACACCCATTGTAAGCTGCTTTATTCTTTTGTTTCTGAAGGTATTTATTCCTACGGATGCAGCAGTGCCCATAACCGTTGCAATAAACGATGAGCTGACAGCAAGAATAAGGGTGTTTGTAAGTGCCTTCATTGTTCCCTCGTCCTGAAGAAGCGATTCATACCAGCGAAGAGAGAAGCCGCTTATTACACTCGTACTCGCCGAAGCATTGAATGAAAAAATAATCATTACAACAATGGGCGCATAAAGAAAAATCATTATAAGCGCCACATAGAATTTTGACAGCGGTGTCATTTTTGTTTTCATATAAGCACACCTCCGTCATCGTCTTCACCCGTAAAGCGGTTCATAACCATCATACAGATGATAATCAGCACCATAAGCACAAGTGAAAGTGCCGCACCTAAATTGTAGTTATTGGCACTCTTGAACTGCATTTCAATAACGTCGCCGATAAGCGAAAAAGTGTTTCCGCCAAGCTTTTTCGAAATGTAAAAGGTAGAAACAGATGGTACGAAAACCATAGTAAAGCCAGAAGCAATACCGGGAAGGCTCAGAGGCAGAACTATGTTTTTAAGCACGGTAAATTTGTTTGCTCCAAGATCCTCTGCCGCCTCGATGAGGTTATGATCCATCTTTGACATAATGGAGTAAAGAGGCAATATCATATATGGTATGTAGTTATATACCATACCCAAAACCACAGCCGCCTCGGTGTTTATCATATGCACCTTACCCAGACCGATAGCCTCTAAAGCTGTGTTGATTATTCCCGTATCCTGAAGAATAATCATCATCGAATAGGTACGGATAAGAAGATTCATCCACATAGGCAGCATAACGAGAATCATCATCGTTCTCTGTACGTTTGCCGTTGTTCTTGCCATTATATAAGCAAGCGGATAGGAAATAACAAGGGAAATAACCGTGGCGATAAAGCCCAGCCATATAGAGTTGAGCATAACGTCCTTATATTTGCCTATGTCAAGAATATATTGCAGGGTGAAATTGCCCTGAGAATCAGTAACCGAATACACAAGAACAAAAATCAGAGGCACTATTATAAATATTGCAGACCACACAAGATAAGGCGCAGCCGTGAGCTTTGTTCCGAGTGATTTTTTCTTCATTTATCACTCCTCCTCTTGCTCAACATCTGAAAGGCGCTCAAGCTCGTCACTGAATGAGCTGTAATCACCGAACATACCTGAGTATTCGCTCTTTTTCATAACGTGGATTGCATCGGGCTCAATCTGAATACCGATTCTTGTTCCGACGGGATAGTAATCAGTTGTCTGAATCATCCATTTGAAGTTATCAATGTCAACAATCATCTCAAAATGAACACCCTTGAAGGTGTTTGAGGTAATAATTCCGCTGATGGTACCCTCTGAAACAGGAACAACATCAACATCCTCAGGGCGCACAACAATATCAACACTCTCGTTGACGGCAAAGCCCTTATCAAGGCACTGGAAAACAGCACCGGAAAACTTGGCTTTAAAGTCGTCAAGCATTACACCGTCAAGAATATTACTTTCACCGATAAAGTCAGCGACAAAGGCATTTTTCGGCTCATTATAGATATCTATGGGAGTGCCTATCTGCTGAATCTTACCGCCGTTCATAACAACAACGGTATCACTCATTGAAAGAGCCTCCTGCTGGTCGTGGGTAACATAGATAAAGGTGATACCCATTCTTTTCTGAATATTTTTAAGCTCGACCTGCATATCCTTACGCAGCTTAAGGTCAAGGGCACCGAGCGGCTCGTCAAGAAGAAGCACACGGGGCTCAACCGCAAGAGCTCTTGCTATTGCAACTCTCTGCTGCTGACCGCCTGAAAGTGAGGCGATGTTTCTTTTCTGAAATCCCTTGAGATTTACAAGTTCCAGCATCTCGTGTACCTTCCTGCTTATATCCTTTTCCTTCATCTTTTTTATGCGAAGGCCGAAGGCGATGTTTTCATAAACATTCAGGTGCGGAAAAAGTGCGTAGCGCTGAAAAATTGTATTAACCTGCCTTTTATGAGGCGGAACATTATTTATATCCTTACCTTCAAAAATAACCTGTCCGCTGTCAGCTTCAAGAAAGCCTGCAATAATACGCAGAGTCGTTGTCTTGCCGCAGCCGGACGGTCCTAAAAAGGTCATAAATTCCTTGTCTTTTATCGAAAGGTTGATCTTATCGAGAATAACCTCATCCTCAAACTTTTTTGAGATATCCTGCAGTCTGATAATTACATTATCTCCCATAAAACTTACCTCCTGTGCGAAAATTGCCGTGTCGGATAAAGCCTTAAAATCCCAAGAAAGTCAAGTTATTCAAAACTCACCTTTCCCGGGACTTTCTGTTTATTCCGTTTAGACACAATATAGAACAAAATCTTGCAAATGTCAACAGTTTTTTTGTATTTTTCCGCAAAAAATCGAGGCAAAATCAACCCGATATTTAAAAATCGCCGATTTGCTCTGTTTTACTCTGTTTTGCTCTGTTTTTCTTGAAAAAACTTTTTTGTAAAAATCAAGAGCACTCCGTAGGAGAGTGCTCTTCTTCAATCAGTTGTTTTTACTTTCAATCCATTTCTTAATAAGAGGCCTGCTTTCGTCGCTGAGCTCAAAAACCTCGGTAAACACCTCGTCCGGGTTCTGATTGTCATAGGAATTCAAGCCGAAATAAACCGAAGCCTTTATAATTTCAGTTTCTTCAAGCTTTTCAATCCATATACGGTAATTTTTTATGTGAGTGTCAAAGCAGCCCTTCTGAGGGTCAGTGCCGAGGCTGCCGCAGTAAATATTATAGCTTCCGCCTATTCTTGAGCCGCCTATAAGCCAGCTCAGAAGAGGAACAAAAACCTCCTGATTTGCCATCGCTCTTTTCCGTCCTTTGATTTGTTTTATATATAATAGCAGATTTCACCCGTCTTGTAAATAGGCGTGAGACATAAATTCTGCAGCCGCAACGGCAAGGGTCTGGTTATAATAGCTCCACACATAGCCTATAGGAAAAACAAGAAGGCTCAGAAGAAACCAACCCCTAAAGCTCAGCTTAAGCTTAATAAGCAGGCTTTTCCTGTGCTTCATTTCCTGCACCGAGGAGGAAAAAATCTGTCTGAAGGATATACAGTCACCGCAGATATAGTGATATTTCGCAGTAAAAAGCGACGCGCTTATGCTTGTGTAAAATACCGCTCCACTGATAAAAAGCAAAACACAGCCCGCGGCAAGAGAAGCCGCTACAAGCACTGAAACACCCCGCACTGCGCTATAATACAGAATATACAGCATCGCACCGAAAGGCAAAAAGGAAAGCAAAAGATAAAAAAGCTTCAAAGACGAAAGTACTGCGCCGAAAGCAAGAGCACCCGCAGCCCTTACAGGATTAAGATAACGGAAAAGATCTGCCGCTCTTTCACCTGCCTGCTGACTGCGTCTGAGAAAGAAGCGGTCAACACCAAGATGTATAAGCCAACAGATTCCTCTGCTGAAAAGAAATAAAAAAAGTGAAACCGTGAAATCAACAAGCGTGTTGTCACCTTTTTTTATAAACAGCTCATAGGTCAGCACTGAAAAGTTTATGCATAAAATCAGCATTACACCCGTTGCGAGAACAAGATGCATAAGGCCTTCATTGCCGACAAGTAAAATTCTGCCCTTTATTCTGAGTTTTGCCGCCATAATCATTCCCCCTTCAAGGGTTAGTGTTGACAGAAAAACTTCATATAAAACAAAGCTCCCGCTTTCACCGTGCAGGCGTTAGCGGGAGTTATTATCAGAATGTAAGAGCCTTACTTGTAAACGCTCTGTTATACTGAGTTCCTGAGGCTGTTTTTATTAAGCCCTCGGGAATGGTTACCTTTACAGTTGCGCCCGAATAAATTTCAAGCTTTGAGGTGTAAACGGTAATTACGTAGTTACCGCCCTCTACAGTTGCCGAAACGGAGCATGAGGCACTTTCGGTATTTGAACCGTAGGTTACGGTTGCCGTGCCCTTGTTTGCAACAATTGCAGAATCCCAGCCCGATGCACTGATATCGATTGTTATATCACCGTTACTGAGCTTTGAAACAGATGAGCTTGAAACTGACTTAGGCTTAGGCGAGCTTTCGTCATTTCCGCCCTCGGTGGTTGAATCCTGCTCCTGAGGATCAGAGGGCTTGGTTGTATTATCGGGTGCGTCAACAACGGTGGGGCCCGTCTGATTATCGCTGCTGCCGTTATTGCCGTTGTTGCTTGTAGGCTGTGTTGAGGGTATGGTTACCTGAGACATACTTGGTATGGGTGTCGTAGAATTCTCGTCGGTAAGCGACGGAATGACGATACCCGATGAGGGATCCGAGGGATTGTATGCCGTGGGAACATAATCTGTAGTAAAACCGCCCGGTGCCGTCTGGTTGGGGTCTGTTGTAAGCACATAACCGCTTACAGCTGTATCTGCCGCTGTTGTTGATTCGATATCAGGTGAGCCCATGTTTGTGTTGAGGGTGGGGTCACTCTGCTCATCACCGTTATCGCCGCAGGATACAAACACAGTCAGCATTGTCAGAATTAAAAAAACCGCTACAATTTTTTTCACTGTATTGGCCTCCTTCAAAAATTACATAGAGTTATTATACAATTAAATTATCGGTATGTCAAAGGTTTATTTCTTAGTTTATAAAACTTTTAAAATTTGCGCGGATATATTCAGCACTTTTGAGCTTTATATCGTCTAAAACACCGTTTTCAGCTATATATGAGTCTGTTTCTTCAATTTTCTTTAAGCTGTAGGATACGCTTTCGTTGCTGTTGTCGTACATATCGTAAACCGTCCTGAGATTTTCCGCAAAATCAGACATACCGATTTTTGCAAGTGCGGGCAGTATTCTCTTTCTGAGTATATCTCCGTTCTGTGAGAAAAACTCCTTTGAGGTTTTATCCTGAACAAAAACGTCGAGGGTATATATATCCTTTACGTCTTCGTTGAGAAGCTCAAAGCTTTCCTCCTGCTTTTCCTCTTTCTGAAGCTTAAGCTGATAGTAAAGTGCAACGCCCTCAAGTAAATCTGATACATCACAGCTCATAATCGCCTGCTCAGTCATAGGTCTGAAATGCTCTTTAAGTGCTACAAGGCGCTTGATATTTGCCTCTTCACGCTTATATATTGCAGTTCTTTTACGGTAGGCTTTTGCGGCAAAATAAAATATAACCGCCGCAACAACGCAAGCCGCAACAAACACGATAATAAGATACCAGTATTCATTTATCCATTCAGACATTTTTATACCTCCGTTGCTTCTTCGGTCAGAAGCTTATATATGTCGCCCTTTTTGACGCCGGTTTCCTTTGCCGCCTTTTTAGCCGCCATACTTGCACTTATGCCCTCATTTATATAAACACGGGCAAGTCTGAGTGCATCGTCAACGGTAATTTCTTCCTCTTCAACCTCTGTTCTGCCTTCAATAACCAGCACTATTTCACCCTTAAGCGGCTGTTCTGCATATTTTTCCGCAGCCTCGGAAAGGTTTATTCTTATAACCTCTTCGTAAATCTTCGTTATCTCTCTGACGATGGCTATACGGCGCTCACCAAGAGCGGTGTATAAATCGCACAGAGTGGCAGAAAGCTTATGGGGAGCCTCGTAAAAGACCATCGTACGCTTTTCGTTCTTTATTTCTTCAAGGTGAGCCTTACGGGCATTTTTGTTTACACTCAGAAAGCCCTCAAAGGTAAATCTGCCTACAGGAAGCCCTGAAAGAGCAACCGCTGTTGCAAAAGCGGTGGGTCCGGGAACGGCACTCACCTTTATTCCCCTATCGTGACAGAGGGCTACAAGGTCCTCGCCCGGGTCAGAAACAGCCGGCATACCTGCATCGGTAACGAGAGCACAGCTTTCGCCGCCTTCAATTCTGTCCGCTATAATTTCGCCCTTTTCTCGGCGATTATGCTCAAAATAGCTTATTAGCGGCTTTTTGATTTCAAAGTGATTCAGAAGCTTAAGAGTAACGCGGGTATCCTCCGCGGCTATGAAATCAACGCTTTCAAGTGTTTCAAGAGCTCTGGGAGAAATATCACCCAGATTCCCTATAGGTGTACCAACTATATAAAGTATGCCTGACATATATGCCTCCTTGATGGGTCGTGATTTAGTGAGCTTTTCAATAAACTTTCCGTCAGCCTCGATTCTCCGTTTTATCAGCAGCGGAGAAATGCGGCTTCAAGCCCATAATTTACTGATGACCGTCCATATAGTCGCCGAACATTGATCTGAATTCTTCGGTGGGCTTGCTGTCCGCGCCGAACATAACAAGGTTTTTTTCAACGGTAACACTGCTTTTTGAGCCGCGCTTGCCTTCAACAAGCACAAGCCAGGGTGCAGTATCTGCCTTTTGTGTGACGAAGCGTATACGCTTTACCTCAATACCGCCCTGCCGCATTGACACAATAATATCACAAAGCCTTTCGGGACGGTGGCACATACAGAAGCGGCCACCGAATTTAAGCAGCTTTGCCGCCGCTGACACTGCATCGTCAATGGTACACATTACCTCGTGGCGGGCAATTTTTTCTGCCTCGGAAAGGCTTTCTATACCCGTACCGACAGGCTTATATGGGGGGTTCATTGTTACAAGGTCGTAGCTTCCGAACGGGAGCACGTCCTTCAGAAAACGAAGATCGCAAATAACGGGAACTATTCTGCCCTCAAGAGAGTTAAGAGCTATAGATTCGTTAAGCTGATTTATTGCGGCCGGCTGAATATCAACGGCGGTTATGCTGTTAGTCTGTCCCTTGCACCATATAAGCGGTATAATGCCGCAGCCCGTACCCATATCACAGGCCTTGTCTTTTCTTTTTATTGCTGCAAAATTTGCAAGAAGAATCGCATCGGTGCCGAAGGTGTGGCTGTCACTTACACATATCTGCATTCCGTTGCCTAAAGGCTCAATTCTTGTTTCAAGGCTCATAACAGCCCTCCTTTGCTTTAGGGTGGCGAGCATAATCCGAACCCCGTTTTTTACGGGCGGATTTCCGCCAATACTTCGTTAAAATACTCGTAAATCCGATAGGATTTACTGCGTTTTGTGTCTTGTCTTGCCAAAAATCCGCTCCACAAAAAATCGCAGACCCAAAAGTGCGAATTTTTGCAGGATTTTTGGATTTTGAGGGTGCCGACAGGCTGACGCCTTTCAAAACCGAAATGCCGAAAAGCCGCGAAAATACACGCTTTTGGGCGGGTTCGGATTATACTCGTCACCCTAACCCGTTAATACTACCACAGTCAGTTTAAAAAAGCAAGAAAAAGCTCCCTCTTGGGGAGCTTTTAATTTTTATCGGGGATTATAAATCAAGACCGCCGAGAACCTTTTCCATCATTGCAACACCTGCTTCGGTGTTACCGCCGTAGAAGAGGATTCCGATGATTGCACCGAACACCTTGATAAGAACATTGAGAACGGTTGCCATTGTGTCTTCTTCGGGAGCTGCGGGGCCGTATACAGCTGTGAAATTGATAACGCCGTACTGATTACCTGTGAAAGCTGTTGAGGGAATTGTGAATGTGCTGCCGCCGCCAAGTGTTACGCTGTTGCCTGCTGCATCAGTGTAATGCCAGCCCTTGAAAGCTGAACCTGAGTTAGGCATAACGTCGGGAAGAATAATAACTGAGCCTGCTGTGTGAGCTTCATCAGTCTGAGGAAGCATTACATACACACCTGTTTTACCGCTTGTTGTAACCCAAACGCCGTTTTCGTCACGCTCATAAACTGCGTTCATAAATGTGCCGCCGTTTAATGAATCAAAGATAAGTACAGCCTGATCGTCATTTGCCCAGCCGTTCTGATGATAGTTGTCGTTGAACTTGCTTGCTGATGCGCTTACTGAAACAGCACCGAAGAGCATCATAACTGCTAAAATAACTGATAATATTTTTTTCATAAAGATTACCTCCTGAAAATTTTATATACATTTCGTATATTTTCTTGAGTCGATTATATCACCGCCTTATGGAAAAATCAAGATATTTTCTCAATAATTACAAATTTTTTTATTTTTATTCACAAGTTTACAAACAAAAATTCCCAAAGCGGTCGCAAAGTTAAAAAAGCTGCAATGTTTATTGTGCAAAATGACAGTATAAAACAAGATTTTCGGTTTTCTTGACTTTAAAGCAATATATATTGTATAATCAAAATATGTGTATACAATCATTTTGAGGTGAAATATATGACAGACAGATTCGGTCTTTTTAACGGTTGGGGACCCTTTGGAAAAAAATATGCAGGTCTTTCAAGGATAGAAAGCCACGCCGAGCTTGACGGTGTACGCTTCGATTTTTCCGTAGCCCCCGCAATTCACGCTTATGATATCAGAGTGCCTAACGTTACCCTCCCCTCGGCTTATCACCCTTGGCTTTGCGATGAGGACTACAGCTTTTACAGCTTCAGACACGACCTTGAGTGGAAGGACAGAGTGTACGCCGATGTTTCTTACACAAGACTTGACGGTGAAAGCTACCTTGTAAGAACTGAATTTGTAAATAACACAGATATTATAAAGGACTGCGTTGTAAATTATTTCTCGTCTCTTGAATTTCCCTGCGACAGCTACGCTGTGCTGAGTCTTCCCGAAAAGTGTGACTATATTGACGCGCTCAGTTACGATACATATAACTATGCAATCACCCGCCCCTGGGATCAGCAGAGCCAGGACGGCTATAAAAAGGGTGAATTCATAGACAAGACCTTTGTCGGTCAGAAGGGTCTGGGCGACAGAGCAGGCAAATGGCATATGCCCTATAAGGTGCTCAAGCCCTTCGGCGGCGAAAATGGTGATGAGGTAAGCTACACCCTAAAGCTTAACAATGCCTATGATAATGCAGTCCTCGCTCTCAGATACCGCACAAGCGATATTTTCTATGAGCAGGGCAAGCAGGTAGGTGTACATTACATAAACAGCAAAAACAACGCAACCTTTAAGCTTAACGGCAAAACAACCGTTGAGCTTATCCCCTCCGACGAGCCGAGAATCATATACATTCATCTCGGAAAGCTCACCGAAAAAGAGCTTAAGCTGAGCTTTGTTTCGCTCGGCACGGGTGCCGCCGAGTTTGACTTTCTTGCCGTTACCGAGGCTTCAGACAGAGAGCAGGTACGTGTTGAAATGAAAAAAGCTGAGTTCGTGCCCGAATTCAGCAACGAAAAAACAGACAGCGGTTATATCACTGCTCTTAAATATAAAAACATCGAGGGTGAATACAGACTCAGAGTGTTTGACGGCAACACACGCTTCCGTGAAATTGAAACCGGTGCCCTTGAGGACTGCATGACCGCAAGACTCTCAAATGCAGACGAAACCTTCGATGACCTTACCGAAAGCTTTACGGGGGCATTCAACCGCAAGCACAGTGACGAGGGCTTCTTCCACAACGCCATTAGTCACACTATCTTTGTACCCGCAGGCGAAAAAAGAATTCAGTATGCCGTCATTTCCAAGGGCAAAGTACAGTATAAAACACAGGAAGAATACGAAAGCATATACTATAAGGCAAAAGCAGGAGCCATTGACCTTAAAGTTAATACCTCGGGTGAAAAATATAAGCTTTCAAATCAGCTTCTTGCCGCCGCTCTGATGACGAATGCGGTTTACCCCATATACAAGCACGGTGAATATATCATCCACCACACACCGGGCAAGCGTTGGGACTGCCTTTATACCTGGGATTCAGGCTTCATAGGTCTCGGTATGAACGAAATTGCTCCTAAGTTTGCAGAGTATATAATTGACACCTATCTGAGCGAAGAGGATAACAAGGATTACGCCTTCCTGCACCACGGCTCACCCGTACCCGTACAGATTTATCAGCTTTATGAAATGATGCAGAAATCTGAAAGCAAGGAGCATCTGCTCACATATTACCCGAGAGCAAGGCTTTATTATCTCTATCTTGCGGGTAAAATAAGAAATTCAACCACTGCACGCTTCAGGTCGGGTATTCTTACCACCTATGACTATTTCTATTCCACAAGCGGCATGGACGACTACCCGGCTCAGGTGGCTATGATGAAGGGTAACCTTCGTGACAAAGCATCACCCGTTATTACAACAGGCCAGGTTATACGCTTCGGCAAGCTGCTTTCAATTATGGCAGACAAGCTCGGCAAAACTGCAGACATCGAGGAATACAAGGCCGACTGCGAAAGGCTCACAGCCGCCCTCAACAAATATTCCTGGGACGAGGAAAGCGGATATTACAGCTATGTGCTTCACGACGAAAACGGTGAGCCCAAGGAAAAGTTCGTCACAAAGGACGGCGAAAACCTCAACAAGGGTCTTGACGGTATCTATCCCATCATCGCAGGAGTATGCGATGAAAACCAGAAGGCAAAAATCATCAGCCATATTACAAATGAAAACGAAATGCACACACCCTTCGGCATCAGCGCCGTTGACAAGAGTGCTTCATACTATATGGTAAACGGCTATTGGAACGGAAACATATGGTTCCCCCACCAGTGGTTTATATGGAAGAGTATGCTCGACTGCGGCAGAGCCGATATTGCCAAGGATATCGCCCACCTTGCACTCAACATCTGGAAGCGCGAGGTTGAAAGCACCTACTACACCTTTGAAATGGTCAACACCGTAACAGGTCTCGGCGGCTGGTTCCACAACTTCGGCGGTCTTTCAACTCCCCTTATTATGTGGCTGAAGGCTTATTATGCTCCCGGCACCGTAAACGTGGGCTTTGACACCTACCTTGAAAAGGTAGGCTTCAACGAGAATAAGAGCGAGGCCGAAATCTGCTTCACATACTACGGCGAAAATGATAAATTCACCCTTATTGCCGTTATGAAGGAGGGCGAGGACTATATCTGCACTCTTGACGGTGAGGAAATCAAGGCTGAATATGATAAAGGCGCTGTGACGGTGGAAATCACCGCAGAAAACAAAAGCACACATAAAATAGTCATAAGAAAAAAATAACGAAAATGTAACCTGCCATACATTTTTTCTGTCTTTATAGGTGAAGTCTTAAAAGGCAGAAAAGGAGTTGATAAATATGGATGACAGTCAGATAATCGAGCTGTATTTGGCAAAAAATGAAGCTGCCATAACAGAAACTGAGATTAAATACGGTACCGCCTGCCACGGTATAGCCTATCGGATTCTCAGAAGCCGTGAGGACAGTGAGGAATGTGTGCTCGACAGCTATCTCAAACTTTGGAACTCTATCCCACCGATAATACCGAAATGTCTCTTTGCCTATCTTGCAAGGATAGTGCGCAATCTTTCACTCAACAGATATGAAAAGCGCAGAGCAAGAAAGAGAGGCGGCGGTGAAAAGGAGCTTGTTCTGGATGAGCTTTCATACTGTATCCCCGACAGTATGAAGAATGGAGCAAGTATCGAAGCACTTGAGCTTGCAGAAATCATCAACGGTTTTCTTTACTCTCTTGAAGAAGAAAAAGCGACAATATTTATGCAGAGATATTGGTATCTTTGCCCGATAAAGGAGATTGCCGCTCAGCACAAGCTCAGCCAGAGCAATGTTAAAATGATACTTTTAAGACTTCGTGAAACTCTGAAAGATTATTTAGCCAAGGAGGGCGTCGAGGTATGAAAAGTAACGATATTTTAAACGCAATAGGATTTGTTGACGAAGGCTTTGTTGAAAAATCAATACCTTCAGTGAAAAAGAAAAGCAAAAAGGTAATAGTATTAAAAACAGTTGCGGCGGTATTGGCAATAATTCTGGTATTGAATGTATTTGCACGCATTATATCATACGATCCGTCGGGAAGCATATATCCTCAATATAACCCAAAGTCTCCCTTAACCTTATATGTATCGCCTATGGCTATCGCCGTTCCCGAATACCCTGAAACGGCTAAGTTCGGAGAATCGGATTATTATGAAAGCCGACGTGAGTATTACGGTCAGTATGAAGGCTACAGCGATGGTCTTGACGGCTTTTTCCAAAAATCAACAGTACAGATACTCAGCGGCAAAGAAGCCAAAAACCGTGTTTACTCCCCCGTCAGTCTCTATCTGGCTCTCGGTATGCTTGCAGAGACCACAGACGGCAACTCAAGAAAGCAGATTCTTGAGCTTTTAGGCTACAACAGTATTGAAGAGCTCAGAACTCAGGCTCACGCAGTATGGAACCTTAATTTCTGTGATGACGGTCTTTCAAAAAGCCTTCTCGCATCGTCAATGTGGCTTGATAACGACCTTCCATACAACGAGGATACGCTGAAAAGCCTCGCAGACAATTATTATTCATCATCCTTTTCGGGTGAAATGGGCAGTGATGAATATAATAAGGTTCTGAGAGATTGGCTGAATAACAACACAGGCAATCTTCTTACCGATTATGCCGATACATCGGCATTTGACCCCGAAACGGTGATAGGGCTTTTCACAACCGTATATTTTGAAGCACAGTGGTCATCGCCCTTTTCAGAGGAAAGTAACACAACCGAAGTGTTTCACGCTCAGCAGGATGATATTGAACACGAGTTTATGAATAAAACCTGTCAGGACAGATACTATTGGGCGGATAATTTCTCTGCAGCAAGATTATACTTTTCAGAAAGCGGATCAATGTGGTTTTTCCTGCCCGATGAAAACGTAAGCGTTGATGAAGTCTTGAACAATGAAGAAATGTTCGCAATCATCTCCGAGCCTTACGAATATGAAAACGGAAAATATACAAAAATCAATTTTTCCGTGCCCAAATTTGACGTAAGCTCGGAAGCGGAACTCTCTGAACATATTAAAGCACTCGGTATTACCGACGTTTTTGATATGGAAAAAGCAGATTTCTCAATATTGAGCAGTGACAACAGTGAAATTTACCTCAGCCGTGCAAATCAGAATTCAAGAGTAAAAATTGACGAAACAGGCTGTGTGGCGGCATCATACACAGAACTTATGCTCAATGCCGGTTCAGGGCCGCCGAAAGATGAGGAGATTGACTTTACCCTCGACAGACCCTTTATATTTGTAATAACGGGCTATTCAGGAATGCCTTTATTTGTAGGAGTTGTTGAAACGCCCTGATATAAAACACAAAACCAAGGAGAATAAATCTATGTACGAAAACATCAAGCCCTTAAAGGTGAATATTATTTCGGATATTCACTACTACTCAAAGGAAACCGGTATAAGCGGCAAGGCCTTTGAAAAGGAAAACGCAAAAACTCCCAACGACCTTGTAAGATGTGAGGAGATTCTCTACTCCCTTGCAGATCAGCTTGTAAAGGATGACAGCGATATCGTACTCGTATCGGGCGATATCACCACAAAGGCCGAAAGAGAAGCTCACGAGGGCGCAGTCAGACTTCTTCGCTCAATAAAGGAAAGAGGCAAAAAGGTTTACGTTATCACCGCAACTCACGACTATCACGACGGTGACGTTACAAGAAAATTCGAGGGTGACGAGGCTGTGCAGGTACCTGCCGTGAAGCGTGACGAGCTTTATGATATGTACCGTGAATTCGGCCCCGATGAGGCTATTGCAGTACATAGGGAAAGTATGTCTTACGTTGTGCAGCTTTGCGACGGCTACCGCCTTTTTGCTCTCAACGACGACAGCAACCGCAAAAACGGCAGCGGCTTTTCCGACGAGTGCTTTGAATGGATAAGCGAGCAGATAAAGGATGCCAATGAAAAGGGTCAGTTTATTATACCTATGACTCATCATCCTATGCTCTCCCCCTCCCCCTTCTATACAATCATAGGCGGAGGAAACATTATGAAGGATCCCCTTCTCAGAATTGATCAGTTCACTGAGCTTGGTGTCAATTATATTTTCACCGGCCATACCCATATGCAGGATATTTCATACAGAATCACCGATGAGGGCAAGGTTTTCTACGATATCACAACTGCCGCGGCAATCGGTTACCCCGCAACCTTCCGTCAGGTAACCTTCTACCCCGCCGAGGGTAAGGTTGACGTAAAAAGTGCAGACGTACAGTACGACATTG
Organism: Clostridia bacterium; assembly: GCA_017517865.1. GTDB lineage: Bacteria > Bacillota > Clostridia > Oscillospirales > Acutalibacteraceae > UBA6857. The sequence continues at coordinate 25,300 of JAFWYB010000032.1, read as the reverse complement.
ACGGCAGACCCCTCAAGGATCACCTCGAGGATAAATTCTTCGGTATGATCCGCCGTGTAATTGATGCGGCCGGCAAGGATATTCCCGAGCTTGCAAGGCTTGCTACTGCCTTCAGCGTAAAAGAAAAGCTGATTTACAAAATCGGCTGGCTTATCAAGCCCTTTGCAAAAATCTTAGGTAAGCTTAAAATAGGCACAATAGCGAAGCTTGTAAAGAAAGAAAGCGGCCTTAAAAAGAAGGATTACGCTCACGTAAAGGACCGGAAGGTAGTCGACTTCATCGTTTCACTTGTGCGTAACCTTTACGGTGGCGACAGCCCATACTCACCCGATACGGCAGAATACAAAATCACAATGGGTGTGCTTGCTGTCATCGACAGTCTCTTAAAGCTTTTCGGTGTTAAAATCGGCAAGCTCGTAAAGGGTGCTGAGTCTGTACAGAGCCTTGTTGAGCCTCTGCTTTATAACCCGGGCATCTGCGATGAAAAGGCAGTACTGAATCTTTACGACAATATCCCCGAGCCCTTAGACGGCAAGGCGGGCTTCGTAAAGAGCAATAAAGGTCTCGGAGTAGTTATTCTTCTCGTGCTCCTTGTGCTCATCTTCCTGCCGATTATACTTCTCTGGCTCGGAATCGGATTTGTTGTTAATCAGATAAAATACGGAAAGCTGATGAAATAACTCTCCCCATCAGGCGGAGCTGTTACTTACTTAAGAAAGGTACATATTATGCAAGAAATCAGATTAGGCAGATACCGTCATTTCAAGGGCAACGAATACGAGGTTGTTGCCATAGCAAAGCACAGCGAAACCACCGAGGATATGGTGGTATATAAGGCACTTTACGGTGACGGCGGTCTGTGGGTAAGACCCGCATCAATGTGGAATGAAATGGTTGAACGTGACGGAAAGGCCTTTAAAAGATTTGAGTTTATCAAAGAAAGGCTCTTTCTCTGGAACTATGAGACTATGCGCATTTCTGAGCTTAAAGAATTTTCAATCAGCTGCAACCGCATTTCCGACGGTGCCTTGAGCTATGACGGAAATCTTCTCAAAAAAAGCTTTTTACTCGCAGACGGCACCGAAAAATCTGAAGAAATCAGCGTAACTGAAGAAATAAAGAAAAAAATAATAACCGCCCTTTGCAGGACGGATTTCGAAAACTGGAGCACCGACGGTGCTCTTGCGGAAAAATATAAATATGCTTCATTTTCAGACGAAGACAGATTTGTCTGCCGCTTTGAAAACGGCGAGGAATTTTGCTGTGTATTTCCGAGAAGCCCCTTTTTCTTTGAGCTTTTCAGATGTGTTGACGGAATAATAACCGATATTCTTCGTGAAAAAGCACGCAACGTAACGAGCAAGGCTCTTTCTTCCGAAATAGCTCAGGGAGAAACCTGCTGGATATGTCAAAGCTGCTCAGCGGCAATTCCTCTCAAATACGTTTACTGCACCAGATGCGGAGCAAAAAGAACGTGGTAAAAAATACGCAAGGACAGACCCCGGGGTCTGTCCTTTTTTGTATACACCCACGACATAAGCCGAGGGGATTAGAATTACTGAAGTGATGCGAGGCTTTCGTCTATCATCTTTATCTTTTCGGTGAGCTTTTCTGCATCGGCTTTCTGACCTGCGATAACAGCCTCAGGTGCCTTTGCAAGGAAGCCGGGATTAGAGAGCTTGCCGTTAATCTGAGCGAGCTTCTTTTCTGCCGCTTCCTTTTCTTTGAGAAGGCGCTTTCTTTCAGCTTCAAAGTCTACAAGGTCGCCCATAGGAATATAAATCTTGGCGTCAGCTGTAACGATGCTTACACTGCCCTCGATATTAAAGGCTTCACCGACTGTAACGTCGGATGCGGAAGCAAGCTTCTGCATAAATACCACTGCAGTTTCGAAAACATCCTTCTTTTCGGTTGCAATATAAACGTGTGCCTTTCTTGAGGGAGGTACGTTCATTTCAGCTCTTCTGTTACGTACAGCACGGATGGCATCCATAATGATATCCATCTTTGCTTCGTCATCGGTAAATACAAGCTCATCCTTGAATTCAGGCCATGCAGACTTCATAATTGTTTCGCCGTCGTGAGGAAGAGTCTGCCAGATTTCTTCTGTGATGAATGGCATAAAGGGATGAAGGAGCTTGAGTGTTTCGCTCATAACATAAACGAGAACTGCCTTTGCGGTCTTAGCCTCGTCGCCGCCCTTCTGAAGTCTTATCTTTGCAAGCTCAATGAACCAGTCGCAGAAAAGGTCCCAGATAAAGTCATAAAGCTTCTGAACTGCGATACCGAGTTCGAATTTATCGAGGTTGTCCGTAACCTCCTTAGTCAGTGAGTTAAACTGTGAAAGAATCCACTTATCTTCAAGAGCAAGGTCAGCAGGGATATGAGGTGCAGGCTCATTTTCATCAAGATTCATAAGGATGAAACGTGCGGCGTTCCAGATCTTATTGGCAAAGTTTCTTGAAGCCTCAACCTTCTTATCGGAGTATCTCATATCGTTTCCGGGGCTGTTACCCGTTGCAAGAGTAAAGCGGAGAGCATCAGCGCCGTACTTATCGATAACAAGCAGCGGGTCAATACCGTTGCCGAGAGACTTACTCATCTTTCTGCCGAGCTCGTCACGCACGATACCGTGGATAAATACTGTATCAAAGGGCACCTGACCCATCTGCTCACAAGCAGAGAAAATCATTCTTGCAACCCAGAAGAAGATAATATCATAACCTGTTACGAGGGTGCTTGTGGGATAGTAGTGCATAAGCTCGGGAGTCTTTTCGGGCCAACCGAGAGTTGAGAAGGGCCAGAGTGCCGATGAGAACCATGTATCGAGAGTATCAGGGTCCTGCTCAATATTCTTACTGCCGCACTTGCAGCACTCTGTGGGCTCTCCCTTGCTTACGGTGATTTCACCGCAGTCAGCACAATACCAGGCGGGAATTCTGTGACCCCACCAGAGCTGACGCGAAATACACCAGTCACGGATGTTTTCCATCCAGTTGAAATAAATTTTATCAAAGCGCTCGGGGATGAACTTAACCTCACCGTCACGTACAACCTTGATAGCAGGCTTTGCAAGGGGCTCCATCTTAACAAACCACTGCTTTGAAACCTTGGGCTCAACTGCAGTGTGGCAACGGTAGCAGGTGCCTACCTCGTGCTTTGTGGGCTCAATCTTAACAAGTGCGCCTGCCTCGGTAAGGTCAGCAACAATAGCCTTGCGGCATTCCATAAGGTTCATTCCCTCATACTTGCCTGCTTTTTCGTTCATATAACCGTCGTCGGTCATAACATCAAGTACGGGAAGATTGCAGCGAAGGCCAACCTCAAAATCGTTGGGGTCGTGAGCGGGTGTGATTTTAACCGCACCTGTACCCTTATCCATCTTTGCATAAGTATCTGCAACGATGGGGATTTCTCTGCCGATAACGGGCATAATTACTGTTTTACCGATAACGTCCTTATATCTTTCGTCGTCGGGATGTACTGCGATACCCGTATCACCGGGGATAGTCTCGGGACGGGTTGTTGCAACAATAATGCTGCCGCTTCCGTCTGCGAAGGGATATGCAAAATGCCAGAAGTTGCCGTCCTTTTCCTCGTATTCAACCTCAGCGTCGGAGATTGATGTCTTACAGTGAGTACACCAGTTGATGATTCTTTCACCGCGGTAGATGAGTCCCTTTTCGTAAAGCTCAACGAAAACCTCTTTAACAGCCTTTGAGCAGCCCTCGTCAAGGGTAAATCTCTCTCTTTCCCAGTCGCAGGATGAGCCGAGCTTCTTAAGCTGTTCGATAATTCTGCCGCCGTACTGAGCCTTCCACTCCCAGGCTCTTTTGAGGAAGCCTTCTCTGCCGATATCTTCCTTTGTGATGCCTTCTGCCTTCATTGCTTCAACAATCTTGGCTTCTGTAGCAATTGAAGCGTGGTCAGTACCGGGAAGCCAGAGGGTGTCATAGCCCTGCATTCTTCTGTAACGGATAAGAATATCCTGAAGAGTATTATCGAGGGCATGACCCATATGAAGCTGACCTGTGATGTTTGGGGGCGGAATTACGATTGTGTAGGGCTTCTTTTCAGGGTCTACCTCAGCGTGGAAGTAGTTGCCGTCAAGCCATGATTTGTAAATACGGTCTTCAACGTCTTTCGGATCGTACTTTGTTGCAAGTTCTTTTGCCATTTATTTCACTCCGTTCAAATTCAATTCGCAATGCGCAATTCTCAATGCGCAATCGCGGGTATTGTTTAATATAAAAAAGAAACTTGTTGCCGCCAAATAAAAACCAAAGCAAAATTTAATTGCAATTTGCTCTGCGGGAACATTTTTCTTTCAATAACTGCTTTTTTCGCAATCGCGAATTGTGAATTGCGCATTGCGAATTTAAGAAAGCCCCGTCCTGAACATCAGGACGAGGCTTTTTGCTCGTGGTACCACCTGAATTCGGCGTAAGAATACACCGCACTCAAAATCTTTAACGCAGACATACGTCGGGTTCTAATCGGATACACCTTTCTTCCCGAGGCTCAAAAGCTACCTTCACACATTTTCACTTAAAGACTTGCACCAACCGTCTTCTCTCTGAAAGCTATGATGTGTTACTCCTCTTTATCAAAGCCATTTGAAATATCCGTTAGATTTTAGCATAAATAGAAAGGATTGTCAAGGAGAAATTAACAATAAGGCACAACATCAATACCAACCAGACCGCAGAAAACTTCCAACCTCAATGCTTCGAGCTTTTCACGGGTATTAGCATAAGTATCCGCCATGCTGCTTATACGCACATAACAATCTCCATAAAAAGATTCAAAAGGATAATCCGTCTCCGTTACAGCTGTCATATAAAGCTTGTCATCTAATTCCCACTTTTCAAGCTTGGTTTCAATATAGTCCTGCTCTAAGTCCAGTCTAAATTTATACATATCAGTTAAAGCTGAAGATCCGTTAAGCTCAGAAAATATACTGTGATTTACAAAATATTCTCCATTTTCGCTTTCAAGATTATCCTTGCAGTATCTTATAACAGGCGGATCAATTATTTTGAAATCAAAATCTTTAAAATTTCCATAGGCTTTCAACGATTCATCAGTTCTCTCTGCCTGAACGCCCAAACTGAATGTATCATCCTTATCGTAATAACTGTTTCGTCGCTCAATCAGATTCAGGTAATAACCTTGCATATCATTAATCAAATCATTAAGACTCCAATATTGATACCCCTCCGGGCCGTATGTACTTTCAACATAATCCGATGCGGCAGCATACATATAAAAATAATTTTTCAACTCCTCGCGCAACCTGTCGGAAGTATAGTTCTCTTCAAATCGATTTATAACAGTCAGCAAATTTTCATATTCAGCAGTCAACAGATCGTTATCCTCTGACTCTATACCGATTTGACTGCATTTTTCAGAAAAGGCCACGGTAGCTTTATGAAAGCTAATATAAGCTTCCAGAATTTCAGCTTCAGAAGATGATTTCATTTCATCTATGTATAGTAAGGCAGTTTCATAGTCTTCCGATAAAATAGCGGCTTCCGCACATTTTATTCTTTCTTCATCAGAGGTCCAATCGTGAAAAACCACAAATGCAAATAAGGAAAAAACCAAAAGACATCCGACAGCTACCAAAATTGCTTTATGTTTTACTTTGGAGCGCGAGCTTGTATCTTTTAAATCCTCCTGAGGCTCAATAACCGGGGAAACAAGCGAAGATTCACTGTTAAAAGTATTCTCCCGACAAAATTGAGGTCGGCTTTCACCAACTGACTCCGTCTTTTCTGATGGCTCATCAATTTGATTTTCTGTAATATTTTCATCATTTTTTTCGATTGCCGACGGTGCATCCTTTATTATTTTCTCACCGCAAACACCGCAGAATTTCTGATTTTCATTTAGCTGAGTTCCACAATTTTCACAATACATACTTTTCTTCCTCCTTCTTCCCTTGCTGAAATAGTAACACTATATATACAGTTTGTCAAGATACAGTTAAAAAGCTCAAATTACATCAATGGCACCATATCAGCAATATTTATAATCGGTTTGTTTTTACTTTTCAACATATCAACGTGCTTTCTTGTGTTGCTTGCAACATCGTTAAAATAAACCACCGCAAGATCGCACTTATCTATCATCCATTTATTTCTGTGTGCCATAGCGAAACGGGCAGGAACGCTCTCAAACCCATCGGGCAAAATTGTGGGCAAATTAAAATAATTATCTCTTTCAGGTATATTATCAAGTACAACATACACCTCTATTCCAGGGTATTTATCTTTCATCTTGGTCAGAGTCAGTTGAACCAAGCGGTCAAAGTGACCCTTGTCACCAACATAAAAAGCTGTATCTGAACCGAAAAATTCTATTATGCAACCGATTTCTTTTTCAAGTAATTCCCCGAGTCCGTCAGGTACATTCTTGTGTCCGAAAAAAGCACAAATCATACTGTCACCTCCATTACTTCTATATACATAGTAACTATCAATATGTAATTTGTCAAGATGTTACTATGAAAATAGAATATATACATATAATAATTGTAGGTGATTATATGGAAAAGACCAAACAGATAGCAACTATGTGCGAATACGGAAAAATCAGAATAAAATTACGTTCGGTCATAGAGAAAAACAATATCACTCGCTATCAGCTTTCTAAAATGACAAGCACCCGCTTCGAGGTTGTAAACAAATGGTACAACGGTGAGGTTGAAAGAATTGACAGCGATGTTCTTGCAAGGTTTTGTTTTGTACTCAACTGCAAGGTCGAAGATTTGATTGAATATGAAGGATAAAACGGTTTGTTATAGTGTATAACAGATTACAAAATTCAATAGAAGCTGAAAAACCCGGCAGTACACACCGTACTGTCGGGTTTTTGTTCACAATTTGTTAATTCACCCTTGACTCCAAAGTACAATTATAGTAATATATTCTGTGTATGAATAAAAAAATTTTCGGAGGAAAACACAATGAAAAGCTTTATGAAAAAATCAATTGCTGTTGTTCTCGCTCTCGTTATGCTTTCTGCTTCTTTTGTAGGCAGTGCAGCTTTTGAGCTTAATGAGGAAGCAGTAGCAAAACACTACGGTCAGTTTGAAAACTACCTTCTTCTCGGTGACAGCGTTGCCTGCGGCTACCGTGACGAAATGAGCGAAGACGATGCTCTTTTCAACGAGCAGAACAACGAAACAACCTATTACCGTGTTCCCGGCTCTTACGCAGACATCGTTGCTGATTCAATAATTGCCGACAAGTCAATGACGGCTCTTGCAGGCCCCGGCTTCAGAACAATTGAAATGCGCTATATGCTCGAGGATGATTTCGCAGCAACCTGCGAGGATGAATACCTTTTCCATCCCAGCCATCTTTACGTTTATGAGGATCAGGTATGCGACTGTCACGGCGTAAACCTTCTTCCCGGTTCAGAGCATTTCAGAGATGAATTCAAAAAGTCAATTGCCGAAGCTGACCTTATTACTCTCGGTATAGGCGGTAACGACTGGGGCGCATACCTCGGTTGGGTAATAACTGACCTGCTTGAAGCTCAGAATGTAGGCGACGAATTTATGGCAATGGTAAACGACATCCTCGAAAAGAGCACAATGGACCTTGCTACCGTTGAAAAGCTTATTGAGGTTGCTCACCTTGCCGGTGCACTCCCTGCACTTCTTTCAGAGGTTCCCGCAGCTCTCAACTACGGTCTCGGCAACTTCTACAGTAACTGGGATATTATGATTCAGGATATCTACGACCTTAACCCCGACGTAACTCTTCTTGTTCTCGGTATGAGCGACAACAGCCTCAAGGGCAAGCATTACGACTACAACGGTGTTGAAGGTGCTCCCGTTGTTCCCGAAGGTGAAGAGCCCGACGAGCTTGAAGCAGCCCTCACCTCAATTATTGTTGATTTCATTATGTCAGTGGGCAACAAGCCTATGATTGAAGGCGCTGAAAAATTCGGATATACATATGTTGATACAACCGGCACAACCTACGTTGACAGTCACCCGGATGCTGACGGACATAAGTTTATCGCAAACAAAATCATAGAGGCTCTCCTCGACCCCGTTATTTCAAAGCAGTTCAGTGACGTTGCTCCCGGTCACAAATACTACAACGACATTGAATTTGTTGTTGCTAACGGCATTATGAGCGGCACTTCAGACACAACCTTCAGCCCCGACGACGCCTTTACTAACGGCGACCTTAATGAAGCTATGAACGCTGTTACGGGCGCTGATAACGCTACAGATGACGAATCACCCGCAAAGGTGCTCAGGTTTGCAATTTCTCTCTTCTCCGCATCCTTCAAGAAGGGCTTCAGCGGAATCTTCAAGGGCATTTCCCTTTCATTCAGAGTTTTTGCAGATAATGCCTTTGAAACAGACGGCGGTATTACAAGAGCAGAGGCTGCCGCTTATCTCAGAGCTTTCTGTGAAATCTGAGTTCTAAAAACACCAAAGAGATACCCTTTTGACCGGGTATCTCTTTTTTATTGACAGTATAAATGCTCAATGGTATAATAATTTCAAAATAAACCTTAAAGGAGAATAGCCTATGAAAAATATACTCGTTACGGGTGCTACAGGCGGCATGGGCAGTGCAATCAGCAAAAGCCTGCTCAAAAAGGGCTACCGAGTTTTCGGCATAGATTACAAGGAAGGCGAAAAGATTGACGGGCTCAACTTTTTCAACTGCGACGTTACCGATACAGAGTCCGTCTGTGCAGTTATGGAAAAAATAAGAGAAACCGTTCCCGTGCTTGATGCTATCGTGCATACAGCCGGTATTTACGATATGGATTCTCTTATCGAAATGAGCGAGGAAAGATTTGTGCGTATCTTCGATATCAACTTCTTCGGTGTTTTCCGTGTGAATAAGATTTTTGCACCTATGCTTCAGAAGGGCAGCCGTATTATCATAACCTCAAGTGAGCTCGCTCCCCTTGACCCGCTCCCCTTTAACGGTATTTACGGCATAACAAAGTCTGTGCTTGAAAAGTACGCTTTCTCACTGCGTATGGAAACAAACCTTCTCGGTATACCCGTAAGCATTATAAGACCCGGTGCGGTAAAAACAAATCTTATAGGTGCATCAAACGTGGCTATCAAGCGCTTTGTTGAAAACACAAAGCTTTACTCCTGCAACGCAAAAAAATTCAACAAGATCGTCGAAAGCGTTCAGGCAAGAAATATCCCCGCAGAAAGAATTGCAGACCTGGTTATGGACGCCCTTGAAAGCAAGCACCCGAAATATCTTTACAACATCAACCGCAATCCCCTGCTTTTACTTCTCAACGCTCTGCCCGATAAAATGCAGGTTGAAATTCTGGGGCTTATACTTAAATAAACACAACTCAAAAGGCACACTCAAAAGAGTGTGCCTTAGTTTTTTTATTCCATTTCAGCAAGAAGCTTCTCAATTGCCGCAAGCTTTACACAGATGCAAAGAAGCTTTGTTGCTGTCATAAGCTCGTCAACGGGAGGATATGAGGGAGCAATTCTTATATTCTGATCCTTGGGGTCGTAACCGTAAGGGAAGGTTGCACCGACGGTTGTAAGAGTTACGCCGCCGTCCTTGCAAAGCTGATATACACGCTTTGCCGTGCCCTCCATAACGTCAAGAGAGATAAAATATCCGCCCTTGGGCTTTGTCCAGGTTGCAATAGCGTACTTACCGAGGCTGTTTTCAAACTCATTGATTACTGCCTTGAACTTGGGAGCAAGGATATTTCTGTGAAGCTTCATATGATTTTTGATGCCTGCAACATCCTTATAGAACTTAACGTGTCTGAACTGATTGAGCTTATCGTATCCGATTGTCTGAATTGACATACGGCTTTTTATCATTTCAATGTTTTTATCAGAAGCGGCAAGAACAGCTACGCCTGCACCGGGGAAGCTTATCTTTGAGGTTGAGGTGAACTCAATTACCATATCCTCGTGACCGTACTTCTTGAGCACGTCGAAGATATTGTCAAGCTTATCGCCATGCTCTTCAAGGTCGTGGATAATATAAGCATTATCCCAGATGATTCTGAAATCGTCTGCAGCAGGGGTCATAGCCGCAATTCTGTCTACAACCTCGGGAGTGTATGTGATACCTGTGGGGTTTGAATATTTGGGAACACAGAACATACCCTTGACCGTAGGATCCTTTACAAGCTCTTCAACAGCATCCATATCGGGTCCCGTTGCTGTCATATCAACGGGAATAAGCTTGATGCCGTAATATTCGCAGATTGCGAAATGTCTGTCATATCCGGGTGAGGGGCAAAGGAACTTTATATCCTGCTGATCCTTCCAGGGCTTTCCGCCTGAGCCGGTAAGCATACACTGTGTGATATAGTCAAACATCATATTAAGGCTTGAGTTACCGCAAACAATAACGTTGTTTACGGGCACCTTGAGAAGCTTTGCAAAAATCTCTTTACACTCTATTATACCTGTAAGCAAACCGTAGTTTCTGTATTCAAGGCTGTGGTTGCTTGCATCGTCCTCCCAGTCCTTTGAGGTAATTGCATCAAGAAGACCGTTGGAAACCGCAAGCTGATCTGAGCCGGGCTTACCTCTTGACATATCAAGCTTGAGGCCCTGAGCCTTATAATCGTTATATTGGCTTTCAAGTTCTTCTTTTAAAAAGAGGAGCTTTTCTTTTGAGTAGTCTTTAAGTGCTGACATTGTTAATCTCCTTATCATAAACGGACAAATCCGTGGGTTTTACTGAATTTTAGAAATCTGCAGAGCCTGTTGTTCTGGGGAAGGGAAGCACGTCTCTGATGTTTGAAATACCGGTAAGATACATAACGAGTCTTTCAAAGCCCAGACCGAAGCCTGCATGCTTTGTGCCGCCGTACTTACGAAGGTCGAGATACCACCAATAATCCTCTTCGCTCAGGCCGAGCTCCTTGATTCTTTCAAGAAGCACATCATATCTTTCTTCTCTCTGACTGCCGCCGACGATTTCGCCGATACCCATAACAAGAAGGTCACAGGCTGCAACAGTCTTTCCGTCGTCGTTGAGGCGCATATAGAATGCCTTAATTTCCTTGGGATAATCTGTAACAAAAACGGGCTTTTTGAAAATCTGCTCAGTAAGGAAGCGCTCATGCTCCGTCTGAAGATCACAGCCCCAATATGCCTTGAATTCAAACTTATCGTTATTATCTTCAAGAATCTTAACAGCATCGGTATATGTTACTCTTGCGAAATCTGATGAAGCAACTGCGTTAAGCCTTTCGATAAGGCCCTTATCAACAAACTGATTGAGGAATTCTATATCCTGCTTGCAGTGCTCTAAAACATAGTTGATAACGAACTTGATCATGCTTTCCGCAAGCTCCATATCGTCGTTAAGGTCTGCAAAAGCAATTTCAGGCTCAATCATCCAGAACTCTGCAGCATGGCGCTGAGTATAGCTTTTTTCAGCTCTGAATGTGGGTCCGAAGGTGTAAATCTTACCGAATGCCTGAGCCATAATTTCGCCCTGGAGCTGGCCAGAAACCGTAAGAAAAGCACTTTTGCCGAAAAAGTCCTCGCTGTAATCTATTGCGCCATCCTCTGTTCTGGGAGGATTTTCCATATCAAGAGTTGTAACTCTGAACATCTCACCTGCGCCCTCACAGTCTGAGCAGGAAATAAGGGGGGTGTGTGCATAGATAAAGCCGCGGCTTTCAAAGAAGCGGTGAATTGCCTGAGCGGCAACCGAGCGAACCCTGAAGGAAGCGGAATAGATATTTGTTCTTGGTCTTAAGTGAGCAATAGTACGGAGATATTCAAGTGAATGTCTCTTTTTCTGCAAGGGGTACTCGGGTGCAGAAGCACCCTCAAGTGTAACCTTTGTTGCATTTATTTCAAAGGGCTGCTTTGCCTCAGGGGTAAGAATAAGGTTACCCTCAACGATAACTGCGGCTCCTACGTTATATTTTGCAACCTCGGCAAAATTATCAATCTTTTCCTTTTCAAAAACCACCTGCACACCCTTGAAGCAGCTGCCGTCGTTAAGCTCCATAAAGCCTAACACCTTTGAATCACGGTTTGTTCTAATCCAGCCTGCAACGGTAACGGTGCCTTCGGTATATTGCTGTGCGTTTTCATAAAGCTTTGCAATTTCTGTACGGATCATATATTTAACCTCCTGCTGAGAGTATTTTACACTGATTTAATATTATATCAGCATGTTAAGTAAAAATCAAGTAAAAGAAAACAAAAATGCTGTTTTTAACATACGTTTCAATAAAAATTCTGCACCGCATAAGCAGTGCAGAAAAGCTTATTCATACATAAAATATACATCGAGACCAACTACTTCATACTTTATACCTTCCTTGGCAAGTGCCGAGGTAAAGCCCGAAAGCATTGTGTAATCCTTCATAGTTATTCTCATATCAAGCTTGAGGATGTCAAAATTGCCGAAAAGATTACCGGGAATAAAGCCCGTGCACCACCAATACGCACCGTAGGGTCTTGTGAATTTTTCAACCCATTTTCCGTTTTTCTTCTGAAGGAAATTCATTTCCATATAAAGCATCTCTTCGTCTGAGGCACAGTTGTAGTGGGCAAGCTTTCTGTCCTGAGGCTTGGTATAAACGCCTACCTCCGCACCGTAGAAGAGAAGACCGTACTGACCCTTCCACAGCTGAACACGCCAATCCTTACCCTCATAAGGGAAGTCAAGTCTTACTGTATCAAAATCAATAAATGTAAAGGGAGCACACACGTCAAAAATTGCATTGTAGCCCACCATTCTCTGCCATGGATCTGAAGCTGTGTAGAAGCATTTTTCATTGGGATCATAAAGATAGCCAAAGATACCCTTCTGAGCCATTTCCTGGGTCTGTTCGTTTTCAGACTCTGTTTTGCTCTTATAATAAACGCTTACCGAGTCAGACCTGAGACTTTCCCGCTTGGCTGTACCGGTACCGATGTATGCGCTTACGGCATAGGTGTAAGATGAGGTTTCTTTTATACCGCTGACAGTGTAGCTTGTTCCTTTGGTTGTGCCTATCTGTCCCCATCCGCCTGCTGATGACTCGTAGCAGTAAACAATGTAGCCCTCATTCTGAAGCGAGCCGCTCCAGGTAAGAGTTATCTGCCCTTTTGCGGTGTCGGCACTTCCCTTGAGATTTGTCGGCACCATAGGTCCGCTTGTTGTTGCATTGAGCACAGATGAGAAATCGCCGTAAACATAAACGCCGTGCTTGACATATGCCTTTATTGCTATTTTATAGCTTGTTCCCTGAGTGAGGCCCGTAAGAGTATAGCTTGTTGCTGTAACAGATGCCTTCTGCTGATATTTTTTTGCAGTCGGGTTATAAACGTAAACAAGATAACCCGTTGCCTTGGGCTGAGCATTCCATTTAATTGAAAGTGAGGTCTCTGTTCTTGAGGATACCGTGAGACCCGTAACCTTACCCGGAGCAAGCACTGCCTTTACGGTATTGGAATTCTTACTGAACACTGCCTTGGCATTTACATATTCGTAAGCCCTTACAACATAGTAATAAACCTCTGCCGGTTCAACATTCTCATCAACATAGCTGAGAGATTTGGTTGTTTTGAGTGCCTTCCACTTTTTCTCTGAAAGCACATATCTGAAAATTCTGTAGCCGTCAGCTTCATCAACAGCCGTCCAGGAAAGTGAGATACCGTTGCTTGTTGCATAGTCTATTTTAAGCTTTTTAACTGCATTTACAGCCACTGAGGTCATCATAACCGCACAACAGGAAAGTATTGTTACAAGACTCAAAACAAGGGCTATAAGCTTCGTTGATAATTTTTTCATATCAAAACTCCCTTTTTTCATTATAGTATGTTTAGCCTTTATGCTATTTTTACGCCTCCGAAGGGTCTTACAGAAAGAACGTAAGCTGCATCGTCACCGAATATTGACTTCATAGCTGAGGTGTATTCCTCCACCATTCCGTCGGGAACAAAAGCCTGAATAGTACCTGCAAATCCGCCGCCGTGTACTCGCCATGCGCCCTTGCCCTTAAGCATCTGCTCACTTATGCAGAGTGCAAGTGAAAGAGGCTGTGCAGCACCGGCTTTCTGTGTATATACGTTCTGATTATACATATATGATGAGAAGCCGCTGGCGATGATAAGCTGCTTGAAGGCTTCAAAATCGTTTCTTGAAAGGGCGTCTGCCTGTAGAAGAACCTTTTCGTTTTCACCGTAGTAATGAAGAGCTCTGATAACTGCTCTTTCACTTACCGCCTTTGCTATTGCACCTGCATTTGTAAGCACATCCGCCTTATCAACCTCTCTTAAAACCTTCTTACCGAAATATTCGGCAACCATTTCCATTTCGCGGCGTACTGCTGCGTAATCGTCTGTAAGGTCTGAGTGGCTGCCCTTGGTGTCAATAATGCAAAGTGAATGGCCTGATGAAGCAAAGTCGAAATCTATCTTATTTACTACAGGCTTTGAGGTATCCTCAAAATCGATGGAAACAAAGCCGCCCACTGAGCATGCCATCTGGTCAAGAAGACCGCAGGGCTTGCCGAAGTATACATTTTCGCTGTACTGTGAAATTTTTGCAACCTCAATAGGGTCAACCTTACCGTCGTTATAAAGGTGGCTGAGCATTGTGCACACAAGCACCTCAAACGCAGCTGATGATGAAAGGCCTGAGCCTGAAAGCACCTGAGATGCGGTTGTTGCATCAAAACCGCCTACCTTGTAACCGAGCTCTCTGAAACGGGCGGTAATACCTCTGATGATTGACTGGCTCTTGCCCATTTCGCATTCCTTTACCTCAAGCTCGTTGCAGTTCACCGTGTCCATAGGGTAACCTGCCGACTTGATTCTGATAATCCCCTCATCGTTTTTCGCTGCAACCGCAATAGCGTCAAGGCTTATACCGGCAGCAAGAACAAGGCCGTGATTATGGTCTGTGTGGTTACCGCCTATTTCGCTTCTGCCGGGAGCAGAGAAAAGAGCAACCTCTCTTTCGCCGTTCTTATCGAAAAGCTCTGAAAAAGCATCCATCACCTCAAGATATCTGCCGTACTGTGCGGGAATTGCATCTTTTTTGTAAACAACTGAGAATTCCTCATCAAGAAGCTTATTTGTAAGCTTTTCCTTCATAAGATTAAAGTTTATCATCGTAATCACCTTTCCGGTTTAATAATTTTTTATTCTGAATCTTTTCTTACAGCTTTGTTTGCAACACTTAAAACTCCGCTGAGAGAAAGTAACACAATACCCGCAAATACAAGCAAGGGTATAAAAGGTCCGACAAAGCTGATTGAAGCGGGGTCAAAAACGTGCCTGCCGATTGTAATATATGAAAACAGCTTGTAGGATATCCCGAAAAGAGAAACGATGAGATATTCCTTAAAGTCTATTTTCGTTGAGCCGTAAAAGACACTTACCGCACCGAGGGGTACCCCGGGAATCAGCCTTGCAAAAAACAGCAGTGCCTTTGAGCCTGTTCTGCCGCTGTCTATATATCTGTGGGGTCTGTCGTATTTTTCAAGAAGCTTTTCCGCCTTTCCTCCGCCATGCTTTCTGCCTTTATAAAACCTGACCGCAAAAAACAAGGCAAGACCGGCAACGTTTATAGCCGCCGCAATGTACCACTTGAAGATGACCGCACTTGCCACACAAAGGCAGGAAATGGGAAACCAGGGAATGAAGGATTTTATAAGGTAGTTAATGAGTATGACGATGACCGCAATTACGGTTGCGCCGTAGGTTTCAATCCAATGCTCATAGCCGCTGAGTGTTGCATTGTATTGTGAATACCAACGGCTGAATTCCTCAGTAGCAAAAAAGCGCAGAAGCGCAATAAGAGCAATTGCCAGCGCAAAACTGAAAAATGCCATAAAATTGAAAAGATTGCCGATTTTTCTGCCTTTCACCCTTTCAACTCCCAAAAAAACAAATTTACATATAATACCAATATATATATTAACTCAAAATAGTATTTCCGTCAACCGATTTTTGTATTTTATTTTATTTTCGGCATAAATGGTGACATTCATCTGTTACTGTGCTATAATAACATAAAATGTTTTCAGGGAGGAACTTTATGAAAATTGTTATTCTTGACGCATACGAGGCAAACCCCGGTGATCTTTCTTGGGATTGGATGAAGGAGCTTGTTGACGAGGTTGTTATTTACGAAGCCTCTGAGCAGTGTGAGGTTGTTGAAAGAGCAAAGGATGCCGATATTCTTATCACCAACAAAAAACTTCTTACAAAAGAGGTTCTCAGTCAGCTGCCCAAGCTTAAATATATCTCAACCCTTGCTACCGGTTATAATATGATTGATACGGCCTATGCAAGAGAACGAGGCATACTCGCTTCAAATATACCCGCTTACAGCACTGACGGTGTTTCACAGCTCGTTTTTGCACTTCTTCTTGAAATGACCAACAACGTTGCTCTTCACAACGCCACCGTAAAGGAGGGTGAATGGACAAAAAGCAAGCACTTCTGCTACTGGAAAACTCCTCTTACGGAGCTTGCAGGTAAAACTATGGGTATTGTCGGCTTCGGTAAAATCGGCTCAGCAGTGGCTCAGATTGCCAATGGCTTCAAAATGAAGGTTATTGCCTACTCACCCAACACAAGAAGCTACGACGGCTACGGCTCAGTTGATTTCGTATCGCTTGACGAGGTTATTACTCAGAGCGACGTTATTTCTCTGCACTGTCCTCTCACCGCACAAACAGAGGGTCTTGTGGATATGGCATTTCTGAAGAAAATGAAGAAGAGTGCTTACCTTATCAACACCTCAAGGGGCCCCGTAATCAACGAAGAAGATCTCCGCATTGCTCTTGAAGAGGGCGTTATAGCAGGTGCAGGCGTTGATGTGCTTTCAGTTGAGCCCGCAAAGGCTGACAATCCCCTGCTTAAGGCTGAAAAGTGTATTATCACTCCCCACCTTGCATGGGCAAGCTTCGAATCACGCTCAAGACTTATGGAAACGCTCAAATGTAACGTTAAGGGCTATCTTGAGGGCAAACCTGTGAATGTGGTTAATTGAAAACCTCTGCTTCAGTTATAAGCCCGGAAATTGTATATAACAGGAGAGACGGCAATTACCGCCTCTCCTGTGCTTTGGCGCAAAAAAATTCTCCGCAAAAAATGCGGAGATGTTTTTTTATTCAGATCTTATTCTGTGAAGCCTGATTCAACAAGCTTAACAAGCTCTTCAACAGCCTGTTCCTCATCAACGCCACCTGCGATGATACGGATATCTGTGCCGCCCATAATGCCGAGAGAAAGAACACCGAGAAGGCTCTTTGCGTTTACTCTTCTTTCTTCCTTTTCAACCCAGATCGATGACTTGAATTCATTAGCCTTCTGGATGAAGAAGGTTGCGGGACGAGCGTGAAGACCTACCTGATTCTGAACTTTTACATCTTTTACAAACATATCTATTACTCCTACACAAAGAAATTTTTGGTTTCAATTTCCTATATATTATACCACAAAACTCTGCTTCGTCAACGAAAAAAATGCAGTTTTGAACATTTTGGTTGGTAGTCTAAATGTTGCACAAATCCAACAGCTGATTTTGGTTATTTTGACCAAAGGGTAGTTTTAACTCCGTGGGCTTAAAAACCGACGTCGGATTGATTTTGGTTAATGCAGAATAATTTTTCTGTGCTGTGTTTATTTCTCTTTGACCGATTTTTTGAGCTCCCTGAGAAACTCAATATCCTTCTTGCCGAGCTCAGCCTTTGAAAGCATATCCGGGCGGCGCAGATAGGTACGCTCCAGACTTTTTTCTCTTCTCCACCTTTCAATGTTGGCATGGTGCCCCGATAACAGTATATCCGGAACTGCCCTTCCTTGCCACTCATAGGGACGGGTATACTGCGGATATTCAAGCAGTGAGCTGTAATGACTTTCCTCTGAAAAAGCACTCTCGTTGGCAAGCACACCCGGAAGCATACGTGAAATACTGTCTGCCAGCACAAGAGCAGGGAGCTCTCCGCCCGTCAGCACATAGTCGCCTATTGAAATTTCTTCGTCAACTATTTCTTCAATTACTCTTTCGTCAACGCCCTCATAATGCCCGCAGAGGATAGCTATGTTTTCCATCTGAGAAAGCTCTTTGACTCTCTGCTGGGTGAGCACCTTACCCTGAGGAGACATAAATATAAGATGGGGGCGCTTGCCCAGCTTTTGGCAAAGGTCGGTGTAGCAGTCGTATATGGGCTGAACCTGCATAATCATTCCCGTTCCGCCGCCGTACGGTGTATCGTCAACCCGCTTGTGCCTGTCGGCAGAATAATCGCGTATCTGTGTACAGACTATCTCAACAGCCTTTTCCTGCCTGGCTCTGCCTATAATGCTTTCGCCGAGAACAGACTCGCACATTTCAGGAAACAGTGTAAGTATATCAATTCTCATCGTCAAAAATTCCTCTCAGGGGTCTTATTTTGATTGTGCCCTCAACTACATCGGTGCTGATAACAACGGGCGGTATAGCAGGAATAAGATATTCCTTACCGTCGTTTTCTATGTGCCACACATCGTTTGCACCCGTCTGACTTACATCGGAAAGCACACCGTAGCAGATGCTTTCATCGTCAGCGTCGTAAACCTTGCAGTCAATAAGCTCCTGAATGAAGTACTGACCCTCAGGAAGCCTTGCATCGGCTCTTTTCATATAAAGAACCTTATCTCTGAGCTTTGCAGCTTCTTCAACGGTTTCAATACCCTCTATTTTGAGTATTGCCATTTCACCGTTGGAACGTGCTTTGATTTTCACTGCCTTTTCGCCTTTTTTATCGAAGTACAGCGTTTTGAACTTTGTGAGAAACTCAGGGCTGTCGCACCAGGGCTGAAAGCGCATTTCGCCTCTTATGCCGTGAGTGGAGGTTATTTTTCCTATTTCAAGATAATCCTTTATCATAAATATCACCCATAAAACCGAATGGCTGTCGGAAAACAGCCATTCGGATAGTTATTATGCTTCTGTTTCTTCTTCGGGAATAAACCAATCGGGATTTACTTCCTCGCCTAAAATATCGCCTACAAGGAACTTGTAGAGCTCGTTCCAAAGCTTGATTAAAACTTTTTTGATTTCTAACCACATTTCCATAAATATTTCCTCCAAAATATATTTGTGAGGCTATTATACACCCGTTAACAAAAAATTTCAATATATCAGCCGAAATATGTTTTAATTTCTTCCTTAGTCATATTAAGTGCATCTATTACGTGGTTTCTGAAAATCTCATTCTTTTCTTTGACTATGTTACGTACAGTATCAACTCTGAGCTTCCATCTGTCATAGGTGTGCACCTTCCAGCGGTCATAATGATACGGCATTTCGCTGTCAATTTCCGCAACAAGCTCGTCAAGAATTGCAAGCATACGGTCTGTGTCAAAGGTGGTTTTCAGATGCTGACCTATAATCTCCATCATACGCTGACGGAACTTCGGGTTTTTGACAATATTGCTCGTTATGGTAGTACGGAATGAGCGCCCTACACCGTGACCTACCGGGTCCATATAGTTATCAAAAATGTTACTTGTATAGGTGGAGCCGAAGAGAGCCCAGTCAACGTCGAAAAATATCCAACGCCACTTTGCACCCTCGGTATTTTCACGCCAGAATTTAATATTTCCTGTATCCGTATTGGTAAAGAAGCTCTCACACATCCAATAATTTATAAGCTCGTCAATATCAATCTGAGTGCAGACATAACTGTAGTATTCGTCATTTCTCATATCGTGGGTTTTAATATATTCGCAAAGCTCGGTATACTTATCCATCGAGCCGTTTTTGACTATATTGTTACCCTTGATAACGTCAACATTGTCGGGATCAATGCCGTGATGATTTGCAAGATAGTCCTCGTCAATTTTTTCACGAAGGTCATATATTCCGTGATACTTTCCGTTAACGTAGCACACAACGGGATGATAGTCCATTATGTCGATATCCATCTGATTCTTTATTACCATAGCACAGAAGGCATCTCTTATGTGGGCTATGTTATAATCCTGACCGCTGTTTCTGAGAAGCAGTGAAGAGAACACATTAACGTCATTGTCCTCAAAGAAGGGGTAGCAAACCTCCGTGGGGCCGTATTTGTCACGGAGATTTATCGACACGCTTTTCTGCTCATTTGCACGGCTGTACTGACCGAAAACCTTTATACCTGCGTCAAAGCTGAGCTGAGAAACACCGTCTGCTGTCATATATTCAAAGTTGACCGGTCTTTCCCACTCCTGCCAATAGTTTGCACCGACGTAAGGAAACTCTTCCCCCTTGCCGGGACCGTCTGCCCAGATACCTGTATGGTAATCATAAAGGTTATCTTCATCCGTAGTAAGAAAAACAACGTCAAGGTCGTGAATTCTTTCACTTACAAGATAAGTACCGCAGACAACCTCTGAAGGTATGTAGCCGTCACAAAGAGCAATCGCTCTTATAACCGTTGTTTCGTTTATTGTTATGGGGCCTTCATACAGAGGGGATTTCTTTGTAGGCACGCTGCCGTCAAGAGTGTAGCGGATTTCGCCTGCCGCGGCTGAAATTTCAACCTGAGTTCCCGCATCAACATAGGTGCTTGAAAGTGAAAGCTCAGGATTGGAAAGAGACTTTTTAAGTGTGGTTGCAGGATTTGCACTGCCGGGCGTAAGCTCTGCAAAGCACACCTCGTCAAGAGTGCCGTTTATGTCTCTGCCGCTTGAGTAGCCGCTCTGCATTCTGCTGTATGAAAAGCTGTCAACCACCACGTTGTCGTTATCCATAAGGTAAACGGTTTCACCGTAACGGTTAAGCCCGTAATTTACATATATGTTACCGGTCTTACTGCTTACATAGTCGCTGTCTGCGCAGAAAATTGCAACATATTCACCGGGCTTTACGGTTATATCGGGAAGTTGATGAAAACTCTCCGACTTTTTTGATTCGGAGAGTTTATAGTTCTTAAGGTTGATTTCCTCTGTACCGGTGTTGTAAAGCTCAACATAATCGAAATACTCATCCTGAGCAGACTGAGGAGCGGTTGTGTTGACAGGAGCGACCTCGGTGATGGCAAGCTCTCTGTTTTTGGTATACTGAGCACTGCCTATGGTATCAAAGCCTGCACCTACGTTTTCTTTGCCGGGAGTAGGCTTTGCAAAATAAACAAACTTGCTTCTGTCATCAAGGCTTCTGCCGCAGGAAAGGTTTGACACAAGCTCTTCAACAACGCAGGTATCAACTGCCGTGTCGTTTTTATCGTAAAGGCAGAGGCTTCCTTCTTTACCGTTGAGCTTGAAGGTTGCGTGGATTCTGTCTGAGCCGTCGTATTGCTTTGTTTTGCCCGAAAGGTAAACAACAGCATAGGACTTTGACTCTATTTTAAAATCGGGGAAAACCCATTTATCAACGTCGAGAGCATCATCTGAAAGGCTGTAGCCCTTAAGGTTTACGCTATCGTCTGAGTCATTGTATATTTCAACCCACGATACGAAATCACCCTCGTCATCCATAAGGGTCTGGGTCGAATTGGGAGCATATTCATTTATGAACACCTTACCGCCAAGGTCAACAGAAGGTGTCTGCACCTCTGCCTGCTGAACGCTTTCGCTGTTTGCATAGCCCGGTGTGGGAGTTTCAAAAACAACAAGGCTTTCCTCTGCACCGACGCCGTAGCTCTGGTCATCCTTAAGGCCGATAACGTTCATTCTGCAGATAAGCTTACCCTTTGCGTTGTAAAGGAATATGCTCTCACCCTTGGTGCTTATTGAGAAGGGCACGTGAATTATACGTCTTTCGGCATCATATTTGTCTACGCCGTCAGCATAAATGATGAAGTATTCCCCTGCCTTGAGCGTAAAATCGGGGAAGGTGTATTTATTCATATTCTCGCTGTTATCGGTAAGCATATAGCCGCCGATATTAACCGGCTCGGCAGTAGGATTGTGAAGCTCAATCCAGTCGCACATATCACCGTTTTCATCGGCAATCGTTGTAACGTTGTTTGACATTATTTCAGATATATAAACGTTTTTTGAAATTGAAGTGTCATCACAGGCCGCAAAGGCAAGCAGCATAAATGAGGCAAGAAGAAACACAGCTAATCTTTTTTTCATGGTTACATCACCCGTTTAATAATATTATTTATTTCACATAAGAAAATTACATATGTTGACTAACAATCTCTTTTTTTGTATAATAACACAGAAAAATGAATTTTTCAACCGAAGGTGAAAAAAATGTCAGATATTGTTTGCCCCGTTTGCGGCAAAGACCTGATAAAAGCAGAGCGCAGCTACCGTTGCGAGAACTCACACAGCTTCGACTGTGCAAAAGAGGGCTATGTCAATCTGCTTGCAGGCAATCACAAGGCCGGTGAAAAAACCGGTGACAATAAAAATATGGCGCTTTCAAGAAAGGCCTTTCTCGAAAAGGGTTATTTTTCTGCGCTGAGCGATGAGATAATAAGGCTTATAAGGCGACACGGCAAGGAAATGCCCACCGTATGCGATATCTGCTGCGGTGAGGGCTGGTACAGTGACCGTGTGTTAAAAGAGATACCCTGTAATATGCTTTGCTTTGATCTTTCAAAGGAAATGGTGCGCCTTGCGGCTAAAAGAAAAAACGGAGGCTGTTGCTTCGTTGCAAACCTTTCAAGAATACCGCTCAAAGACAGCTCAACAGACGTAGCCTTTCACCTTTTCGCCCCGTTCCACGAAAGGGAGTTCAAGCGCATAATAAAGAACGACGGAATAATAATTACCACCGTTGCAGGCGAAAACCACCTTTTTGAGATTAAGGAAATCCTTTACGATACCCCCTACAAGAACGACGAGATGCCGCCGGAAACGGATTCGCTTAAGCTCACGGAAAAAATCAAGGTGACAGATAAAATACACCTAAGCTCAAAAGAGGATATAGATGCGCTTTTCAGAATGACCCCCTATTATTACCGCACAAGCGAAAAGGACAAGCAAAAGCTTCTCAGCTACGAAGAGCTTGAGGTTACGGTGGACTTTGCAATATTTGTTTACAAAAAGAGCTAAGGAGAAATATTATGAAAATCATTGAAAACAACGGCGTTTTCATTCTTGAAACAGAAAACACCCATTACTGTATCGCCATAAACAGTGAAGGCACCCCCGAGCATCTTCATTGGGGAAGAAAATGCGCTGACGAGGATTACAGATCGGTATATAAAAGCCACGAAAGAAACTCCAACCATTCGGCAAAGGACCTTGGAAAAACCGAATATCTGCCCTTTGGCGGTACCGTTTACAGACCCGTTGCCTTTAAGGCAACCTATCCCGACAGATGCAGGGAAGCAGTGCTTACATACAAGGATTTTAACATAAGCGAGGTTGACGGAGCCTTCACCCTTGAGCTTATTCTTGAGGACAAGCCCTACAAGGCTGAGGTTTCTCTCTTTTATAAGCTGCGCGAAAACACGGATATAATTGAAAGATATGCCGTTATCAGAAATAATTCAGACCGAAGCATCACACTTCACAAGGTTGCTTCAGGCGAATTCAACCTCCCCTCTCTCAGGCCCTACACCTCAACAAACTTCAACGGCTCCTGGGGCGGTGAATTCCGCAAGGTTAACAGCGTTGTCAGAAACGGCGCGCTCACTTATGAAAGCACAAAGGGCGGAAGCAATCACACGGTTAACCCCTGCTTCATTCTTTCCGAAAATGCAGACGAAAAAAAGGGTGACGTCTTCTTCGGTGCCCTGGCCTGGACAGGTAATTTCAAGACGGAAATTTCCCGCGATTTTGCAGGCAGAACAAGAGTAGTTATCGGTATAAACGATTTTGACTTTTCATATACACTGCACCCCGGTGAGGAGTTTACTGCTCCCTCCGTTTTCTGCGGGTATGCAAACGGCTTTGCAGAAATGAGCAACGCTATGAATGCATTTGCAATAGAATACATTTTGCCGAAAAGATATGCCAAAGAGCCTCTTCCCGTGCTTTATAACAGCTGGGAGGCGACGGGCTTTAACGTGACGAGTGCGGGACAGCAGAAAATTGCGGAGCTTGCCGCAGAAATCGGCTGTGAGCTTTTCGTTATGGATGACGGCTGGTTCGGAAGCAGACTCAACGACCATGCAGGTCTCGGCGACTGGAACGTAAACCGCTTCAAGTTCCCCCGAGGGCTTAAGCCTCTTATTGATAAGGTAAAGGGGCTCGGTATGCGCTTCGGCCTTTGGTTTGAGCCTGAGATGGTAAACCCCAACAGTAATCTTTTCCGCGCTCATCCCGATTGGGCCTACCATTACGACACAAGAAAAGCCTCTCTTTTAAGGCATCAGCTTGTGCTTAACCTTACAAGAGATGACGTGAAAGAATTCGTATTCAGTTGTATGGACAATATGCTCTGCGAATACGATATCAGCTATATCAAGTGGGATATGAACAGAGCCTATTCGGAAACGGGTGCCGAAAACCTTGAAAACCCTCAGGAGCTCTGGTACCGTCACGTTAAGGCGGTTTATGAAATTGCCGACAGACTCAAGGCAAAGCACCCCGATCTGCAGATAGAATGCTGTGCCTCCGGCGGCGGCAGAGTGGATTTAGGTGCACTTTCACACTTTGATATGGTATGGACGAGCGACAACACCGACCCTCTTGACAGACTCACCATTCAGCAGGGTTTCTCACTGATTTACCCCATTAAGTGTATGCGTGCCTGGGTAACGGATACCAACAGAGGCTCCCGTCCCTCGGACTGGGATTTTCGCTTTAACGTAACAATGCAGGGCTCGCTTTCAATAGGCGGAGACCTTACCAAGTACACAAAAAAGGAATTAAAAATTCACAAGGATTACATCCGGCTTTATAAGGAAATCAGAAACACCGTACAATTCGGCAGGTTTTACCGTCTTGCCAACTTTGAGGAGGACAGACTTTTCGCAACTCAGTACGTTGACGATGAACAGAGCGTGCTCTTCTTCTGCACCAAGGCAAACAGCTTCTTTAACGATAATTTCCATCACATAAAGCTTCAGGGCCTTGACGAAAATGCAAAATACACCGTAAGCTACGATAAAACAAAGGAGATTTACGGCGGTGCTTACCTTATGAATGTAGGTCTGAGCTTTGAAACCTGGGGCACTCTGCAATCAAAAATTATAAGAATTATAAAGAATAAGTAAAGGGGCTGTATTCGCCGACACCCCATAAGGCAGTATTTGTTTCTCGAACAAAAATCCCCGTATTTTTGCCAAAAGCCTCGCAAGGCGACAGCCTTGCTGCGTTTTGTGGCTTCAATACAAGAAATTTTAAGTTCTTACGAAACTGCGAAGCACTTTAAAATGCGAAACAGCTTTGCAAGAAAAGGCAAAAATCACCGATAAT
>JAFWYB010000021.1 GCA_017517865.1 Clostridia bacterium | reverse complement strand
GCGGCTTTTCGGCATTTCGGTTTTGAAAGGCGTCAGCCTGTCGGCACCCTCAATATCCAAAAATCCTGCAAAAATTCGCACTTTTGGGTCTGCGATTTTTTGCGGAGCGGATTTTTGGCAAGACAAGACACAAAACGCAGACGAGTATTTTAACGAAGTATTGGCGGAAATCCGCCCGTAAAAAACGGGGTTCGGATTATGCTCGCCACCCTACAGTTTCATATCTCGGTGTCGCGTTACTAATAGCTACTGACCTCGCCCCCTCGGGAAAGTTGTCCGTAATAACTGAGAGAGTAACAACCTGACCGCTGATAGCTCCTACCGTCTTTCCTACGGAAAAGACACCTCCCTGCCGTAGGGAGGTGTAGCTTTTTAATTTGTCAGAGATATTTTCTCAGAAGAGTGCCGAGCTCCTCTTCCGTTGTAAGAAGCCGTTCCGTTATCTCTCTTGAGCGGCTGTCTGCCTTGGTGAAGGTGTTGAGATATTCGCTCAGCTGACTTATACCCATATTACAGCCCTCGAGCATAAGCTTTGCAATGGTTTTATCCTTGGGGCTTTCAAGCAGACGGATGTTAATTTTCATCCAGCTCATAAGCCTTGCCATGCCCGACGGATCTTTGGATTCCTCGCCCGCTTTCTGAAGCTCTGCGTTAATTTCGTTGTCGATATATTCGTGCTTGTTAAGATATTCTACCAGCTCGTCGCGTAAAGCGGCACTGTCAACGTTATCCAGCACCTCTTTAATTGAGTTGATGGCGGTTTTTGCCCCCGCCTGACTTTTTTTGAGTAATACCGTGGACTGATTTTCTTCCATAATGTTTTCCGCCTTTCTTTATATACTTAAAGTATTGACGGAAAAGCTTTTTTTATGCAAAAATGCCGATGCATAAGCATCGGCATTTTTGCAGTAATTTGAATGAGGTAACTATGAAAACGAAAAATATACAAACTTTAAGGTAGTGTTGTACTACAACACAACTGTAACATTTAAGACAAATTTAGTCAACAGTGTAAATTGATTGTTAACAACTTTTTAACACTTTTTGTTTTAAATTAATGTCAACAAAAAGCCGTGTGTTTACGCGAAAGGTAAACACACGGCAGGTTTGCTTTGCTTTTATTTCGGACCGAACATTGCAAGAAGGAAGCCTGCGGCAACTGCCGAGCCTATAACGCCTGCAACATTGGGACCCATAGCGTGCATAAGAAGGAAGTTTTTGGGGTTATACTTTCTGCCTTCATTCTGCGCAACACGGGCTGCCATAGGAACAGCGGAAACGCCTGCTGAGCCGATAAGGGGGTTAACCTTGCCACCGGTTATAAGGTAAAGCAGCTTACCGAGGAGAAGACCGCCTACGGTTGAGAAGCAGAAGGCAACAAGACCGAGAACAACAATCTTGAGAGTTTCAGCCTTGAGGAAGGTCTGACCGTTGGTTGTTGCACCGACCGTAAGACCGAGTAAAATGGTAACGATGTTCATAAGAGCATTCTGAGCCGTGTCTGAAAGTCTGTCAACAACACCGCACTCCTTAAACAGGTTACCGAGCATAAGGAAGCCTAAAAGGGGAGCAACCGAGGGAAGAATGAATGCGCAGATAACAAGAACAACAACGGGGAAAATAATCTTCTCTGTTTTTGAAACCTTGCGAAGCTGCTTCATTTCAACCTTGCGCTCCTTCTCTGTTGTAAGAGCCTTCATAATGGGAGGCTGAATGAAGGGAATGAGAGCCATATAGGAATAAGCGGCAACGGCGATGGGGCCAAGAAGGTGTGAAGCAAGCTTACCTGTAAGGAAGATAGCCGTAGGTCCGTCTGCACCGCCGATGATAGCTATTGATGCTGCCTCTTCGGGGGCAAAGCCGAGAAGAATTGCAATAACAAAGGCTACGTAGATGCCGAGCTGTGCGGCTGCACCTAAAAGAAGTGACATGGGGTTTGAAAGAAGGGGGCCGAAGTCGGTCATACAGCCTATGCCCAGGAATATAATGCAGGGGAAGATACTTGACTTAACGCCTGCATAGATAAGTCTTAAAACACCGCTGTCGTACCAGTGTGCACCCTCAACGATGTTTGAGGTATCCATAAGACCCGTCGGGTCGTCCATGAGGCCTGCACCGGGAAGGTTAGCAAGAAGAATACCGAAAGCGATAGGAACGAGAAGAAGGGGCTCACATTTTTTAACAATTGCAAAATAGAGAAGCACAAAGGAAACCAGAATCATAACGAGATTCTGCCAGAGGAAGGTGCCGTCCGCAAAAAGCGAATTGAAGCCCGATGCTTCCCATAAGCCGATAAGGACATCCTTTATCATATTACTTCTCTCCTTTCTTTTCGTCACCGACGAGCTTTATTGATTTAAAGCTGAGTCTTTCAAGAGGAATGCCGGTTTTATCTGAAACGATTGCCATAATAACTGCGGCTTCCTTTTCTTCTGTGTTTATAAGCTCAACGTTACCCTGAGACATTTTCTCGGTTACGGCCTGTGTCTGAGCTGCGGGGGTCGGTTCAGACGCCGTGCTTTTGTCGGCTTTTTCCGAAACTGCCGACTCGATTTTTCTGATTGCCTTTGAAACGAGAAGTATAAGGCAGGCTATAACCGCAAGAATAACTATAACGGTTACAATGCCGATGAACGAAACAGCAAAAGCTTGGCTTAAAGGCATTTTTAAAGCTAAAGTAAGCATTTATATCACTCCTTTGAGTAATTGTAAACGAGAGGCCATCGGAAGCCGACAGCCTCTCAGCGTTTTATTTTTCTTTTTTCTCGGGAAGGTTGTTAAGTGCGTTAACAAAAAGCACGATAACCGAGGTTACAAGGAAAATACCGAGCATACCCTTGCCCATAAGGGGGAGAGAGCTGAGGAATGCTTCAAAATCTATTACGAAATTCATTGCTGCTGCCTCCTTGATTATCTGAAGAATGAAAGGATGAGACCGCCGGCGATAACTGAAGCGATCTGACCCGAAACGTTAACACCGATTGAATGCATAAGAAGGAAGTTCTGATTATCCTCGTCAAGACCCATCTTATGAACAACACGGGCTGCCATGGGGAAAGCAGAAATACCTGCGGCACCGATCATGGGGTTGATCTTCTTTTTTGAAACAAGGTTCATAAGCTTTGCAAGCATAACACCGGCGAAGGTATCGAAGATGAATGCGAAAAGGCCGAGGCCGATGATAAGAAGAGTGTCAAAGGTAAGGAATTCCTCTGCGCGCATACGGGCAGCGATTGTGATACCCAGGAAGATTGTGATAAGGTTTGCGAGAACCTTCTGTGCGGTTTCCGAAAGAGAGTTGAGAACACCGCATTCACGGATAAGGTTACCGAACATAAGGAAGCCGATAAGAGCAACCGCGTCGGGGGCAACAAGACCTACGATGACGGTAACAACGATGGGGAAGAGAATTTTTGTGAGCTTTGAGGGCTGCTTGCCCTGAGTGTTATCCATACGGATAAGGCGCTCCTTCTTCGTTGTGCAGAGCTTTATGATGGGGGGCTGCACAAGGGGTACGAGAGCCATATATGAATAAGCAGCAACCATAATTGCACCCACGTAATTTGAGTTCAGCTCCATTGAAACTGCGATAGCCGTAGGACCGTCTGCGGCGCCGATAATACCGATTGATGCGGCGTCGTTAAGGTCAAAGCCTACAAGGCGTGCAAGGCAGAGGGTAAAGAAGATACCGAACTGTGCCGCCGCACCGAAGAGCATCAGCTTCGGATTTGTAAGAAGCGGCGTGAAGTCAATCATAGCACCGATACCGATGAAAAGAACAAGGGGCATTATTTCACCGAATTCGTTGTCGATACCGAAGCGGAAAAGAACGTCAATAATATGCTGTGCGCCTGAATTGGGAAGGTTGATAAGTATAGCACCGAAGCCCATGGGAAGAAGAAGAGAGGGCTCCATTTCTTTTTTTACTGCAAGATATATCAGCAGGGCACCGATAATCCACATTGCAACCTGTTTCCATTCAAGGGTCGCGAAGTTTGAAAGTAAATCTGCCATTTTTTACCTCCGTTATCAGATAACGATAAGTACGTCGTCGGTGTTTACTGTTGCACCCTTTGTTGCAAGAATCTGCTTAACCACGCCGTCACAGGGAGCAACGATGTCGTTTTCCATTTTCATAGCCTCAAGAACGATAAGCACGTCACCTGACTTGACTGCCTGGCCTGCCGAAACGGCAACGCTGAGAATGGTGCCGGGCATAGGTGAGGGAATTGCGGTGCCTTCGGCAGAAGCACTCTGTGAAACGGGAGCTGCGGCTGCGGGTGCAGCTGCAGGCGCGGGTGAAGGTGCAGCTGCGGCAACGGGTGCAGCACCTGCTGTTACGTTTGTTACAACTGCCTCCTGCTCTGTAACCTCAACCTCGTAATTCTTGCCGTTTAAATTAACTATATATTTCATATTATTTATCCTCCGTAAGTCTGATTGATTCAAATTTGAGTCTGTTAAGGGGAATACCCGTTTTATCTGAAACTATTGCCATAATAACAGCGGCTTCTGTTTCGCTGACACCCTCAAGCACGGGGCCTGTGTAAGCGGGCACGCTGACTGCGGCTGCTGCGGCAACAGGGGCTGCTGCGGGAGCTTCGGGAGCCGGCTTTTTTGCGTTTATTGCTTTCATTATATAAACGTAAGCAATAAAGATTACGGCAAAAGCCGAAACGGTTATTGCGGGAAGGGGAAGGTCGCCGGCGACGGTTATTGAGGTAGGACCGTCTGCGCCGCCAATGGCTTCGACTGCCGTTGAAAGAAAATTAAGCATATTTCAACCTCCTTATGCCTCTCTGATGGTGTAACGGAAGGTGTTTCTTGTCTTTTCGTCACGCTTGTCAAAGAAGGCCTCTGCCTGAGCCGGAAAGGCGATATATGAAAGCACGTCCTCCTCACTTTTTGCCTTGTCGCCTATTTCAGCCTTTGCCTTTTCCATATAAGGCTCAAGAGTATCTGCAAAGCGACAGGTTACGGGATGCTCGTCGCCGAGTATCTTTTTTGCAAGTTCAGCGTTAACCTCACCGGGAGCCTTGCCGTAGAAGCCGAAGAAGTAGTTCTTGATTTCCTTTGATACGTTCTTATATCTTTCGCCTGCAAGCACATTCTGGGTAGCCTGAACGCCTACCATCTGGCTCATGGGAGTAACAAGGGGAGGATAACCGAGGTCCTCACGTACTCTGGGTACCTCGAGAAGCACTTCTTCAAACTTATCAAGCTTGCCGGCAGCCGTAAGCTGAGCAACGAGGTTTGAAAGCATACCGCCGGGCACCTGATATGAAAGCGCATCGGTATCCGTTGCAAGAACAACGGGGTTGAGAAGACCGCTTTCGAGTGCCTTTGCGCGTACGGGCTTGAAGAAATCGTTTATCTTCTTGAGCGTATCCATATTCAGCTCTACCTCGTAGCCCTGCTGTCTGAGAGCGTAAGCAAGAGTTTCCGTAGGAGGCTGTGAGGTGCCGCCGGAGAAGCAGGAAATAGAGGTATCTATAACGTCAGCGCCTGCCTCAACCGCCTTCTGTAAGGTGAGTGCGCCAAGACCTGTTGTTGAGTGAGTGTGCACAACAAGAGGAAGCTTTACCTCAGCCTTGATAGCCTTAACAAGGTCATATGCTTCCTGAGGGCCCATAATACCTGCCATATCCTTTATACAGATTGACTTTACGCCCATCTTTTCCATATCTTTTGCAAGCTCTACATACTTTTCAAGTGAGTGTATGGGAGAAAGCGTATAGCATATAGTGCCCGAGGGATGTGCGCCGCACTTGAGAGTTTCGTCAACGGCAACCTCGATGTTGCGAAGGTCGTTGAGAGCGTCAAAGATGCGGATGATGTCTATGCCGTTTTCCACGCTCTTTCTGATGAATGCACGGACAACGTCATCGGGATAGTGCTTATAGCCTAAAAGGTTCTGACCTCTGAGAAGCATCTGAAGCTTTGTGTTAGGACAAGCCTTTCTGATTTTTCTGAGTCTTTCCCAGGGATCCTCGCTGAGATAACGAAGACAGGAGTCGAAGGTTGCGCCGCCCCAGCATTCAAGTGAATAGTAGCCTGCCTTATCAAGCTCGGGAAGAATTTTTTCAAACTCCTCAAAGCCCATTCTTGTTGCAATAAGAGACTGATTGGCGTCACGAAGGATAGTTTCTGTAAATTGTACTTTCAAATTATCACCCCATAATTTATTATTTTAATTGCCTTTATACTGTTAATAAAGCGGTAAATCTTTCAAAATTTTCCACCATTTTATATAATACGAAAAAAAACAAATATTTCAAGCCATTTTACAACTTTTTTTAATATTATTTGATGTTTTTGCAACGGCAGGGCTGAAAAGAGAGCTTTTCGGCTCAGACATATACAATTATATTATTGCGGTTTTAAGTTGGTCTAAACCAACATAGATATAATGTGGATGAAAAGGAGGTCTGATAGAAAAATGAAAAACAACAGCACCGTTCTTGTTTGTGTAACGGCACAGCCTTCCTCAGAGAGGCTTGTTGAAACGGCAAAAGCTCTTGCTGTAAGAAGCGGAGCAGACCTTGAGGTGGTCTCCGTGCTTCCCGTTGCTGACGGTGAAAAGTGCATTGACTGCGAGGCTCTTGAAAGGATACGCGACACGGCAAGAAGGCAGGGCGGCAATATGGCGGTTTATTTCAGCAACGATCCCGTGCTTACGGCTTCGGCCCATATTGCAAAAAGAAAGCCGTTGACCGTGGTTACGGGCTTTCCCGGCAGTGACAGTATCGGCTTTGTGGCGGCGATACATCTGCTTTTTCCGGAGCTTCCCGTTACAATGGTGGATAAGGACGGTAAAATTTACAATATGCTCTCGGCGGGTGCAGTACCTTTGTCTGCCTTAAAGACATAAAAAATCAGGAAAAGTAATTTGATTTGATATATAAAAAGAGCTGTCGGTAACATACCGACGGTTCTTTTCTTTATAGGGTCTTGACTTTTTTATTTATATACATTATTATAATAGCCGTCTGTTTCAGATTTCAGCCTTTGTCGCAAACCGGCGGCAAAGAGCATCAAAGAAGGGAGTTTTTAATATGCTTAAAAACACTGAAAAAACAATGGAAAAAATCGTCGCTCTCTGTAAGGGCAGAGGCTTCGTGTACCCCGGCAGTGAAATCTACGGCGGTCTTGCAAATACATGGGATTACGGACCTCTCGGCGTAGAGCTCAAGAACAACATCAAAAAAGCCTGGCTCAAGAAATTCGTTCAGGAAAACCCCTACAACGTAGGTCTTGACTCAGCTATCCTTATGAATCCCCAGACTTGGGTTGCTTCAGGTCATCTCGGCGGCTTCTCAGACCCTCTTATGGACTGTAAGGAATGTAAGACCCGTCACAGAGCTGACAACCTCATCGAAAACTTTGACGGTACAAACGTTGCAGGCTGGTCAAACGAAGAGATGATGAGCTATATCAACGAAAAGAACATTCCCTGCCCCGACTGTGGTGCACACAACTTTACCGATATCCGTCAGTTCAACCTTATGTTCAAGACCTTCCAGGGTGTAACAGAGGACAGTAAGAACGAGATTTATCTCAGACCCGAAACCGCACAGGGTATTTTCGTAAACTTCGCAAACATTCAGAGAACAACAAGAAGAAAGGTACCCTTCGGCGTTGCACAGATAGGCAAGTCCTTCCGTAACGAAATCACACCGGGTAACTTCATCTTCCGCGTTCGTGAGTTTGAGCAGATGGAGCTTGAATTCTTCTGCAAGCCCGGTACGGATCTTGAGTGGTTTGATTATTGGAGAGCATACTGCCGCGACTGGCTTTACAGCCTCAACATCAAGGCAGAAAACCTCAGACTCCGTGACCACGATAAGGATGAGCTCTGCTTCTATTCAAAGGCTACAACCGACTTCGAGTACCTCTTCCCCTTCGGCTGGGGTGAGCTCTGGGGCGTTGCTGACAGAACGGATTACGACCTTACTCAGCACATCAATACATCAGGCAAGAGCCTCGATTACTTTGATCCTACTACCAATGAAAGATATATCCCTTATGTTATCGAGCCCTCTCTCGGAGTAGAAAGACTTTTCCTCGCTGTTATGACAGAGGCATACGACGAAGAGGTTGTTGATGCAGAAAAGAACGATTCAAGAGTAGTGCTTCACTTCCATCCCGCACTTGCACCCATCAAGGCAGCAGTGCTTCCTCTTTCAAAGAAGCTCAACGAGCAGGCTGAAGAGGTATATCATATGCTTCAGAAGAAGTTTATGACCGAGTTTGACGATGCAGGCTCAATCGGCAAGAGATACCGCCGCCAGGACGAAATCGGTACCCCCTTCTGCATTACCTACGACTTTGACTCAGTTGAGGACGGCTGTGTAACGGTGCGTGACCGTGACACAATGCAGCAGGAGAGAGTCAAGATTGACGAGCTCGTTGCATATATTGAAGCAAAAATGGAATTTTAATCAAAAGCCGCCTGAGGGCGGCTTTTTTAATGCGCAATTCGCAATGCGCGTTGTGCAATCGCGGGAAAGGTTTTATCAGACGGCAAGAAATATTCCGCCGAATTTATGCTTATCTTTAAGATTTACCTTTAATAAAGGAACAACCCGACAACGCTCGTGCCGCTTGGGCACTTCCTTTGGCCTGAGCCCCAAAGGAAGCAAAAGGCTCTTTGGCCTCGAAACAAGTGTTTCGGCAGAACGATAAAAGATAATATCTTTCTTTTACAAATATTCCGCATAGGAAGGCAGATATTTACTG
>JAFWYB010000031.1 GCA_017517865.1 Clostridia bacterium | reverse complement strand
TCGTTGACCTGTCTGTATGTAATATTTTTCATAATCGCATCATCCTTTCGTATTCTTAACAAATGTGTCGTATGTAAATTTTGCTCCAAGCCTGAAACCTGATACAAAACTATCAGCATTACTTGTTGTCGAAAATTCAATATAAGCTCTAACATAGTTTTTAAACAGTTCCTTATCTTCACCGTTCAGTCTTGCCGTGAGCTGTTCTTCTTTTTCGGCGAGGTCACTCAGCTTTTTCTTAAGTTTGGGTGTTAATTCTGAATTGACTTCTTGCGGCTCAATGTTGCCGTAGTAGAAATCTTCAATAATATTTGACATTATGTATTCCTCCATATCTGAGGAAATATATTAGAGTACGAAAGTTAGAATATGTATTGCCGGAGAACTACTTGTGTTATGAACATCCGCACCATTTCGAGTGTTCATAACGGATTTCGTATGAACACTCGACTTTTTTGTTTAATTTCATAGTTTCATCAATATGTATCGAGCAGGTTTTATCCTGCTCTTTTTTGTTATGCAGTGAGATATTCCACTGCTACACCCTGACGGGTATCTGCTTTGTAATTATCTGCATTTGACGGAATTTCAATATATCCCACAAAGCGATAATGAATTACAATACGCTGTGTTCTGTTTTTGCCTGTGCCTTCGGTTTCATAAATGTCAATGTGGTCTATAAGCTCGTGAAGGAGTGGCGCCGTTAGAGTTTCCATTTCCATAAACTTGCGAACGGCAGAAACAAAAAGTTCTTTTTCCTTTTCTTTGTTATTAAGTTGCTCCTGCTGTTCTCGGAGTTTTGAAATCTTCGTCCTTAACTCAATTCGTTCCTCTTCGTACTTTCTTGACATATGCATAAACCACTCGTCAGTTACCTTGCCGTCCATATTATCCTCGTACAGCTTTTCGTAATTTCTCTCAACCTTTGCATTTCTGCTCATAAGTCTTTCAAGCTCGGTTTTGAGATATTTCTCCTCGGAGATTTTATCACTGTTAGTTTTTCGTGCAAGGATTTCGGCAAAGCAGTCCTCGTTATGCCTTATACAAGCTGACATCTTTTTGAGCTCAAGCATCACAATCTGCTCAATGGCATCTGCTCTCACATAATGTCTGTGCTGACAGCTGCCTCTGTAATCCTTTACATAATTACTACAACTGAAATAGTGAATATCCTTGTTGCGTGTATTCACATGATACCATAGCTTATGCCCACATTCGGCACAGACGAGAAAATCACAAAAGATATTCTTGTCTCCGTTTTCAGGCTTCGGGTCTCTGCGTTTGCATTTCTTGATAAGAGCCTGTACCGCTTCAAAGGTTTCACGGTCAATAATCGGCTCGTGAACATCCTTGAAAATCTTCCAATTTTCTTCGGGATTCTGAAGCCTTTTCTTGTTCTTGAAACTCTTGGAATAGGTTTTGAAATTTACCACATCGCCACAATATTCCTGACGGATAAGAATCTGACCTATGGTAGAGCTTTTCCACTTGTACGGGTTAGGCTGTACCTTTTTACCGCCTCTGCCTATGCCTCGCTCCTGCCAATATGAGGTGCAATTCTTTATGCCTCTGTCCTGCAAGGTTCTTGCAATTTTATCCTGACCGTAGCCTTCAAGATAAAGCCTGAATATTTCTCTCACAACACTTGCCGCCTCGTGTTCAACAATCCACCTTTTAGGATTCTGCGGATCCTTCATATATCCGTAAGGGGGTTGAGAAAGTGGCTCACCCATATTACCTCTGATTCTTTTTGCAGAGCGTACCTTCTTTGAAATATCTCTTGCATACATCTCGTTCATAACATTCTTGAACGGGATAATTTCATTATCACCGTCAGCACTGTCAACAAGGTCAGTTATGGCAATAAAGCGGATATTGTTTTCGGGAAAGTATGATTCGGTGTAAAGACCGACCTCAACATAATTTCTGCCGAATCGGGACATATCCTTTACGATAATGGTTGAGATATATCCTGCTTCAACATCCTCCATCATTCTTTTGAAATCAGGTCTGTTGAAATTCGTTCCCGTAAAGCCGTCATCCACATAAAACCTTGTGTTCTCAAAGCCTTTTTCCTTAGCATAACGGGCAAGCATCAGCTTCTGATTTTCGATTGAGTTGCTCTCCTTATCGCTTCCGTCATCACGGGAAAGACGACAATAAAGAGCTGTGATTCCTAAATTGTTTGACTGCATTAGTCCTCCTTTCCGGCAGTCGTCACATATTCTGCTTCAATTTTATCTACATCAGGCACCAATGTCAAATGTGCGAAATCACTGCCGACATATTTTTGCACTTTATCACCTATGGTGTTTTCAAGATTGCAGATATTTGCAGGTGCAAATGTGGAAGAAACCTTGTAAAGCACACCGCCGATTACATATTCATCCTCACCAAGAAATCCGCAAAAATCGTTTATTTTCTTTATCATCTCGCACCTCTGTCTTTCTTTCGTATAAGAGATTTTCCATAATACTCAACAGCCTTTGCAAGAAATTCTTCTTTTTCCTTTACTGTTGCATTGGATTTTACATACTTGTTTATGCTCTCCTCGGGAATTTTTACCATTTGCACCTGATTGGGTTTGGGCTGCTTCATCATACTAAGAATTGTACCGACAGTAAGATTTCCTTCTTGTTTGAGCTTTTTTAATTTCTGAGCCTGAGCAAGTGACGGTGTACATATCTCTTTCTCAATAACCTCAGCAATAAAGTTCTGATGACCTTGGCTGAGATACGAAAGCTCAACAGCGGGACCGAATGCAATTTTACTGCTATCCACCATTGCAAGAAGCCTTGGAATCAGATTGGTAAGACGAATATATCTCTTAACCTGAGAAGCACTGTCGGTTTCGGAAACTTTATCCGCAGATAACTTCGGTCCAACTTGGTCCGAAGTTAAATCCGTTCGTTTGCCCTGCTTTTTAAGAGCATCCATTTTCATCTTGTAAGCAAAGGCTTTTTCCGAGTGTAGAATATGCTCACGGTGCAGATTACTGTCAACGAGGATAATATCCGCTTCTTCCTTTGTAATATCTAAAACTACCACCGGCACCTCTGTCAGCTTAAGCCTTGTTGCTGCAAGGAAACGTCTGTGACCAGATATGATTTCATACACATCAGCCTTATCATCCTTTCGTACCATAAGGGGTTGAATAATACCGTTTTCACGGATGCTTTCCTCCAACGGTTTCATATCCTCTTCGCGGCACTTGTAAGGATTCTTAAAATTCGGAACAATTTTTCCTACCGACATATTTACGATTTCGGTTGTCTGGGGCTTTACCGCCTCTGTTTCTTCTGTTTTATCAAACAGGGTGTTAATAAAATTATCTTCAATATTCATTTAATTACCTCTCTTTTTTCATTTCTATATTTTTGTTGGTTTTCTCTTTTCGGACAGTTTTCAGCACATCCGAGATAAATGCTTTTACTTTTTCAGGCATAGCTTTCATTGCTTCAAGATACGGTGCACAGATTTGTTCAAGTTCATGAAGCTTTTTGCTTAGTCTGTTTATATGGCTCTGCAATTCCCAATTCCTTTTTCGGAGTCTTTCATTTTCACCCTCAAGGTCAAAAATCTTACTCCTTGCCGCAACGGACTGCTTTGCCATATTACTCAGGTCATTGAAATCCTCGCTTGAAATTGTCACTTTGCCCGTAAGTGTTTTCTTGCCCATACTGTCAATCTCCATAAAGGTTTTGTGTACAGTATGAATATTGTCATAGTGTATTTCTTCCTTTTCAATCTGACTTTTGATTTCTTCAAGGCGTTTCTTATCCTGTTGAATTTCATATTGCAGACAAGACAAGTGTTCAGTCGTACTGCCTTTTTCGCCACGGATGAAATCATTGAAACCGGCTTTTTGCATGTGATTAAAGAAATCATCCTGCAGAATACTGTAAGACGGAATCAGCACAGGCTTGCCTTTTTCGTTAAATATGACATTACCGTTTTCATCTACCGCCTGAGGTGATTTCCATTTCTTTGAATGGCTTATCTGATTAACCGTTTCTTTGACAGTGCCTACAAGTGATTTATCCTTACACCGTTTTGTCCATAAGATTTGCTTTTCCACAACAGGCAGAGCTACAACGTGCATGTGATAGTGATACACGGGCTTTCCATACTGTTCTGTGAGAGCCACATTCAGTTCATCAGCGTGCATCACGGCAGAGATGATATTCTGTTCACCGTATAGATTAACTGCGAAACGATAGGCTTCTGCATAAAACTCTTTGGCATATTCATAACTGCCGTGAGTTTCAAAGTAGTCTGTGTTGACATCAAATATCATTTCATCAAAGACCTTTGCATCAGCTTTCAGACCTCGCATACATACCTTCTTTTCGGCTATGAGCTTATTCAGTTGCTCGTTGTAGGTCAGTTCACCGCAACCTTTGAAATGAACATTCATATCACA
The DNA here is from genome assembly GCA_017517865.1 of Clostridia bacterium. Lineage (GTDB taxonomy): Bacteria > Bacillota > Clostridia > Oscillospirales > Acutalibacteraceae > UBA6857. The sequence continues at coordinate 8,847 of JAFWYB010000031.1, read as the reverse complement.
CCGAGCCGTATCAACATTCATATTTGCGTAAGACTCATTCTTTCTCTCGTTGTGCCTTTCACATTTACCGATTGTGCTTTGTGTATGAGTGACAACTCTTGCTACGCTATAATTTTTCTTTGACATAGGTTTTACCTCCTTTCTGCATTACTGCTTTATTTGTTCCGCTGACTTTCGTTGAAAGTGCGTAACCCACTATGACACTTTCACGCCTTCACCGTGCAAAGATGTCAGTGGGCTCTGCGAGGCTCATAAACTAAAGTTTCTCGCTTATCAAGGGAGCGACAAACTTTAGTTGCGGATTACTCCGCAGACAAGCTTCGCTATGTAGGGTGGCTGTAGTATCCTTTATACCGTGTTCTGTTTGTGGGGGCAGTTATTTAATAAAGAAACTGCCTCTAAAAGTAATGGAAATAAGCCACATAATTTTGTTTCTGTTTTTCAGAAAAAATTTTTATGCAAACAAAAAAGCCGCACATAGACAGCACAAATAGCGGGAAGACATTTCATCCTCTCGCACAGTTTGCACTGAAACTATGTAACGGCTTAAAACTTAAGCACTGATTGTCCGTATGTTTCCCGACCAAGTATTCGGACAGATACTCTTTAGGTCAGCACAGTGATTCCCGGCTCACTATAGGCACTAATAAATAGGTGTTTCAGTTTGTATTCAGTTGTAGGGTAAATACATTATTTACCAATCTATCATTATAAAGAACATTTGTTTACTTGTCAAGAACTTTTCTAAAAAAGAAAAGATGGTGTCGGTTTTCACCGACACCACAATCACATTAATATCCATTTATATCGAAATTTCGTTACAATAATACTATTCAGAGATGATAGTTTAAAACACTCTTGTAAAATGTTTTCTATTTTGAATTATGTTCAAAAATATAAATATACTGATTCTACTATTTACATCTGTTATAAAAAATGTTATAATACTCTAAAAATATTTTTAATACGGAGATAGAATTATGGACTTTTCCGAAAAGGTAAAATATGTTAGAGTTAAAATGAATTTATCCCAAGAGGATTTAGCTCGTGAACTTGGTGTAAGTTTTGCTACGATTAATCGATGGGAGAACGGCAGTTATAATCCGAGCCGTTTAGCCAAAAAGGCTTTTGAAGACTTTTGCAACACCCAAAACATCAAATTTGAGGTAACAATATGAGAATAGTACAAGATTTTACAAACAATGAGCTCAAGGGAGTTTTAGATGATTTTTATTCTTATTTTAAAAATGGTTTTGAATTTGAAGAGTTCCTAAAACCTTTCTTAGAGTCTATAGGTCTTTCTGAAGTAGTTGTGACAAAAAAGACAGGTGATGGCGGTGTTGATCTAGAAGCAGTTAAGGAAGGCCTTTCTGAAATTAATAATGCAGACAGTGTAAAATATCGAATTCAAGCAAAAAGGAATTCGCCTTCAAAAACTATTTCTCCTGAGAAAATAGATGCTTTAAGAGGAAATCTTTGTTTTAATGAAAAAGGGTTATTTATTACTACCGCAAAGGTTTCTGACAAAGCAAAAGAGCAAGCTATTTCTAAAGACCCATCTAAACCAGTTTTCGTCATTGACGGAATTGATTTAGTTAGGATTTGCATTGACAGACAAATCGGCTTTGCATATAAGCCCATGTTCAGTAAAAGTGCGCTCGACATGTTCACGAACAAAAATCAATCATTTGAAAACAACACAAATTTTTCATCCGAATTAAGCTATGTTGAAAAAACAATTACTACAAACGATGTTCGTGTATACATAATTTCACTTCCAAGAATTATCATAGATAAAATTGAAAATAATAATGAAAAGCATTCTATGAAACTTATTGTAAACGGTGACGATTTTTATGATGTAACGTTTTGCCCAAGTAGAAATTATCTATCCCAAGTTACTAGCATCTTCCGAAAATATGGACTATTGCAAGAAGATGGAACGATAGTTGAGAAAAAAGCAAAATGGGCAATTGATGCACAACAAAACATTTATTTATCGATATTGTGAGGACACTATGAATTATATTGGTTCTAAATATTCCTTAATAGATTTCTTAGAAGAATCTATTAATAAAACCTTAAAATTGTGCGGCGAAGATAGAAAACCATCTGAAATGGTATTTGCCGATTTGTTTGCAGGAACTGGAGTGGTTAGCGGTTCATTTAAAAAGCAGGGTTATTCCATAATAGCAAACGACATTCAATATTATAGTTATGTTATAACCAAACATATGATTGAAAACAACGGTAACTTGGATAAAAAACACTGTAATGAACTTATAGACGAATTGAATAGTTTGGTTGGAATAGAAGGTTTCATTTATAAAAATTATTCTTTTGAAGGAACAGTAGAACAAGAATTTAGAAGAATGTATTTTTCGGAACACAATGCAAAAAAATGTGATGCAATAAGAATCACAATCGAAGAATGGCTGGTTAATGGTAAAATAAATGAAAACGAATACTTTTTCCTGCTAGGTTCTTTAATTAATAGCATTGACAAATGTGCTAATACGGCCTCGGTATATGGAGCTTTTTTGAAAAAACTAAAGAAATCTGCATTGAAAGAAATGGAATTATCACCACTTCCAATTATGCAAGGTTCTGTTGAATGCAGAGTTTATAATGAGGATATTAATGAGTTAATCAAAAAAGTTTCGGGTGATATTCTTTATTTAGATCCTCCATATAATGCCCGCCAGTATTGCTCTAATTATCACTTGCTAGAAACAATAGCAAAATATGATAACCCTGAAATCAAAGGCAAAACTGGATTAAGAAATTACGAAGAGCAAAAAAGCGTGTTTTGTATGAAAAACAAGGTTGAAGATGCATTTGCCGATTTGATTAAAAACGCAAAATTCAAATACATATTTTTAAGCTATAACAACGAGGGACTAATGTCTTTTGATACTATAGAAAAAATAATGAAAAAATATGGCAAATACAAAGTCTATATGCAACAATATCGCCGTTTTAAAGCGGATAATGCTAGAGACTGTAAATCCGATTCAACAATTGAATATTTACACTGCTTAATAAAGGAGTAAATCATGGAAGAAATGATTATTAAAGAAGAGTTAAATTTAGATGTATTAGATACAGAAATTGAAGAAAACATAGTTGAATCTAGCGAAATTTCCATACAAAGTTTAGAAAACACTATTGTTGTCCCAATGGATTTATCTGTAGAAATGGTTACGACGTGGTATAAGTCAAAAAAATTGTCTTTAGATCCTGTGTTTCAAAGAAGATATGTTTGGAATGACGTTTTAAAATCCGCTTTCATAGAGTCTCTTATTTTAAATGTTCCTATTCCTTCGTTAATGCTTGCTAACGATACAGTAAATAACAAATTTATAGTTATTGATGGAAAGCAAAGACTTAATGCTATTATAAGCTTTATTGCGCCTGAAAACGAAGGCAAAGGATTCAAACTTAAAGGATTAAATGTTTTAAAAGAACTAAACGGCTATACTTATAAAAAAATGCTCTCTGACTCCACCAAAACTCAGTATTTGAGCAAAATTGAGAATGCTTTAATTAAAACTAGTGTTCTGAAAAATTATAATACTGATGTATTATACTTTATTTTTAACAGATTGAATGGTGGCGGCGTGCCTCTTTCACCTCACGAACTTAGACAGTCGTTATATGCCGGAGAGTTTATAAATTTCATCAATGAATATTCTGCTGCATCAAAAGGTATAAAACGAATGCTTAATTTGAAAAATCCAGATAAACGTATGCGTGATGCCGAATTATTAGTTCGTTATTATGCCTTCAAATATTATGGCACCGAGTATAACGGAAATATTAATGAGTTTTTCAACACAACTTGCGAAAGATTAAATCGAGAATGGCAGACAAAAGAAACTGTCATCAAAAGTGATGCACAAGAGTTTGAAAAAGCCGTAGAGTTTGTTTATTCTTACCTTGGAGACGATGCTTTTAAAGCTTTCTTTGTGAAAGAGACTGGGGAAGAATATTTCGGCCCATTCAATAGACCGATGTTTGATTTGCTGACTAGTATATTTTCTGACTCTTCCAAAAGAGAATTTGTTGAAAATAAAAACATCAACTTGAAAGAGTTTGTAATCAATTTATTTAAAACAAACAAGGCTTTTGCAGATGCATTCTTGCCGACAACACACTCTAAGGAAAAGAATAATACCAGAATAACTGAGTTTACCAAAGCTCTCTTTGTGTAAGGATATAAGATATGACAAATGAATATCAACATCTCCAGCGAAGACTTTCATCTATTTCCTCAACCTTTGGAAGCCTTATGCCAGATGATCCTTTGGAGGAAGTCTCAGAGGATAAACAAAACATAATAAAATCGTATGTTTTGTTATGTCATGCTGAGTTTGAAAAATATTTCGAAGATATCGCGTGGGGAATAATAAAAAAAGCCAAAGAAGATTATGATTTGAAAAACGAGACAAGCGAGCCTTTGCTGCATTTAGCTCTAATGTTAAAAAAAGATTTTATTAATGAAGATGCAAAGTCAAGACTTGATAAGTTGTTTTCAAATTATCGTGCTCTTCTTGAAAAGAATCATGGAATTAAAAAAGCAAATATTGATGAAATGTTTGCTCCGTTGGGGATGCCAATAAGCAGCCTGTCCGATACATACACAGAGGCATTGGAAAGCTTTGGCAAGAAACGCGGGCAAATCGCACACAACGTAAAAGAAGCGTTGACCACCACATATAATTTCTCAATTGAAAAAACTGCAATAAATACCTTGCTTAATGATACTCTAAGCGAAATTGATGAAAAAGCAGAAAGGTTACTTTGATTATGGGTAAAATAAACGACCTCGATATGTCAAAATGGAAAGAAATCAATGATGTATGGTTGGATAGTCTTTGGATAATTCCACAAAGAGATAATTCTGGGGCTCATGACGGCCATTACCATGGAAATTTTGTCCCTCAAATACCGCATCAACTTTTGACGCGATACACAAAAGTGGGAGATTATGTTTTAGACCCTTTTGCAGGAAGCGGAACCACCTTGATAGAAGCTCAACGAATGGGAAGGAATTCTATAGGTATCGAATTGCAACAAGATGTAGCGATGGAAGCCATCAAAAGAATTCACTCAGAGCAAAGAGAAGGAATCATAGCAGATACTTTTGTGGATGATAGCAGAACTTTTGACACGAACCGAATATTAAGTACATACAATATTAAAAATGTGCAGTTTATTATTTATCATCCTCCCTATTGGGATATTATAAAATTTAGCGAAGATAGAAATGATTTATCTAATGCTAAAACTTTAGAGTCGTTCATAGAAAATTTTCGGTTAGTTGTGAGAAACACTTCTGCAATATTGGAAAAAGGAAGATATTGTGCCGTTGTAATCGGAGACAAATATGCTAACAGCCAATTAGTCCCGCTAGGATTCTACTGTATGCAAGCAATGCAGCAAGAAGGGCTAACACTCAAAGCCACAATAGTAAAGAATTTTGAAGAGACTAAAGGTAAAGCAAATCAAAAAGCCCTTTGGAGACAAAGAGCTTTGAAAAATGGTTTATATTTATTCAAACACGAATATATTTTCTTATTCAAAAAGGAGAAGTGAAACGCTTCTCCTTTTTGTTTTATAAGTATTTGTTTAATTCTATTTTATCGTCGACGATTTCAAAACCGATATATTCCAAATTTCTAACGTCAACATTTGTTATGTTGAATTTGAATTTCTGATAGTGGTCTTTAAGCCCATTAGAAAGTTTTCCTTTTGCAATAACACAAGGGATTACATGTATCTTTTTATGCGCATACTTAGGAACAACATAATAAGATAACCATTCTAAATACCAAGGAATCTGATAATCTATAATGGCATTACTAGGTGCTTCATCTTTAAGCTCTATCAACTTTATAAATACGTCGTTTTCTGTTTCTTGCTTTAAAACAAGATCAATACGTTGCATTCCAACGCCACAAGACACTTCGTTTCCTATCCAAACTTCTTCATTTTTGAGAGGTAATAAAACATCTTTGTAATCGTTGCTATCAAATTTTTGTGTTAAATACGCTTGCAAATGAGTTTCAAAGGCATTGTTACGATTAAACTTATATAATAATCTGTCCTTTATATTCATTGCAGTTTGCTTGCCAAGATAATCTCTTTTTTCATCAAAAGTTTCAATTTCCTTAGTTTTTGAATTAAAAGTATAGTTTGTAGAATCAAGTATCGTATTATTGTTTTTTGTTTTTAACTTTTCCAACAAGTCATCATATTCATAATCCATTATCATTGTGCATCCGCGATTGCCTTTTAGTTTTCGATAAATCATACTCCAACAGAGGTCATACGGATGATTTTTACCATTTAATGAATCTAAATATTCGTGTTCTGTTATTCCTTTACTATACACGGTTTTCCCTGAAATAAGAATTCTAAAGGATAACCCCTTTTTGAGCTTATCAACCAAATAGTTATTTTCATCATTTTCGTCAAAAAAAGGCAGTGATTCTGCTTGAAAAACGCCATAAAACATACCCGGATCGCCGTTAGCTGACTGAAGATAAAATATGATATTATCGCCAATTCTTATTCTAGAAATATCAGCAATCATTCCCACTAACATTCTCTCAGTTGTTGCAGGGTATGAAACATTTGCATCAAATAAAAAACTCGACTGCTTATCTTTTGCACCTGTTCCTGCAAATTTATATTCAAGGTGGTATTTAAATGTATTTATATCTACAACAAAAACATGTGTCATTTTACTTTTTCTCCTCCAAATGACTTCTAAATTCAATTGGATCATACCAAAAACAGCCCTCGCAAGCATCTTCTTCATTATTATGCGTTGCATCGCCCTTGTAGTATGACATCGGATAACCTAACTGCTTTGCATCATAACGAACACCCGTTCTGCGGCACTCAATGCAAATTTGACGTTTTGCATCATTGGCAGCTTTACTTAATGGTTGAAAATCTTCGTATCTTTGGTCTTCGTTAAGCATTACTCTTCCTTCGTTTTTCATTCCATTTTTATGATCAACTTCCGGGTTAGATGTTCCAAGAACTACACATCGTTGAGATTGTATTGCACGTTTAATCGTGGGGTCTATATAAGAGGAAAACGGATCACCAGTATTAAATCCGACTGTTCTTATTGCGTCTGTTCTGTTGCCTGGGGTCCTGCTTTTATCCCTTTCAACAATATACTTTCTGCCGAAAGGACCATCATCCCTTGACCATCCTGCACCATTGAGAAGTTGTAATCCTTGATATTCTCCAACAAATTCATCCACACTAACCCATCTACTACATCCGTTTTCATCAATCTGAGCTAATTCTTCAAATAATTGTATCTTTGTCTTTCTTGGCATTTTTTAACCCCCTTATTCAAACGTGAAAAATTCTGACAGACTAACATTTAATGCTGTTGCTAATTTTTCAATATTTACAATAGATATGTTTCGCTTACCTCTCTCGACGCTAGTTATGTATGTTCTGTCAAGTTCAACCATAGCCGCCAATTCTTCTTGACTAACACCAAGCTTATTACGCAATTCTTTTATCCTTTTTCCTACAGCTTGTTTAATATCCATAATATAGCCTCTCTTAATTGTTTTATGGATTAATTATACTAAAAAGGTGACTTATTTCACAACGGACTTTAAGTCACATTTTTATAAGAACAAACTTGAAAAAACAATCTAAATAAATGAAGAATTTAACTTGTTTGTTGTAAATCTATCATCAAAATTAAATAATGAATGGAAATGTTCTTTCATTCGTTTGCCTATTGATTAACAAAAAAGGCATTATAAAATATCTGTGTATAAAAAATCCGAGACTTACTTTACTGTAAATCTCGGATTTTTTACGTTGAATTAGTTGTGATTACTTATAAATTAGTTCTATATTAATAATCTCTCTTGCCCTTGCTTCAATATTCTGTATACGGCATATCCATTCCCACTGATTTTTCTCTTTCAGTTGCTCGGTTACACCTTCAGCAGTTTTCATCTGCTCAACAAGAGTATCAAACATTTTTCTTGCCTGATTTTCTATCTCTGCACAGTGCTGATATAATTTGCCTTGAGTAAGTAGTGTTGAAAATAATACTCTCTTATTTTTCAGTAAATAATCCTTGTGCATCATTCCCCATTTGCCAAATCTGATATTTGCTTCTTCGGGTGGGAGTGTGAGATTGGGTATCATATAATCGTTGACCTGTCTGTATGTAATATTTTTCATAATTGCATTATCCTTTCGTATTCTTAATAAATGTGTCGTATGTAAATCTTGCCCCCAGTCTGAAGCCTGATATAAAACTGTCAGCATTGCTTATGCTTGAAAACTCGGTATAGTCACTTACATATTTTTGAAACAGTTCTTTGTCCTCACCGTTCAACCTTACAGTAAGCTGTTCTTCTTTTTCTGCAAGCTGACTCAACTTCTTTTTGAGTTTACCCGAAAACTCTGTGCTTAATTCCTGTGGTTCTATATTGCCGTAGTATAAATCTTCAATAAAGTTTGACATATCGTTTCCTCGCAATCTATATTTTATTTGTTGAAGAAACTATAAAATTCTCTGATACAAGCAAGAATATGTGTCTGACTGTCGGTTAAATGATATTAAAAATTGAATCCGTTATTAACACTCGCACCAAATAAGAACGAAAGTTATGATACCATTTGTATTGCAACTTTCGTTCTTTTCTTTTCATCAAAATTGCCTGTAACACAAGGCTTTGGGGCTATGTGGCAAAAAAGAATAGTTTCATTATCTTATCCTCCGGCACTCATTTCGATGCTTTTTAGGGGTGTTTTGACACCTTGCAGCGATGCGGAAATTCACAATGAAAC
>JAFWYB010000020.1 GCA_017517865.1 Clostridia bacterium | reverse complement strand
TTAAAATTGTGTCTGTAATTAGTGCGGTGTTGCTTTTTGCAGGTATGATTATTTGTGTTATACATATCTTTAAGGTGCAAACAAAACATAACGGCAGTCTGTTTTAAAACAAATTTCGTCTGCACCCTCGGAGAGCGCACTGCACCGCCTTTACGGTGGTGAGTAAGTGCGCCCTTAAGGGACATATATCAGCCTTTAATTCAGCTTTCCCCGTAAATACCCCTCAATTTCTGTAAGGTTCATTGTCTTGATTTCAGGTAAAAGCTTCTCCAAAATCGCACCCTCTACAATAAGTCTGTGGTTTCGCTCCGTGCGTTCCTTTTTACGGTTGCGGTTTTCAGCCTGCTCAAGTCTGTGCTTGGCTTGTATCAGCTTTTTCTCATTATCGGTCATAAATATCACCTCCAATCATTGAGCCAAAGTGGCTCATATTTTTTTGTCTTTTTCCTGTTTTGAGCCAAAAAGCTATACTTTTGGCTCACATAAAGTTTTCAAGAAAAGATAGAGCTTCGGCATCGTTCTTTTCTTTCTGTTCTTCTGTCAGTTCTGTATCAACTTTCTGTACTGAAGGCTGTGCCGAAGAAACGAATGAAACATCCTGCAGTTCTTCTCTGATAACTGCACGGATATCTTCAAGGGTAAAATCCCTTGGGTTATTCTTAAATCTAATCTTTTCGATAACAGCCTCAACGATGAATTTATTGCGGGATTGCTTATTGTTCTGTGCCAAGGCTTCTAAATAGTCATTTGCTCTTTTCTCATCAGGGTTATCAAGATTAAACCTTACATTAAGTCTACGATTGTTCATATCCTGCCACTTTTCATCATAGTTTCGGCAAGGTACTCATAACCCTTTGCCGCCGCACAGATGTCATCAACAAAACGCACACGGTCTGCATTGTGCTTGTAGAAATTCTTTACAAGGCAACCGCCACCGCCGGTGATATACAGCATCATTGTGTTTTCATCGTACCCGTGGTCACGGAGCCTGTGGAAGATTTCAGCTACATATTTCTGCACCTCTGCCTTGATAATCTTCATATCCGACTGAACAATGTTTGCAGTACCCTTACAAAGCACCTCATCAATGATATGCTCATTGATTTCTCTCTGCGTTTTTCTAAGGAAAGCCTCACGGATATCAACAGTACAGAAATGAGTGCCGAATTTTTCTGTGTACATTCTTTCCGACTGCGGTCTGCCGTTAATGACATAGAGAACATTCATAGTACCGTTGCCAATGTCAGCGACAAGGTTTACACCGTCCATTTTGGATGCAAACTGCGAAACTGCCGCATATCCCTGCGGATAGATACTCGCACCTGCTACTTTGATTTTGTACTCGGTATGCTGCCAAGTGAAGGTTACTTCTTCGTTCTTGGTGAGATACGCTTTGAAGCTCTCTTTCTGACCTGCAGTCCAAGTGAGAGGTAGACCTGCCGCAATGTGAACTGTGGCTTCTGTTAAGTTTTCTGCACTTAACTCCTTTGCAATAGCCACGAGTGTGAGGGCATAATAGTCCTCGTCTTTGATTTTGTCGGGAAGGAACTCCTTGTGTCCTTCACCGATAAGATAGAACTTTCCACCGTAAACAAGCATATCTTTTGTAAAAAGTGGCTCTGAATCATAAGCCGTAATGCCTGTTCTAAAACAGTGGTTTGCAGTTTTGATGTTGCCGTAACCGTGGTCAACACCGATGATGATTACATCATTAAATTTTTTCATTAGTTTTTTACCTCCATAAGATTAAAATTTTGTTTGATAATGAATTTGGGCATAAAAAAAGCACCCTCTACGGGTGCGGTGATAAAATGGGTCTGTCGCGAATGTTCAAGATAAACACTTCCTTTCTGTAAAATATTTTTGTATGTAAAGTTAGTAAGTGGACACCGTGTCCACTTACTAGAATTACCTGATGTAAAAATCCCCAAGTTCCCAAAATGAGGACTTGGAGAAAATGATAGTAAACGCTCCAAGTGATACCGAGTATCACTTGGGCAAAAATCTAACGCAGTATTCATATACCAGAATTAAGGATTTGGGGTATAAAAAAACACCTACTACTTTTGAGGTGACAAGTGTATGTAAACTGATTGAAATTTGTGGTGTAGGTGTGATATAATGTGTTAGACAAATAAGAATTTGTCTGTGAAAAGCCGATAAATAAGCGGATGTTAATATGCGTTGCTTGTGGCAACGGCTCTTTTGAATATATAATTGAGCCATCAAAACAAGGAGGCATAGATTATGCTTAATGAAAACATCAAAAAAATTAGAAAGTCAAAAGGGCTATCGCAAGAAGAACTTGCAATTAAACTGAATGTAGTAAGACAGACTGTATCAAAATGGGAGAATGGTATGTCAGTTCCTGACTCCAGTATGCTGATTGTGTTGGCGGATGAATTGGATACTACTGTAAGTGAATTACTTGGAGAACCCATAGCAGAACCGACTACCGATGATTTAAAGCCCCTTTCTAAAAAGTTGGAAGTTATTAATTTGCAGCTTGCAAAAAGAAGTATAACAACGGTCAAAACGATTCGATGGATTCTTATTTCATTGTGTGCGGTTATAGTGATAATATTTATCGTGCTTGCATCAATGAGTAGTTCTTATCTGGATTGGAATTACAATGATCCTGAGTTGGCGGTGGCGGGAACAATAATGCATGGGTTTGAGTTCTTGTTTGTAAGAATTGCACCGATTACTTTTTTGGCTTCTGTAGTTGGAATTGTAGCGACATATAAGAAAAGATAAATTTCAGTTTGACTGTTAAACAAATTCCAATTTATCGAATCAAATATTTCAACTGCTCTCATCGTGAGAGCAGTTTTTCTTTGCCGTTTTAGCCTCCCTCTACTATACTTACTTTCAGTCTGAATACTAATTGGTGGGGGGCAATTATAATACTAAAAGAAAAATCTAACGCAGCATTTATATACCGGATTATTAGGTTTTTGGATATAAAAAAACACCTACTACTGTTGAAGTAACAGGTGTATGTAAACAGATTGAAATTTGTGATTGGCATGTTATAATGATTTTGAAAAAATAAATGTGACCAAAATCACACCTCAGTTGTTTTATTGGTGAAAGGAGGTTGCTGATGAATAAACGAGATCTCGAAAAAGAATTTGAAACAAAATATAACGATTACGGAAAGATGCTTTTCAGGATAGCATACTTGTATGTAGGAAATTCAGCCGATGCGGAAGATATATTGCAAGAAGTATTTATGAAATACCTTGCAGGTAAATATCGTTTTAAAAATTCTGAGCATGAAAAAGCATGGTTTATCAGAGTAACACAAAACAATGCGATTAATTTACTGAAACGAAAAGGTAGAAAAAACATATCTCTTGATGATATATGCGGATTTACATACGAAAAAAACATTGATTCAAGTGACATTCTGAAAAAAGTAATAGCTTTACCTGAAAAATATAAATCTACTGTGATTCTTTATTACTACGACGATTATTCAGTAGACCAAATATCTGAGATACTGAAAATCAGTAAATCTGCCGTGAAAATGAGACTTAAACGAGGCAGAGAAATATTAAAACTAGAATTGGAGGATTATGTATAATGAAAAAAGTAGATATAAAAAATGCTGTTGACCTTATTCAGCCTGATCCTTACATGGAAACAAGGCTGAAAGCTAAAAGTATACCTGTAAAAACTCGTTCAAGAATATTGGGCAAAGTTACAGCCGGTGCCATTGCTCTTTGTTTAATATTTGCTATGGTCTTTGGATTAAATCTGCCTACATCTACAACTACTCCCAATGCTGAAGGTCAGAGTCAAACCATTCAGCAGAACCAAGTGAGAGTAAACCCTTTTATTATGGTGGCTAGTGCTATAGAAACAGAAGCAGAGTTTAAAACTCTTAATCTCAATGACGCTTTTCCTTTTGCTTATAAGATTTCCTTAATCGATGTAAGAGGTATGAATAAAAGTGACCGAGACAAAATTTATCTTAACGAAAGAGATTCGGCTATTGATTATTCAGAAGCAGTCGGCAACAGTAGAGTAACTGTTCGTGGTGCGGGAGAAAATGTAATTCTTACTGAATATTATGCCAATTATATAAAACTTGATTTGAAGAATATTGAAAATGTAAAATCAATTAATGCAATAACCTCGACAAAATGGGGACAGATAGAATACTACGATACTAAGTTGATTGAAACAGAGATTGAAAAAGGAAATACAACCCCCATTCCCCACGGGCAAGAAATCACTATATCAGCAGAACAGTATCACAACGATTGTGAAGGTTTTAGCTGGAAAAACACAGCCGAAATGACGCAGGCAATAGATGAAAATCCTGACACTCCTTTATCAATGTACTCAGATACTATAACTTTTACTGTTGAATATAAAGACGGTAGCAAAGAAATAGGCATAATCGATGTAGTGTTTGACGATGAAGGCAACGGTAGTTTCATTAGCAGAGAATACAGTTGCGTTTCGTAATCAAACTGTTATTAAAACAATTTTCTAAAACTGCTCTCCCCGTGAGGGCAGTTTTTCTTTGCCATTTTGCCTTTCTCTACTATGCTTTCCTTCCACCTGAAAACTAATTGGTGGGGGCAGTTAATATAATAATTATTGCAATATATATTTTCCTGTGATATACTGAAAACAATCAATAATTATCAGGGAGAACAGTATGAAAAACAAAAAGTATCTGATACCTGAAATTTCGGCACTCAGTATAATTTCAACCGCCCGCAAAACCGACGACGGTTATGATTTCTGTTTTGATTCAACATCTATCCCGAATGAATATCGCACAGAAAATACTCTGCAGGATGACTGCCCGATTTTTCATCAGGCTATGTGTATCCTTTTCGGTGAAGATTTCCGCAATAATGAGCTTCTGTGCGAGGCTCTTCGTGATGTGTTTGTATATGTAGATTTCTCGGGTATATTTAACCGTATGCCTGTCGGCAGAATCCTTGAATTGCAGGAGCTCGCAAAAGAGATGTTCAAGCCGAAGGGCATAAGGCTTAATTTCGGCAAAGAGGATATGACATATATCGCCTTTGAACGCTCTGCATCTATGAGCCGTGATAACAGACTTTCATTTGTACGCTCGGATATTTATGAGGCACTTAAGGAAAGAATGATGCTGGGTATGACTATCGGCAAATGTCAGCTCAGTAAGCTTTATGCATATAACGCTCTGCTTTTCACAAGCGGCAAAAGGTACGACGAAGAAGATATCCTTTCCGAAAAGAGAATTATTGTTATTAATAATCCCGAATCGGTTGTAAAAGATGTTGATATTATTACCGTAGCTGATGACGGTACAGATAACCCTGTACGCACGTACACAAGAGTACAGAAGAAAACAGATGTCAAGATAACGGAGTTTGACGGTGAGGGTCTGATTTCACCAAGGCTCGCAGGAAAGCTTGAAGAAGGACACCATTCCTTTCAGATTCGTCTTCCGTATATAAAGGGTGTGGTTCACGAAGTGGATTTTGCTTCACTTTTCAGTGAGCTCGGTGTACCGTTTATCACTGATATTTTCGGTGTTAAGCATAATCCTGCCGATGTTGATATTATCCTTACCAAAAGTATGTTCAAGGGCTTTGGTTGGATGACAGAAAACGGTCTTTCCTGGGCAGAGTATCTCTGTCGCTGCAGAAAGTACAAGCATGCCCTTTATGTTTCAGGTAAAGACAGAGAATATACACCCGACACTATTGAACTGAACTATCAGTTTCTCAATACTCTTGCCATAATGAATGATGAATTCCGTCCTGCCGATTTACCCTTGGGATGGAATGATGCTCCTGAAGCAGAAAAGCAAAACTGGATTACCAAAACAACAGAAAGTGCATATTTCAGCTTCATTGGTAATAGGGAAACACGGAAAAATTATCTTCTCGGCAAAGGTGATGTTTATTCGGACATCATCCGCAAGAATCCTCTCTTTATGGGCGAGCCTATGTTTCAGTCAGAGCTTTCGGATAAAGCTGAAAGCATAGCGGATAAATACTCTATGGGTAAGCTTTTAGTTTCCGGTGATAACCGTTATCTTTCCGATGACCTTATGAAGCTTCTTGCGTATATAGTTAAAGTTTCCGAGGGTGAAACAAGTGCATATCAGAGACTTGAAAAAGAGCAGCTTCACGATAATCTGATGTATGCTCCTATGCCTACATACAAAGAAAATGATGTCTATACTCTTCTTCGTAGTCCGCATATAGCAAGAAATGAAGAGGTTATTGCGGTACCGCTCAAGAATGTAGGTGTTATCCGTGAGAAGTATCTTTCGCATCTTCACTATGTAATAATGGTTGACTCCCGTTCTCTCATTCCCGAACGTCTTGGCGGAGCCGATTATGACGGTGATATGATTAAAACCGTCGCAGACCCTCTTGTAAACGCTTGTGTAAAAAGGAGCAGTACGGTTCTTCCCGTACTTAAAATACCTACTGCCGAGCCTTTAATATCTGATGCAAATGATTGGGAAGCAAGATTTGCTACGGTTAAAGCTACATTCTCTTCACGTGTAGGTCAGATAAGTAATGCAGCTCTCAGCAGAGGTGTAATAGCTTACGACGAAAGCATTACCGACGAAGAAAGAAAAGCCTTTCTTGAAGAGGTTGAAACCCTCGCAATTCTTACAGGTCTTGAAATCGATTCTGCCAAAAGCGGTATCAAACCTGATTTATCAGCGTACCTTGAAACAAGGAACATAAAAAGAAGCCGTTTCCTTAAATACAAGGATATTTTTGACCAAGGTGATACTGCAGAATGGTATGAGCCTACAAAAGCACAAAAGCTAGCAAAATACTTTGGTTGCATTAATTGGGACAGTATTACATCAAATCTTGAAAAGCTACCCTATTATGCTTACAGTATGGCTATACAAACAGAAAAGGCAACCGACAAGCCTGCAAAAGACAGCGAGCTTTTTGCCTTTGCCGCAGATTCTGAGTGGAAAGAAAAGCTTGACAGTACCACTCTCCAAAAGGTTAAGACTCTGATATCCGATTATGAAACTGCTCTTAAAAGAATACGCTTTTTGACTCATACCGAAAAGGATATGAAGCGGCAAAATGATGTGTACCGTATTCTTATGGCACGGGGTCAGGAAAAGGATTTTTCCGTTGATGAGATTTATTCTGCCTTTGATAAAATGAGCAGTTATCAGGTGCGTTTGGCAAGGCAACAGCTCATTGCAGGAGATTGGCAGTTTACACCTCCCGAAGACAGAGTAAGGCGATTTTATGAAATTACAGATTCAGTATGGGATGCAAATATTGTCCGTCTTTTCTGTGATTTCAGATGCGGCGGCTACCGTATGCTTGGTGATGTTATCAGCGATTTTGATGATATGCACCGCAACAGAAGCCTAAAGAAAAACTATCTTTCTCAAAAGGGAGATACACCGCAGTTGAAGGCTATGGTTTCAGGCATAAAGCATACGTCAGATGCTAAAAATCAGATTATTTCCAACTGCAAGCATATTATGTTTCCCATAAGGACAAGAAATGGCGCACCGTCGCTTAATCCTGAGGATGTGGTAAAATGTGCTGTAGCTCTCGGCAAAAGGAAGTTTGCTCTTGAGGTTTTACCGGACATAGTATTACGCTTAACTCTTGACAGGAACATTCCGTCCGAGGAACCTAAAAAGAAGAAGTGGAGGTTATGGTAATGACAAATGAATGGAAAGAGTTTCAGAGCTATGTTACTAAACTCTCATACTTTTGCATAAACAAAAAAGACCTCTCATTTCTCGGTAGGTTCAGCTTTAAAACTCTGACTGAATTTGAAGGCCTCGGAAGAATACTCACAGTAATTGCAAGAGGTTATCTATTTCACAATGCTGACGGAAGCTTAAAAGACGGAAATCCTTATGATAGAATTGAGTATGCGAGAAACGCTCTTTGTGCTTGGTGCAGTGTACCCGAAGAAAAGGACGGTACAGACGTTAACTTCAAGCATTTACACAAAGATTTCCCTGAGCTTGTATCAGAAGACGGCAGAGGTTGGTTTTACAGCCACATCAAAAACATACACTTTTTTGCTATGTGCAATGCAAGTGTAATAAGTGCCGATAACCTTGAAAAAATATCTTTAATAGCCAAGAACTTTGAAACGCCTTGGAAGAACAAGGTCAAACAAATGCAGATTCCCGCTTTTTCCATAAACACAAAAGGTACATGGGTGCTGAAGTTTGACTATATTATTGCAGATGCACTTGAGCTCGGTCCGTTAAGACCGGAAGCGGTTTCTTTACCGATTGAAATTCATTCAAAGGTAATTATGTGCGAAGATAAAGGCTTACCCTTTGAAGCTGTGCGGGATGTGGTCTGCTACTGTCTTGCAAACAAAACAGAAGACAGTGAATGGATTGTGCTGCCCGTTGCAAGCTTTGACTGCTATTACCACAGCACCAATTTCAGCAAAAAGTGGCTGTCGAGAATTCCCGAGACAATAATCAAGCGTGAAAGTGCTCTTGGTGTTTGCAGGGTTAAATTGATGCTTGAATAAGAAAAATCCCGTTAAGTGCAGAAAAAAGCTACTTAACGGGATGTGTTTTTATGATTTCAACTGACCGCTTTGGTCTGTTGAAGATATTTGGTGGGGGCAGTTATTATAATAACAAAAAATAAGTATTTTATAGTTTTTTTACAAAACTGCCTTAACAACTCAATAAGAAGATATCCCTTTATAAATTATTTTATTCATTTACAAACTGAGTTGTATATTCAACAACATATTCTTCGGCAAGTTCATTTTTAACTACTTCACCGGCAACTTCATCACCGGCATTGTTGGGTTCAAGCGGTCTTATAAGATAATCTTTAACAGGAGTTAAGTCCGCCTCAGGATTCATAATAACATAATAGTGTGTCGTAGTTAATGCATCGCCTTTATCAATGAATTTCAAAGCAACTGCAACGTCTTTTGATATGTCATTTATCAAATATACCTCAGCACGAAGGGTTTCGGTAGTAAGCCATTCATTAGCGTTATTTTTCCAACCTGCTGATACTGAAACATCATCAATTTTACTGCCTATCTTATCTTCTGATATAACTTTTCCGCATAATATATAGGTTGAGAATACGCCTTCTGATACATTATAGAAGTATGCCTCTGACAAAACTGCTTCGTGACCGAGAACAGGTTTAGTAGTACTATCGTTATTTGTAGCAGTGGTTGTATTGTCATTGCCACCGGAAGTAGTGGGTTCTGCATTATTGATGTGAGTAGTATCTTGGTTTACTGTTGGAGCTGTAGTTGCACCATTATCATTTGTTGTAGGAGTAGCGGATTCACTATTATTTATCGTAGTATTGTCACCGCTTACAACAGGAAGTGTTGTGTTCCCGTCTCCGAACAATGTCGGAACTGCAACTGCGGCAACAATTATAATTACAACAAAAGAAGCCGCAAGAGACGTCCACTTTATCCAAATATTCTTTTTGGCAACTTTTTTACTTTTTGTTGCACTGTTAATAAGGTCATCATCAATATGACCGATGGCATTTACTATTCTAGGTGTTTTCATATTTCAACGCCCTCCTTAATCAGATAGTCTTTTAGTTTATTGCGAGTATAGAACAACATATTTTTGACTTTGCTTTCAGAAAAAGAAAATTCAACTGCAATTTCTTTTATAGAATCGAAAAAATAGTATCTGCGAATAAATACGTTTCTGACATCTTCCTTCTGCGTGTAAAGGAAATCACTTATCAGTTTTCCTATATCTTCATCACTTACATCAGCTGCATACCTTTCATCAGGCAGTACACCTTCAAGCTCGTGTATTGAGACAAGTACATCTGCAGACCTCTTTTCTCTTTTCATAAACTCCAACCGCTTCAGAGAAAGATTTCTTGTGATTTTGCAAACAAAAGACATAAAGTTATTTGGTCTTGTAGGTGGGATAGCGTTCCAAACACCTACATATGTATCATTAACACATTCCTCTGAATCTTCATAATTATTCAAGATGTTATATGCGATTTTGTGACACAGTTTACCATATTTTATTTGTGTTTCTTTGATTGCTCTGTCATCTCTCTCAAAATAGAGTTCTATAATCTTTGAATCATCCATGTTGTTCACCTCCCAGCTATTGTGCTAAAAGCGCTTTCATCTATTAAGTACGTTTTTTGTGTGCGTTGGTCTTAAAAATTTTAAATATTTCTTGAATTATAACATATAACAGTAAAATAAACTAATATAAACATAAAAATCTCCGTAGGCTAAATATTACCTGCGGAGATAAAACATAGTGTGTTAAGTTGTAATTATTATATTACTCAATCATATTTATAAGTGCATGAGCTGACTTATAGCGTGCACTATCACTTTCGCAACCTATAACAACTGCAATATATTCTACAGAGTCAATATTTACCACTGCAATCAGGCAGTTACCGGCATTGGCAGTTGTTCCGGTTTTTAATCCTATTGCTTGCGGTAAATAATATTTACTTTCAGGCTGTAACAATGCGTTAGTGTTTTTCCATGTTATGTTCTCACCCGATTCAAAAACAACATATTTGCTTCGACTTGACACTATACTTCTTATTTCATTTATCCGAATTGCGTGTGATGAAATAATTGCTAAATCATAGACGGTAGAATACTGATTTTCATCATCCCAACCGTCAGGATTTGTAAAGTTGCTGTTTACCGCACCAATACTGTGAGCATAGCTATTCATCAATTCAGAAAAATATGTAATTGCTTCAGAATTACTCATATCAGCATTACCTGAAACTTCTCTTGCAACATTGACGGCAACAGTATAAGCAGCATCATTTCCCGAACACATAAGCATACCCGTCAGCAAATCACAAAGTTTTAATCTGTGACCCGGTTGAATCAGACAAAGACTTGAACCTTTCGGAACAAGACTTTGTTCTGTTCCAACTGTAAAAACTGTATCCGGTGAAACATATTTAAGTGCCGTACAAGCCGTCAATATTTTTGTCAGACTTGCAGGATAAATATGATTAGCAGTAGCCTTTGAATAAAGGCATTCCATTGTTTGTGTGTTATATAATCCAATATTCGTTGCAGTAATAGAGTTTTGAGCAGTCACAGCGGTAGCTGTTGTTTCATAGACGGCGGTTATTTCTGTTGTCGTATGAGTTGTTGTTTCCATATTTGAAAAAGTTGTTGGTTCTTTTTCAGTAGTGCTTATTTGAAAAGTTGTTGCTTCAGATGTTGTTTGTTCAATCCCAAACACTTCAGTATTTTCCGTAGTCTGCACTTCAACAGAAGATTCATTGTAATCCCTTTCACAACCTACAAACAATAGTAATAATAAATTACAACACATAAAACATATTACTTTGATTTTAAACTTCATAAATATCGGAATTTACTCCTGAAATATCTGCCTCATAATAGTATTATTTTCTTCTGATAAGAATAGGTGTCCGGGAACATAACCCGTTCCAAGATTTGGTTGATAAGAAAAAGTCATAGAAAGACCGTTTTTCAGAACAACAGATGCTTCAACATACATCTGTTCATCTTTACTGAGCTTTTTGTATTCTTCTCTCGCTTCAATCATCCACTTAGGGTCACCTGACAAAGCACTTGCATTAGCATAGGGCTTTAACCCCATTGTAATATCAAAAAACGCTTTAAGTTCAGAAGAATTTGTAATGCTGCCTTCCTTTTTTGTCGCAATAATTGCTCCATTGGGTATTTCTATTCGATAATCAATTCTCAAGATGTCATCTGCCGTTAACACATTAAATATTTTGTATTCATCTGAATAGCCGATTCCTTCTTCCGTGAAATACTTAAAGCGGAACAGACTGCAATGTTCATTCCCGCGAACAATGATTATTGCTTCGCAGTTTGCAGGCTTATAGAAAAACACTTCACACCCTGCAAGAGTAGGTTCCTGCGAGCACGGAACGGAAACATCGGCTTCTGAAGAGTTTCCAACCTCTATCATTGTTCCTACGAATTCTCCGAAGTCCGATTTTTGCAAACCTTTTCCGATTCCGTAAGAAGCATATTCGCTTTCCGGAATTTGCTCATACAAACGATTTCCTTTCAGAATTACATCAATATGGTGCAATTCATCCTCGCCGAAAAAGTCTGTATCAGGGTCTTTTGGTGAAGCACTAAATAATGAAATCTTTATTATTCCGCTATCGGTTATCGGATGGTCTTTTTCTACAGACTGAGTATCTTCATTTTTTTGGGGGGAAGTAGTGCTATCATTATCAGTAAAAGGTTTCGTTGTTTCACTGTTAACGGTTGTTTCCCCATTGCCAATAGGTAATGTAATATTGGTATCATTCAATAGTGTAGGCACTGCTGCAACTGCTACCATTACTATTACGATAAAACAAGCCGCAAGAGAGGTAGTAATTCTCATTGCTTTTTTTCTTTTTTTGTTTTGCTCTGTGATATATTGTTCACGGCGTTCAAATAAGCTTTTAACCATTTCATCAGAATTTTTCATCATATTCAAAACCCTCCTTCTCAAGTTTTGTTTTTAAAGCTTTTCTTGCTCTGTATAACAGATTTATTATTTGGCGTTCTGTTTTTTTCAAAATAATGGCAGTTTCTTTATTTGAAAACTCCTCAAAATATGTGAGCCAAAGAACATTGCGGTATTCCGGTATAAGCTCATTAAGTGCTTTATTGACAATGAGCATATTTTCTTCCTTGATATATGACTGTTCAAGGTTTTGCTCTTCAATTAAATAGTTTTCAACATCGTCAATAGGAACATTAAGTATTTTTGAATTATGGCGTATATAATCAACAGTAACATTTCTACCTATAGCATATAACCATGATTTAAATGTGCTTTTTCCCGAATATTTCGGTTTCTTAATAATAAGTCGAAAAAATGTATCTTCCGTCAATTCCTCGGCAACGAAAATATTATTGACATAACCGTTCAAATAAAGAATAAGACCATCCTTGTAATTTTCAACAATTTCAGTTATTCCGTTATCATCACCATCAAGGAAACGGCGGTAGCTACTTGCACCGTTATCCATTGACTTCCTCCTTTCCTGAAGGGGTATTTTTCATCCCTTTCACTTATTAGTCGTATGAGAATGAAAAAAGTCTCACTTATATTATAATGATTTTTAGAATTTAATCAAAAACACGGTGACAAATTTTAAAATCTGCCACCGTAATTCTTTATTTGTATATCAGCTCATTGCAAACAATTTCTTTTGCCCTGTCCTGAATATTGCCCATTTTCTGCACCCACTCCATCTGATTTTCTTCTTTAAGTTGTTCAGTTACACCTTCAGCATCTTTCATCTGTTCAACAAGCGTATCAAACATATCTCGTGCCTGTTTTTCTACCTCAGCACAGTGCTGATAAAGATTACCTTGCATAAGTAGTGTATTAAAAAACACCTTCTTATGCTTTTTAAGATAGGTCTTATGCATCATTCCCCATTTACCAAGGGTAACGCTTGCTTCTTCGGGTGGCAATACGAGATTCGGGATGAAATAGTCGCCGACTCTGCGGTAGGTTATCTTTGATTCGTTTTCCATAATTGTCATCCTTTCTTGTTTTCGATAAAAGTGTCGTATGTAAATCTTGCTCCGAGTCTAAATCCTGATATAAAGCTGTCGGTATTGCTTGTTGTTGTAAATTCAATGTAAGCTCCTACGTAGTTTTGAAACAGCTTCTTATCTTCACCATTCAATCTTGCTATAAGCTGTTCTTCTGTTTCGGCAAGGTTACTCAGTTTCTTCTTGAGTTTTGATGTTAATTCTGAATTGACTTCTTGTTGCTCAATATTGCCGTAATAGAAATCCTCTATGATATTAGCCATAATATCACCACTTTCAATTTTTACTTTTATCAATGATTTTCAGTAACAGCTCGTCAACATCCTCGGTGGGCAATTTCTCAGCCAAGAGCATATTACGAAACTCATTCATTCCGTTGATAAGTAAATTACACTCAAAATCTGTAAACTTGATTTTTGTTTTTCTGCTCATAAAAAATGACCTCCTGTTATTTGGTAGTTTTATTCTACCGCATAACAGGAGGTTAGTCGAATGTGTGGATTTTATATTTTAATATCTGCTTCTTTTATGAGGGAAAATATTTTGTCAAATTCTTTTCTGCGTGGTGTTCGTGTTGCTCGTTCCCAAGCAGAATAAGCATTTGGTGCAATACCAATTCTTTGTGCCATTTGCGATTGATTAAGAGATAGTTTAGCCCGAACTTCTTGTAGAAGTGCATTGCACGGATAATCAACAAAAGCGGTATAGTCATCAAATAACAACTGACGGTCTATTTCAAGAATGTCAGCAAGTAAAACGGCAGTTTTATACTTTATTGGATTTTTATCATTTTCATAAAGAGTGATAGTGGCAGGTACAACACCAACCAAGTTTGCAAGTTCACGGGTTGTGTAACCTTTATGAATTCTGTAATATCTCAATGTACTTCCTGCGGTATTGCAATTGTCACTATTCTCAAAATCGTACTGTAAATGTAACATCAACTTGCCCTTAGCAAAGAAGTATATTCCTGTGTGATTGAGAATAGTATTGCATTTGCAATATCTTATTGACAAAAATCAATAAAGAAAGTATAATTTGAAAATGAATTTCAATTTCAGTTTGGAGGCGACACTGTGTCGAGATATACATATAATACAAAACAGAAAACACTGATAATGAGTCTTCTCGAAAAAGAGAAGGAAGCACCGTTAAGCTGTGACAGTATTGTCGCTATGCTTGTCAGCGAGGGTACACCTGTGGGAAAGACAACTGTTTACCGTTTTCTCGAAAATCTTGCCGCAAAAGGCGAGGTAAGAAAATTTGTTGATTCACACAGTAAAACAGCAACCTTTCAGCTTGTTGATAAATCTCTGAACTGTGCCGAGCATATGCATCTTAGGTGTGTGGACTGCGGAAGGATTGTTCATTTGGGTTGTGAATTTATGTCCGAGGTCGGAACGCACATTTTTGAGCATCACGGCTTTACCGTTGACAACTCAAAAACTGTTATACTTGGAAAATGCGAAAACTGTAAGGAGTAAGACTATGTCACTTATAAGCTGTAAAAATGTTTATCTCAGTTATGAGAGCAACACAGTTATAAATAATCTCAATTTTGAGGTTAACGAGGGCGACTATTTATGTATTGTCGGTGAAAACGGCAGCGGTAAGAGTACCCTTATAAAATCAATTCTCGGACTTAAGCAGACCGCTTCGGGCCATTTGCATTTAATCGGCGGAATAAACGGCGGTGAAATAGGATATCTTCCGCAACAGACAACAGCCCAGAAGGATTTTCCGGCAAGTGTGTACGAGGTTGTGCTTTCGGGCTGTATCGCAGAGAAAAAGGGCATATTCTTTTCTGCGGCACAGAAAAGAAAGGCCGATGAAAATATGAAAAAGCTTGATATTCTTTCTCTGAAGAGCAAGTGCTACAGAGAGCTTTCGGGCGGTCAGCAGCAAAGAGTGCTTCTTGCCAGGGCTCTTTGTGCGGGTGGAAAGCTTCTTTTGCTCGACGAACCCGTTACCGGACTTGATCCTCTTGTAACAGCTGAGCTTTATTCCCTTATAGATCGACTTAACAGAGAAGACGGCGTTACCGTAGTAATGGTTTCTCATGACCTTTTTGCCGCAACACAGTATGCAACACATATTTTGCATCTGAAAAAAGACAACAGCTTTTTCGGTACCGTTGATGAATATACGTCAAGTGAGCTGTATAACGGTTACAAGGGGAGGGACGGAAGATGAATGATGTGTTTTCTCTTATTTTCTCTCAGGATTTTCTTGTAAGAGCACTTGCGGTCGGTGTTTTGATATCAGTTTGTGCAGCACTTTTGGGAGTCAGTCTGGTGCTTAAGCGCTTTTCAATGATCGGTGACGGACTTTCTCATGTGAGCTTCGGTGCCATGGCAATTGCAGCTGCCGCAAATATCGCACCGTTGTATTTTTCACTGCCGATAGTGGTCGTTGCTGCTTTTCTGCTTCTGAGAATGAGCGAAAAAGGTAAAATCAAGGGCGATGCGGCAATAGCGTTGATTTCCACGGGCGCTCTTGCCGTTGGTGTGATGGCAACATCGCTCACAAGCGGAATGAATATCGATATATATAATTATATGTTCGGCAGCATTCTTACGATGAGCAGCACCGACGTAACGGTTACTGCTGTGCTTTGTGCTGTTATAATCTTCCTTTTCATTGCATTTTACCATCAGATTTTTGCAGTTACCTTCGACGAAAGCTTTGCCAAAGCAACGGGCACAAAAGCCTCATTTTATAATATGGTTATTGCGGCGCTGACCGCCGTTACGGTTGTTATTGGAATGCGTATGATGGGGGCACTACTGATATCGTCGCTTATTATATTCCCCACGGTAACATCAATGAGGCTTTGCAGAAGCTACAGGTCTGTGGTTTATTCATCTGTTGCCGTATCTCTTTTCTGCTTTATATCAGGCCTTGTTTTTTCAATTAAATATGAGGCGCCTACAGGGGCGAGTGTTGTAATTGTTAATATTATTCTGCTCGGTGTATTTTCTCTTCTCGGTTCAGTCAGAAAAATATCTGCAAACAGCAGGCTTCATCCGGTTAAATCGGTTTTAGTGTGCTTTGTGTGCGGCGTGTGCACCGCACTGTTTGCTGCTGTGCTGTTTTCAGGCTCAGTGAATATATATGAAAAGGAAAAGACTACAGTTGTTACCACCTCCTTTGCCTCTTACGATTTTTCAAGGCAGATTGCAGGCGATGATGCTGAGGTTATAATGCTTCTTTCTCCCGGTGAAGAAAGTCACACCTTTGAGCCGACTCCGAATGATATGCTTGCAATAAAGCAGTGCGATGTTTTTGTTTACGTCGGCGGAGAATCGGAGGCGTGGGTAGAAACAGTGCTCGAAGAAAAAGGTGCTGATATGATTAAAGTTAAAATGATGGATTGTGTTCAGCTTTACGAGGAGGAATTTACCGACGGTATGGAGCACGGTCACGAGCACGGTGAGCAGAAGCATCACGGTGAAGCGGAATATGATGAGCATGTATGGACCTCTCCGCTCAATGCAGTGCTTATTATCGATGCGGTCTGCGATGCTCTGTGTGATGCTGACAGCGTCAATGCGGAGAGCTACAGAGGAAGAGCTGAGTCGTATAAAAAAGAGCTCAGAAAGCTTGATGACGATATTTCTGAAGCTGTAAGAAATGCCGAGCACTCATACATAGTTGTCGGTGACAGGTTCCCCCTCAGATATTTTACCGAGAGATATTCACTCGGATATTATGCTGCTTTTCCGGGCTGTTCCGCACAGACGGAGGCTAACCCGGTGACAATCGCGAATCTGTGCGATAAGGTAAGCAGCGAAAAAATACCTGTTGTGTTCAAGGTAGATCTCAGCTCGGGTACGGTTGCATATTCTATCAGTGAGCAGACGGGGGCAGATGTAGAAACTCTTTATTCGTGCCACACCGTTTCAGCTGATGATTTTAACGGCGGTGAAACATATATCAGTCTTATGTATCGGAATCTTGAGGCTCTTAAAAAAGCAATTTCATAGTTCATACACAGATATTAACACTTATTTATTGATTTAATAAAAACTATGTTGTATAATTACCTGTATTTATAAAAAGGAATGGTATTATTTAATGGCAGTAAATTTAGTATATAAGGCATTACCTACAATAGCTATGAGGGGAATTGTTGTTTTTCCCGGTACAAATTTTCATTTTGATGTAGGAAGAAAAAAGTCAATAGCGGCCGTAAAGGCGGCTATGAATGACAACCAGAAGCTTTTTCTTGTTGCTCAGAAGGATATAAATGTTGAAAACCCCGATGCTGACGAGCTTTATTCTATGGGTGTTGTTGCAACGGTGAGACAGGTAATCAAGGCTCCTGACGGTGAATTTATGCGTGTCGTTGTTGAGGGCGTTTGCAGAGCTGAGGTTACTGAAATACTTCAGAGCTCACCTTATTTTATATGCGATGTCAAGGAAAAGAAATCCGCTAAAATCAAAGCGGCAAAGGAAGATGAAGCAAAGGCGCTTATACGTAAGCTTAAGGATGAATTTGATAAGTTCCTGCAGCTCAGCACCATTGACTTTGAGGATGCGGCAAAGATATTCTTCAGTGAGGAGTACGATATAGTCTGCGATGCTATTTCAGGCACGGCACTTTCCAAATATCAGGACAGACAGATGCTTCTTGAGCAGACGGATACCTTCAGAAGACTGGAGGCTCTGTATCTGCTTCTTCTCAAAGAAAACGAAATTCTCGAAATAGAAAACAGTATTGAAGCAAAGGTAAATGCTCAGATGGATAAAAACCAGAAGGAGTATTACCTGAAAGAAAAGCTTAGGATTATTGCAGACGAGCTGGGCGACGGAGAAGATATTCTCGGAGATGCTCAGGCTTACCGTCAGAAAATAGCTTCCCTTGATATGAGTGACATTGTAAGACAAAAACTCAACAAGGAGTGCGACAAGCTTTCTAAAATGCACGGAAATTCTGCCGATGCGACAGTTTCAAGAGCATATCTTGATGCGGCACTCAGCCTTCCCTTCGGAAAATATTCAGAGGATAAATATGACCTTGCTTCAGCAAGAAGGATTCTTGACAGAGATCATTACGGCCTTAAAAAGGTAAAAGAGCGTTTTGTTGAAATGCTTGCCGTTAAGGCTATGACAAAGGATATAAAGGGTCAGATTATATGTCTTGTTGGCCCTCCGGGTGTAGGCAAGACTTCTGTTGTACGCTCTGTGGCTGAGGCTATGGGCAGAAAATACGTGCGCCTTTCTCTTGGCGGTGTCAGTGACGAAGCGGAGATCAGAGGCCACAGAAAGACCTATCTCGGTGCTATGTGCGGCAGAATTGCATCTGCCGTTATGCAGGCGGGTACCTTTAACCCGATTATCCTTCTTGATGAAATAGACAAGCTTGGCAGAGATTATAAGGGCGATCCGGCTTCTGCACTGCTTGAGGTGCTTGACCCGGAACAGAATAACTCCTTCAGAGATAACTATCTTGAGTTTCCTCTTGATCTCAGTAAGGTGCTGTTCATAACTACGGCTAACGATGCTTCGACGATCCCCGGACCTCTTTATGACCGTATGGAGGTAATTGAGCTCACAAGCTATACTCCTGAAGAAAAGTTTATGATTGCAAAAAATCATCTTGTTAAAAAGCAGATAAAGGCTCATGGCACAGACGGAAAAGCGCTGCGCTTCAGCGATTCGGCAATAAGACTTCTTATTGAGGGCTACACGAGGGAAGCCGGTGTAAGAAGACTTGAGCAGAAAATTGCGCAAGTATGCAGGAAGTGCGTTGTTATGCTTTCGGAGGAAGAGGCAAAGCGTATCACCGTAACTCCTGAGCTTATAAATAAGCTTTTGGGTCCCGTAAGATATAAAAACGAGGAACTTCTGAAGGAAGATGCCGTAGGTGTTGTGAACGGACTTGCATGGACAAGCGTCGGCGGAGAAATTCTGCAGATTGAGGCGGTTACAATGGACGGTGACGGTAAGCTTGAGCTTACGGGCTCTCTCGGTGATGTTATGAAGGAATCTGCACACGCTGCTCTCAGCTATCTCAGAAGCAACTGTGAAAAATATGCTCTAAAGCAGGAAGTGTTCACAAAGAAAAATATTCACATTCACGTTCCGCAGGGTGCTGTGCCCAAAGACGGCCCCTCGGCAGGTATTGCGATTTCAACGGTACTTCTTTCCGTTCTCAGCGGCAGAAAGACAGATCGCAAGGTTGCTATGACCGGTGAGGTAACTCTTACAGGCAGAGTTCTCCCCATCGGAGGGCTTAAGGAAAAGTCAATGGCTGCATATAAGGCCGGCATAAATAAAATTATTATTCCTGCCGACAATTACAGTGATTTGTGGGAGATTGACAGCGTTGTCAAAGAAAATCTTGAGTTTATTCCCGTTACAAGCCTTGATGAGGTTTTCAGAGTTGCTCTTAAGGGCAAAATCTCAACCGGAGAAAGCAACGTAAGGTTTGCTCCTCACGATATAATTATAAGAGAAAGGGTTGATAAGGATGAGATTCGATAACTGTGTTTTTGAAACCTCCTGCGGAGTTTCGGGTCAGCTTATCAAGTCTGATATGCCCGAGGTGGCTTTTTCGGGTCGTTCAAATGTCGGTAAGAGCTCACTGCTCAACAGAATTCTCAACCGTAAATCCCTTGCAAGGGTGAGCTCAGTGCCGGGCAAGACGGTTACCGTAAACTTCTTCAGAGCCGGGGACTGCCGCTTCGTTGATCTTCCGGGCTACGGATATGCGAAGGTATCACACAACGAAAAGCTTCGCTGGGCTGAGCTCATAGAGGGGTATTTTGATTCAGGCAGAGATATCCGCCTTGTTGTTCAGCTTATAGATATGCGTCATTCACCGTCTGAACAGGACGTTGAAATGCTTGACTATATGAGCGCCAAAAATATACCTTTCATAGTTGCCCTTACTAAGGCAGATAAGCTCAATAAGGGAGAAAGAATGGAAATGCTTGAGAAAATCTGCGGTGTTCTTACTTCTTACGGCAATATACCCGTTGTGCCGTTCTCCGCAACAAAGGGTGAGGGGGCAGATGAGCTCAGAAACCTTATAAGAAAATATGTTGAGGACTGAGGTGTGATATGACTGAAAATAAATTTACAATCAGAAAATATAAAGCTGAGGATAAGGAAAATGTGCTGAAGGTGCTTTACGAAACCTCGTCAATGCCTACGGAAACTGAAGAACAGAGAGAATTTTTACGTCTTATGTTCAATGATTATTACACGGAAGAGGAACCTGATAACTGCTTTGTTGTTGATTGCGGCGGTGAGGCTGTGGGATATATTATCTGTGCTGAAAATTACAAAAGATACGAAAGGGCTTTCAAAGATAAGTATATTCCTCTTATCAAAAGACTGGGTATGACTTATCTTATAACCGCTGTTGGTGAGTTGTTTATTCACAGACTTATCAGCAAGCGTTTTCCTGCTCATCTTCATATTGATATTCTACCTGTTTGTCAGGGGGTAGGTGCAGGTTCCGAGCTTGTCAGAGCTTTGTGTGAACACCTTGCATCGAAGGGTGTTAAGGGCCTTATGCTCTCCTGCGGTATGGGTAATAAAGGTGCAATAAAATTTTATAAAAAAAATAATTTCAGAATGCTTATAAATTTCTTCGGCAACTGTCTTATGGCAAAAGAAATTATATAATCTGTATAAAGCAGCTTAATCAGTCAATAATATACTCAAAAGGAGTTGATTAGGATGCTTGACAAAATAGCTTTGATTCTTACAATTATCGGCGGACTCAACTGGGGTCTTATAGGTATTTTCCAATTCGACCTTGTCGCATGGATCTGTGGCGGACAGAGCTCAATAATTTCACGTATAATATATACTGTTGTTGCCCTTGGTGCAATCTGGTGTATATCCTTGCTGTTTTCGGACAGGGTGTCACCCGAAAAGCGTACAGAAACATAACCGGAACGCCGTTTTCCTTTACCGGAGAACGGCTTGATTTTTATTTTATTTTTCTTTAATATTAAAAAATATGTTAAAATTATTTCAGTTACTTGATTGATAATAAAGATTATGGTAACATATAAAAGGAAAATTGTTCGAAAATACTTTTTCGGATTTTTGAGGAGGTAAATATATGAATAGGAAAATAAAAATCCTTGTTTCAGTTGTTATGACTGTAATATTGCTTATAGGTACAGCCGTTCCGGCGGCACAGGCTGTAAGCTCTGCGGAGGTTGACCTTCCCATAGTTTACGTTAAGGGCGCAGGCCGTGAGATTTATTCTGCAGACGGTGCCCTTATAATGCCCTTTGAGATTGAGCCTGAGGATCAGATTATGAGCCGTATGGATGATATACTCAAAGCCTTTGCAAGCAGCATTATTGCGGGTGATTGGTCAATTTATTGCGACAAAATGGTAAGAATCATCAGAAAGATCTATAAAGACGCAGTGCTTGACAATAACGGCGAAGCAAGCGACGGAAGCTATATTATTCCGAGCCCGACTCCTAAGAAAAAGACATCAAACTTTGCTCTGAGCAATTACATTTTTAACTACGACTCAAGACTTGACCCTTGGGCAGTCGCCGAAAGCATGGATGCATATATCGATGATGTTCTTGAAGCAACCGGCAAAGACAAGGTTCAGCTCGTAGGCAGATGTCTCGGCGGTAACTATGTTGCTGCATATCTTACAAGATACGGCGCAGAAAAGATTGACACCTGTGTTCTTTACGTGCCCTCAACAATGGGTACCGTTGTCTGCAGCGGTTCCTTCAGCGGTGATTTCTGCTTTGATGCTGATGTTATCAACGATTATGTGGAAAGCAGCTTTACCGACGACGGCGATCTCGGCGGGCTTATAAAGTCGGTTGTTTCTGTTACTCATTCACTCAGTATGCTTAATTTCGGTACAGATATGGTTGAGTCTATATACAGACAGATATCCAATATGCTGGTGCCTCAGCTTCTTCTCGAATCCTATGCTACAATGCCCGCATACTGGAGTATGGTTGACGATGA
This sequence comes from Clostridia bacterium, assembly GCA_017517865.1. GTDB lineage: Bacteria > Bacillota > Clostridia > Oscillospirales > Acutalibacteraceae > UBA6857. The sequence continues at coordinate 122,377 of JAFWYB010000020.1, read as the reverse complement.
GCATTATGAAAAGGCCAAGAATTTTGTCTTTGGTGATAAGATTACACAGTACAGCGGCCTTATTGAAAAAATAGATAATTATCACTATAATGTTATGAATTGCTTTGATTCAACAATCCGTCAGCTTCAGCAGGAGGGCCTTAAGGTTGCTGTTATAGCAAAGTATAATACACCGCTGCCTCCCATATTTGAAAACAGTACTTCTCAGGCTGACGGTACAATTGAGCTTGACAAGCTTTCATTCGGTGCAACCTCAGCCGATATCGGAAAAACTCTTTCGAAGTCATATCTTAACAGCCTTAAGGGTACGGGCGCTATGGATTATGTTTCATCCGATCTTATTATTGATGCTTCAACCTGCGTGCTTCCCGATAATACGTGGTTTATTAAAAATTCTGAGCATGCCGATTTTAACAGTGCTATAAACAAGCTTATTTATGCGGTGCTCGGCAGCAAGAAGCAGTTGACGGTATGGGATAACAAGAATTATCCGCAGTTTATGGAATACGATAAGACTGAAAAGACGCTTAATCCCGTAACTAAAACCACACCCAGCGGTTCTGCCGGTAATGAAAATAATAATTTTATTGAGAAGATCGCTTTCTTCTTTGAAAGAATTCTTATGTTCTTCCGTTCAATTTTCGGTATTTTCAGCTAAAAGGAGAGTATATTATGTCATATATTGAAATCAGCAGTGATAATTTTGCAACTGAAGTTACATCAGAAAAGGAGCTGCCGGTCCTTGTTGACTTTTGGGCTCCCTGGTGCCAGCCGTGTATGATGCTCGGCCCTGTTATTGAGGAGCTTGCAGATGAGCTTGACGGTGTTGTTAAGGTAGGAAAGCTCAACTGTGATGAAAACGGAGACATTGCAATGGTTATGGGTATTATGTCTATTCCCTGTATGGTTATGTTCAGGGATGGCCATGAGGTTGACAGACTTGTAGGTCTTCACTCTAAGGATGAAATAATTGAGTTTATCGAAAAATACAAATAACGCAAAGTTGTAATTTAAGGCGCACTCCGTCACGGCGTGCGCCTTAGCTGTTTGTCTTTTTGTGAGAAAAAATAAGGCCGTCCGAAAGGACAGCCTATTCACGTTTTCGTTATAATCAGATGGCACGAGTAACCTTACCTGAACGTAAGCAACGAGTGCAAGCATAAACTCTCTTAGGTGAGCCGTTTACGATAGCCTTTACACGCTTTACATTGGGTTTCCATGTTCTGTTTGAACGTCTGTGTGAGTGAGAAACTTTGATGCCGAAAGCAACATCTTTACCGCAATATTCACATTTTGCCATGTGTCGCACCTCCTTAGAATTTTGAATAACTACATAAGCAGATGATATAATAACAGAAACAAATCAAAAAATCAATACTTTTTTGAAAAAAATATTATATTTTTATTTCTTCTGTTTAAAATACATCTCATAATATTGTGTTGACAATTTAAAGTGAGAATGTTATAATATTTTATAGAAATATTTGGAGGTAATATAAATGAAAAAGTTTATTTCGTTTATTCTTTCTGTTGTTCTTTGCTTTTCTGCTGTAAGTGTTGTTGCATATGCAGAAGAAGCAACTTCTCCCTTAACTTTTGATATTGATGAAGAGGGCTATGCTGTTCTTGTTTCCTGCGATAAGGCTGCAGAGGGCGCAATTGTTGTTCCGGAGGTTGCTGAAATTGACGGTGAAATCTATGAGGTTAAATATGTAGGTGACAGTGCTTTTGAGGGCTGTGAGCTTATCACATCCGTCGAGCTTTCAGAGGGAATTGAGCAGATAGGTGACTTTGCTTTCCTTGATTGTACAGCTCTTACCGATCTTTACATCCCTGAAACCCTTCTTTTCTGTTCATACACTGCATTTAACGGTACTGTCGGTGTAACTGTTCACTGCTATTCGTCTAACTATCAGTTCTTTACCGTTTTCGGTATTATTCAGAGCCTCAGAATCGACATTATTGACAGCACCGGTGACAGTTTTGATATTAACTTCGGTGACAATGAGCTCGGCTCTATAGATCTTATGAACACAATCATTCTTGCAATCAAGAGAATAATTCAGATTGTTCTTTTCTATTTCCTTAACTCAGGCGACGATCTTCTCGAAGAGGACGTAACAGAACCTGCTATACCCGAAGTAACTACAATTCCCGTTGCCGTATTCTGATTATAGGAAAAATAAGCTCCGTTCGGTTTTGTCCGGACGGATTTTTTTCTGAGTGACAAAAAACGGACTCTGATTTTTGAAAAAAGTATTGATTTTCTGATATCTTTATTGTATAATACACTTAACGAACATTTGTACGATACGGAGGTACACATTATGGCAGATAAAATCACCGCTCTCAAAACCGCTCTCGCGCAGATTGAAAAGCAGTACGGCAAGGGCGCAATTATGCGCCTCGGTCAGAGCACCGAGCTTAACGTTGAAGCTATTTCAACCGGCTCACTCGGTCTTGACATTGCAACCGGCATCGGCGGACTTCCGAGAGGCCGTATAGTTGAAATTTACGGCCCCGAATCATCCGGTAAGACAACTCTTGCTTTACACTGTATTGCTGAGGCTCAGAAAAACGGTGGAGAGGCAGCTTTTATAGATGCTGAGCACGCTCTTGATCCCGTTTATGCAAAGGGACTCGGTGTTGATGTTGATTCACTTCTTGTTTCTCAGCCCGACAACGGCGAGGATGCTCTTTCAATTACTGAGGCACTTGCTCGTTCGGGTGCTCTTGACGTAATTGTTGTTGACTCTGTTGCAGCTCTTGTACCTCGTGCCGAAATTGAAGGCGAAATGGGTGACAGCCACGTCGGACTTCACGCAAGACTTATGTCGCAGGCGCTCAGAAAGCTTACGAGTGTAATCGCAAAAAGTAATACTCTTGTTATTTTTATTAACCAGCTCAGAGAAAAGGTTGGCGTTATGTACGGTAACCCCGAGGTTACAACCGGCGGACGTGCCCTTAAGTTCTATTCGTCAGTAAGAATTGACGTAAGAAAAACTGAACAGCTCAAGGCTCCCGGTAATGAATTTATCGGTGCAAGAACAAGAGCAAAGATTGTTAAAAATAAGGTTTCTCCTCCGTTCAAAGAGGCTGAATTTGACATTATGTACGGAACCGGTATTTCCAAGGTCGGTGAAATTGTTGACCTCGGTGTTAAATTTGACATAATAAATAAGAGCGGTGCATGGTTCTCTTACGGTGAAACAAGACTCGGACAGGGCAGAGATAACGTAAAGCTGCTCTTTATGAAGGAAAAGGATCTCGCCAAGGAAATTGAGGATAAGGTACGCGCAGCGGTTGCCAGTCTTAAAATCGGCGCCAAGCCGGAAAATGAGGCAGATAAGCCCAAGGAAACAGTTGTAACGGCTCCCGTTGCACGAAGAAGCGCCGCAAACGTAAGAGCAAGAATCGACATCGCTGTTGAGGATGACGATTGATGCTGCTGACCTTAAAGAACGGTAAGTCTGATAAGGTTCATCTGCACACCGACGGTGAGTACTTCCTTACCGTTGACAGCGCTTATGTTGCAGAACTCGGTCTGTATAACGGAATGACGGTAACTGAGTCAGAGCTGGATGAGCTTAAGGTAAGTATCGGGATCAGGCGTGCTTATAACAAGGCTGTTGACTTGCTTTCGCGAAGAGATCATTCTAAAAAAGAGCTTATTGAAAAGCTTAAGCAGAAGGGTCACGGCGAATATGCTTTGAATGCAGTTGAAAAGCTCGAGAATTACGGCTATATCGACGACAGACGGTTTGCTTTTATCTATGCAGAGGAGCTTATCCGCCTTAAATCCTACGGAAAAAAAAGAGTGGAGCAGGAGCTTTACCGCAAGGGTGTTGACCGCGATATAATCAGCGAGGTTATTTCCGGGTGCGAATTTCCTTGTGAAAGACTGACTGAGCTTATAGAAAGAAAATATTACAGATATCTTTGTGACGAAAAGGGTGTTAACAAAACCGTTAACGCTCTTTTGCGCCTCGGTTATTCATACTGTGAAATAAGAGATGCTGTAAAGGGAATTACAGACAGAGAGGAATATGGTTCAGCCGATGAGTAAAATATCAATGATAGGCTTAGGTTGCCCGAAAAATCAGGTTGATGCAGAGATGCTGCTTGCAAAGCTCGTCAATGCAGGCTTTGAAATTCAGCCCGAGGTTGAAGGCTCAGATGCGGTAATTATAAACACCTGCGGATTTATTGACAGCGCCAAGCAGGAGGCTATAGATACAATTCTTTATGCCGCACAGCTCAAAAACGAGGGCCTTGTTGGCAACATAATTGTAACAGGCTGTCTTGCAGAGCGTTACAGAGATGAGATTTCCACGGAAATGCCTGAGGTTGATGCGGTTGTTGGCATCGGTTCAAACGGTGATATTGTAGATATCTGCCGAAAAATTATCAACGGCAAAAAAGAGAATTTCTTTAAGTCCAAATACTGTCTTTCTCTTGACGGTGACAGAATTCTTACTACACCTCCTCATTATGCATATCTTAAAATTGCAGAGGGCTGTTCAAACTGCTGTACTTATTGTGCCATACCCTCAATAAGAGGTAAATACAGAAGCCGTGAAATCGAAAGCATTGTTACCGAGGCTAAAAACCTGGCCGCCAAAGGTGTTAAAGAGCTTATTGTTGTTGCTCAGGATACAACGCGCTACGGAATTGACATTTACGGTGAGCTTAAGCTGCCCGTTCTTCTTAAAGAACTTTGTAAGCTTGACGGCATTGAGTGGATAAGACTTCTTTACTGTTATCCCGAGTGTATGACAGACGAGCTTATTGATACTATTGCTGCCGAAAAGAAAATCTGTAAGTATATAGATCTTCCGTTACAGCATGCTGACGGTGAAATTCTCAGAAAAATGAACAGAACGGGTGATGAAGAGAGCCTTACTGCGCTGATAAACAAGCTTCGCGAAAAAATTTCCGACGTTGTAATAAGAACAACCTTCATCACGGGCTTCCCGGGGGAAAGCGAAGAAAAATTTGAAGTTCTGTCACGTTTTATAAACAATATCGGCTTTGAAAGGCTCGGTTGCTTTGCTTATTCACCTGAGGAGGGTACCTTTGCGGCCGGGATGGATAATCAGATTGACGATGAAATCAAGGTTCATCGCAGCGGTCTGATAATGGAAAGACAGTATGGTATTTTTTCTTTGAAGCAGGAAAGCCGAATTGGCTCTGTTATGCAGGTGATTGTTGACGGCTTTGATGAAGAAAATATGCTTTACCTGGGCAGAACCTATATGGATGCTCCCGAAATTGATACACAGGTAATTATCTCAACGGAGGATGAGCTTTTACCGGGTCAGATGATTAACGTAAAGGTTATAGGTGTTGATGACTGTGATCTGGTAGGCGAGGCGATTACAGAATGATATTTCTTTCAACTTTCCGTTTTCCGTCAACGCAGGAGGATGAGGGCTATTTTTTCAATCGGGAAAATTCTAAAAATATGCGTAATATCTATACGACGAAATACCCGTTTATGATGTTCAGAAGCAGAGGTCTGCCCGATGAATTTATATTCAGTGATATTACGGTTTTCTGCGGTAATAACGGAAGCGGAAAAAGCACGATACTCAACGTTATTGCTGAAAAGCTCGGGCTTAAACGCAGTTCACCCTTTAACAGAAGCGACTTTTTTGATGACTATGTCGGTTTGTGTGATTATACTCTTGAAAAGTCATTATCACGCAGCAGCGGCGTAATTACGAGTGACGATGTTTTTGATCGTGTGCTTGATATACGCAGGGTGAATAACGGTATCGACCGCAAGCGTGAGGACCTTCTGCAGGAATGGCTTGACAGCAACAGTGACTTAGCCGATACAGCTCTGCACGGGCTTGATGATTATGAGCGTTGGAAGAGAGTTTCTGCAGCAAGGAATAAAAATATAACTCAGTCGCAGTTTATCCGCTCACGTCTCGTCAGAAATATTCAGGAACGCTCTAACGGTGAAAGCTCCCTTTCGTTGTTTGTAGACAGTATTGCTGATGACGCGCTTTATATTCTCGACGAGCCGGAAAACAGTCTTTCTCCGGAAAATCAGCTTGAGCTTAAATATTTTATAGAGGACTGTGTAAGAAATCACGGCTGTCAGTTTATTATTTCGACCCACTCACCGTTTTTGCTTTCACTCAAGGGCGCAAGGATTTACGATATAGATTCAAATCCCGTTGAAACAAAAAAATGGACAGAGCTTAGCTGTGTGAACATATACAGAGATTTTTTTACAGAAAATGAATTCAGGTTTTCTGACTGAATGATTGAATTTTTCGCAAGAGGAGAGGCTTCTCCTCTTGTGTTTTTTTATGCTTAGTGATATAATTCCGATATAGATATATAAAGGAGAGAACTGCTATGCTTATAATCAAGGCCATTATAACTATTCTTACGGCTCTTATAACCTTTTTAGGCTCGGTTGCGTCAACCGATGCTGCTGTACCCTTTGACAGTGTTAACGGTGGTGACCCGTATATTGCCGAATATAAGGGTGATTATTATTATACATTTACAACCGGCGGCGGTATTGATATTTATAAAACAGACAGTCGCGATAAAATCAATGTAACGGACAGAAAAACTGTATTCTGGTGTGGTGAAAACGGTACTGTAAGCAGTATATGGGCACCTGAAATACATAAAATCGGCGACCGATGGTATATTATTGCCTGTGCAGTCTTTGACAAGAATACTGTTGAAAAGGGCGTTATGCCTGATGCAAAGCAGTTCAATGAGCACGATGATTATTACCGATACGGCTTTGTTCTTGAAAGCAAAACAGAGGATATATTCGGTGAATATATCTTCAGGTCGGTGCTTGCTCCCGGAGGTCTTAATAATATCGACGGTACCTATATGCAAAGAGACGGTAAGCTTTATTATGTTTTTTCTGGCTATAACGATGTCGCAAATCAGAGCATATATATAGCGGAAATGGATAATCCTTATACAATAAACGGGGATGTTGAGCCCGTTGAAATATCTAAGCCGTTGCTTCTTTGGGAAACAAGGGGCTGGAAGGTTAATGAGGCACCGGCCGTGCTTTATAACGGTGATGATATTTATATCGTATATTCGGCGAGCGGCTACGACACCGGGTCGTACTGTATGGGTATGCTTACTCTTGAGGGTAGTGATGTTCTGAAAAAATACAGCTGGAAAAAGAGTCCCTTACCCGTAATTTACCATCAGCCGGTAAGCGGTATATATAACCTTGGACATTGTAGCTTTTTATACGAAGAAAACGGTGATATTTATATGGTGTACCACGCCAACGAAACAAAGAATTTCTATGAATCACCGAGACTTACATACGTAGAAAAGGTCGATTTTGTATTGGGAAAACCAATTTTCCGGTAGTTCAGCTTTCCTATTGACAAAAGGCTTCCGTCTGTGTATAATAGATTAAACAGTATTCAAATGCGTTTAAAGGGAGAAGTAATCACATACCCTTCATCTCAGAGAGGAACAGTAAGGTGAAAGTGTTCTGTTGAAGAAGTGATGAAATGCACCCGTCAGCACCCGAGGGGAAGTCAGTATCTGAGGGCGTAAACCGGCGTTAACGGTTAAGCTATGAAGGTAGCTGAAGTTATAAGTCAGAGTGGAACCGCGTATTTTTACGCCTCTGTACCGATTATTTTCGGTGCAGGGGTTTATTTTTTTATCGGATGGTGGTAATATTATGTTTGACAGAATGAAGGAAGATCTTCAATGCATTAAGGACAGGGACCCCGCCGCGAGAAGCAGCATTGAAATAATGCTTCTTTATCCCGGCTACAGAGCTGTCAGAATGTACAGAAGAGCCCATTATTTCTATAATCATAAAATGTTTTTTATTGCACGCGCCATTTCTCAGCGTGCAGTTAAAAAGACCAATATCGAGATACATCCCGGTGCTCAGATCGGCAGACGCTTTTTCATTGACCACGGAACGGGCGTTGTTATCGGAGAAACGGCGATTATCGGTGACGACTGCACAATATATCAGGGTGTTACGCTCGGCGGTACGGGTAAGGATCACGGCAAACGACATCCCACCCTCGGCAATAACGTGCTTATCGGTGCGGGTGCCAAGGTTCTGGGTCCCTTCAGAATAGGTGATAATTCAAACGTTGCTGCCGGCTCCGTTGTGCTTTCGGCAATACCGGACAACTGTACCGCTGTCGGTTCACCGGCAAGAGTAGTCAAGCAGAACGGCAGAAGAGTTGACCGTCTCGACCACATACACACTCCTGACCCGGTTGCTCAGGAGCTTTGTGTACTGAAATCAAAAATTGAAAAGCTTGAAAAGCATATAAAAGAACTGGAGGAAACAAAATGAAAATTTTTAACACACTTACAAGATCAAAGCAGGAATTAGTACCTCTTAAGGAGGGTGAATTTAAGATTTATGCCTGCGGACCTACCGTCTATAATTTTATTCACATCGGCAATGCAAGACCTCTTTGCGTTTTTGACGTAATGCGTCGTTATCTTGAATACAGAGGCAACAAGGTTAATTTTGTTCAGAATTTCACAGACATTGACGACAAAATAATCAGAAGAGCAAATGAAGAGGGTGTAACCTTCAAGGATATCTCCGAAAAGTATATTGAGGAATTCTGGGTTGATGCCAAGGGTATGAATATCCGTGAGGCAACAACACATCCCAAGGCAACGGAGAATATCGGTGAAATCATTGATATTGTTTCTACACTTATAGAAAAGGGCTATGCTTATGAGGCAGAGGGCGACGTCTATTTCAGCACAAAGAAATTCAACGAATACGGTAAGCTTTCACATCAGCCCCTTGAAGAGCTTGAAGCAGGTGCAAGAATCAATGTCGGTGAGGTGAAAAGAGAGCCTATGGATTTCGCTCTCTGGAAGAGCGCAAAGCCCGGCGAGCCCTATTGGGAGTCACCCTGGGGACACGGCAGACCCGGCTGGCACATTGAGTGTTCAGCCATGGTAAGACGCTACCTCGGTGAAACAATCGACATTCATTGCGGCGGTCAGGATCTTATTTTCCCGCATCACGAAAATGAAATTGCTCAGAGTGAGTGCTGTAACGGTGCTCCCTTTGCAAAATATTGGATGCATAACGGCTTTATTACTGTTGATAAGGTCAAGATGTCAAAGTCACTCGGTAACTTCTTTACTGTTCGTGATGTTGCTCAGCAGTACGGCTACGAGCCCATCCGTTATCTTATGATTTCCTGCCAGTACAGAAGCCCCATCAACTACAGCTTTGATGCTATCGCTCAGTGCAAGGCTTCACTTGAAAGACTCTATACCTGCCGCGACAATATGGACTTTGCTCTCAAGAACGCCAAAGACGAAGCAGGAGATAGGGATGCAGAAATTATTGCTCTTATCGACGGCAAAAAGGCTAAGTTCATCGAGGCTATGGAAGACGATCTCAACACAGGTGAGGCTCTCGGAGCAATATTTGAGCTCGTACGTGACATCAATACAAACGTCAACGACGGCGTACAGTCAAAGTCTCTCGTTGAATACGCAATTACTGTTTTCGATGAGCTTATGAACGTACTCGGTCTTCTCTATAACCGTAAGGCATCGTCAAGCCTTGACGATGAAATTGAAGCTCTTATCGCAGCAAGAAACGAAGCAAGAAAGAACAAAAACTGGGCAGAGGCAGACCGTATCCGTGACGAACTCAAGGCTCAGGGCATTGTTCTTGAGGATACACCTCAGGGCGTTAAGTGGCACAGAGCATAAACAATGACATAATCTTCGGAGCGGGGTTTTCTCGCTCCGATGAAATATCGGGTGATGTTATGAATAAAAAAACTGACCCCATAGCCGTTGTTGACTCGGGTATGGGCGGCATAACGGTGCTTCGCAAGCTGCACAGAATTATGCCGAATGAAAACTATATATATTTCGGTGATTCGGCAAACTCGCCTTACGGCACAAAGACGACCGAGCAGATACGTCAGCTTACGGTTGATGCAGTTGAGGCTTTGATGAAAAGGGGAGCAAAGAGCGTAGTTATTGCCTGCAATACTGCTACAAGTGCAGCTGCGGCCTATCTTCGTGAAAAATATCCCGATTATCCCTTCGTCGGTCTTGAGCCTGCTATAAAGCCGGCGGCACTTTCAGCAAGCTGGCCGAAGGTGCTTGTTCTTGCAACTCCGCTTACACTCAAGGAAAAGAAATTCAACGACCTTATGGAGCGTTTTACGGGTGAGGCTGAATTTATTAAGCTTCCCGCACCTGAGCTTGTAGGCTTTGTTGAAAGCTGTAACCTTGATTCACCCGAGGAGATAGCTTACCTTGAAAGAATTCTTGAGCCGTATGCCGGCAACAAGGTTGACGCTGTTGTTCTCGGCTGTACTCATTTTCCCTATGCAAGAAGACAGATTCAGCGTATTTTAGGTGACGAGGTGCTTGTATTTGACGGCTCTCTCGGTGCCGCAAGACAGTGTAAGAGACTTCTTGAAGAGAGAAATCTGCTTAACGGCAGCGGTAAAGAGGGCGAAATTCTTTTTGAAAACAGCGACCCATCAAAGATAGAAAAATGTAAGTTTATGTTTAATTATAAAGGCTGATTAGAATGAGAATACAGGATGAATTAAAAGAATATCTTATAGCTCAGGGCGCGTCAGATGTTGGCTTCTGCCGTATTGACGACGGTGATTTCGGTGATTGCTGTTACGGTATCAGCATTATTGTGCATCTTTCTGATGCCATAGTTGATGAAATCGGTGCTGAGCCTACTCATACCTACTTCAATCATTACAGAAGTGTTAATGCTTTTATTGATTCACTGCTTTTAAAAGCGGGACTTTTTCTCGATAAAAAAGGGTACAGATACATAACTGTTGCCGCCTCTCAGAGTATAAATAAGGACGGATGGAACTATATGGGAAGATACTCACATAAAAAGGTTGCGGCGCTGTCGGGCCTCGGTACCATCGGCAAAAGCTCTATGTTTCTGCACAAGAAATATGGTGCTAACGTCAGACTCGGCTCGGTTTTTACCGATTGCGAGTTTGATGTTTCCGACGTGACTCCCGTTTCGCTTTGTAAGGATTGCAATCTGTGTGTGGAAGCTTGTCCGAGCGGGGCTATCAGCGGCAATGAATGGGCGGTTGATAAAGACAGAGTGGACATGTTTGACCCGGAAAAGTGCAGTAACTATATGAAGGAGAAATTTAAGCACATTGGCAGGGGAGCGGTCTGCGGAATTTGTATGAAGGTTTGTCCTTACGGCAAATAAAGAGGGGAGTTTAGTTGATGACAAGGCTTTATAAAAAAAGCGAGCTTTCGTTTTCGCTTGTGTTGATCGGTGCTTATGTTTTGCTTTTCAGCCTTTCCGATGCTGCCTCTGAAACTCTCGGTATTCCCAAGGCTGTAACTGCGGCTGTCGGCCTGATTTATACTTTCTTTCTTTTTCTGTTCATAAGAAAAAACAACCTTAGTAAAAAGTACGGCTTATGCAAACCGGAAAAGATTACTGCCGCAGATATCGTTTTTTTCATTGTTGTTCTCAGTGCCAACCTTTGGAACGGTGTCGAACTGAATCTTAACGTTATTGAAACAGTCTTATATATAGTCAGTATGCTGAGCGTCGGTTATATTGAAGAAGTAGTTTTCCGCGGTTTTCTGTTTAAGGCACTGCAAAAGGACGGAATTATAATTGCAGTTGCCGTTTCATCGTTAACCTTTGGTATGGGACATATTGTAAATCTGCTCAGCGGTGAGAATATTCTTGCAACCTTGATGCAAGTCTGCTACGCTACCGCAATCGGCTTTGCTTTTACTGTTTTCTTTCTTAAAAGGGCAAGTATAATTCCCTGCATCGTCGTTCACTCTCTTTTTAACAGTCTGAGCGCTTTTTCAAAGCAGGCAGATGCAGATATGCAGATAGTAAGTGCGGCACTTCTTACAGCCGTACCTGTGATTTACGGGATATTCCTTATCAGAAAGTCGGATAAAATTCTTGACAACTGACAGCCTATGCTATATAATATCAAAAGTATTTTATTATACTTTTGCCGGTGTGTTGGAATTGGCAGACGAGGCGGACTCAAAATCCGTTGGTAGCGATACCGTGCGGGTTCGACCCCCGCCACCGGCACCACGAAAAAAGAGTCTTTTGTCTATCGGACAAAAGACTCTTTTTTCGAACTAAGTGTGCCTTGCGGCACGATAAGTACACCTTCGGTGCGTGAAGTGATGCTTTGCATCGTGAAGTGCCTGCGGGTGTGGGTGGCACACTTAACTTCACTTCGTGCGTTAGCACGATACTTCACAGCGGCATCGCCGCTGCTTCACTTGGCGAAGCCAAACTTCACTAAACATCGCTAATTAACCGCAGAAAAGATCGCTCGATGCGCTATGTGATCTTGAAGGATGGAAAAGGGTTGTTCACCTATCAGCTTGAAATATGATATCCACCTTCGGTGGATGATATATGCCTGCGGCATATTAAGGAACGGATATTATATCATGCTTGCGCAGCAAGTATATCATACGGCTTGCCGTATATCATATCTCGTCAGCGGTATATCATTGAAAAGTGTGTTAATTTGTGATATAATCAATTGCAAAGGAGGTGGCATTTTGAAAGAGACAATGTCAATGCGTTTCTTCTCTCCAATATGGAAATGTGAAGAAATTGAGTCCAAACTGGAACAACTGGAGAAAGACGGGTGGAGATTAGATAAAATCTCCGGATTCAGAAAATTTAGATTTATTCGGTCACAAAATAAGGAAGTTAAATATTTCTTTACTTGTTCTTTTGTCAAGGAAAGTGGAATGATAATAACCGAGCAAGCATTAAAAAGTCAACTCAAAGCCACCGAAATAGGCGGTAGTTTCATTGAACTGCTTAAAACCACCTCTGTTTATCGTATAACGAAAACAGAAGATTTGCTGCTAAGAAAGTTTTACAGAAATATCTATTTAAGACATTTGGTAATGCAATATGTTCTGATTGGACTTCTTTTTACAGCGATAGCTGTTGCAGGTATAACCTTATCGTGCGTTGTTAATAAGAATCCACTTTTAGACATTAGGCATCTGTTTTTAGCCATCGTTGGTTTTGTTGGATTAACGATTGCACTTCGACATTTGTTCGGTTGGTTTCACCTACGAAAACAATAGTACAATCGGGGCGCAGAAAGGTGGTTTTGATATGTTTAAGTGGATTGCCAACCTATTCAAACCAACTCCAGATAAGATTGAAGAACGGTTGTTATCGATATTTGATTTTCTGCTGAACACTTACGGCTTTTCTTATTCCAAAGTAGAATTGGGTAATGCCGTTGATAAAAGTGGAAAATTTATTTTCTACGGTCCGTTAAATGCTTATCAGTTTTATAACGAAAATTTGTGCATCAATATTTTGCACTTGGTACAGCGGGATGACTATGATGTGTATATCACTTGCAAGAAAAGTGCAGATCAAGTATTCATTATAAATGGAATCGAGGTTCCTTCTGAATTGGCGTATAATTTGCCGTTGCTTGCAGAAAAAGTCAAGCAAGCTGTTGCAAATCACAGTGAATTGTATGGATGTGGCTTTTGACAGCAGTTTACGCTTCTTTTCTATTACACTGCTTTTAGTCGCTCTTTCACATAAAAAAATACACCGCAGATTGCTGCGGTGTTGTTTTTTTTAAGGATTAAAGATCCATATACTTTTCAACAAAAGCGAAAATCTTGTTGAGAAGGTCTGCGAACCACTGAGCCTTAGCATCAGCTGACATTTCAGCGAAATCTCCGTTAAGGAGACTGTTGATGAATTCTACCATTATAATTTACCTCCTGTTCAGAATGTTATTGAAGAATTTGGTGCCTTAAATTAGCCAAGGATTTCGTCGAATTCTTCGGGAAGGTATGCATTCATAAGCTTTGTAAGGAAAGCTAAGAGAGCGTTGATGATGGGAGCGATGTTCATTTCGTACTTAACGCCATCCCATTCAACATTGATGTTGATTTCTTTTTCGATCTTCATTGCTGTAACCTCCTTCTTGAAGTTTATTACAGATTACTCTGTTTACGTGAGTATTATATAACAGTCGGAATATATTGTCAATAGAGAATTCACAATTTTTTAAAAAAATGAACTTAAATATTTATATATTGTTAAAAAAATGCCGTTATATCCATTTTTTGCCCAACATACTGTTGACACGGTGTTAATATTTTGGTAAAATAAATCAGATAATAAAGCGGTGTATGCTGCTTTAGATTATACTTTTTACAAGGAGAGATTCCGATGTTCAACAAATCAAAGAAAATTATCGCAGTCATTCTTACGGTTGTTACTCTTTTCGGCATGTGCTCAATGGCAGCAACTGCTGCTGAGAAAGCAGAATATCCCGTAATTTATCTTACAGGATACGGTCAGCAGATTTTTACAGAGAATGGTAATCATAACTCAGAAATGCTCTATCCTACCGGAGTAGATGTTGCTGAAAGAGTTAAGGAAAATGTTGCACCCGTTCTTATGGAACTTGCACTCGGTTCAGCTACCGGTGATTACAGCTCATACTGTGATGCTCTTTATAACTCAATAGCTCCTGTATATGATGAGCTCAGACTTAATCCCGACGGTACCGTGAAAGATAATTCCGGCACATGGAACAATTCATATTCAATGAGCTACGGCAAATACGGTATGATTCATTACAGCTACGACTGGCGCCTTTCTCCTGTAACACTTGCCGAAGGTCTTGATGAAGCTATCGACAAGGTTCTTTTAAAATACAAAACAGATAAGGTTAACCTCGTAGGCCGTTGCTACGGTGCAAATATTATCTCTGCTTATCTTGAGCTTTATGCAGATGATGCTGAGCAGAAGGTAAACAAAGTTGTTTATTATGTACCCTCAACAATGGGTATCGGTCTTGTCGGCGCGGTTTTCTCAGGCGACATAACTTTAAACTCAAATAACACAGAAATCTATGCTAAGGAAATGATGGATTATCTCGAGGTTATGGAAGACGGCCTTGTAAAGGATTTCCTCCTCGTTATGCTTTCAGTATTTGATCAGGCTCAAATTCTCGGCTTCGGCACTGATAAGCTTCAGCAACTCTTCAACAACATCAAGGATGATCTTCTTCCCAGACTTATCAGAGATTCCTACGGTTCATTCCTTTCATTCTGGTCAATGGTACCCGATGAATATCTTGCAGATGCAGTTGGTTTTGTTTACAATACCGATGAGCTTAAGGCTGAATATACCGGTTCAATCGCTCTTATTGAGCAGTATAATGAAACTGTTCAGAAGGATGCAGTCGCAAAGACAGCAGCTCAGGGCGAAAAGTTTGATATTTGCGTAATTTCTAAATATAATCTCCCGTCAGCTCCCGTATTCGGTAAAGCAAATCCGACCGGTGACGGTATTGCTGAAGTAAATTACACCTCCTTTGGTGCTACTGCAGCTATATATGGCTCAAAACTCAGCGACAGCTATATCGGGGCTATGGATGAGGAGGCCCTCAGATTCCTTTCAGCTGATGAAAAAATCGACGCTTCAACCTGTGCGCTTCCCAAAACAACCTGGTTCATAAAGAATAACTATCACGATAACTTCCCCGAGAGTGTTGACACTCTTATGAATGAGTTCTTTACAACAGAGGGAATGACAGTGTTCACCAACGAGGAATATCCCCAGTATCTTGATGCTGCAGGCGACGGCGAAACCCTCACTCCCGTTGTCGGTACCGATAAGGAGCTTCCCAAGCCCGGTTCAGATGCAGATAAGTTTGCAATGCTCTTTGAGTTTATCAAGTTTGCTGTAAAACTTCTTTTTGAACTTTTTAAATATCTGCCAGCAATTACAGTTTAATTTACGAATAAAAAACGGAGGAGAAAAATATGATTTGTAAAAATTGCGCAAGTGAAATCAGTAATACCGCAACCTTCTGCCCTTATTGCGGTGAAAAGGTAGAGACTGCCTACAGTGAGCCCGCAGCTCCGCAGCCTGCACCTGCAGAGTACAGCAACGGATTTAACTCTGCACCTCAGTATAATGCTCCTAATCCTCAGCCTCAGCCCCAGGCATATCAGCAGCCTAATTATCAGTCTGCTCCTCAGAATATGCCCCAGCAGAATTTTTATGTATCTCAGCAACCCCAGGTGCCCAATGAATATAAGCCCTTGTCACCCTGGGCATATTTCGGTTACAACCTTCTGTTTGCTATTCCTATTGTCGGCTTTATCTGTCTTATAATTTTCTCAGTGAGCTCCTCAAACATCAACAGAAGAAATTTTGCACGCTCTTTCTGGTGTTGGCTTGTAATCGGTATTATTATCGGCATTATCTTTGCTGTTACCGGTGGCCTTGCAATGGGTGGAATTGCATACGGCTTTTAATTAAAATTAACGGACGGCTCAGCCGTCCGTTTGCTTTTTTTGTCAGAAATTTCTTTAAATATTTTATTTATATCTATTGCATTTTTATTTGCCGTGTGATATACTACATCGGACTTAAAAAGAGGAGGTTATGAAAATGCGCAAAACTGCTTTTAAAAATGACTGCATTTCATCTGCTTCTCCCATTGATACTTTTATTTGTAATTTTGTTTTTTCTTTTAACGGGTAACGTGCTGTTACCCGTTATTTTTTTTGCATTTTTATTCAAAAAAATATTGAAAAAACAGTTAATATAAATTATAATATAATTTAAAGAAAAATTATGCATTTATTTTCTGTGGTCGGCAGTAAAGCTTTTACCGTAGGAATGATGTGCAAAAAGGAGCGAAAAACAATGAAACATCTTTTAAAACTTCTCGACTGGTCAAGTGAAGAAATTCTTGACTGTCTTAATCTTGCCGATAAGCTCAAGGCTGAAAAAAAGGCAGGCATAAAGCATCACATTCTTGAGGGTAAAACTCTCGGTATGATTTTCCAGAAATCATCAACAAGAACAAGAGTTTCTTTCGAGGTCGGTATGTACGATCTCGGCGGCACACCTCTTTTTCTCTCGTCAAAGGATCTTCAGATAGGCAGAGGTGAGCCCGTTCAGGACACCGCAAGAGTTCTTTCGCGCTTTCTTGACGGTATAATGATAAGAACCTATGATCAGCAGGAGGTTGAGGATCTTGCAAAGTACGGCTCAATCCCCATAATCAACGGTCTTACAGATTTCTGTCATCCCTGCCAGGTGCTCGCTGACCTTCAGACAATCCGCGAATATAAGGGTAAGGACCTTAAGGGCAAGAAGCTTTGCTATATCGGTGACGGCAATAATATGGCCAACAGTCTTATCGTCGGTTGCATCAAGGTGGGCATGAAGGTAGCAATTGCTTGCCCCAAGGGCTATGAGCCCGATGACAGTGTTGTCGCTTGGGCAAAGGAAAACGGAGAGCTTCTTGTAACAGAGGATATTCTTGAGGCTTGCAAAGGCGCTGACGTGCTTTACACCGACGTATGGGCATCAATGGGTCAGGAAAGCGAAGCTGCCAAAAGACAGCGCATTTTCAGAAATTATCAGATTAACGACGAAGCAATTCTTGCAGCAAATGAGGGAGTAATGGTGCTTCATTGCTTACCCGCTCACAGAGGTGAGGAAATTACCGATAAGGTGCTTGAGGAGCATGCAGCTGAAATCTTTGATGAGGCTGAAAACCGTCTTCACGCTCAGAAGGCTGTGCTTGTGAAATGCTTCACGGAGTAATATGAATATAATCAGTTCTGTTTTTTGACAGAAATATCATCACATAAAGAAAGGAAGCTTCACGCTGCGGCGTGAACAAGGTTAAGAGAATGAAAAAACGTTATTTGGTTCTTCAGGACGGAACAGTATTTGAGGGCTATGCCTTCGGTGCAGATAAGTGTGCTGTAGGTGAGCTTATATTTTCAACAAATGTTGTAGGCTATATTGAAACTCTCACAGATCCGAGCTATTACGGTCAGATTATTGTTCAGACCTTCCCGATGATGGGTAACTACGGCATAATTGAGTCAGATTTTATCGGTGAGCCTGCGCTCAGCGGTTATGTTGTGAGAGAGTATTGTGATTACCCTTCAAACTTCAGATGTGAATATGACCTTGATACCTTCCTTAAAAACAATAATATTCCCGCAATTTGCGGTGTGGATACCCGTGAAATAACAACAATAATCAGAGATAAGGGCGTTATGAATGCCGTTATCTGTGATGAAATTCCCGCTGATCTTACTGCTGTTGCAGAATACAGAATTGTTGATGCAGTAAAGAACACATCGGCAAAAGAGGTCAGCGTATTTGCTCCCGAGGGAGAAATAAAAGCCGATATCGCGGTGCTTGACCTTGGTTCAAGCAAGAATATCGAAATCTCGCTTATGGATGAGGGCTACAGGGTAACCGTACTTCCTTATAACAGCAAGGCTGAAGATATTCTCGCAACAGGTGCAAAGGTGCTTTTTGTTACCGAGGGTCCCGGTAATCCCGCAGAGATTACCGATACTGCAACCGAGCTTGCAAAGCTTACGGGTAAAATTGCAATTGTCGGTGCCGGTCTCGGTCATCAGGTGATGGCTATGGCACACGGAGCCGATATTGTTAAGCTTCACCACGGACACCACGGCGGAAATCAGCCTTCAAAGGTAGTCGGAACACAGCGCACTCTTATTACAAGCCAGAATTTCAACTATGCCGTAAACGCCGAAACGCTTAAAGAGGGTACAGTAACCCATAAGAATATGAATGACGGTGTCTGTGAGGGACTCAGATACAGCGACAGAGAGTTTTCGTATCAGTTTTCACCTGAAGAAGCACAGCTTACAGCTATACTCGCAGAATTAGCATAAGGAGGAGTTAAATATGCCGCTTGATAAAAATATAAAAAAAGTACTTGTTATCGGCTCGGGACCAATCGTAATCGGTCAGGCTGCCGAATTTGACTATGCAGGCGCTCAGGCCTGTCGCGTGCTTAAGGAGGCAGGTGTAAATGTTGTTCTTGTTAACTCCAATCCTGCTACAATTATGACGGATAAGGCTCTTGCTGATGAAATTTATCTTGAGCCTCTTACAACAGAAACAGTAAAGAGAATTATTGAAATTGAAAAGCCCGATTCACTTCTTGCAGGTCTCGGCGGTCAGGTAGGTCTTACACTTGCTATGCAGCTTTGGAAGGAAAACTTCCTTCAGACTCACGGCGTCAGACTCATCGGTACCGACGTCGAAGCCATCGATAAGGCAGAGGACAGACTTCTTTTCCGTAACACAATGGAGGAAATCGGTCAGCCCTGCATTCCTTCGGATATTTCTAACGACATTGAAACATCGGTTGAAATTGCAAACAGAATCGGTTATCCCGTTATTATCCGTCCCGCCTTTACACTCGGCGGTGCAGGCGGCGGTGTAGCTTATAATGAAGATGAGCTCCGCCTTGTTGCAAAGACAGGTCTTGACGCTTCTCCGATTACGCAGATTCTTGTTGAGCGCTATATCAAGGGCTGGAAGGAAATCGAATTTGAAACAATGCGAGACAGTGCAGGCAATGCAATTGCCATCTGCTCAATGGAAAACTTTGACCCGGTAGGTGTTCATACCGGTGACAGTATCGTTGTGGCTCCCGCACTTACACTTTCAAACAAAGAGTATTCAATGCTTCGCAAAGCGGCTCTTGATATTGTTTCAGCCCTTAAAATTGTGGGTGGCTGCAACTGCCAGTTTGCTCTTAATCCCGAATCCTTTGAATATGCGGTTATTGAGGTTAACCCCAGAGTTTCACGTTCATCTGCGCTTGCTTCGAAGGCAACGGGTTATCCCATTGCAAAGATGACTACAAAACTTGCACTCGGTTATAACCTTGATGAAATTCTCAACGACATTACCGGTAAGACATGCGCTTGCTTTGAACCCAGTGTTGACTATGTTGTAGTCAAGTTCCCCAAGTGGCCCTTTGATAAATTCCTCGGCTCAAGCCGTAAGTTAGGTACTCAGATGAAGGCTACCGGAGAAGTTATGAGTATCGGCAGTTCCTTTGAAAATGCCGTGATGAAGGCTATCAGAGGCGCTGAAATTTCACTTGATTCACTTAATGCTGCACCCATCAGCAACCTTGATATTCTTGAAAGACTTGATATTGCTGACGACAGACGAATCTTTACAATTTTTGAAGCAATCAAAGCAGGTGTTTCAATAGAAAAAATTCATGAAATCACTGCAGTTGACGAATGGTTTATCGCAAAGATCAAGAATCTTGCCGATTTCGAAAACGAAATCTCCGGCAAGGAAATTGACGAGGATACCTATCTCAAAGCAAAGAAATTAGGCTATACAGACAAAACTCTTGCAAAATTCTGCAAGTTTGACCCTGCTTTCCACAAGCAGGCAAGCTATAAAATGGTTGACACCTGCGGTGCAGAGTTCAGCGCTACAACACCTTACTTCTATTCAGGCTATGACAAGGCTTGTGAAGCAAGACGCTATCAGCGTTCAGGCAAGCCCGTTGTAATGGTTCTCGGCTCAGGCCCCATCAGAATCGGTCAGGGTATTGAATTCGACTACTCATCTGTTCACTGCGTATGGACTCTCAAGGAGCTCGGTTATGATGTTGTTATAGTAAACAATAACCCCGAAACCGTTTCAACCGACTACGATACAGCAGACAGACTTTACTTTGAGCCTCTTTGCGAAGAAGACGTTATGAACATCATTGAGGTTGAAAAGCCGATCGGTGTTGTTGTAGCCTTCGGTGGTCAGACTGCTATCAAGCTTACAAAATTCCTTGACGATAACGGAATAAAGATTCTCGGCACCTCTCAGGAGGGAATTGATACCGCTGAGGACAGAGAAAAGTTTGATGCGCTTCTTGAAAAGTTCGGCTTCCTTCGTCCCAAGGGCTGCGGTGTAATGACACTTGAGGAGGCTCTTGAGGCTGCTAACAGACTTACCTATCCCGTTCTTCTCCGTCCTTCGTATGTTATCGGCGGCCAGAATATGATGATTGTTCATAACGATGCCGAGGTTGAAAGATATATGAAGAAGATTCTTTCAACAGGTATTGAAAACCCCGTGCTCGTTGATAAATATATGTCAGGTACTGAAATTGAGGTCGATGTAATCTCTGACGGTAAGGACGTTCTTATTCCCGGTATTATGCAGCATGTTGAGCGTGCCGGTGTTCATTCGGGTGACTCAATTGCTGTTTATCCTCCCTTCTCACTCACCGATAAGATGACAGAAACTGTTGTTGACTGTTCAGAAAAGCTTGCCCTTGCTCTCGGTACAAAGGGTCTTGTTAACATTCAGTATCTTATCTATGAAAACCAGCTTTATATCATTGAGGTTAACCCCAGAGCTTCAAGAACGATTCCCTATATCAGTAAGGTTACAAACGTACCTATGGTTGACCTTGCTACAAAGGTAATGACAGGTACTCCTCTTGCCGATTTAGGCTACGGTACGGGCCTTTACGAGGCACCGCCGTACTTTGCGGCCAAAGCTCCAGTGTTCAGCTTTGAGAAGCTTAACGACGTTAACAGTTATCTCGGTCCTGAAATGAAGTCAACCGGTGAGGTTCTCGGTATCGGTAAGACTCTTAACGAGTCACTGTTCAAGGCTCTTACATCGTCAGGTATTGATATCAAGCCCACAGCAGGCAGCAACGAGCTCGGTGTGCTTCTCAGTGTTGATGAGCACGACCTTGATGAGATTGTTTCAATCGCAAAGAAGATGGATGACCTCGGTATCCGCATTTATGCAACTAAGGATACGGCAAGAGCTATCGTAAATCTCGGAATCAACGTAACCTACGTAAAGGGTATCAGAGAAAGCGATTACTGCTTCAAGCTTCTTGAAAGCGGAAAGATCAACTTTATTCTCTATACAGGTGTGCTTTTTGATGCCACAATGGATGACTTTATTGCACTTCGCAGAAAGTCCTTACAGCTTGGCATTGCTTGCTTCACATCACTTGATACTGCAAATGCAATGCTTGACATTATGGCAAGTAACTACACCCAGCAGAACACAGAGCTTATTGATATCAACTCAATGAGAAAAACGAGAAATAAGTTCAGATTCTCAAAGCTGCAGGGCACGGGTAACGACTATATCTTTATAGATAACAGAAACGGTGAGATTACCTGCCCCGAATCTCTCTGCATAAACTTCTGCGACAGACACACCGGTATCGGCGGTTACGGCATCTGTCTTATTGAAAACTCAGACGTTGCTGATATCAGAATGCGAATCTACAACCGTGACGGCTCAGAAGGTAAGATGGCAGGTAATGCAATCCGCTGTGTTGCCAAGATGGTTTACGATAAGAATATCGTCAGAAAAGAAGAAATGGCAATTGAAACCGGTGCGGGTATAAAGAACGTAAAGGTTTACACAAGCAACGGCAGAGTAGTTTCCGTTGAGGTTGATATGGGTAAGCCCACCTTCAATCCTGCTGAGCTTCCCTGCACTCTTGATGAGGAAAAGATTATCGACTATCCCATCACAATCGGCAGAGGCTGCTATAACATCACCTGCGTCGGCGTCGGTAACCCCCACTGTGTGGTATTCCTTAAGGATATAGATTCACTTGACCTTAATGAAATCGGTCCTTATTTTGAAAAGGCTGACATCTTCCCCGAAAGAATCAACACGGAATTTGTAAGAATTGTTAACCGTCATACCATCAAGATGAGAGCTTACGAAAGAGGTAATAAGGAAACCTTTGCCTGCGGTACAGGTGCTGCGGCTGCAGTTGTAGCTGCGGTTGAAAACGGCTTCTGCAATAAGGGTGAGGAAATAACCGTTAAGCTTAAAGGCGGCGACCTTGCCGTAACCTATGACGATAACGGAATCTTCCTTACAGGTAATGCGGTTCTTGTTTACGAGGGCGAAGCAGAATATTAAAAGAATTATATCGGGTACCTTGTGTGCCCGATATTTTTTACTTTCGGCTAAAATTGGTATGCAGAGGGGTATTGAAAAATAACTTATATTGTAATATAATATTTAATCAGATTATGTAAATAAACGGGAGATAATATATGAGCAAAAGAGTTATTGTTATCGGCGCAGGCGCGGCGGGGCTTATGGCTTCCGGTGTAGCTGCGGAAAACGGTGCCGACACACTTCTGGTTGAACGCAACGACAGACCCGCAAGAAAGGTTATGATTACGGGAAAAGGTCGCTGTAATGTTACAAACAACTGCACAATGATAAATGAGCTTATTGCCAATGTTCCCACTAACGGAAGATTTCTTTACAGTGCCTTTTCAAGGTTTATGCCCATTGATACGATGGAGTTTTTTGAGGATATGGGGGTATCGCTCAAGGTGGAAAGGGGCAACAGGGTTTTTCCTGAAAGTGATAAAGCGGTTGATATTGTTGATGCTCTTAACGCATTCAGTCAGGACGGCGGCGCTAAGCGTATAAAAGGCAGAGTAACTGAGCTCATCATAAAAGACAGTATTGTTAAGGGTGTGCGTCTTGAAGACGGTACAGAATATGATGCAGACAGTGTAATAGTTGCAACCGGCGGCATTTCTTATCCGCTTACGGGATCTACGGGTGACGGCTACGAGCTTGCAAGGCAGGCAGGACATACCGTTACAGAGCTTAAGCCTTCTCTTGTACCTCTTGTTTGCCACGAGGGCTTCTGCAGCGACCTTCAGGGGCTTTCGCTGAAAAATGTATCAATATCTGTTATTGATACACACTCATATAAAGAGGTGTATAAGGATTTCGGTGAAATGCTCTTTACTCACTTCGGTGTTTCGGGCCCGATGATTCTTAGCGCAAGTGCACATCTTAAGGACATAACCCCGAGAAGATACGAAATACATATAGATCTTAAACCTGCGGTTTCTTATGAACAGCTTGATAAGCGTATACAGAGAGATTTTCTTGAAAATAACAATAAAAACTTTATCAACGCTCTTGACAGTCTGCTTCCTAAAAAGCTTGTTCCGGTTATTGTAAGGCTCTGCGGAATCAAGCCTGCAACAAAGGTTAATCAGATAACAAGAGAAGAAAGAGCAAGGCTCGTAAATCTTCTCAAGGATCTTAAAATTACCGTTCTGAGATACAGACCCGTTGAGGAGGCAATAGTCACCTCGGGCGGTATAAGCACGAAGGAAATTGACCCGAAAACAATGGAATCAAAGCTTTGCAAGGGCCTTTACTTTGCAGGCGAGGTTATAGATGTTGATGCATATACCGGCGGCTTTAATTTACAGATTGCATTTTCAACCGGACGGCTTGCAGGCGAAAGCTGCAGTCGGTAACTCATATTACGATTAAGGAGAATAATTATGAAAGTTATTAACGTTGCCATTGACGGACCTGCAGGAGCAGGAAAAAGTACAATAGCGAAAGCTGCTTCAAGGCAGCTCGGTTATATTTATATTGATACGGGTGCTCTTTACAGAACGGTCGGATTGAATGCACTGAGGAAGGGTATTGATATTCAGAACGATGCGGCTGTTGCAGGGACCCTTACCGATGAACTCTCGGTAGAGCTTAAATTTGTTGACGGTGAGCAGAGAATGTTCCTTTGCGGTGAAGATGTTTCAGCTGCAATAAGAACACCCGAGGCTTCTATGGCAGCGTCAAGAGTATCGGCAGTACCCGAAGTAAGAAAATATCTTTTCGATTTACAGAAAAACCTTGCAAAAACAAACAATTGCATTATGGACGGCAGAGATATAGGAACAGTAGTGCTTCCTGAAGCAGATGTAAAAATCTTCCTTACCGCTTCGCCTGAGGCAAGAGCTCTCAGAAGGCACAAGGAGCTTATTGAAAAAGGTATGGAAACTCCCTATGAGGAGGTTCTTGCCGATATGATCAAGCGTGACTATGATGACTCACACAGGGCTATAGCGCCTCTTAAACAGGCTGATGATGCTGTATTATGCGATACAAGCAAACTTACTCTTGAAGAGTCAATCACACTTGTAATTGATACAATAAAGAGCAAAATATAAAAATCTCTGTTTGTATTTAGCGTCAGATTCGGGCAATCCTACTTTAAAGGGGATGATTGCTTGGATTTTGACTATAAGAAGATAAATAACGGTAAGCTTTACACTTTTATAAAGCCACCCTTGTGGCTTGCTTCTCACGGAGTATATAAATACCGCTGTATAGGCAAAGAAAACGTGCCGAAGCAGGGAAGTCTCATTATTGCATGCAACCACGTTGCCTTTTCGGATCCCGCACTGATAGTTGCCAACTGCCCGAGAAAGGTTTACTATATGGCAAAGAGCGACCTTTTTGAAAACAGGCTGTTTGCGGCTGTTTTCAGAAATATGAATGCCTTTCCCGTCAAACGCTGGAGTGCAGACAGAAAAGCATTAAGATATGCTCTTAAGCTGCTTGAAAAAGGCTGCGCTCTCGGCATTTTCCCTGAAGGAAGGCGTGTAAGAGGCGGCGTTCAGCCGGTTGAAGCACGAAAAGGTATAGGTTATCTTGCAAGGGTAAGCGGTGCAGATGTGTTGCCCTGTTGCATATATAAAACCGATAAAAAGTACAGAAGTGAGCTCACACTTGTTTTCGGCACTGTCATAAAGAACAGCGAGCTTTTTTCAGATGAAAATCTGCTTTCCTCATCAGAGGGAGTTCAAGTTGCCTCATCAATAATTATGGATAGGATAAAGAATTTATGGTTAAATCAGGAAAAACTTTTCAGACAGCAAAAACGGCAGGATTCTGCTTCGGAGTGAACAGAGCCGTTAAAGTGCTTAATACAATCGTTGATGAGGGAAGAAGCGTCTGTACTCTCGGCCCGATAATACACAACCCTACCGTAATTGAAGATCTTGAAAAAAGGGGAGTACGGATTATTGACAGCCCTTCTCAGACCCCGGAGGGCTACGAGGTGGTCATAAGGGCACACGGAGTAACAAAGCAGGTTATATCCGAGCTTAAGGAAAGAGGAATAACCTATACTGATGCAACTTGTCCCTACGTTCTTAAAATTCACAAAATAATTAAAGAAAACTCTTCAGAAAATAATGTTGTTCTTATCGCGGGCGATGAAAAGCACCCGGAGGTCTGCGGCTTCAGAAGTCATTGCAAAGGTCGGTCTTTTGTATTTGCTAATGCCGATGAGCTTTCAAAAATACTTGAAAACAATGATTATTTTGCTAATGAAGAAATAATTTTGCTGGCTCAGACAACTTTTTCGGTAAAAGAATGGAAAAAAAGCGAAAAAATAATAAAAAAACTCTGTACAAATCAAAAAACATTTGATACAATATGTAGAGCTACCCAGGATAGACAGCAGGAAGCTATTGAACTTTCAAAAGAATGTGATGCTATGATTGTAATCGGCGGCAGATTCAGTTCAAACACCGTAAAGCTTTATAATGTCTGCAAAGAAAATTGTGAAACCTTTCTTATTGAACGGGTAGAGGAGCTCAGAGGCATTGATTTTTCTGCCTTTGAAAAAATTGGTATAACAGCGGGTGCATCCACACCTGCACGTATAATAAAGGAGGTTGAAGTCTTTATGACCGAAAACTTTAATGAAACAAAAAATATCAAGGAGTCACAGGATCAGGAGTTGTTCTATGCAGCAGTAGATAGCATTGACGATACAAGCGATAATCCCTTTGTTGTTGGCATCGTTGTTGGCATTGCACCCAACGAGATTCAGGTTGATATCGGTAGAAAATATGCCGGCTTTATCCCTGTTGAAGAGTACAGCAATGACCCTACAGCCGACCCCGCAAAGGAGCTCAAAATTGGTGACGAGCTCAACCTTATTATTATGAAAACAAATGATAATGAGGGTACTATGAAGCTTTCAAAGCGTCTTTACGACAGAAGAGCATCATGGAAAAACATCGTAGCAGCTAAGGAAAACGACGAGATTGTCGAAGCTGTTATCTCTGAGGCCGTTAAGGGTGGCGTAATCGCATATCCTATGGGTGCAAGAGTGTTTATTCCCGCTTCACTCACAGGACTTGCAAAGGACGAAGAACTTACCCAGCTTGTTAAGGAAAAGGTTAAGTTCAAAATTATCGACATCGACGAACAGAAGAAGAGAGTTGTTGGCTCAATCCGTGCCGTTCTCAGAGAAGAACGCAAGGAAGCTGCAGATGCTTTCTGGGCAAACATTGCAGAGGGTCAGGAGTTCACCGGTACTGTTAAGTCTCTCACAAACTACGGTGCATTCGTAGATCTTGGTGGCGTTGACGGTATGGTACATATCTCAGAACTCTCATGGAAGAGAATCAAGCATCCTTCTGAGATCGTTAATGTTGGCGACAGCGTTAAGGTTTTTGTTAAGGCTCTTGATACAGAAAAGAGAAAGATTTCTCTCGGCTACAAGAGAATTGAAGATAATCCTTGGGAAATCCTCAAGAGAGATTATCCTGTTGAGTCAGTGGTTGATGTTACCGTAGTAGGTCTTACTACCTTCGGTGCTTTTGCAACTGTTATTGACGGTATTGACGGTCTTATCCACATTTCACAGATTGCTGATCGCCATATTGCTTCTCCCAAGGAAGTTCTTCACATCGGCGATGTTGTAACTGCAAAGATTACTGAAATCGACTTCGACAAGAAGCGTGTAAGCCTTTCAATCCGTGCTCTTATTGAGCCCGCTGCAGAGGTTGCTGAAGAAGCTGTTGTTGAGGAAGCTGTTGAAGCTCCCGCAGAAGAAGCAGTAGCTGAAGAAGTTGCTGAATAATCAAACAAATTAACGGTACACTTTCGGGTGTACCGTTTTTGTATGTTTAAGGCGCTTTCTTGACAATGTTGTAAAATTATGTTATTTTATAAAACAGAAAATTTTGTGGCTTGAAGCTATATGAGGTATGTATGAAAAAAATTGGGGGTTTGGTTATTGCTCTGTTTTCTGTTTTGCTTATCACAGCTGCAATAAGCCCGGATGTGAAGGCGAGCGACAGTGCTGTTAAAGTGACAGACAGCAGCAACAGAACATTGGCCATATATTACGGAGATATAATATCACTTGAACAGTTTTCAACTGTTGAGGTGTCCGATTACGGCGAAGCCTCTTCTGAGCGTGTCGGTTACGGTGTGGTTGCAGAAAAGGATTATGCGGTGATTGACATTATAGACGGAAAGCTGTGTGCGGTAGGCGTCGGTAAGGCTTCGGTAAAGCTTGACGGAATTTCATATACCGTAACGGTAGAACCTGCACCTATTTCAATGTTTTTTCTTATCGGTCAAAGCAATATGAGCGGCAGAGAGGGTGATAATACTGCCTCGGTAGCCTGCGCGGACGGTCAGGTTTATTCTACCTATGCCCACGGTGATGTGCTTACTGTGTCTAATGCCCCCTATTTTGTTCCTTCCTCTCTTGTGGGCGAAAGCAGTGAAGTCAACACAAAGGGTAATAACAAGTATCTCGGTGATTATCCGGTGAATTCACTCACAGCCGGCGGTAACGGAAAAGAGGGGCCGGATAGCGGTATAGCTTATGAATGGAACAGAATTACGGGTGACAAGGTATGGCTGGTCAATGCGTCACAGAAATCAACGCCTATATCAAAATGGCTGAAGGGCGAGAGCGAATACAAGCAATCGGTTGCACTTTTCAAGTCAGCACAGAAGGTTATGGCACAAGAAATAAAGGCAGGGCATTTCATACTTAAAAATTACGGTGTATTCTGGCTTCAGGGCTGTGCTGACGGAGCTAAAACCGCAGAATATTATTATAACAGCTTTATGTCAATGTATAACAGTCTGATGACTGAGCTGGCTTATGATATTGACGGTGATGGCAGTGAAGATTTTTTTGAGTTCTTCAATATTATTATGCCGAGGGCGGGAAGCGAGAGCTCTGCAGGATACCGAAAAGGCACCTATGATGATACGCCTGACGTAAGATATTATCAGAGCTTTCTTGATCTTGAAATGAGAGGGCACAGGGTGGCTCAGTATTATATTTGTAATAATCCCGATAACAACATTTACCTTGTTTCAAATCTCGGTGACAGCTGGGTTACTATGCCCGACGGCTCTGACGGAGTAGAGGATTACTTTAAATCTCATTACAAATACGGAAGGGTTGATTATCCCGTTCAGAAAAAACAGCCCGAAAAGTGGTATTATCCAAAAACGCCGGCCGATGTGCACGACAATATCCATTACAATCAGGTCGGTTATAACGAGATAGGAATTGATGCAGCAAGAAACGCCGCTTACACACATTCAAGGGTCGAAAAGCCTGCTGATATTAAAACTACCGTCAAGTTCTACGATTGGACGGGCTACAGAGAGGTAACGCAATCGGTAGTATATACGAATACAGGTGCCGATTCTCTTATTGTACCTGTGGTTTATCCGGTTTATGAATCAAAAAACGTTACATACAGCATTTCCGATAAGGATATTACATATAAGTTTTATGACCTTGTAAGAACGGGCACCGTTTCAGACGGTACAGTTATTAAGGCAGAGGGCACT
This sequence comes from Clostridia bacterium, assembly GCA_017517865.1. GTDB lineage: Bacteria > Bacillota > Clostridia > Oscillospirales > Acutalibacteraceae > UBA6857. The sequence goes on along the minus strand of JAFWYB010000020.1, from coordinate 93,036 downwards.
GACGGTAAATTTACCGTTGAGCTTGAGCCGGAGCTTAAGCTTTCGAAACCCTCTTCTGTTGATGCGAAGGCTTACAGTGATTATGCGATTCTTTCCTGGAGTAAGGTTAAGAGTGCTGCAGGCTACAGAATATATATGAAAACCTCCTCGGGTTGGAAGGCTGTAAGAACAACAGTTCATACTTCTTATACTATTACGGGTCTTTCGCCGGATAAAAAATATACCTTCTGTGTACGCGCTTACGGTTATCAGCTTGGAAAAGCTGTATTCGCAGGCAGCTACAGCAGTATTTCCTTTGTTACAAGTCTTGAAACACCGCAGCTCAGGGTTGCTTCAACCGCAAAAAAAAGGGCCACACTTGCTTGGTACGATATAAGCGGAGAAAGCGGATATCAGATATGGTATTCTTCAAGCAAAAACGGCAAATATACCAAGCTTTCCAATTATAAGGCTAATACCGTCAAGGTGTATGAAACGGGCTTAAAAAGCGGAAAAACCTACTATTTCAAGCTGAGAGCTTACAAAAAAACTGCAAATGGCTATTCTTACAGTGATTTCAGTGACATTAAAGCTCTGAAAATTAAATAAACGGAACGGCAGAGTTATTTTCTGCCGTTCTGTTATTATTACTTGACAAAGTATTCGGCAAGTAGTATAATATCAAAGCGAACAAATGTTCTTTTTGTGTGGAGGCGAAGCTGTGGAACGGATTATTATTCACTCTGATATGAATTCCTGCTATGCATCTATTGAATGCAGTCTTAATCCTGAATTAAAAGGAAAGCCGGTTGCGGTAGGCGGAAGCCGGGAGGAAAGACACGGTATAATTCTTGCTAAAAGTGAAGAAGCTAAAAGGTGCGGAGTCAAAACAGGTGAGGTTATATGGCAGGCACAGAAAAAATGTCCCGATCTTATAGTGGTGCCGCCTCATTTCGATATATATTCCGAATATTCACGTCTGGCATCACACATATATTCCGATTATTCAGACAGAGTTGAGCCTATGGGACTGGATGAGGTCTGGTGTGACCTTACGGGTTATGCGAAAAGCTACGCTGAGGCTGAGGCTATGGCTGACGAAATACGTGAACGCTTCAGAAGCGAACTCGGTATAACTGTTTCTGTCGGAATTTCATTTAACAAAATATTTGCAAAGCTTTGCAGCGATCTTGCAGGAAGAGATGAAAGCTTCACAGTTACTCGCGATAATTTCAGAGAGAAGCTTTGGCCTTTACCCGTATCCTCAATGATGGGTATAGGCTCAAGAACGGGCAGGAAATTAGAAGGCTATTGCATAAAAACCATAGGAGACCTTGCCGCCTGCGATGAAAAATGGCTCAGAAGTATTTTCGGTGTTGTCGGTAGCGATATGTACCGTAATGCCAACGGACTTGACAGGTCCGCCGTATCTGTTTTTGGGGAGTTGCCTGAGGTGAAAAGCATCGGTCATGGCATAACCTGCCGTGAGGACCTGACCGACAATGAGCAGGTGTGGAGAGTTTTTCTCTCTCTTTCACAGAATATAGGCAGAAGGCTTAAAAACGAAGGCTTGATAGCCGCTGCCGTTCAGATAAGTGTAAGGGATAACAGTCTTGTTACAAAGCAGTTTCAGTGTGAGCTGTCTATTGCTACGCGCTCTTCCTATGAAATTGCATCGGCAGCCTATGAGCTTTTTAAAAAGCAGTACCGATGGCAGAATAACGTAAGAGCACTTACCGTAAGAGCAATCAGTCTTTGCAAAGAGGATACACCCTTACAGCTTGATCTTTATAACGATTACAGAAGGCACGACAGAAAAATGAAAATTGAAGATGCCGTGCTCGAATTAAGGCGCCGTTTCGGAGAGGGTGCCGTAAAGAATTGCTGTCTTATGCTTGAGGATAAAATTCCCGCTGACAGTAATGCAAAGCCTGTTCCGTTTATGCGGGATTTCAGAAAGAAATAACAGAAGAGAGGGTTGTTTATGTCCGGTAAAAAAGTTTACGTTGAGGTTCATCTTCGTGTTGATGAAGAGGGGAGAAATCACCCCGAAAGCATCACCTTTAAAACAGCGAAAAAATATAATATAGATAAAGTGACGGATGTGCGCCGTGCCTGCGCTATGAAGGTAGGCGGTACGGCTATGCGATATACTGTTAAAATCGGCTCAAAAACGACATATCTTTTCGAGGATAAGGGTAAATGGTTTGTTGAGGCTGCCGAAGGATAAACCAATAATTAACCGTTTCTACTTGATTTTTCTTTAAATATAGTGTAATATAGCAACGGTTGTGTAATTTTTTGGAACATTCCACAATATTTTGTGTTTCAATTGACAAAGAACGAAAGGAACCCGATAAAATGGCTAAGAAATCAGGCTATTCAGATAATGATATTGAAATGCTGGAAGGTGCCGACCGAGTAAGAAAAAGACCGGCGGTTATTTTCGGCTCTAACGGTATTGCAGGCTGTGAGCACTCTGTTTTTGAAATTCTTTCCAACTCTATTGACGAAGCGAGAGAGGGTTACGGTGACAGAATTGTCGTTACCCGTTATTCCGACGGCTCCTTTGAAATTCAGGACTTCGGACGCGGTATACCCGTAGGCTATAATCAGAAGTATGATAAGGAAAACTGGGAAATCATATTCTGTGAGATGTACGGCGGCGGTAAATATAACACCAACTCAAGCGGTAGCTATGAATATTCTCTCGGACTTAACGGCTTGGGCCTTTGCGCAACTCAGTATGCAAGTGAGTATATGGACGCCGAAATAAAAAAAGACGGCATGAAATATAATCTTCACTTTGAAAAGGGCGAAAATGTCGGCGGCCTTAAGAGTGAGCCTTACGCTAAGAAGGATACGGGCACAAAAATCAGATGGAAGCCCGACCTTGAGGTTTTTACGGATATAAATATTTCTCTTGAATATTTTCAGAATATTATGCAGAAGCAGGCCATCGTTAATCCAAAGGTACGCTTTGAGCTGAAAAATCAGATTAAGGGTGGCTTTGAAAGCTTTGTATATTACTATGAAAACGGTATCAGCGACTATGTAAAGGAAATCGCAGGTGAAGACAGCATTTCCTCTGTTCAGTTCTGGAATACGGAAAGAAGCGGTAAGGATCGTGAAGATCTGCCCGAATATAAGGTAAGACTCAATGTTGCTCTTACCTTCTCAAATAAGAAGCAGCTTATCGAGTATTATCACAACTCAAGCTTTCTTGAGTTCGGCGGTTCACCTGATAATGCGGTTAAGAGCGCACTTGTATCACAGATTGACGCTTATCTTAAGCAGAGCGGCAAATACACAAAATCCGATTCAAAAATCAAGTTCCAGGATATTGCAGATTGTCTCATTCTTGTTTCTTCATCCTTTTCCACGGAAACGTCATATCTTAATCAGACAAAAAAGGCTATTACCAACAAGTTCATTCAGGAGGCAATGACAGAATTTCTCCGCCATCAGTTTGAGATTTATTTTATTGAGAACAAGATGGAGGCAGACAAAATTGCCGATCAGGTGCTTGTTAATATGAGAAGCCGTGTAAGAGCCGAAAGCACAAGACAAAGCCTTAAAAAGACTCTTGCTTCTTCAAACGATATGGCTAACAGGGTGCAGAAATTTGTTGACTGCCGAAGCAAGGATATAGACAAGCGTGAACTCTTCATAGTGGAGGGTGACTCAGCTCTCGGTGCCTGTAAGCAGGCAAGAGATTCGGAATTTCAGGCAATCATACCTGTCAGAGGTAAGATACTTAACTGTCTCAAGAGCGAATACGATAAGATTTTCAAGAGCGAAATTATTACCGACCTTCTCAAGGTGCTCGGTTGCGGCGTTGAGGTAAGCACAAAGAGTATGAAGAATCTTTCAACCTTCTCTCTTGATAATCTTCGTTGGAGTAAAATAATAATCTGTACCGACGCCGATGTTGACGGCTATCAGATAAGAACGCTTATACTTACAATGATTTACCGTCTCATACCTACTCTCATCAGTGAGGGCAAGGTGTTTATCGCCGAATCACCGCTTTATGAAATCACCTGCGGTAATGAAACCTGGTTTGCATATACAGAAAAGGAAAAAGCCGATGCTCTTGAAGCTATCGGTAACAAAAAGTATGTTATTCAGCGCTCAAAGGGTCTCGGTGAAAACGATGCTGATATGATGAATCTTACAACAATGAATCCGTCGACGAGAAGACTCATCAAGATTGATCCCGCTGAGGCTCAGGCCACAGCAGATAAATTTGATCTTCTGCTCGGTGATAACCTTACCGGCAGAAAGGACTATATTGCTAACTACGGTCATCTTTATATTGATATGACCGATGTAAGCTGAGAGGAGGTAATATCTTGGCTAAAAAGAAAGCATCAGAAAAAAGCAGGAAGGAAGACAAGGATCTTCTTAAAAACACCCATATTGCCAATGCGGGTGAAATGATAGAGCAGAGAATTACCGATACTCTCGAAATCAACTATATGCCCTATGCGATGAGTGTTATTCTTTCCCGTGCCATTCCCGAGATTGACGGCTTCAAGCCCTCCCACAGAAAGCTTCTTTATACTATGTATAAGATGGGTCTTCTGTCCGGCGGCAGAACAAAGTCTGCAAACATCGTCGGTCAGACTATGCGTCTTAACCCTCACGGTGACGCTGCTATCTATGAAACAATGGTGCGTCTTTCGAGGGGTAACGAAGCTCTGCTGACACCCTTTGTTGATTCTAAGGGTAACTTTGGTAAAGCTTATTCAAGGGATATGCACTACGCTGCTGCGCGTTATACCGAGGCTAAGCTTGAGGGTATCTGCTCAGAGCTTTTCGGTGAAATCGATAAAGACACTGTTGACATGGTGGACAACTATGACAGCACAATGAAGGAGCCCTCGTTGCTTCCCGTCACTTTCCCGTCAATTCTCGCAAATGTAAACCTTGGTATTGCTGTCGGTATGGCAAGCTCAATCTGCTCCTTTAACCTAAAGGAGCTTTGCGAAACAACAATTGAGCTTATAAAGGACAGAGAGCACAACTGTATCGATACAATGCCCGCCCCTGACTTTGTTGGCGGCGGTACCATTCTCTGCAATCGTGAAGAGATGGAAGAGGTTTACCGCACCGGCAGAGGCGGCATAAAGGTCCGTGCAAAATATACCTATGACAAGGAATTTAATTGTATTGATATTACGGAAATTCCTCCCACTACTACGGCTGAGGCTATTATCGACAAGGTTATTGAAAGAGTAAAGGCAGGTTCTGTCAAGGAAATTACCGATATCCGTGACGAAACGGACAAAAACGGTCTTAAAATCACAATTGACCTTAAAAGAGGCACCGATGCCGATAAGCTTATGCAGAAGCTCTACAGACTTACTCCTCTTGAGGATTCCTTCTCTTGTAACTTCAACATTCTTGTTGACGGTTATCCGAGGGTTATGGGCGTTAAGGATATTCTTATTGAATGGATACGCTTCAGGGGTCGCTGTGTTTTCCGCCGTGTCAGCTTCGAGCTTAACAAGGCAAAGAGCAGGCTTCATCTTCTCAAGGGCCTTGAAAAGATACTTCTCGATATTGATAAGGCTATCTCAATTATCCGTAATACCGATGAAGAAAGTGAAGTTATTCCTAATCTTATGATCGGTTTCGGTATTGATGAAATTCAGGCTGAGTATGTTGCTGAAATCAAGCTGCGTCATCTCAATCGCGAATACATTCTCAAGCGCCTTAAGGATATTGAAAATCTTGAAGAAACCATAAAGGATATGACGGATATTCTTTCTTCAAAAGCAAGAGTCAGAAAAATTATCATCGGTGAGCTGAACGACATTATCAAAAAGTACGGTACCGACAGAAAGAGTGCTATTCTTTATACGAGTGAAATTGAAGATGAGGATACAACTGAGGAAATTCCTGATTATCCCGTAAACCTTTTCTTTACAAAGGAAGGCTATTTTAAGAAAATTACTCCTCTTTCACTGCGTATGGGCGGTGAGCAGAAGCTGAAGGAAACGGATAAAATTATTCAGAGCATTGAGACAACCAATAATAACGATCTTCTTTTCTTTACAGACAGAAATCAGGTTTATAAAGCAAGAGTTTCTGAATTTGCCGACAGTAAGGCAAGTGTGCTCGGTGACTATATACCTGCGAAGCTTGAGATGGATGAAGGTGAGCAGACCGTTTATATGGTTCTTACAAAGCAGTATGAAGGCTTTATGCTGTTCTTCTTTGAAAACGGCAAGTGTGCGAAGGTAAGTCTTTCATCTTACGCCACAAAGACCAACAGAAAGAAGCTCATCAAGGCATACAGTGATAAATCACCCCTCGTCGGAATGGTTTATATGAAGCAGGAGGGTATGGTTGTGCTTGAAACAACCGGCGGAAGATGTCTTCTGCTTGATACCTCTGCTGTTGCGGCAAAGGCTATGAAGGACACTCAGGGTGTTGCCTGTATCACTCTGAAGAAAAATCATAAGCTTTCCGTTGTTAGAGAGTATGTCGAGGGTGAGTTCGTAAAGCCTGCAAGATACAAGGCGAAAAACCTTCCCTCTGCAGGTGCTGTAATTTCAGATGAAGACGTTATGAAAAGAAACAACGTAACCTTCGACGGCTTTGAATAAGCTATAATTAAGTACTATAAACAGAGTGCAGTTATCTGCACTCTGTTATTTTTAATATATTGTAATAAATTTGCATTATTGTGTTGCAAAAATAACGCTTTGTTCACAATTACACAACTGATAAAAGACAATTCTGATATAATATTAGAAAATATAAAACCTTTTCTTAAAAAATAATAAGGAGATGCATTTCTTTGCATAATGTCAGCACCGTTAAGGAGCTTGTCAGCGCGGCAGCTCTTGAATATAAAGAAAAAGATTTTTGCCGCTACATAGTTAACGGAGCCGTAAACGTTAAAAGCTATAAAGAATTTTATGAGGATTGTCTTGCGGTAAGCAGATATATAAGAACAACACATACTGACAGAATTCATATCGGCTTTATAGGCAAAACCAGCTATGAGTACATCGCTTGCCTTACCGGTATGATTTTCAGCGGAAATACAGTAGTGCCCTTTGCCCCCGATATTACTACCGAAGAAGCGTGTCTGCTTTTTGAAGATGCAGATATTGAAATACTTTTCTGCGAGGAAGAGTTCCGTGAAAAGGCTGAGATAATATTTGAAAGCTGTGATGCACTGAAAAAAATAGTTTCTCTCGGTGACAAAGAATGGTTTGCAGATATTTTCAGAGCCTTTTCGTCAGATTCGGATTTCGCACAGCTGAAGGAGGGTGATGTTAACCCGGATGACTGCGCTTTGATTATTTATACCTCCGGCACGACGGGCGACAGAAAAGGTGTAATGCTTTCGAACCGAAATCTTGCCGCCAATTCAAGCTACGAGGCATACAGTATGGACAATGACGATGTCAGCTTTTCGATTCTTCCGATGCACCATGTCTTCTGCTATGCCTGTGATGTGCTTAAAACACTTTATGACGGCGGCACTCTCTGTCTCAACGGTTCATTGACGGATATGTTCAGAAACTTTCTGATTTTCGAGCCTACCATTATGCGTATTGTTCCTGCAATATGCAAATCTGTGCTCACAAGAATAAAAATTACAGAAAGAAAAAAACCGCAGCTTTCAAAGAGAGAAGCAGCCGAGCTTGTTGTCGGCAGGAATTTCAGGAGAATGATTGCCGGCAGTGCCTTTCTCAGCGGTGCAATAATTGATGAATTTGAACAGTACGGCATAACTGCAAGACAGGGCTACGGTATGAGTGAATGCAGCCCCAGAATAACAACATCGGATTTTTCTGACAAAAACAAATATTCCAACGGCAGGCTTATCGGTGTTGACGATGTAAGAGTTGTTGACGGTGAAATCCAGGTCAAAGGTCCGTCTGTTATGCTCGGCTATTATAAAAAGCCGGAGCAGACCGCGGAAGCCTTCACTGAAGACGGATATCTTCATACGGGCGACCTTGGATATATTGACGGTGACCACGTCTATCTTGTAGGCAGAAAGAAAAATCTTATCATCCTTTCAAACGGAGAAAATATATCACCGGAGGAAATTGAAAATTGCTTTGCAGACGATATTGTTATCAAAGGAATAATTGTTTTCGCCGAAAACGACCGAATAGTTGCTGAGATTTTTCCCGAGCTTTCTCTTTTTGAGGGTTTCGAGGCTTCCGAGATTGAAATGAAAATAAGCGAAACGGTTGACAGGGTTAATCTTATGTTGCATTCCGACAGACAGATTTCATCCTTCAGATTAAGAGAAACTCCGTTTCCAAGAACGTCTACGGGTAAAATTAAAAGAACGACTTTTTTTATAAGGAGTGATAGCAGTGCAGGAGATTAAACTTTCGTCAGGTGAAACCGTCAGTGCATATCCTATAACGACCTCGCAGCAGATGATGTATCTGATGTCGCTGAAATACGGCTCCGGATACCCCGTGAATAATATAGGCTACGGATATTATTGGCAGGGTGAAATGGATAAGAAGATTATGAAGGAATCAATATATGAGGCGATCTCAAGGTGTGACACTATGCGTCTTCGCTTCGTTATGGGGAAGAAACTGCGTCTGCATCAGTATGTGACAGAAAAAAGTGAGCTTCACGTTGAAGAGTGGAACTATAGTCATATGACTGTTGACGAGGCAGAATATGAGCTTTTAAAAATTTCAAGAGCCAATATACCTATGTTTGGCTGTGAAATACATAAAATAGCTCTGATAGAGTTTGCGGGCGGTTATAAAGGCATATTTATGAGAATACACCATCTTGCCATGGACGCTTATTCTCTCAAGGTTTTCGTCAACGATATAATAGAAATTTATCTTCACAAAACCCGCGGTACTGCATATCCGAAGCCTATGAAACCGTATATCCCCGTTCTTGAAAAAGAGCTTGCTTACGAATGGTCGGATGAGCATGAAACCGACAAAAAATTCTGGTATGATTCGCTTGCGAAATCAAGTGAGCCCATATTTACCGACTATATGCTTGATAACCGACTTAAAGAGCAGCAGAAAAAGCACCCTGAGCACAGATTTGCTGATATTCACTCAGGTCTTCCCGATGCAGACATTATGAAGTTCAGCCTTTCTGCTGAAGAAAGCAATAAGCTTTTTGCCCTTTGTCAGGAAAAAAATCTTTCAGTCTTTGCTCTCGTTTCAATGGGCGTCAGAACCGGACTTTCTTGCTTCAATGATAACTGTAAGGACGTTTCCTTCAAAATGATTATAAATCGCAGAGGAACGATTGCCGAAAAGAAGTCCGGCGGCCTAAGAATTAATTTTCTTCCTATGAGAAGTATTATCGAACCGGAAGATACTTTCACAGGTGCCGTTGAAAAGATTTCCGTAATACAAAATGAAATGTATCTTCATTCGAAGCTTTCTTTTCTTGAAACACTTAAAGAAAGACATAAATCTATGCCTGATGACGCTAAATTTGATTCTACCTATGACAGCTTCGGTCTGTCGTATCAGCCACCTGCAAGGCTTGTCGTAATTGACGATGAAATGAAAAAAACACTCAGAAGTATATGGTATAACAACGGTGCAACAATGATACCTCTTTACGTTACTGTTGTTCACAGAGTTTCTGACGGGGGCCTTGACTTTATTTTTGAATACAGACGGGAGCCCGAGGCAAAATACGATCTTACGTTGTTATATAAGAAAATCACAGATACTCTTGCAATTGCAGCAGAAAGCCCTGATATTACGGTAGGAGAAATTCTTGAAAAAATTGAAATTACAGATGAAGAAAGGAACGGTAAACCTAAATGCATACCTGCGAAAACAAGCTTGTTACAATCCTTGAAAACTACGTTGAAGCTGACGAAATCAAGGGCGAAGACAGTTTTAAATCTGATCTCGGCATAAGCAGCTTTGAAATCATGTGTCTTATAAGCGATGTCAGGAATGAGCTTGGTGTTGAGCTCACTGCTGCAGATTTTATAAAGCATAAGACCGTCGGCAGTATGGCCGAGTATATAAGCAGTAAGGTGTAATAATTTTCAGCCCTCCCGTCACATAAAACGGTAGGGCTGAAAATAAACTGTGCACCAAACAGCCAAAGGATTAGTTAATTATAAAATTTGAATGAAATATTTTACCTTAGGGCAAAATGTGAAATAAAATAAATCACACATGTACCGCAGCGTATTTCATAGCGTCAGTTATTTCATTGAAAAGAAACACCTTTTGTCAGTAGACAAAAGTGACTTTTTCCGTGAAGACTAACCCTAATTTTAATACAAATGCACCCCCTTTTGAAATTAGGGGGTGCAAAGTTATTTTAGGGGGTGCATTTTCTTGTCAAGGGGGGTGCAAATTGGGTTTGAGGGGGGTGCAAAACTAAAAAACGTACTGGGAAAAAGGCACGATTTCTGCTTGCAATTTACTGACGATAAACGGATTGAGTTTATATGGAACATGGCTTGACATACCGATCAACTCAACTTGTTCCAGCCTTAAGATAGAAAAGCCACTACATTCTTGTATTTGAAAATAGTAATCTCTATGAGAACCATATTCTGAAAATCTTATGATTGCTTTCTCAAAATCAAATGTGCAGGATAGTTCATCAACGTCGTTCTTCAAACTTAACAAGTCAACTGCCTGTTGGTATGAGAGGTTAATCTTATAAACAAATTTTTTCATTGTGGAATCGTAGTTGATAATGCCACCGGTTACACTACTGTGCTTCTTATATATGGGAATTATTATCCCCAAAACCAGCGGAATAAGAATTACAAAAAAGAATATTGCAAAAAACAATAATTCCATTATAATCCCTCCTTTTTCACATTATACTACAAAAAGAAAATAACCGCAACCTTGTATCAAGATTACGGTTTTTCTTTGGAAACTGACCTTAATTTTAATACAAATGCACCCCCTTTTGAGGTTAGGGGGTGCAAAGTCTTTTTAGGGGGGTGCATTTTACGCCGAAGGGGGTGCAATACCTTACCCCTCTTCGGGACGATTGATATTCCATGTTGTCAAATAATCGGGGTTCACAACAATTTCACCGGTAGAACGCAATCGATACTCTCCGGGCGCAGCAACTTGCGTTGAAGACAAATCCGGAGGAAGTCCAAAAATTTCACCGTCATTCAACTTCACCAGTATCCTATTCTCGTTTGATTCGACAACCCTTCCCCAATACTGCTTCTGTTCAATAAATTCGTCATTTGCAGTATAATAGGTAAGTCCAATCAATATAGTTTTCCCAATAAGATCAGAAAAAGTGATTTTGCTCAATTCGATTTCCTCCTTTCACATAACATTTATATTATAGTACATAAGTTGCTATCTTTCAACGATTTTGGCTATAATTCAACGATTGCCTCTATAAATCAACGATTATGGTTGTAATTTAACGATTATCTGTGTTTTAACGATTTGAAATGGAATTAAATTGTCTTTTTAGAGATTTCTCTCCCCAAAAGTTCCCAAAATGCTGATTTTAGGTGTAAAATAACCGTCATTCCGTTGTATCAGAATGACGGTTATTCTTTGGCGGAGAGTCAGGGATTCGAACCCTGGGTGAGTTACCCCACACAGCATTTCGAGTGCTGCACCTTCGACCACTCGGACAACTCTCCGTTTTGCTTGTAGAGGATATTCTATCAAATATGTTTATGATTGTCAAGTGATTATTATTGATTTAATATTTTTCTTATGTTATAATACTGAACATAATTATCTGCGCGGAGGTGCTTCATGGCGTATTTATTCGTTCATTTTAAAGAGAAATTAACCGTTGACGGTGAGCAGGTCTATTTTGCTGTAAGCAAAGACGGTTACATCTGGGAACAGCTTAATTCGGGTAATCCTGTGCTTACAAGCGCAATGAGTACAGGTGGGTGCCGCGACATTGAAATAGCACGTCTCAAAAAGGGCGGTTTTGTTATCATAACCACAGATGAATGCATTGCAAACAGATATGACGAAAATCTCAATGTCAACTGGCAGATTGTCAACCGTACGGGAAGTCACGGCTTTTGTATGTGGAAAACCGATGATCTTATAAATTTTTCCGAACAGCAGATTATTAACATCGGCAGAGACGATTTCGGTTGTATGTGGGCACCTGAGATTTTTTATGACGAAAGCGAGGATGAGTATCTTATTCATTGGGGCTCCACTGTAAAGCAGGACGATTATTCACATATGTCAATTTACTATTCAACAACGAATGATTTTGAAGCCTTTACAAAGCCGAGACTTTTCTTTACCAAGTCCGCTGAGGTTCTTGACACTCATATAGCTAAAATTGACGGTGTTTATCATCTTTTCTATAAGCATGCCGAGCATCCGGGCGTCAATATGCATGCAGTTTCAGAGCATCTTTACGGTCCTTACATACATGATGAAAAATTTGAAGCATATATGAGAACAATCGACAAATATAACTGCTATGAGGCAGATACTACCTTTGTGCTCCCGGACGGCAGGTGGTGCCTTATGCTTGACTTTTTCGGCTGTGCAAAGCCGGAAATGGGCTACGTACCCTTTATAAGTGAAAAGCCGGGTAGTGCCGAATTTAAAATGGCTAAGGAGCTTTTCTCCTTTCCTTACGGCTTTAAACACGGAAGGGTAATTGAAATTACCGATGAAGAATATGAAAGGCTGAAAAGGCATTATGTAAACGCATAAAAAATACACGGTTGACCTTTAACAGTCAACCGTGTTGTGCTTTTCAAACCCGCCGTGCCGTAAGTGTTGTGTATAACCTGCTCTAAGGCAGGGTGGTGATTGCGAGTCAGGTTCACGCTCCCTTCGTCCGCAGAGCGGGAGGTCTGCAATCCGCTGACAAAGCGTCTCTCCGTTTAATAACGTGTTGGGTTATAACGAACACAGTAATCGAACACAGCAGGCAAAAAAATCAGTCTTCCAAAGTGCTTTCCGCCTCGTATTTTTCAATAAGGCGATCTTCGAAAATATTGCCGATTTCGTTGAATTCCTTTTCATCCTCAATCTGGATGAGGTAGGTTTCACCGTCTTCCTCAATAACCTTCAGAATGAGAACGTCGCCGTCATCGTCAAGAATTTCAACCTCGTCATCGTAGATGGGGATGAGTGCAACATATCTGTTGCCGTCGTCTGTTTCAATTCTGTCAAGCTCTTCAAAAAGGTGCTCAACTCCGTCGTCGTCAACTACGCTGACAATATCCATATCCATATTAAGTTCTTCACTCATATTGCATTTACTTCCCGCAGGAATCCTTTCTTTTTTATATTTACATTGTAATATTTTACCGCTATCTTGTCAATAAAAAATTTAAAATAATAATGATAAAAAATGCTTAAAATTGTTGTCATTTGACAATATGTTGTGTTATAATATAAATTAAATCAGAATATTTAGATTACTGTTTTATTATATATCATATTTGATTATTTATACTGACAGGGGGCTTTTATATGTCTAATTCCCTTAATCCTGTTTTCGGTGAATGGTATACCGACAAGCAGATAGGCAACGGAACAGACGGTAAGGTTTTTTCTATATATAAAGAAAATTACAGCGGAGAACGCGAATATTCCATATTAAAAATAATCAGACTCGGTGAAAACAGAAGCGAAAGAAAGACGTTTTCATCAGAAACCGTCACTTCTGCAAGTGAGGATGAGCACTACGAAAAAATTATCAAAAAGATTACCGATAATATTGAAACAGTCAAAAAATCAAACGCAGACAAATTTATAATAAAATATGAGGATTTTGAATTAAGGCGTGCGAGTGACGGTAAGGGCAGATTAGTTCTTTTAAGGCTTGAAAATGCAAAATCTCTCGCGGAGATTACTAAGGAGCTTTCCTTTACTCACGAAGAGGTTATACGACTCGGTATGAATATCTGCCGCGGTTTGAGCAAGTGCCGCTCCTTCGGCTACATTTACCCTAACCTCAAGCCTGAAAATATTCTTTTTACGCAGGACGGCAAATGTAAGCTCGGAGATTTCGGTACCTTCAGCTGTCTTGAGCCTTCCAAAACTTCAATTTCATATAAGCGCACACAATACTTTATGGCGCCCGAATTTATCAAGAGCGGCAATATCAACTGCACTGCTGACACCTATTCGTTGGGTCTTATACTTTATATGCTCACAAACAGAAACAGATTGCCCTTTACCGAACCCTATCCTCAGAAGGTTACGGTAAACTCGCTTAATGAGGCTACAAAAAAGCGAATTTCTGCACAACAGTTTGAAAAGCCCGTGTTTGCAAGCGATGAATTGTGGTCAATAATAAAGAAGGCTTGTAATTTTAATCCTAACAAACGTTATTTTTCACCGGATCAGATGCTTTCCGATTTAAAAAACGCTTTGTTGAAAAAGCCTTTTGAAGAGCCGAAGTATGAAGAGATATATTCAAAAAGTGTTGAGACTGACGAGCCCGACAGTGTGGACATAACCGAAATTGAAGGTGTGAGCAAGACTGTTGAAGAAACAACGCCCGTGATCTCCATAAGAGAAGAGGTCCAGATTCCCGACGTTGACCCTGTTTATACAAAAAAGAAGGGTACACATATAAAAAGACCCCATGTCAAACAGGATAGGATTCCGGAAATCAGGATTCCTGCAGTTAAAGCAAATCCCGCCAGCAAAAAGCTTGTCATAAGTGCCGTTATTGCTGCCGTGATGGTAGTGTTATTTATCATTTCACTGGTGCTGCATAATAACGCTCTTGAGCAGGTTAACGGTGCTGTGAATGTATATAATTATTTATCTGATTATCTGTTGTTTGGAGGTGTATCTGATTTATGGCTGCTGATATGATTAAAACGGTAATGAAGGCTGAGGCACAGAGTAAGGAAATGGAAGCCGTGGCTGCTAAAACTGTTGAAAAAATGATTTCCGATGCAAGGATTCAGGCAGAAATTATTGTCAGAACGTCTGTTGAGCAGGCGAAAAATCAGGCGAGTATTATACTCAGTGATGCTGAATATACGGCTAACGGTATTATTAAGCAGGCTGAAAAGCTGGCTGAGCTCAGAGAAAAGAAATCTATTTCCGACACTGAAAAGCAGTACGAAAGAATTATTGAGCTTATATTGGAAGAAGTAGTAAAATAGTTTTATAGATATCCTTTAAGAAGGAGGTGCATATTATTGGCAAAAGTTAAGCTGCTGCGCTTTGAGATTATTTCTCTCTTAAGCGAGAGCAAGCGACTTATGGATTATCTTCAGAAAATCGGTTTTATGCAGATTGATAATGTTGATGAAGACGGTCTTAAGAAAACTGAAACAGCAGATGTCTGCAGTCAGTTCAAAGATAAGTCTGAACGTGCATTGGCAGCTGCGGCTATTCTGGAAAAATACTGTAATATCAAGCGGAGCTTTGTTGAATCCTTTTCCGATTACAGGTCTCTTGACTACAGCGAATACCGTGTACTTGCAGATAAGGCCGATGATATTGAAGCGGTAAGCAACAGCGTTTTGAATTTGAACGGTGAGATTGAAGAACTAAGGCTTGCCGTAAATGAAAACAGCAGACTCATTGAATATTACGGGCCATGGCGTACTCTTGATATTCCGATGGCATCGAAGCGCACCTTATACGGCAGCATTTTCATCGGTATGTTTAACGGAGATGTTGATGAACAGGATATAATTTCTATGATATCCGAAGCTGACCCTGAACTTGTTGAGCCTGCAGTTGAGATTATAAGCAACGCTAAGCTTTATACCTGCGCAGTAATTATGACTCATAAGGAAAATTCAGACAGAATGAAGGCCGCTCTTGACAGTGCAGGCTTTACAATGCCTGAAAAAGTCGCGGCATCAACTCCGGCTAAGGAAATTGAAAAGCTGAAAAATCAGATTTCAGAGCTTGAGGAAAAAATAAAAGAGAAAACCGGGCGAATAAAAGAATATGCCGACAGATACGACGATATAAGGTTCTTCTATGACTATGCAGTATCTCAGGCGGAAAAGTATGCAGCGTTTGAAAACTCCGCACAGACAGAAAGCACCTTTGTTGTACGTGGCTATCTCCCCGAATCGGCTTATGATGAGATAAAGTTTGATATTGAAAATAAATTTATCTGTCAGATTGAGGCTCAGGAGCCGGATTATGATGATCCCGATGTTCCCGTACTTATAAAAAACGGTTCTTTCGGGTCGGGTGTTGAAAGCATCACCAACATGTATTCACCTCCGTCTAATAAGGATATTGATCCTAATACAATAATGGCTTTTTTCTATTATGTTTTCTTCGGCTTTATGCTTTCAGATGCAGGCTACGGAATCCTTATGATTCTGTTTTCGGTTATCGCAAGAAAAAAATTCAAGGTCAGCGGAAACAGCCGTAAGTTTACAAATATGGTTTTTTACAGCGGCATTTCAACAGTTTTCTGGGGTGCTATGTTCGGCGGTTGGTTCGGTGACCTGATACCGATTATTTGCACTGAATTTTTGGGCTATGAGCAGGGACCGGAGCTTGCATTGTGGCTTGAGCCCGTAAGCAACAGTATGACACTGCTGCTTTTCAGTCTCGGTATGGGCATTTTACAGCTTTTCGCCGGCCTTATCATCAGATTCTATATGCTTATTAAGGAGCGTAGGTACGTTGATGCCTTTTCAGAAACAATACCGGTGATGGTGTTTATTGTCGGCTTCGCTATAATCGGCGCAGGTATAATCGTCAGCCTGCCCGATAATATCTCAAAACTCGGGTTGCCTCTTATTGGTGCCGGTGCCTTACTGATTGTTTTAACCGGTGGAAGAAGCTCGAAAAGTATTATCGGTAAATTCGGCGGAGGGCTTTATGCACTTTATAATACGGCAACGGGCTATATCGGTGACATTCTTTCATATTCAAGACTGCTTGCTCTCAGCCTTGTAACGGGTGTTGTTGCGGGGGCGGTCAATATGCTTGCCGCAATGCCGGGTAATATTATAATTTTCGTGCCGATTTTTATATTCGGCCACGTACTGAATATTGCAATAAATCTTATCGGTACTTACGTACACACGAACAGATTGCAGTATGTTGAATTTTTCTCAAAATTTTATGAGGGCTCGGGTAAGGAATTCAGGCCCTTCAGATTAAGTTCCAAATATCATATTATCAAGGAGGATAAAAAGTATGAGTAATTTAGGTCTTTTCTTTGCAATTTTAGGAGCAGCACTTGCTGTCGGTCTTGCCGGCATTGGTTCTGCTAAGGGTGTAGGTCTTACGGGTGAGGCAGCTGCCGGCCTTCTTTCTGAAAAAACCGATATGTTCGGTAAGGTACTCACTCTCCAGATTCTTCCCGGTACACAGGGCCTTTACGGCTTCATCGTTGCTCTTGTTCTTCTCAATAAGATCGGTGTTTTCAGCGGTAATGTTGTTGAGCTTACTCTTCAGCAGGGACTCTCGCTTTTTGCTGCTTGTCTTCCTATTGCTATCACAGGCTTCTTTTCAGCAATTTATCAGGGCAGAGTTGCTGCTGCCGGCATCTCTCTTATTGCAAAGCAGCCCACAATGCTCGGTAAGAGTATGACCCTTGCATCAATTGTTGAGTTATATGCAATTCTTACCTTGCTTGTATCGTTCCTTGCAGTGTTCAATATCTCCGTCGGCTGATGCTTAAATATATATTACAGTGTAAGGTGGTGTTCAGATGACGGGGCTTGATAAAATCACAGAAAAAATTCTGACGGATTCACATAAATGCTGTGAGAAAGTTTTAGAAGACGGTGCACAGCAGGTTAGGGATATTATTACTGAGGCTAAAGCTGAAGGTGAAAGACAGTTTACTCAAATCATTAAAGAAGCTGAAAAAAAGGCAGAAAAGAAAATTGCTGCGGCTAAAAGCAACGCTGAATCCATTACAAGAAACAGATATCTTGAAATCAGAAATGCTATTCTCAACGATGTGATTTCTGCTTCTTATGAGAAAATTGAGAAGCTGTCCGATGACGATTATTTTGAGCTTATTAAAAAGCTCTGTTATAAAAATATTCAGGCAGGCGAATGCGTTATGTATATGAACGGCTCTGACCTGTTCCGTATGCCCGCCTCCTTTGAGGATGATATAAATTCTGCTGTTTTTGAAAAAGGTGCCGTGCACATTTCAAAAGATGCTGTTGATATCGAAAACGGCTTTATTCTAAAATATGACGGCTTTGAGGTGAACTGCACTCTTAAGGCTATATTTGACGAATGTATGGATGATCTGAAATTTACAGTCAGCAAGGCATTGTTCAACTGATTCGGAGGTAACACGATGAAAGATACTGATTACGCTTTTTGCGTTGCCGCAATCAGAGCCAGAGAAACAGATTTATTTGCTGCACCGTTTATCAAAAAGCTTGTTGAAGCTGAAGGTATAAAGCAGTGTATGATGCTTCTTAAAAGCGTAGGTTGGCTCGAATCCGAAGAGGTAAGCATCCGTGAAGCTGTCAGAAATCAGCAAGAAGATTTATGGAACTTCATATCTTCAAGCGTACCTGATAAGAATGTTCTCAAATACCTTTGTGTTCTTAATGACTTTTTCAATCTTAAGGTTGCGGTTAAGTGCATATTTTCTAAAGAAAAGCCGGATGATTTTTATGTTAAGCCGACAACTCTTGACTTGAAGCTTCTCAGCAAGGCGGCAGAAAAGAATGACTATAACCTTCTTACAGACAGCTTTATAAGCAACACTGCTATGAGTGCTTATGAGCTTGCCTGCAAAACTGAAAACGGACAGAATGCCGAGACCGTTATCGACAGTGCAGCCATTGAAATGTTAAAAAAACATTCCGAAGCAATCGGAAAGGGCGTTTATTGCGATATCTGCGCTTTTATTGCTGATACTTCAAACATCAAAACCGCCTTCCGTTGTTGCTTTACAGAAAAGAGCAAGGATTTTGTAAACCTTGCGATTTCTTCCTGCTTTAAGCTTGACAGAAGCAGAATTATTGAAGCGACTCTTAACGGTATTGAAGCGCTTGAGGCTTATCTTTCGGGCACCTGTTACGCATACGGCTCGTCACTGTATTTAAATGACACGGTTAAGTATGACAAATGGTGTGATGACCGTATTATTGAAATTGCGCGTGGCTCAAAATATACCGCCTTCGGCTTTGATCCCGTTTGCTCATACTATTATGCAAAAAACAGCGAGATCAAAACGGTGAATATGATACTTTCTGCCAAGCAGGCAGGAGTACCGCAGGATGTTCTTAAGGAAAGGGTGAGAATTGCTTATGCATAAAGTTGCTGTAATCGGCGACCGTGTAAGTGTCTGCGGTTTTAAATCTGTCGGTTTTGAAACATTTTTTATTACTGACCCTGATGAGGCGGCATCTTTGTTGAGACGCCTTGCATCTGACGGTTTTGCGGTGATATTTATAACAGAAAAGCTTGCTGCAGAGCTTGGTGATGAAATAGACAGATATAAAGATGCCGTAACACCTGCTGTTATACTTATTCCCGGTGTAACGGGAAATACAGGCAACGGACTTTCGTCTGTGCTCAGAAGCATTGAAAGAGCTGTGGGTTCGCAGCTTGCAGAATAAAATACCATTCATCAATATGTTTGGAGAAATAAGGTGATATGATGAAAACCGGTACAATTACAAAAATTTCAGGACCTTTAGTTGTTGCTTCGGATATGAAAGAAGCAAATATGTTTGACGTTGTAAGGGTCAGTGATAAGGGTCTTATAGGTGAAATTATAGAAATGCACGAAGACCGTGCTTCAATTCAGGTTTACGAGGAAACCTCGGGTCTTAAAACGGGTGAAAAGGTATTTTCTACAGGTGAGCCTCTTAGTGTTGAGCTTGGTCCCGGTCTTATCGGCAGTATTTTTGACGGTATACAGAGACCTCTCGTTGAGATTATGAAGCAGTGCGGAAACAACCTTGAAAGAGGTGTTGATGTGCCTTCTCTGAACCGTGAAAAGCTTTGGGTGTTTGAGCCTTGCCTTGAGGCGGGTGAAAGAGTATCCGGCGGTGACATAATCGGCACTATTCAGGAAACCGGTATTATTTCACATAAAATTATGATTCCGCCCGATTTAAGCGGCATTATAAAAGAAATCAGCGGCGGAACCTGCACCGTTGAGGATATCGTTGCAATTATTCTCGATGAAAAGGGTGTTGAGCACGGTGTTGGTGTTATGCAGAAGTGGCCTGTAAGAAAGGGTCGTCCCTATAAGAGAAAGCTTTCGCCCGATATGCCCCTTCTTACCGGTCAGAGAGTTGTGGATGCTCTTTTCCCGATAGCTAAAGGCGGTGTTGCTGCTATTCCCGGACCCTTCGGTAGCGGTAAGACCGTAACTCAGCATCAGCTTGCAAAGTGGGCAGATGCAGATATTGTTGTATACATCGGTTGCGGCGAGAGAGGCAACGAAATGACTGACGTTCTGAATGAGTTTCCTGAGCTTATAGACCCTCATACAGGCAAATCTCTTATGGAAAGAACAGTACTTATTGCCAACACGTCGGATATGCCTGTTGCGGCTCGTGAGGCTTCAATTTATACAGGTATAACCATTGCCGAATACTTCCGCGATATGGGTTATAACGTTGCACTTATGGCAGACTCCACATCCCGTTGGGCTGAGGCTCTTCGTGAAATGTCGGGCAGACTTGAAGAAATGCCCGGTGAAGAGGGTTATCCCGCATATCTCGGCAGCCGACTTGCTCAGTTTTATGAGCGTGCAGGCAGGGTAATTTCTCTCGGCAAGGATTCAAGAGAGGGAACCCTTTCTGTTATAGGTGCCGTATCGCCTGCAGGCGGTGATATTTCCGAGCCTGTCAGTCAGGCAACGTTAAGAATTGTAAAGGTCTTCTGGGGACTTGATTCCTCACTCGCATATAAAAGACATTTTCCTGCAATTAACTGGCTTACAAGCTATTCACTTTACGCAGGTTCACTCGGTAAATGGTTTAATGAAAATGTCAATTCCGAATGGACTGAGCTTCGTACTCAGATTATGCGTCTGCTTTCTGATGAGGCTGAGCTTGATGAAATGGTAAAGCTCGTAGGTATGGATGCTCTTTCTGCATCGGACAGACTGAAAATGGAGGCTGCCCGCTCAATACGTGAGGATTTCCTTCATCAGCTTGCATTCCACGAGGTCGATACCTATACGTCGGCTGATAAGCAGTATCTTATGATGAAGCTTGTGTGCAGCTTCTACAAGGAGGCTTTGGAGGCTCTTGAAAAAGGGGCTGAAATCAACGGTATAGTAAAATTGCCCGTACGTGAGGCTATCGGCAGATTTAAATATATACCCGAGGCTGAAACCGCCGACGCATTTGAAAGCGTTTATGCACAGCTTAAAGAACAGCTCGGAGTATGTGTGAAAGGGGAGGACGATTGATGCCCAAAGAATATAGAACTATAAGTGAGGTTGCAGGTCCTCTTATGCTTGTCAGAGGTGTTGATAACGTTGCTTATAACGAGCTTGGTGAAATTGAACTCACTAACGGAGAAAAAAGAAGATGCCGCGTGCTTGAGGTTGACGGTACAAATGTGCTTGTTCAGCTTTTCGAGGCCTCCACGGGTATAAATCTTTCTGACAGTAAGGTGAGGTTTCTCGGACATCAGATGGAATTAGGTGTTTCCGAGGATATGCTCGGACGAGTGTTTGACGGTCTCGGACGTCCGGTTGACGGCGGTTCTTCAATTATTCCTGAAAAGAGAATGGATATTAACGGCACTCCGATGAACCCTGCCGCAAGAAGCTATCCACAGGAGTTTATTCAGACCGGTGTATCCGCTATAGACGGACTCAACACTCTTGTAAGAGGTCAGAAGCTGCCTGTATTCTCTGCCTCAGGTTTGCCTCATGCTGAGCTTGCAGCTCAGATTGCACGTCAGGCCAAGGTTAAGGGCACCGATGACAGCTTTGCGGTTGTTTTTGCCGCTATGGGCATTACCTTTGAGGAATCTGATTATTTTGTTAAGTCCTTCAGAGAAACCGGTGCAATCGACAGAACCGTTATGTTCTCAAACCTTGCAAACGATCCTGCTATTGAAAGAATTGCTACACCGAAAATGGCTATGACTGCCGCGGAGTACCTTGCTTTTGATAAGGGTATGCACGTTCTTGTTATTATGACTGACATCACAAACTATGCGGATGCGTTACGTGAGGTATCGGCGGCAAGAAAGGAAGTACCCGGAAGAAGAGGTTATCCCGGTTATATGTATACTGACCTTGCTTCAATCTATGAGAGAGCAGGCCGTCAGAACGGCAAAAACGGTTCAATTACACTTATCCCTATTCTTTCAATGCCTGAAGATGATAAAACTCATCCTATTCCTGACCTTACGGGTTACATCACCGAGGGACAGATAATTCTTTCGCGAGATCTGCACAGAAGAGGTATCACACCACCGATTGATGTTCTGCCGTCTCTTTCAAGACTTAAGGATAAGGGTATAGGTGTCGGTAAAACCCGTGAGGATCATTCTAATACAATGAATCAGCTTTTCTCTGCTTATGCAAGAGGCAAGGAATGCAAGGAGCTTATGATTATTCTCGGTGAAGCGGCTCTTACCGATGTTGACAGGCTTTATGCCGACTTTGCCGTTGCTTTTGAGGAAAAATATATTTCTCAGGGCAACGAAACAGACAGAAGTATTGAGGAAACCCTTGATATCGGATGGGAGCTTCTTTCAATGCTCCCAAGAAGTGAGCTCAGACGTATATCGGATGAATATCTTGATCGCTATTACATCGAAAAGCAGGTGGAATAATGGCAGTTCTGAATGTAAATCCTACCCGAATGGAGCTTACAAACCTTAAAAGAAAGCTTGTTACTGCAAGACGCGGTCATAAGCTTCTTAAGGATAAGCGTGATGAACTTATGAGACAGTTTCTGGCTCTTGTAAAAGAAAATAAGGAGCTGAGAATCAAGGTTGAAAATGCCTTGAAGAGCGCCAATTTGAGTATGTCGCTTGCAGGTAGTAATATGAGCGACGAAGCTATTGCCGTAGCGCTTATGATGCCGTCACAGAAGACCGGTGTTGAGCTTGGTACAAAAAAGATAATGAGTGTAGATGTGCCTGAATTTAAGCCTGCCTTCAGAACAGAACGTGATGACGGAATATTTTCATACGGCTATGCTTTTACTTCATCAGACCTTGACAGGGCAGTAAATGAGCTCAACAGTATACTTCCTGATATGCTGAGACTTGCCGAAATAGAAAAGTCCTGTCAGCTGCTGTCTGCCGAAATAGAAAAAACGCGCCGAAGAGCAAATGCTCTTGAGCACGTTATGATTCCTAACTATACGGATACCATAAAATACATCACCATGAAGCTTGATGAGATTGACAGAAGCACAACAACACGTCTTATGAAGGTCAAGGATATGATGCTTGACAACGCTCACAACTATGTTTAAATCAATGTTTAAGGAGTGTCGGTGTACACTCCTTATTTTGAGGTGTTATGACTGAAAAAGAAGTATTATTTTCAAGGTATATAGATAAAAGAAATGAAGCTGATGAATATTCTATGATAACGAACACTAATTTTCTTTCTGTTGATGAAAGAGATGAGCTTGTTTCCTTATTACGCAGAGACAAGCTTCCCGTCAAAGTATATTTTTACGGCGGCTTTTTTGAGGCTGAAAGATGTGTGGCTGTTTTCGTTCCTGAATTTTATCAGACCGCAGACGGCATTGCTTCATATTTCGATGAGTGCCATGAAGACAATCCTCTCTGTGCCGTCAGGGCAGAAAAGGATAAGTTTACTGCAATCACTCATCGGGATTACCTCGGCGCGCTTATGGGTCTTGGCATAAAGCGAGAAATGCTCGGTGATATACTTACTGATGAAAACGGTGCATATATTATCTGTTTTAAGTCAATTGCCGGATATATATGTGAAAACCTCACTAAAAGCGGAAGAGCGTCACTGCAATGCAGTGTAACTGATGTATCTGATATTCAGCTTGCCGAAGAAAAGTGCACAGAAAAGTTTCACTCGGTAGCCTCCTTGCGCCTCGACAATCTTTTGTCGGCAGGATTTAATATGTCGAGAACAAAATGTACGGATGCGATAATTAAAGGTATTGTTTACGTAAATTCCTTTAAAGTCGTTAAGCCTGATATGACAGTCAGGCAAGGCGATAAAATCGTACTCAGAGGCAAGGGGAAGGTTGTTCTTTCGCAAATAATCGGTGAAAACAGAAAGGGCAGAATAAATATAGTTATAAAACATTTTAATTAGAATGAATAAATCACCTGTAATGTCAAATGCTACATACAGGTGATTTTTTATGGAAAAATTCAGTTATGATTATTCTGAAAACCTTATGATGGTAAATACGGCACTGCGGGTTGGCGAGAGCTTTGATATTATTATAAAAAGAATTAAAATAGCAGATAAAAAAGCAACAATTTATGCTGTTGACGGCTTTGTAAAGGACGAAATGTTTGAAAAAATGCTTGAATATCTTACAAAGCTTACCGAAGAAGAAATGAAAGCGGTTGCTGATGCTGACGATTTTATCGACACATATATAACCTACATTGAAACGAGTACCCAAGCAGATCTTGATAAATTTATAACTATGATACTTTCCGGTGCTTGCGGTATGATAACCGAGGGCTTTTCAAAGGGAATTATAATTGACTGCCGAACCTATCCGGCACGATCTGTCGAAGAGCCCGAGTCTGATAAGGTACTCAGAGGCTCACACGAGGGTTTTGTTGAAACAATTATTTTCAATACCGCACTTATAAGACGTAAAATAAGAAATACCAAGCTGACAATGAAATCCTTCCAGATAGGTGATGAGTCAAAAACCGATGTTGTTATATGTTTTCTGGAAGATGCCGTTGACAGAAAAAAGCTCAGAATACTGATAGAAAAGCTTGAAAAAATATCAGTGAAAAGTCTTCCTATGTCGCAGGAAAGCTTAAAGGAATGTCTTGTGCCGAATCAGTCATGGAATCCATTCCCGAAGGTCAGATACACTGAGAGGCCGGATGCTGCTGCAGCGTGTATTTTCGACGGTAACATAATTATACTTACCGACGGTTCACCGTCTGCGATGATAATACCAACGGGCATTTTTGATTTTGTTCAGGATGTTAACGATTTTTACTTTTCACCTATAGTAGGAAGTTTTCTCAGACTCATAAGAACTATAGTGTTTTCGCTATCTATGGTGTTGATTCCGGTATGGTACCTTATCACAGAGTATCACGTTCATCTGCCCGATTTTTTGAAATTTATGCTTATTGAGGAGCCGAATACGGTACCGATTATTGCTCAGCTTCTTATTGTTGAGTTTGTAATTGACACATTGCGTCTTGCATCGCTCAATACACCGAGTGCACTGAGTAATTCTTTCAGTGTTGTGGGCGCTCTTGTTCTGGGTGAATTTGCAGTGCGGTCCGGCTGGTTTGTTTCAGAGGTTGTGCTGTTTATGGCTTTTGTTGCAATTTCCAACTTTACTCAGCCCAGCTTTGAGCTTGGTTATGCAATAAAGCTTGCAAGAACGTTTATTCTGATTATGTGCGGCCTGTTTAAAATATCGGGCTTTATAGCAGGTCTGCTGATTGTTTTTGCTGTTATTGCCACAACAAAAACAATTGACGGTTACACCTATCTTTATCCGGTTATTCCCTTTGATAAAAAGGCGCTTAAAAGTCTTCTGTTCAGAAGCAGAATTAAATCCGGACATAAAAACAGCTGAAATATTCAGAAAATGCGTCACGGAGCTACCCCGTGACGCATTCTTTTAAAGTTTGAAATCCTCTGCTGTATATTCGCTGTTAATTACAATTCTTTCGGGCTTGCGCTTGAGAGGATCATATTCATAGTGTCTGCATTTATCGTTAAGGTCAACTATGCCGTTAATTTCACAAAGAACAGATTGATTATCCTTTGGTGTACGCCCGTAAAGGCAGTTTGAGCAAGCCTTAGGATATTTCTTTTTGTTGAAAATTTTCTGTTTCATACTTCACCTCAAAATGTTGTTTTCTGTAATATTAACACAGTTTTTTTCTTTTTTCAATAGTAAGTTGCTTTTTAATAAAAGGTATATTTTTTTCACATTTTACATAAGATTTACAAAAAGCAGGGGAGGTTTACGTATGAACAGCAATTTACAATTCAACAAGGCTATTCAGGGAATATCAAAAGAACTCAGGTTCTTATTGCAGGACGTAGACAAAAGCGTAAAGGAAAAGTGCTGCGAGATACGCCTGAGAGTGAACAATCCGGTTTCACTTGTTTGTTGCAACGGTATTTTTTATCTCGGTGCAAGCGGTGGGCTCTGCGAATCATCAGAAAATACATATATTGTCACAAGCGATATTATCAGTGATTCCTTCTCAAGAATATGCGATTATTCGGTATATACTTATCACACTGATATACTTAACGGCTTTGTTACCGTTGACGGCGGGCATAGGGTAGGTATTTGCGGAACCGCTGTATGTAACTGTGACGGTTCACTGAAATCAGTGCGCAACGTAACATCAATGAACATAAGAATTGCACGGGAAATAATCGGCTGCTCGGACAGATTATACAATAACAGTATCTGCGGATATAGTGAAAGCATTATTGTAGCAGGACCGCCGTCAGGCGGTAAAACAACCCTCATAAGAGATATGGTAAGACGTGTTTCCGATAGCGGAAAGAAGGTATGTCTTGTTGACGAACGAAGGGAAATAGCTTGTGTTCATAAGGGTACAGTTCAGATGGATGTGGGAATAAACACGGATGTTTATTCTGATTATCCTAAGACCAAGGCAATAAATATGGCTCTGAGAACAATGTCTCCCGATGTCATAGCTGTTGATGAGGTTTGTGATTTTCAGGAGCTTGAGGCTATAAAATATGCGGCAAACAGCGGAGTAAGCTTTATTGTATCGTTACACGCAAGGAACTATAATGATCTTTTAAAACGGGTTATGTGCACTTCACTGATAAAAACAGGTACCTTTGACAAGCTGATTTTGCTTGACGGCAACAGAGATTATAAAATTTACGGGGTAGGGGAGCTTAAAGATGAAATTTACAGGTTCAGCTCTTCTTTGGCTGGCGTTTCTGATTACGGGAATACACTATTATAAAAGATATTCTTTGCGTTGTGCTGTTTACAATGAACTCGTAATAATGTGTGACGGCATTTATAACCGCATTTCATATATGAAACAGCCGCTTGAAGATATAATGCTGGAACTCTGCGATGAAAACACCTGTAAAAATCTTTCCTTTCTTTATTTGCTTAAGAAAAATTTAAATTACGATGATTTTCCGACAGCTTGGAAAAAATCTGTTGATACATGTGTGTTGCCTCTGAACGACAAGGAAAGATGTACTCTTAATAGTCTTGCGGCCTCTTTAGGCAAGGCTGACGGTGATATTCAACTCAATATAATCGGCTACTACAGCGAGATTTACAGAAGCTGTGCAAACGAAGCTAAGCGCAAAAGGGAAAAATATGCAAATGCAACACTGCTGGGATGGTGCCTTTGCGGAAGTGCCTTTATGATTTTATTTATATAGCGGAGGACTTAAAATGACTGTTGAGCTTGTATTCAGAATTGCCGGAATCGGTATAATTATTGCGATTCTAAATCAGTTGCTTACAAGGCTTGAAAAAAGCGAATATGTTATGCTGACAACACTTACCGGAATAATAATTGTATTTATTATGCTTATGCCTTATGTTGAGGAATTTCTTAATGATTTAAAGGATTTTGCGGATTTCTGATATGATTAAAATAATAGTAGTATCTGTTGTAGGGTGTTGTATAGGCGTTATACTTAAACAGAATTGCAAGGAGCTTCTTTTACCGTTTTATATTGGATTTTCAGTTGTAATGCTGATATTTATAGCAGATAAATATTCAGCTGAAATATCTGCATTTACTGAGCTCACAGAAAGCTTCGGTGTCGGTGATGATATAATCGGTACACTTGTCAAGGCTTCGGTTGTATCTGTTGCAGTTAAAATCAGCGGCGATATCTGTAAGGAGAGCGGAAATCTTCTTATGCAGGACATTATTGAGCTTGGCGGCCGAGTTGTGATATTTACGCTGTCGTTGCCTTATATGCTTCAGATAATCAGACTGTGCCTGGGGCTGCTGAAATGAGAAAAATATTTTTATTGTTATCTGTAGCTCTGTTTGTAGCCGTTACTTCAACAACAGTGCACGCGCAGACTGAAGAAATAATAACCGATCCTGACTATTATACCGACTCAGTTCTGACAACTGTGGATGATGATGTTATCAAAGCACTTGATGAAATCGGTCTTGATTCGTTTTCGATTGATGATATTTTCTCTGTTTCCTTTGAAAGAATAGGGTCATACTTCAGCAAAACAGTCAGCGAAAAGCTGAAAAGCTGTTTATCTGATATTACATATCTTCTGATTGTTGTGGTTATTCTTATTTCAGTGAAAGCTTATTTTATTACTGACCAGAACAGATATATATCACTTTTGGGTGTATCGGCTGTTGTTATCACTGCGGTGAATATTCTTGAGAGCGTAATAAATATGCTTATAAATACGCTTTCCGCAAGCGGCAGCTTCATACATTCTTACGTTCCCGTATATACTTTGTTGCTTTCGCTCGGCGGAAATGTATCATCAGCTCTTACTTATAACACCGTTACTTTTGTCTATGCACAGCTTATTACACTTTTTGCAGAAAACGGTGCCGTACCTCTTCTCGGTGCATATCTTTCACTGTCGGTTGCCTTTTCCGTTAACAGTGTGACCAACTTAAACAGATTTATTTCTATCGTAAACAAAGCTGTAAACACTGTTGTAGGATTTGTATCAAGCACATTTGCCGCCCTGCTGACGGTGAGAGGAGCTTTTTCCGCTTCCGTCGATACCGTATCAGCCAAAAGCATAAGATTCCTTATAGGGAATCTCATACCGATTGTGGGCTCTTCTATAAGTGATGCATATTCAACACTGCTCGGAAGTATAAATGTAATTAAAGGTTCGGTTGCCGCGATAGGAATAATTGTAATCATTTTGATAGTCGTTCCTCCAGTTATTGAGGCTGTGCTTTACAGTATATCCTTTTCACTGATATCTTATTTTTGTGAGATGGCTGAGCTTAATGACATAGCTTCCGTGCTTAAAGCACTCTCGAGCAGCATAAAATTACTTGTAATGCTTAATATATTGTTAATGTTCATTCTGATAATTTCAACTGCAATTATGCTTTCCGCGAAGGGCGGTGTGTAAAATAGGCGACTTTAACGATTGGTGCAGAGTTATTTGTCTTGTTTGCATTACAAGCGGAATGCTGTTGTCACTGTTGCCGAAAAACAGACTTGACAGCGCTTTTAAGGGACTTGTTTCGGTTATAGTTATTTTCAGCGTGATTTCTCCGCTGAAAAACAGCAATTCATGGCTTGAACTCGGTAATGTGATAAAAAGCGAAGAGGAATATGAAGAAGTGATTATTGACAAAAATACGGCAGTAATCGACTGTGCAGAAAAGCTTCTTGAAGAGCAGCTTGATTTTTTATTGGCGCAGACAGGTTCATCAATATATTCTGAGGCACATATTTTATGCGTCGATGAAGGTGCCGTTGTTGAAAGAGTGGAGATATACGGTGCCGCGGATGAAGCGCAGAGGAAACAAGCAGCTTCTGTAATTAAAGAAAAGCTGGGAGGTGACATAGTAATTGAGTTCAGATGAAGAAAAGAACGCAAAAAGTTTTTCGTTATTTAAAAAGCTTTTTGATAAGCTAAAAAAAGATAAAAAATCTATGCTGATTATTTTATTGGGAATCAGCGGAATGTTACTTATATTGTTTTCCGGTACGGATACTGTAAATGCTGACGCCACCGAGGAAACATCTGCCGGTGTTTATTCGCAGGAAAACATATCAGCGCAGGTAAAGAAGCTTATTTCCGATATTAACGGAGCAGGAAAAACAGAGGTGGTTATTACATACGAAAACGATTTCGAAACAGTTTATGCCGTAAATACTGATGAAAAATATAGCGGAAACGATATTCATACTGACCGCGAATATATAATAACGGACGATGAAACGGGTCTTATCCTGAAGGTGCTTTATCCGAAGGTGAGAGGGGTAGCGGTAGTATGTCAGGGTGGCGATGACCCGGTTGTTAAACAGAAAATCTATTCGGTATTATCTGCATTGTTTGATATAAGTTCAAATAAAATCAGTGTTGTAGATATGTATTAAGGGGTTATATTTATGGGTATGCTTTTAAAAAAACGACAGGTTTTGACAGCAACATTAGTTGTGGCACTTGCGGCAGCGGTAGCCGTAAACTGGTATTATAACAATAAAATAATAACGCAGCCTCCGGATGAAATCAGTTCTTCAGATGCGGTAAGCGGTAATCTGGGCGATTCAATTCTTGTTGCAGGTACTGTTTCCGGAGTAAGTGAAGAA
Organism: Clostridia bacterium; assembly: GCA_017517865.1. Lineage (GTDB taxonomy): Bacteria > Bacillota > Clostridia > Oscillospirales > Acutalibacteraceae > UBA6857. Next base: position 62,679 of record JAFWYB010000020.1, on the reverse strand, counting down.
ACAACTGAGAGTACCGATAAAGCCGATGATAAAAATGATGATAAATTTTTTTCTCAGGCAAGGCTCAGCAAAAGCGAATCTAACGATAATATTCTTGACTGTATTGATGATATTCTTGAAAACGGCAGTCTTTCCGAGAGTCAGGCGGCTCAGCTCGGCAAGCTTTTTGAAGAGTATAAAAATACCGTAAAGTGGCAGACTGATGCAGAAAATCTGATTTATGCAAAAACAGGAAGCGAGTGCATAGTGATAATCAACGAGGGAGCTTGTCAGGTTATTTTGCAAAAAAATACACTCAATGATACAGTTATTTTGCAAATAACTGAAATTATTGAAAAAAATACGGATATTTCTGCAGAAAATTTATCAATAATTGAGTCAAAGTAGTTGTATGATTTGAAATTTGTGTTATAATAAACAATGAATAAATATGAAAATCGGTTACGCTGCTCTTTTTCGGTTGCCGATGCAGGAAGGTATAAAATTATGACAAGACATGAATCAAGAGAACTTGCTTTTATTCTCGTTTTTGAGAAAAGCTTTCAGAATGAAACAACAATAGTTGAGCTGATCGAAAGCGCTATTGAGCTTGAGCTTTTTCCGCAGAATGCATTTGCTGAAAAGCTGGCACGTCAGGTGTTTGATAATATTGATGAAATTGACAGCCTCATTGACGAAAATCTTGTTGGCTGGTCTGCAAAGCGTATTTCCAGAGCGAGCAGAGCGATTCTCAGACTTTCTGTTTGTGAGCTTCTTTATTCAAAGGATTTGCCTGTAGGTGTTTCAATCAATGAGGCAGTGGAAATTGCAAAAAAATATGCAACAGCTGAGGATGCTTCCTACATAAACGGCGTTCTCGGTTCAATTGCAAAAAAGGTAAGATAATTTAGTGTAGGAGCAGGTTCGTGGCTTGCTCCTGCTGTTCGTTTTATTTTTAAAGGAGCATTCTCTTAATGTTATCCATACTAAAGGTTTCCCAGATCAATACATATCTGAAGTCAATATTTGATTCAGATAATAATTTAAAGAATATTTTTGTTGTCGGTGAAATTTCAAATTTTACCAATCATTACAGAACGGGACATTTTTATTTCACGTTAAAGGATGAAGCATCGGCCATAAAAGCTGTTATGTTCCGCTCATCGGCTCAGAGGCTTCGATTTGAGCCGCAGAACGGAATGAAGGTTGTTGTCCGCTGTAATGTATCTGTATTTGAAAGAGACGGCACTTATCAGCTGTACTGCGAGGATATGCAGCCCGACGGTATCGGTGAACTTACCGTAGCTTATGAGCAGCTTAAGGAAAGGCTTTTGAACGAAGGTCTGTTTTCGGATGAGCACAAAAAGCCGTTGCCGGAATATCCTCTGAGAGTCGGCGTTGTAACTTCTCCTACAGGCGCTGCGTTTCAGGATATAAGGAATGTTATATCAAGGCGTTTTCCTTGCGCTCAGATTATTCTCGGGCCTGTCAAGGTTCAGGGTGACGGTGCTGCCGAACAGATTGCGCAGGCTGTAAAGGAGTTCAGCCGTATCGGAGCCTGCGATGTTCTTATCGTCGGCAGAGGCGGCGGCTCTATTGAGGATTTATGGGCTTTTAACGAAGAAATTGTTGCGCGCGCAATTTATGATTGCGAGATACCGGTTATTTCTGCTGTTGGCCATGAAACGGATTTTACTATCTGCGATTTTGTAAGTGATATGAGAGCGCCCACACCCTCTGCGGCTGCTGAAATAGCTGTACCCGATTACAGAGAGGTGCTGTATTCTGCTGATAAAACCCTTGATTATATGCAAGGGGCTCTGATGCATATAATCGACAGATATGCCGTTAATGTTATGAAGGCTGAAAATGCAATCAATAACTATAATCCGTCAAAAACCGTTATGATGTATTCACAGTGCGTTGATGTCTGTAAGACTAATATTGACAATGTTATGTCCCGTAAGCTCGAGGCGTACGGAAATATTATTTCGCACTATGCAGCCTCTCTCGATGCAACAAGTCCGCTGAAAACGCTTGCCCGCGGCTATGCAATCGTTGAGGACGAAATGTCACTTCCGTTGAAAAGCGTATCAGAAGTCAGCGAAGGTGATAAAATAACTGTTGTGTTTGGTGACGGCAGACTTTTCTGTACAGTTGACAGTACAGAAGAAAATCAAGATTAACCCGAAAGGATAAAAATAATGGAAATGTATACACTTGATACTGCGATGCTCAGACTCAAAGAGATATCTGAAGCACTTGAAAGCGGTGAATATGATTTGGAAATGTCAATGAAATTATATGAAGAGGGCATAAAGATTGTTGCTTTCTGTAACAAAACTCTTTCCGATGCGAAGGAAAAAATAAAAGAGCTTTCAGAGCTCACTGCTGAGGACTATAATAATGAATAAGTATACCTTTGACGATTATTACAATATGGTTAACGGCTGTATTGATAAATATGTTCCGGTGTGTAATTTCAGTGAGGATATTGTTCATGAAGCAATGAAATACAGCCTTTCAATCGGCGGTAAGCGTATAAGACCCATGCTTGTGCTTGAATTCTGCCGTGTTTGCGGCGGTGATGTTGAGAGTGCTGTTCCTTTTGCTGTTGCGCTTGAGATGATTCATACCTATTCCCTTATTCACGACGATCTGCCTTGTATGGATGACGATGATATAAGAAGAGGTAAGCCTTCATGTCATATAAAATACGGTGAGGCCTTTGCACTGCTTGCCGGTGACGGGCTTCTTACAAGAGCATTCGGAATTATAGCTGAAAGCGAAATTGCCGAGAAAAGACCTGATATTGCCGTTAAGGCAATCAAGGCTCTTTCTGAGCTTTCAGGTGTAAACGGAATGATTGGCGGTCAGGTTGTTGACCTTGTAAACGAAAACAGGAGCGCCCCCATTGAGGTGCTTGAGGTGCTTGATTCTCTCAAGACCGGCGCACTTATCAGATGCGCCGCATATCTTGGTGCGATTTGTGCAGATGCCGACGAAGAGAAAATAAATGCGGCACAGCTTTATGCCGGAAATTTAGGCTATGCTTTTCAGATTGTTGACGACATACTTGATGTAGTCGGTGATGAAAATCTGCTCGGTAAGCCTATAGGCAGCGATGCCGAAAGCGGAAAATCAACCTACGTATCTCTTTTAGGCCTTGAAAAAGCGAGAGAGGCCGCAGATAAGCTTACGGATGATGCGGTAAGAGCGCTTGAAAAATTCGGCAACGAAGCAGATTTTCTGAAAAATCTTGCTTACAGTCTCGCTAAACGTAAACATTAAGAGAGTGGTATTATGAAATACAGACTTCTTTCTGAAATAAAAAATCCTGCTGACGTTAAGAAATTGAGCTTCCGCGAGCTGACAGAGCTTTGTGATGAAATACGGCTTAAGCTCATTGAAACAGTTTCAAAAAACGGCGGTCACCTTGCCTCAAATCTTGGTGCAGTCGAACTCACCGTTGCATTACACAAAGTGTTTTCTTCACCTATGGATCAGCTTGTTTTTGACGTCGGCCATCAGTGCTACACACACAAACTTCTCACCGGAAGATTTGATAGCTTCGCTACACTCCGTACTAAGGGCGGTATTTCGGGCTTTTGCAGGCCGAGTGAAAGTGAGCACGATATCTTTTATTCGGGTCACAGCGGCACATCGGTTTCGGCAGGTCTGGGCCTTGCTCACGGTAAGCTTTTAAGTAATGATAAGAATTATGTTGTTTCTGTTATCGGAGACGGCTCGTTTACGGGCGGTATGGTCTATGAGGCACTCAACAACGGCGGAAGAAGTAAGGCAAAGCAGATTATAGTTCTCAATGATAACAAGATGTCTATATCCGAAAATGTTGGTTCCTTTGCCAAATATCTTGCGGTTATCAGAACAAAGTCAAGTTATATGTCTTTTAAGGCAAATACAGAAAAATTCCTGAGCAAAATCCCGATGGGTACAGTTGTTGCCCGTGAGCTGTATAACATCAAAACCGATATCAAAAACAAGCTTTACTCTCAGAGCACCTTTTTTGAGGATCTGGGATACAGATATGTTGGTCCTATTGATGGTCACGATATTGAGCAACTCTGTTCGGCCTTTGAGTCTGCAAAAAAGATTGACGGTCCCGTACTTGTTCACGTCATTACAACAAAAGGAAAGGGCTATGAGTATGCAGAAAAATATCCCAGCCTTTTTCACGGCATTTCTGAATTTGATATTGAATCGGGTGACCCTATTACATCGTCAGACAGCTTTTCTGATAAGTTCGGAGAATACCTTTGTTCTCACGCGGAAAATGACAGAACTATCTGCTCCATAACTGCAGCGATGAAAACGGGCACAGGACTTGATCGGTTCAGCGAAAGATATCCCGAACGTTTTTTTGATGTTGGAATTGCTGAAGAGCACGCCGTTACATTTGCGGGCGGACTTGCCAAAAACGGTATGAAGCCCGTGTATGCTGTGTATTCAACCTTTCTTCAGCGTTGTTATGATCAGATTGTTCACGATATATCACTTCAGAAGCTTAAAATTATATTCGCTATTGACAGAGCGGGCTTTGTCGGTGAGGACGGTGAAACACACCACGGATTGTTTGACGTTGCTTTTCTCAGCACTGTTCCTGACCTTAAGATATATTCACCCTGCTGCTACCGTTCTCTTTGTGCCGATATAAACAATGCTCTCTATGCCGATGAGTTCGCGGTTGCGATAAGATACCCCCGCGGCAGACCGCACAGTAACGTTTCGGGTCTGAGATATGATTGCATAGAGCTTTCTCATTACGGAACGGAGAGCAGTAATACTGCAATTGTTACCTACGGAAGAATTACATCTCAAGCTATCTCAGCTGCGGATCTTCTGAGAGATAAGGGTATTGACGTGCACCTTGTTTCACTCAATCAGATTAAGCCCATACCTGAGGAGGCTTATAACTGTCTTCTCTCCAAAGAAAAGATATATTTCTTTGAGGAAGGTCAGAAAAGCGGGTCAGTCGGCGAAAGACTTGCTTCTGAGCTTCTGCTGAGAAACTATAAGGGTTCATATTCTCTTACGGCTGTTGAAGATAAGTTCGTTGAGCAGTCGTCTGTTGATGAGCTTCTGAGAGCATACGGCCTTGATTCCGAATCAATTGCAAAAAAAGTTAGTGAGGAAAATTAATTGTCAGACAGAAACAGATTAGATGTGTTACTTGTTGAACTCGGGCATACCGACAGCCGTGAGCAGGCAAAAAAGCTTATTAAAGACGGATTGGTCAAGGTTAACGGTATTGTTCAGTCGAAGCCCGGAGCCGATATCCGTGATGAGGACAGCATTGAAATATGCGGAAGCTTACCGTATGTCGGCAGGGGAGGCTTAAAGCTTGAAAAGGCTCTTGCCCGGTTTGATATATGTCTTTGTGACGCCGTTTGTATAGATATCGGTGCATCGACAGGAGGTTTTACCGATTGTATGCTTCAGAACGGTGCGAGCAAGGTATATGCTGTTGACGTTGGCTCAGGTCAGCTTGCTCAGAAGTTGAGAGATGACAGCCGCGTTGTTAATATGGAAAAAACGAATTTCAGATATCTTACTGCCGAAAACATTTCCGAACAGGTAGATTTTGTCAGTGCAGACGTTTCATTTATTTCTCTCAGGCATATTATTCCGGTTATGTATAATTTTATGAAAGAGAACGCTTATGCTGTCTGTCTTATAAAGCCGCAGTTTGAAGCAGGTAAAAACAATGTCGGTAAAAACGGCATCGTCAAGGATTCCGATGTGCACAGAGCAGTTATTGAGGGTATTTCAGACTTTTCTCAAAACTGCGGATTTTCTGTGAGAAATATTGATTATTCACCTGTCAAGGGTGGTGACGGCAATATTGAATATCTTATCTGCCTTCGTAAGTGTAAGGATGACAGCAACGTAAACAAAGAAGATATCGGAAGGGTTGTACGCTCTTCGCACGAAAGCTTGAAGAACGGAGGTGCCTTATGAAGATTGCATTACAGGTCAATATGACGCGCCCTAATGCTTACAGTGTTGCCCGTGATGTAATAAACGAGCTTAATAAGCTTGATGTTACAGTCTGTGTACAGCAGGAGCTTTCACGGGATTTTACCGGTTTTAAGTGTAACTTCGGTCCGTTGAATGACTGTATAAAGTATTCGGATGCAGTTATATCTATAGGCGGTGACGGAACTTTAATTCACACCGCACAGATTGCCGTCGAATACGATAAGCCGCTGCTCGGTATAAATGCAGGCAGACTCGGCTTTCTTGCTGGTCTTGAAAAAAGTGAGCTCAGTCTGTTGAAAAAGCTTGTATGCGGAGATTACAGTATTGATAACAGAATGCGGCTTTCCGTTAAGCATTACGAAGGTGACAGATTAATAGCCGAGCACACATGCCTTAATGATGTTGTTATCGGCAGAGGTGCTTCGTTACATCTTTGCGATATCGATGTTTCTGAGGGTGATAAGCTTGTTTATAACTATCTGTCTGACGGTCTTATTGTTGCTACTCCCACGGGCTCAACCGCTTATTCACTTTCCTCCGGCGGACCGGTTGTAGACACTGATATTGAGAGCATAATACTTACTCCTGTCTGCAGTCATTCGCTGTTTTCACGCTCAATAATATTCAAGCCGGATACCAAGCTTGAATTTGTTGTTAATAACTGCGAAATTTGTGAACCGATTTTCACTTGTGACGGTGAAAACGGAATAATTATGACGGATAAAACAAGACTTGTCGTAACAAAAAGTGATAAATACTCAAGAATAATCAGAATTAAATCTGATAATTTTTATGAGGTATTAAATAATAAAATGGTTGAAAGATCACAATTCAACAAGGAGAAATAAAATGAAGAAAAACAGACATGAGGCTATACTTGCCTTGATTGAAAAAGAAGAAATCGGCACCCAGGAAGAGCTTATGTTCAAGCTTAACGAACTTGGCTACAGTGTTACTCAGGCTACAGTTTCGCGTGATATCAAGCAGCTTAAGCTTATAAAGTCACCCGTCAGCTCGGGTCAGTATAAGTATTCATATGTAAATGCAGGCGGTGACGATTTTTCCAGCAAGTACTATTCCATACTTTCTCACTCGGTGACATCTGTTGATTATGCGGGAAATATGGTGGTTGTAAAATGCTTTTCAGGTATGGCTCAGGCTGCCTGTGCAGCTGTTGACAGCTTATCGCTTGATAATGTTCTGGGCACTCTTGCGGGTGACGATACTATTTTCGTTCTTTGCAGAGATGAAAAAGGTGCTGCTGATTTTAAAACGTATATTGAAAATATTTTTGATAAAAAGGACTGAATGTTTAAGTGCTGACAGGTTTAAAAATTGAAAATGTTGCTGTAATTCAACATTCGGATATTACCTTCAACGATGGATTGAACATTCTGACCGGTGAAACAGGTGCGGGTAAATCAATTATAATTGATGCCATAAATGCTGTGCTCGGTGAAAGAACATCCAAGGATGTTATAAGAACCGGATGCGACAGAGCCAAGGTTACTGCCTGCTTTGAAGGTATATCTGATGAGGTTGTTGAAGCACTTGAAAAATTTGATATTGATATTGACGGTGACAGCCTTCTTATCAGCAGAATTATTTCCGAAAGCGGTAAAAACAGCTGTAAGGTAAACGGTTGTCCGGTTACGGTTTCTGTTCTCAGAGAGATTGGCAGAGGCCTTATTTCAATCTGCGGTCAGCACGACAGTCAGTTTTTGCTGAATAAAGAGCATCATATAGGCTTTATCGACGCTATGGCTGACTGTGAAGAGCTTATAGAAGATTACAGAGAGGTCTTTTATAAGGTTAAAGCTGCCAGAAAAAAGCTTGCTGCACTTATGAAGAACGAGGATGACAAAGAGCGTAGACTCGATATACTCAGGTATCAGATTGATGAAATCAGTCAGGCTCAGATCAAGGTCGGAGAAAGGGAAGAGCTTCTTAAGCGAAAGAAAACTCTTCAGAATCTTGAAAAGATAACATCAAATGTAAGAAATGCGGACATACTTCTCAACGGTGACGGAAATGTTGACGGTATTGTTTCTCAACTGCAATCACTTCTGAGATGTGTTGATGAAATAGCAAAGTTTTCTCCCGATATTGAAAGCATCAGTAACGGTCTTAACGATATAATCTACACTGTGGCCGATTACGGTTCGGAAATTACAACATATTCCGATTATGCAACTGATGATTGCTACGACATAAACACAATTGAAGCCAGACTGGATGTAATTTACCGACTTTCAAAAAAGTACGGAGCAACCGAAGAGGAAATTCTTGATTTTCTGGCTAAGGCCGAAGCTGAATATGAAGCAACTGCCAACAACGAAGAATATATTGCAGAGCTTGAAAATGAGCTTTATGAGCTTGAGGATGAGCTTTTCAAAAGAGCCTGCTATATATCTGATGCAAGAAAGAGTGCGGCTGTTGATTTTCAGAACAGAGTTAAGCGAGAGCTTTGCTATCTTGATATGCCCTCTGCCGATTTTACCGTGGATTTCAGCGAGGTTCCCGCTACCGACAGAGGCTTTGACAGTGTTGAGTTTATTTTTTCGGCAAACCCGGGTCAGGAGGCAAAGCCTCTTGTAAAAATTGCCTCTGGCGGTGAGCTTTCAAGAGTAATGCTTGCAATTCGCTGTGTGCTCAGTGATATTGACAGCATACCTACAATGATTTTTGACGAAATTGACACCGGTGTAAGCGGGAAGGCTGCACATAAAATTGCGGTCAAAATGAAAGAGCTGTCAAAATTTAAGCAGGTGCTTTGTGTAACACATCTTGCACAGATTGCCGCTTATGCTGATAATCATTTCTATATCGATAAAAAGAACGACGGCGTTTCTGTAAAAACAGAGGTTACGTTGCTTGAACGCGAAGGAAGAGTGCAAGAAATTGCAAGAATTATCGGCGGCGAAATTATCACTGCCGCTACACTCGAATCGGCAAGAGAACTCATTGAATTTGCTGATGCAGAAATTTATTAAATTTGAATTATTTGCTTGACTTTAAAGTGTTGAATAAGGTAAAATAACAAAATATGAATTTTATATGCGAAAGGACGATCTACAATGAAAATATATGAGGAGCTTATTGAAAGAGGTCTGATTGCTCAGGTTACTAACGAGCAGGAAATCAGAGAAATGATAAACAACGGTAAGGCTACCTTCTACATAGGCTTTGATTGCACTGCAGACAGCCTTACGGCGGGTCATTTTATGGCTCTCACGCTTATGAAGAGACTTCAGATGGCCGGCAACAGACCCATCGCACTCATCGGCGGAGGCACCACTATGATCGGTGACCCGTCAGGCAGAACCGATATGCGTAAGATGCTTACAAAGGAAGATATTGACCACAACGCCGAATGCTTCAAAAGACAGATGGAAAGATTTATCGATTTCGGTGAAGGAAAGGCAATGATGGTTAATAATGCAGATTGGCTGCTCAACCTTAACTATGTTGAGCTTCTTCGTGAGGTAGGTGCCTGCTTCAGCGTTAATAAGATGCTTTCTGCAGAATGCTACAAGCAGAGAATGGAAAAGGGCCTTTCCTTCCTTGAATTCAACTATATGATTATGCAGAGCTACGATTTCTACGAACTCTTTAAGACCTATGGCTGTAATATGCAGTTCGGCGGTGACGATCAGTGGAGTAATATGCTTGGCGGCACTGAGCTTATACGTAAAAAGCTCGGTAAGGATGCACATGCTATGACCATCACTCTTCTTACTGACTCTCAGGGTAAAAAGATGGGTAAGACCGCGGGCAATGCTGTTTGGCTTGATCCCAACAAGACCTCACCCTTCGATTTTTATCAGTATTGGAGAAATGTTGACGATGCTGATGTTCTCAAGTGCATCAAGATGCTTACCTTCCTTCCCATTGAAGAAATCAAATCTATGGAAGGCTGGGAGGGCAGTCAGCTTAACAGGGCTAAGGAAATTCTTGCTTATGAGCTTACAAAGCTTGTTCACGGTGAAGAAGAGGCAAATAAGGCACAGGAGGGTGCAAGAGCTCTTTTCTCAGGCTCCGGAAATACAGATAATATGCCCACTACAACTCTTACCTCTTCAGATTTTACAGACGGTGCGGTCAGTCTTATTGATATGATGCTCAAGGCTGCAATCATCAAATCAAGAGGTGAGGGCAGAAGACTTATTGAGCAGGGCGGTGTTGCTGTTGATGATGTTAAGGCGGTGAGCTTTGCTGATACAGTAAACAAAGACGCTTTCGAAAAAGGTCATGTTATCGTAAAAAAGGGCAAGAAGGTTTTCGTTAAGTTTATTGTTGAATAATATTCTTTCTATGAAGGGAGTAATTATTATGGCTGAAAAACAGATTAAAACATCTTTTAAATTTACAGCATTTTTTACTTATTTACTCAGTCTTATTTCTCTTATTGTATCCTACGCTGTTTACGCATATCTGCCCGTTAACGATGAATTTACAAACTCGCCCGATGTTGCAGGCTCGGAGGCGGTAGGTGTATTCCTTATTTCTCCCGTTGCAGCGGTTTTGAGTGTTGTTATATTCGTTGCTTTTGCAGTTCTTAACAGAAAATATATTTATAATCTTATATCAGAACACAACGAAATCGGTAATCTTAAGCTCAGCAAAGTGCTTATAGAATGGATTATTATTTTAGTTTCACTTGCAGTTACCGCTTTGATTTTCGTCTGCTGTGTATTTGCATTTAAGCTTTATAACGAGTATAAGGGCCTCGGCTTTGTTGCTCCGGTAGGTGACACCGTTTATTTCGGATATCAGCAGTATATACTCGGTGTTACCGTTACCCATTCGGTACTGTTTGTACTGACCTTATTAAGAATGCTTAAGGTTAACTGGCTTAATTCGTTGGTTTGTTCAGTTAAAGCTTTAATTTCTAAAATCAAAAAATAATCCAGGTGAGGTGTACTATGAATTTCAAGGACAAAAAAATTTACACTATTGCAACGGCACATCTTGATACTGTATGGAACTGGGACTTTGAGCACGTTATAAACGTATGCCTTAAGGAAACTCTTGAGCAGAACTTTGAAATGTTCAAAAAATATCCCGATTATCGCTTTAACTTTGAGGGCGCATACAGATATGAGCTTTTTGAGGAATATTACCCCGAAAAGTTTGAGGAACTCAGAAAGTATATTGACGAGGGCAGATGGAATGTTACTGGCAGTGGCTATGAAAACGGTGATGTTAACGTGCCGTCTCCCGAAAGTCTTTTCAGAAATATGCTTTACGGAAATCTTTATTTTGAAAAGAAATTCGGCAAGAGAAGTAACGATATTTTCCTTCCCGATTGCTTCGGCTTCGGTTGGGCACTTCCTGCAATTGCTGAGCACGCGGGCCTTAAGGGCTTCTCTACTCAGAAGCTTTCGTGGGGTAGCGCATACGGCATTCCGTTTGATATCGGCGTGTGGTACGGCTCAAACGGCAAAAAGATTTTTGCTTCACTTGACTCTAAGTCTTATTGCACAACATTCAAGCACGTTCGTGACAAGAAGGATCTTGTTGAAAAGCTTAATAAAAATATTAATAATTATAATCTTCCCTGGACCTTTGCATATCACGGTGTAGGTGACGTCGGCGGTGCTCCCAAGGAAGAATCTATCAAAACAGTTTGTGCAGAGCTTGCCGTTAACGACACAAATGACGTTAAGGTTCTTTCTGCGTCTCCCACCGAGTTCTTCGACGATCTTTCTAAGCTTACCGAAGAGGAAATCGCAAAGCTTCCAACCTGGAACAACGAGCTTGTTATGACAAATCACGGTGTTGGCTCATATGTTTCTCGTGCCTTCAGCAAGCGTTATAACAGAAAGAATGAGGAGCTTGCTGATATGGCTGAGCGTGCATCTGTTGCTGCTATGGCTCTTTGCGGTGCCGAGTACCCCAAGGATGAAATTGATAAAGGCTGGAAGAGAACCATTGCGCACACCTTCCACGATGATATTACCGGTACATCTGTTCAGCGCGTTTATCAGCGCTCATGGAATGACCTTATTCTTAGCGCAAATCAGCTTTCAAATGCTTTTGAGGGCTCAACCGCTGAGATAATCAAGGCTCTCGATACTTCATGGGTAAAGGGAATTCCTGCTGTTATCTGCAACAGTATTGAACAGACAAGAATGTCTGTTGTTGACCTTACCGTACCCGCAAGAGACAAGCAGTTTGTCCGTGTGTTTGATAAGGACGGCAGAGAAATACCTTCTCAGGTCAACTCCGTAAATGACGGCACTATGCAGATTTCAATCTGCTGTGTTGTACCGTCATTAGGATACAAGGTTGTTGATATTTTATATACTGATGGGCCCTGTCAGCTTAATTCGAGCGTACGTGTCGGTTCAAACGTTATAGAAAACTATAAGTACATTGTTACCGTTAACGAAAACGGTGATATTGCCTCCATTATTGATAAGGGCCTTAATAACACAGAGATTCTTAATAAGCCGATAAGATTTGAGCTCAATAAATATAACGGTGACAGGAACTACCCGGCATGGGAGCTTACCTATAAAGAAACAAAGGCTTATCCGTGGGAGTTCGCCGAAAAGGGTGAATGCACCGTTGTACAGTCCGGTCCGGTCAGAGCTACTCTGAAGGTTGTGCAGAAAGCGAATAAGTCAAAGTTTACATATTATGTTTCTCTTGAGGCCGGCTGTCCTTGGGTCAGCGTTTATAATGAGGTTGAATGGAGAGAGTTCAGGAGAATTCTCCACAACGGCTTCAACTTTACCTGTGGTAACTCAACTGCTACATTTGATCTTGGCTTAGGAACTATCAGCAGGGGTGTTGCAAACAAAAAGCTTTATTCTGTAGTCGCTCAGAAATGGGCTGATATCACTAATGCTGATAACAGCTACGGTGTTTCTGTATTCAGCGATTCAAAGTACGGTTGGATTATGAAGGATGAGAAAACTCTCAGACTTACAGTTGTTCACTCACCTAAGAACTGGTACAGAGATGACAGTGTTCAGGGTATGCTTGATTTCGGTCTTAACAGATACGGTTATGCCATCTTTTCACATAAGGGCAAGGTAAGCAATGAAACTCAGCTTTATTCAAGATGCTTTGACAGACCTCTTACCGCATTTATTACCGACAGGCATGAGGGTGCACTCGGTGATAAATATTCATTCGGAAATATCAGTGTTGATAATGTTATTGTACGCGCTATCAAAAAGGCCGAAAACTCAGATGAAATCGTCGTAAGATTTAATGAGGGCGGTAATACTGCCACTTCAAATGTTGAGTTTACCCTGGGTAACGGCATTGTCAGCGCCCGTGAGGTTAATGCAATGGAAGACGAGATAGCTCTTGCAGCAGTAAACGGAGGCAAGCTTGTATTTGATATTGCGCCTTATGAGGTAAAGAGTTTTGCACTTAAGCTTGCTGATTGCAAAGTAAGAGATAAGATCAATTCTGTTCCTCTTGAGCTTCCCTTTAATGCGGATATTGTTACTTTCAACACTAACAGAAATGCGGCTGCAATACCCACTATTGAGGTTTCCGTGCCCGGTGAAATTTTCCCCAAGGAGCTTAGCTGCACCGGTATTAAGTTCAAAACCGGTGATATATGGGGCGAGGGAAATAATGCGCTTATCTGTGGCGGACAGACAATTAACGTTAAGGCTGATAAGATTTATTTTGTTGCAGCCAGTCTTTACGGCGATAAAGTTTATGATTTCAAGGTTGACGATAAGAATGTAAGGATACCCGTTCAGTCAATAAATGAAAGAATAGGCAAGTGGGATCTTTACGATCTGGCAGAAACCGCTAATATCAAGACTGACAAGCTCGTATGGGAGTGTACTCATACTCACTCGGTAACACGTGATGTAGCAGGTCAGCAGTTGTTCTTCTTTATGTATGAAATCAACACAAAGGGTGCTGAAACAGTCACTCTTCCTGATGACAACGGACTTATTATTCTTGCTGCCGCTCAGAGTAATGACGGATCATTCGTCAAGCTTGCAACACCTCTTTACGACAGAATCAAAACACGCAAGTTTGATTTTGAAATGACATTCTGGGAAAAGCAGAATTACAGAAAGCATAAGATTCTTGAGAAGAAAACACCTAACAAATCATAATTTAAAAAAGTACCTGCATATATACGTGCAGGTACTTTTTGAGGAAGGTAGTTTATGATTAAAGCAAATTATCATACACATTCTGTCTTGTGCGACGGCAAAAACACATTAAGAGAAATGGTTGACTCAGCCTGTGACAAGGGATTACATATACTCGGCTTTTCAGGTCACGCTCCGATGAATTTTGTTAGCGATTGGGCTATGGATAAAGACAGACTGGAGAAATACGTGAATGAAGTAAAGCAGCTAAAGGCTGAATATAAGGATAAAATCGACATTTTGCTGGGAATTGAGCTTGATGCTGATTATGACGGTTTTGACATCGGTGACTTTGATTTTACAATCGGCTCTGTTCATCAGTTCAGAGACGGAGATAAGGATTTTCCTATTGATTTATCCGCCGCAAGTCTTGAAAAAACTGTTGAAGAACAGTTCGGCGGTGATTGGTATAAGATGTGTGAATGCTACTATAACAAACTTGCTGATTTCATTTGTGAGTGTAAGCCTGATATTGTAGGACATATTGATCTTGTTACAAAATATAATCAAGGCTATGTTTATTTCAGTGAAGAAGACGAAAGATATAGAAAAATTGCATTAAGAGCAGTTGATAAAATTCTGGATTGTAAAAGCGATATCATTTTTGAGGTCAATACAGGCGCTATGTACCGTGTAGGAAAAACCGTACCTTATCCTGCACCGTTTATTATGGAGTACCTTAAGAAAAGAAACGCCAAGATTACTGTTACATCTGACTCCCACAGTGTTGATTCTTTGGATTTTGCCTTTGAAAAGGCATTTGATTACTGCAGAAGCTTCGGCTTCGAAAAGTTAACACTTCTTACATCAGAAGGCAGAATTTGCTGCGATTTATAAGATTATATTCAAGTCCGGTTTTTCTGCCGGACTTTATTTCTTTATGAGTGCCGCAAAAACATCTTTTTATTGATTTTTTTTATCAGTTGTTATATAATATAATGAAATATATATTAAAGAGGTTTTTCTTATGGAAATTAAAAATATTTGCTTTGACCTTGCATCCGTACCCGCTACTGCAGGTTATGAAGATGCTGTAGTTTTAAAGCTTAAATCATATATAGAAAAACATATGCCCTGTTATACCGACAGACTCGGAAATCTGATCGGCACGATTGGTGAAGGCGAGCTTCATATACTTCTTGATGCACACATTGATCAGGTCGGTCTTGTTGTCAGAGGTATTGATGATAAAGGGTTTCTTCTGATAGACAAAATCGGCTCTGCAGACATCAGAACGCTTACCGGTGCAGAGGTTACTGTTCACGCAAATAAAGAGCTTTTCGGTGTTATCTGTTCCGTACCGCCTCATCTTCAGAGCGGTGACGGCAAGGCTGATATTAACATAAGTACGATGGCTGTTGATATTGGTTTTTCAAAAGCTGAGGTTGAGAAGCTTGTTAAAATCGGTGACAGGATAACGCTCAGAAATTTTCAGTATGAGCTGCTCGGTAACAATATTTCGTCCTCTGCCTTTGACGACAGATGTTGTGCGGCAGTAATCATCGGTGTACTTGACCTTATAAAGGATAAGCTTAAAAATGTAAAGCTTTCCGTTTCCTTCTCAACTCAGGAGGAGGTTGGCTGCAGAGGCGCTGGTGCGGCAGCCTTTGCCTTGAAACCCGATTATGCTGTTGTTCTTGATGTTGGCTTCGGTGATGATCCTTATACGGATAAAGCCTCTACAATTGCCTTGGGCAAGGGTCCGTCTATCGGGATAAGTCCTGTGCTTGACAAGAATTTCACTGATGAAATAACTGATATTGCTGAAAGGAAAGGCATTCCTTATCAGCACGATGTTATGGGCGCAAGAACGGGTACTGACGCCGACGTAATCAGTAATTCCTGCGCCGGTGTAAAAACCGCCCTTATTTCGGTACCGCTCAGATATATGCATACTGCAAACGAGATTATTAACATCGATGATGTTATAAATACAGTTAAGCTTGTCGCTGAGATAATTTCAGAAAAGGAGCGTCAGTCAAATGCTTGAATATCTTAAAAAACTCTGCCTTTCTGACGGCATTTCGGGAAGAGAGGATAATATAAGAGATTTTATAACCTCTGAATTAGCGGATAAGTGTGAATATACAGTTGATCCTATCGGTAATGTGCTTGCTTATAAGAAGGGCAGAAAAAAGCCCAAAAACAAGCTTATGCTTTCTGCGCATATGGATGAGGTAGGCTTTATTGTAACTTATATCTGCGATAACGGCTTTATTAAATTTACGAATGTCGGCGGTGTTGACAGCAAGATAATCGTCGGAAGAGCAGTAACCGTAGGTAAAAACAGAGTAAACGGCATTGTTGGCTGTAAAGCCGTGCATCTCTGTGATGAAACCGAAGCGAAGTGTGCTCCGAAAATCAGTGAATTATATATAGATATAGGTGCTGAATCTGCAGAGGAAGCAAAAAAATATGTCTCAATCGGTGACAGCGTGTATTTTAAATCTGATTTTATAAGCTTCGGTGAAAATAAAATCAAGGCCAAGGCGATAGATGACCGCTTCGGCTGCGCGCTGATGCTTAAGCTTATAAATGAAGACCTTGAATATGATATGCATTTTGCGTTTCTTGTTCAGGAGGAGGTCGGCTGCAGAGGAGCGGGGCCCGCTGTTTACTCTGTCAGACCTGACTATTCTATCGTTCTTGAAGCAACAACAGCTTCAGATATTTCCGGAGTAGCCGATAAGGATGCCGTCTGTTCGCAGGGTAAGGGCGCAGTGGTTTCATTTATGGACAGAAGCACAGTATATTGTTACAATATGTTCAGACGTGCCTTTGAAATTGCCGAGAAAAAGGGTATTGCCATTCAGCCTAAAACAACTGTTGCAGGCGGTAACGATGCAGGTACAATCCATAAATCCTGCAACGGCGTATATACAATTGCAGTTTCCCTTCCTTGCAGATACATTCATTCAGGCACCTGTGTTGCTTCAACAGACGATATGCAAAGCTGCTACAATCTTGTCAAAGCCTTAAGTGAGGAATATCTCAATGCTTAAGCTGCTTTGTGAAAAGGATACAGAGATAATATCGGAGCT
This sequence comes from Clostridia bacterium, assembly GCA_017517865.1. Classification (GTDB taxonomy): domain Bacteria; phylum Bacillota; class Clostridia; order Oscillospirales; family Acutalibacteraceae; genus UBA6857. The sequence continues at coordinate 45,521 of JAFWYB010000020.1, read as the reverse complement.
TGGAAAAGGCTCTGTCCTCGGCACAAGAATAATATGTTATGCACTTTCTTACGGCTTTGATAAATCCTTTGTTGATATCTGGGCAAGCAACAACGCTTTGATATCGCGCTTTGAAGATGTGTTTACGCTTGTTGCGTCGTCAGATGCTGATTTCGGTGAAATAAACGAATTTCTCGATGCCGTAGGCTGTTGTAATCTTGTAACCGGTTCCGATTCGGTCAGAAAGCTCGGAATATATGAATATGAGCTGAAAAAAGCTTATGTCTATAGCGGCAAAAATGTAGTTTCGGAGCTTGTGGATGATTTATGTGATGAAGATATTTCTGAAGCATATTCGCTTATCAGCTCTTCGATTCCCGGCTCGTTTTCTTCTGAGCGTGACGCGTATCTATCATTTCTCTCTGATTTTAAATACAGACAGAACAGAGGCTTTGCCAGGGGAAAGTGTATCAGGGATAACAGTCGCATTGCCGCTACTGCTGTTACTTCTGCGGAAACATATAACAGTGCTGTAATCAGCGGTGTTTCATGCAGGAAAGACTTAAGAGGAACGGGTTTTGGTAAGCATATTGTTACTGCCTTGGCAGAGGAACTGAAGCACGAGGACAAGGAAGTGTATGTGATTGCACTGAATGAATCAGCACAGGGTTTTTATGAACATATAGGATTTACGGAAACAGATAAAATTGCTTATATAAAAAGGTGTTACAATGTTTAAATTTGACGAAAGAATAAAGAAATACTCAGAACAGGCTCTCAAAAATATCAGCCCTCGATTTGCTTCTCTTGACGAGGTAACTGAATATAATCAGCAGAAAATGCTTAAGGCTTTTATAGATAACAACGTTTCTGAAAGTATTTTTGCCGAAAGTACGGGCTACGGCTACAACGACAGAGGACGTGAAATAATTGACCGGGTATTTGCACAGGCTGTCGGTGCCGAGGATGCTCTTGTAAGGCACAACTTTACCTGCGGTACTCATACTCTTACCGTTGCACTTTTCGGTGTGCTCAGACCCGGTAATGTTATGCTCAGCGTTACCGGCAGACCTTATGATACTATTCTTCCCGTTATCGGTGTAGGTTCAACTGAAAATGAAAACATGGGCTCACTCAGAAATTACGGCATCAAATACGATGAGGTTGCACTCGGTGAAGACGGAAGAATTGATTATGAAAAGATTGAAGAAAGATTAAGAAACGGACCGGTTAAAATGGTCTATATTCAGCGTTCAAGAGGCTATAGCCTCAGACCTACCGTTTCCGTTGCTGAAATCAAAAAAGTTGTTGATATTGCTCATAGGTATGAGGGCACTATGGTAATGGTAGATAACTGCTACGGAGAATGGACTGAAAAGTTAGAGCCAACTGATGTAGGGGCTGATATTATTGCCGGTTCACTCATTAAAAATCCCGGCGGCGGTATTGCAAAAACCGGCGGCTATATTGCAGGCAAAAGTAAATATGTTGAGATGTGTGCTTACAGAATGACTACTCCCGGACTTGGCAGAGAGGTTGGTGCAACACTCGGTCAGAGCAGAGAGCTTTATATGGGAATATTCAACGGACCTCATGTTGTCGGAGAAGCACTTAAAACTGCTGTGTTCACATCAGAAATAATGAAGCTTCTCGGCTTCGGCTCGACACCTGAAGCATTTGAAGACAGACACGATATTATCGAAGCTGTAAAGCTCGGAAGAGAGGATTTGCTCATTGCCTTTTGTCAGGGGCTTCAGAAAGGTGCTCCTGTTGACTCATTCGTTACGCCTGAGCCGTGGGATATGCCGGGCTACGACAACAAGGTTATTATGTCGGCCGGTGCTTTTACATTGGGCTCTTCAATTGAGCTTTCAGCGGACGCGCCGCTGCGCGAACCCTTTGCTGTGTGGCTTCAGGGCGGACTAAATTTCCACAGTGCCAAAATTGCTGTTATGTATGCAGCTCAGGAGGTTCTGAAAGTTCTTGATAAGGATGTAATGTAATGAACGGATTCAAAGGCTTTACGCCTGAAAGCTTTATGCTGCTTGAACTTAACAGGTTTAACGACAGCAAGGATTTTTATGAAAGTGTAAAAGAGGATATTAAAAATGCAGCTATCGTTCCTATGAGAAATCTTGCAGGTGATTTATCTGAGGAGCTTTATAGTATTGATCCGCTTATGAATCTTATACCGACAAAAATGGTTTCGAGAATCAGACGTGATACGCGTTTTTCTAAAAACAAGCATCTTTACCGCGAAAATGTATGGTGTATGTTTATGCGCGATAAGCACAGCTGGAATTATCAGCCGTGTATGTGGTTTGAAATTTATCCCGGCACTTACAGCTACGGCGTTGGGATGTTCAGAACGGATGCAGATTATCTTGAGCAGTTCAGAAGTCACTTGCTTGAAAATCAGCAGTCTTTTAAAGATGCACTGAGAATGATTGAGATTACGGGTGCAATATGCTGTCTTGAGTCTTACAAAAAAGAAAAGCCGGGCACTGAGTCAATCGACAAATCGCTCAGAAAATACTATAACTGTAAAAATATGATGTTTATTTATAACGGCTATGATGTTGAAAAGCTTTACGACGGCAGTATTAAGCAAGAGCTTACTTATGCAATAAGGGCATTTGCGCCGATGTATAAATTTTTGCTGCAGGTAACGGAAAACATTTATAAAAAGGGTGATTTATATGAATAAAAATATCTATTCTTTTCTTAAGAGCGGAACCGATATACGCGGTACTGCCACGGAGGGTGTTGAGGGTGAGCCTGTTGAACTGACAGACAGAGCTGTATTTGATCTTACCGTAGGTTTTTGCAGATGGCTCGAAGAAAACAACTACAACAAAAACAGAAAAATTGCCGTTGGTCACGATTCCAGAATTTCGGCTCAGCGAATAAAGGATAGCATTATCAGAGCTCTCGGTGAATTTGATTACGAGGTTTATGACTGCTCTTATGCTTCAACACCCGCTATGTTTATGTCAACAGTTGATATGGGCTTTGCGGCGGCAATTCAGATAACTGCAAGCCATCATCCCTTTAATAAAAACGGACTTAAGTTTTTCACCGTAAACGGCGGACTTGACGGCAGTGATATCGTCAGAATAACCGAGCTTGCCGTTGAACCCTTTGAGTGTAAAAACAAATTGGCTAATGTAATTAACTGTGATTATATGACCCTTTATGCGAAAAGACTCAGAGATATGATCTGCAGGGGCGTTAATGCTGAGGATTATGAGCATCCGCTGAACGGATATAAGATAATCGTTGATGCGGGAAACGGTGTGGGAGGCTTCTATGCTACCGATGTGCTTGAGCCTCTCGGCGCCGATATAAGCGGAAGCTGTTATCTTGATAAGGACGGAATGTTTCCCAATCACGCGCCTAATCCTGAAAATAAAGCCGCCATGGAAAGCATTTGCAGAGCTACCGTTGAAAACGGTGCAGATTTAGGAATTATATTTGACACTGATGTTGACAGAGCCGGTTGTGTAGATAAAAGCGGTAAGGAAATAAACAGAAACAGGCTGGTTGCACTTGCCTCTATTATTGCTCTTGAAAATAACGACGGCGGTACGATTGTTACCGACAGTGTAACCTCAACCGGACTTACTGATTTTATAAATAATAAGCTCGGCGGTATACATTACAGATTCAAGCGAGGTTACCGCAACGTAATTAACGAGCAGATAAGGCTCCAGAATAACGGAATCAATTGTCCGCTTGCAATTGAAACCTCAGGTCATGCCGCATTCAGAGAAAACTATTATCTTGATGACGGCGCATATCTTATTACTAAAATAATTATAAAAATGGCACAGCTCGGAAAAGAAGGCAAAAGCATCAATTCGCTCATCAGTGAGCTGAGAGATCCTGCCGAAGAGAAGGAATTCAGATTCAGAATCGGTGTAGCCGACTTTGCCGAGTACGGAAATACGGTTATTTCAGAGCTTGAAAAATACGCCACAGATAAAGACGGTTGGCGAATAGCAGACGATAACCGTGAGGGTATTAGGATATATTTCGATTCTGATGATAAAAAGGGTTGGCTGTTGCTCAGACTCAGTGTGCACGATCCGATTATGCCGCTTAATATCGAAAGTGATGTAGCCGGAGGTGTGAGAAAAATAGCATCGGATTTTATAGCGTTTTTAAACAGATTTGATAAGCTTGATATTACACCGATATTAGTTTTTTAAATAATCAAAGGAGGTTTATATGCGAAAATATTATACAGCTTTTGCTATTGTTGCTCTGCTTGCCGTTGTGATAACAGCAGTATGTCTTATAAGCTTTGAGCCCGTTGAATCGCTTATGAAGCCTCCTATGTCAGATGGAGAAAATCATGAGATTCAGCTTGCCTTCGAAGAAGCGGTTGAAAAGAAATATAAGATGCGTGTACCCATTAGCGGAGATTACAGAGCTGCATTTATCTTTAATGATTTCAACGGTGATTTGCAGGATGAGGTTGTTGTATTTTATTCAACTGACGATGCTCTTGACATTGTAAGAATGAACTATATGGCGAAAATCAATCAGCAGTGGATTTCTGTTGCCGATGTTGAAAGTGCATATAGCGAAATACATCAGGTTGAGTTTTCCGACCTTGACAGTGACGGAATTGAAGAAATTCTTGTAGGTTGGGCTATATATCAGAATGATTTGTCGAGAAATCTTTCGGTTTATAAGCTGCCTTTGAATAATAATGGTGAGCTTGAAAAAATATACTCGGTTCAGTATTCTGATTTTCAATCACTTGATATTGACGGTGACAGCGTTGATGATATCGCAGTGTTTGAAAACGTTGACGCCACACCGTCTTATATGCAGCTTTCCTTTGATTCTTTTGACGGAGAACAAATTGTCAGAAGAGCAACTATCAATCTTGATTCTTCCGTCTATTCCGTTATGAATTTTTCTTACGATGTTTCGGAGCTTTACGGGTTTACAAGAATGTTTGTTGACGGATATAAAATTGATTCCGGTGTTGTGACGGAGTGTATTTATTTTTCCGAAGAACACGGCACACTCGAAAAACTATCTTCTGACGGTAAAATCAGCGTGCTTTCAACAAGAATGACAAATATCGGCTGTGAAGATGTTAACAGTGACGGTCTTATTGACATACCGATAGAGATTACACTTGAAAACAGTAAGGTTATTTCAGACAAAAACAGTGATGCGCAGCCGCAATCCGTAATCAGGTGGCTTAATGTTGACGGCAAAGAGTATCACGTTGTTGCAAATCAGATGATATATGCTAATAATGAATTCAGGATTATGCTCAGTGAGGATTGGCTTGATGCACTGACAATTGAGAATAATTATCCGGAAGGTGCAATATATTTCTATCTCACGGATTCAATGAACGACGTTCCTTTATTTGAGTTGAAGTATGTTACTGCTCAGGCAGAAGAGGATTCGCTTTCGTTAAATTATAAGCTTCTTAAGAGAACCGACAAAGGTAAGCTGTTTTATAAGGTCAACTATACCGACCGAAAAATTCTGATCAACAGGGTGACTCTTGACAGAATAATCATTGTTTAAAAGAAAGGTGACAGTAATGAGAACCGTTTTGGTAGCAGAAGACGAAAGCTCTATAAGAGATTTTATTGTTATAAATTTAAAAATCGCCGGCTTCAATGCAATCGAAGCCGAAAACGGAGCTCGGGCTATAGAATTGTATGAAGATAATGCAGATATAATTGATATTGCACTGCTTGATATAATGATGCCCGAGGTCAACGGAGTTGATGTGTGTTCACATATCAGAGGCAAAAATTCCAACGTCGGCATTATATTTTTAACGGCAAAAACCCAGGAGCAGGATAAGGTTGAGGGATTCAGAGCGGGCGCTGACGATTATGTTTCAAAGCCTTTTTCTCCCTCTGAGCTCGTTGCACGCATCGAATCACTGTACAGAAGGGTTGAATACAGCAAGGAGCTTCTTAAAACCGCCTCAGGTGATGCAATTACGCTGGGAGAATATGTTCTCGATCTTAAAAAACATAACGTAATTTATAAAGAAAAGACCATTGAGCTTACTCAGATTGAATTTCAGATACTTGAATGCTTTTTCAATCAGCCGGGCTCCTCAATAGATCGCAAACACATATTGAATATGGTTTGGGGAGAGCCTTATTTCGGTGACGATAAGGTTGTTGATGTTAACATCAGAAGATTAAGGCTCAAGCTTGAGGATGACCCCTCTAATCCGAGGCATCTTATTACCGTCTGGGGCCAGGGCTACTGCTGGATGGAATAATCATTAAGGAGGTGCAGTGATGAAGCATTCAATTAAACGCAGATGGGCAAAGAACATACTTGCTTCAATAATTGCAGTGCTTCTTGTGTGCTCAGCTATTATACTTTACACTGTATATAACAGATATCACAATACTGTTGAACAAAATATAAGAGCAAGAATAACAAGGTCTGTTGATACATATTTTTTGCCTTACAGCCTTTCAGATGAAGAAAGCTTTGCAATAGCCGCTGCTGAGTTTACAGATACGTTCCTTCATAAAGATATTATGGAGGTATGGGTGCTTGACCGTAACGGAAAAATGATTGTTTCATCAAGCGGATTCAGCGAATATGAGGATAAGGTTTACGATGACTATATAGAGGCTCTTTATTCTGAAAGCAGAATCGGTTCGAGCCTCACTATGCTTGATTCCGGTGAGCACGTTACTGCCGTAACATATATTCTGCGTGATGAAAAAGACAATGTTTACGGCGCTTTGAGATATATGATTTCAATGCGCGACATAGATGCTCAGTTTGCAGTGTTCACCATGCTTGTTATCGTTGTAATGATTTTGGTCATTCTTTTGTTTTCAATGTCCGGCGGATATTTTATTTCCTCAATTGTTAATCCTCTGCAGAAAATCAATCAGATTACAAAGGAAATAGCCAATGGAAACTTTGATGTTAAGATTGAATCTGAAAAGGATGATGAAATAGGCGAGCTTGCAACGTCAATCACAGATATGGCTGATAGGCTGAGCAGGATTGATGAGATGAAAAACGATTTTATTTCAACAGTTTCGCACGAGATAAGAACTCCGCTCACAGCTATAAAGGGGTGGGGCGAAACACTGATAAACATTGACGGTGACACTGAGCTTCAGAAAAAGGGCTTAGGTGTCATTGTTGAAGAAACCGCAAGGCTATCTGTAATGGTTGAAGATCTGCTTAATTTTTCGAGAATACAAAACGGCGGCATGACCGTACTGAAAGAAAAACTTGATATTATATCTGCCGTAAACGGTGCATGCCTTATATACAAACAGAAAGCAGACAACGAAGGGTATGATTTTGATCTTTCTTTCAGACACGGTAAGCTTTTTGTTTATGCTGACAGTGATAAAATAAGGCAGGTGCTTGTTAATATACTTGACAATGCGTTCAAATATACTGCACCGGGCGGTAAAATCAATGTTTTGGTCGAAAAGGTTAAAAAGGGTGTCAGAATAACCGTTGCTGATACGGGGTGCGGCATAGAAAGTAAGGATATTGCTCACGTAAAGGAAAAGTTTTTCAAAGCTAACAACACTGTAAGAGGTACGGGTATCGGTCTTGCGGTTGTTGATGAAATAATAAAAATGCATAACGGCAGCTTCGACATTTACAGCGTCCACGGTAAAGGTACGACTGTTACGGTTGAGCTCCCGTTATATACAAAGGAGTCAGATTATGAGTAAAAAAGACAATAAATGCTGCAAGCTATCTATAGGCGGACAGGCGCTTATAGAAGGAATAATGATGCAGGGACCCTCGGGCGCTGCCGTTTCGGTAAGATGCCCGGATGGCGGCATTGATACCGAAAAGCTTGAAGTTAAGCATATAAAAGATAAAATTAAATTTCTCGGATGGCCGCTTATCAGAGGTGTTGTCAATTATATTGAATCAATGACCTTCGGTTATAAATGCCTTATGCTTTCGGCGGAAAAATCCGGTCTTGAGGATCTTGACAGCTCTGATGAGGGATCCTCAAAGCTTGATAAATGGCTTTCTGAGCATATAAACAAAAAGGTAATGAATGTCATTACCGGTGTTGCTTCCGTTATAGGGGTAGGACTTGCCTTTCTGCTGTTTTTCTATCTTCCTACTGCGGCTGTCAACCTTCTTAACAATTTAACCGACGGTGCTGTTGCAGACTTCAGGGCACTCTTTGAGGGTATAATCAGAATGACAATTTTCGTTGCGTATATAGCACTCGTTTCGCTTATGAAGGATATCAAACGCACCTTTATGTATCACGGTGCTGAGCATAAAACTATTTTCTGCTATGAAAACGGCCTTGAGCTTACAGTAGAGAACGTAAAAAAGCAGTCAAGGTTTCACCCGAGATGCGGCACAAGCTTTATTTTTGTAATTATTATTATAAGTGTTATTATTTCGTCAATAATCTCTGTAACTACCACATTACATTCAAACACCGTTTTGTGGATGGGTGTCAAGCTTCTTATTTTGCCCTTAATTACAGGCCTCAGTTATGAGTTTATAAAATATGCAGGCAGACACGATAATCTTCTTGTTAAAATACTTGCCGCTCCCGGCTTGTGGATGCAGAGGCTTACTACCAGGGAGCCGGATGATGATATGATAGAGGTTGCCCTCGAAGCATTTAAGGCAGTGCTACCCGATGAGGAATCAGATGACGATGAAGCTTAATGAAATTTACATAAATGCTGCAAGAATGCTAAATGACGCGGGCGTTGAAAACGGTTGTTTTGAAGCAAAGGAGCTTATAAAACATCTTTTTCAGCTTACAGAAACAGATTTTATATTGAAGCGCCACAGTGATTTCTGTGATGAGCTTGTCGGGCTACTGGATAAGCTTATAGTAAGACGCATTACCGGCGAGCCTTTGCAGTATATTATCGGTGAATGGGACTTTATGGGAAGAACCTACAAGGTAGGGGAGGGTGTTCTGATTCCGAGACCCGAAACGGAGCAGCTGTGTGAAGCCGTTGCAGATATGCTTAGAAGCCGTGGTGACACAGTTATATATGACCTTTGCTCCGGAAGCGGCTGTATTGCCGTTACGCTCAAGCTTTTATTGCCGGGATGCGACGTTTATGCAGTGGAAAAAAGTCCTGACGCCTTTTCTTACCTCGTAAAGAATAATATGCTTCTTTGCGGTGAAAACGGCGTAAAAACCATAAATGACGACATTTTCAACATCGAATCCTTTGCAAATCTGCCTTGTGCGGATACAATAGTAAGCAACCCTCCGTATATCAGAAAAGCAGATATTGCCTCTTTGCAGTGTGAGGTGCTCAGAGAGCCGATAATGGCTCTTGACGGTGGTGATGACGGACTTGATTTTTACAGATACATTGTTTCGGTGTGGAAATCAAAGCTTAAGTCGGGCGGTTTCTTTGCATTTGAGTGCGGAGAAGATCAGTCAGAGGATATTTCAGAAATATTCGACAAAAACGGGTTTGACAGTACCGTTGTTAAGGATTATAATAATATAAACAGAATTGTAATCGGAAGGAGAAAAAACTAATGCTCTTCGGCTTATCTCTTGAAAAAATTCTTGTAAGAGTTTTTATTGCTGTGTGTATTTTACCGGTGCACGAGTTTGCTCACGCCTACACGGCATACCGATTAGGCGATAAAACCGCCAAGCTTTCCGGAAGAATGACTCTAAATCCGTTGGCACATATAGACCCTGTCGGATTCTTCCTGATGCTTTTTGTCGGTGTCGGTTACGCTAAGGCTGTGCCCGTTAATATGAGATATTTCAGCCGTTCAACAAGAAAGGCTAAGATGGCAATAGTATCTCTTGCCGGACCTGTTTCCAATTTAATTATGGCATTTATTTTTGTTTTTCTTTCCAATGCCGTTTTTTATCTTAATGACGGTTTTAATGAAACGCTTTATACGGTATACTCTATGCTTTATTACGCTGCCATAATCAATGTTTCTCTTGCGGTGTTCAATCTTATTCCAATACCGCCTCTTGACGGCTCAAGAATACTCAGTGTCATTATACCTGATAAATATTATTTCAGAATTATGCAATATGAGAGATATCTTATTTTTGTGATTCTCGCGCTTGCTTTTCTCGGTGTGCTTTCAGGACCGATAAGCGATATTTCCGCACTGATAATCGGTCTTTTTGATAAAATAACTTCATTACCTTTCACAATGCTCGGGTAAATACGGTGAATTATGGAAAAATTACAGTATAAAATTGATGTGTTTGAAGGACCGCTTGATCTTTTACTGCATCTTATTTCAAAACACAAACTTAATATTAACGACATTCCGATTTTTGAGCTTGTTGAGCAATATACAGACTATGTCCGTCAGATGGAAGAGGCTGATATGGAAATTGCAAGCGATTTTTTGGAAATGGCTGCAAGGCTTGTATATATCAAGTCTGTATCGTTGCTGCCTGTGCACGAAGAGGCTGATGAGCTTAAGAAAGAGCTCACCGGTGAGCTTCTTGAATATCAGGTCTGTAAAGAAATAGCCGCTGAAATAGCCAAGCAGGCTAATGGCTTTGATTATTTTTACAGAGCAACTGCTGATATTCCCGTTGACAAGCATTATAAGCGCAAGCATAACAGCATTGAGCTTGCAGGATATTATCTCGAAGCGGTCGGAAGAGGCAAGAGAAAACTGCCGCCGCCGATTGAAGCTTTTTCTGTTATTGTTACGAGAAAAATTGTGTCAGTCGGTTCGAGAATCGGTGGAATTTTCAGAAAGCTTAAGAATAAATCCGTCAACAGGTTAAATGAACTGTTTTCTGATACAACGTCACGCTCGGAGATGGTGGCAACATTTCTTGCTATACTTGAGCTTATCAAGGCCAAGAAGATTTCAGTTTCCGGTGACGGTGAAGATGCTCTTATAGAAAAGCAGGAAAACATTGACAGTATAGACGATTTTGTTTTAGGAACGGAAGGTGAAGAATATGATGAATGATGCTGAACTCACAGCAACTCTGGAGGCTGTTCTTTTTTCGGTTGGTGAGCCGATTTCTTTGCAGAGACTGTCGCAGGGTCTGCAGATGGGTGAGGATATTATAGAGCACACCTTACATATACTTTCCGAAAAGTATAATTCAGAGGAATCGGGTCTGTGTCTTCTCAGACTTGACGATATGTACCAGCTTTGCACAAAAAGAGCTTATGCTGACAGTATACGCAGTGTTATTGAAGTGAAAAAGAACGCTCCTCTTTCTCAGGCTGCCTTTGAGGTTCTTGCAATCGTTGCATATAATCAGCCTGTTACTAAGGCGTTTATTGAGCAGATCAGAGGTGTTGACTGCACGGCCGTTATTACCAGTCTTTGTCAGAAATCACTTATCGAAGAAAAAGGGCGTCTCGATCTTCCCGGCAGACCTCTCATTTACGGGACAACACCTGAATTTTTAAGGTGCTTCTGCATTTCCTCTCTCGATGAGCTCCCCGAACTGCCGAATAATGAAAAAAATGAAGAAAACTCATCAAATATACAGGAAGATTTGAATTTAGAGGTTGACGAAAACGAAATTTTAGAGTAACATATAATAAATAAGCAAAAGGTGGTGAAAGATTGAACGGTTTCGAGATATTTCTGTGCGTAATAGCCGGTATTATTGGCTTACTCGTTCTTATTCTTTCAGTGCCACTTCACATCTCTTTGGGTTATGATGATAAAATAAGAATATCGGTTAGATATCTGTTCATCAGGCTAAATATTCTCCCTGCATCAGAAAAGAAGAAAAAGCCCAAGAAAGAAAAAGAACCGAAGGAAAAGAAGCCCAAGAAAGAAAAAGAACCAAAGGAAAAGAAGCCTAATCCTCTTATCGAAATGGTTAAGGCAAACGGCCAGGAAGGTATGATGGTAGTTATCAGAAATCTTGGCAAAATAATGGGCCTTTACGGCGGCAAGCTTTTCAGAAGTGTTGTTTTTGATGAGATAGTTTTACGTATTTGTGTCGGTACGGGTGATTCGGCAGCAACCGCAATAAAGTACGGTAAAATTTGCCAGAAGGTTTTTCCGGTTTTCGGCTTTATCTGTTCAAACAATCTCGTCAGAAGATACGATATTGATGTGCATCCCGATTTCCTCGCAAACAAAACAGAAAGTGAGTTTTATACAGATTTTCATATCTGTATTCGCAAGATACTCAACGCAACCATAGGTATGGTTGTAAGGCTTATATTCGGTGTTGTTCTTAAGTTCATCAGCGGTGCAAAAAAGAATAAGACTCCGAAAGAAGCAGAACAGCAAAAGGCATAATGTAAGTTATGAAAGGATGATATATAATGGCAGAAAAATCAGCAGGTGCAATTCTTGCATCAACAATTGAAAAAATCCGTGAGCTTGTTGACACGAGCACTATTATCGGTGAGCCCATCTATGCAGAGGGCGGCACAACAATTATACCCGTATCAAAGGTTACATACGGCTTTGCTTCGGGCGGTGCTGATTTCCCCTCAAAGAGCACGAAGGAGCTTTTCGGCGGCGGCGGCGGAGCCGGTGTTACAATCACACCCGTAGCATTCCTTGTAATCAACAACGGTGAAGTAACACTCAAGCATATTACCGCTTACGACAATGCAGCTGAAAGAGTTGTTAATCTTGTTCCTGAAATGTTTGATAAGGTTACAGGTCTTATGAACAAGACAAAAAAGGATGCTGTTCCCGCTGAAACTGAGGGACAGGCATAATTTACAATGAAATAATTTCACAACCGCCTGCATATCTTTTAGTGGCAGGTGGTTGCTTTGTTAATTAAAAAAGTTATTGTATTTGTTCTCGTAGTTACTGTTTTCGCTTTTGATGTCAGTTCCGTAGCGGCTCCGACTGTCAGTGCAGGCTCAGCAATAGTTATGGATGCTGATTCGTGTAATGTGATTTTTTCAAAAAATGCGGATATGACGCGCTCTATGGCAAGCACAACAAAGATTATGACTGCGTTACTTGCGATTGAAAGCGGTAAGCTTAATTGTACCGTGACAGCACCGTATGATATACTTTGTGACGGCACGGCTATCGGCATAAAAAAAGGTGATAGCTTTACGCTTGAAACACTTGTGTGGGCTATGCTTCTTGAGTCCGGCAATGATGCTGCACAGCTTACTGCTATTTATCTTGCGGGCAGTCAGGAAGATTTCTCTGCACTTATGAACAGTAAGGCCAAAGAAATCGGTATGAATAATACGTCTTTTGTAACAGCTTCCGGACTTGATGATGAAAACCACTACACAACTGCATATGATATGGCGCTTCTTGCTTCCTGTGCTGTTAAAAATCCTGTGTTCAGAAAGATGTGCTCAGCAGAAACAAAGAAGGTTGAATATATCAGTCCCGATGTGACTGTGACGTATTCAAATCACAACAAGCTTCTTAAGATGTATGATGGTGTTTTCGGTATAAAAACCGGCTTTACCAAAAAGAGCGGAAGATGTCTTGTTTCTGCCTGCGAAAAAGACGGTATTACTCTTGTTGCTGTTACTCTAAATGCCGCCGATGATTGGAACGATCATATCAGTATGTACGATTATTCTTTTTCAGTTTCGTTCTCCGAAGTTTTGGAATTTGAGATTCCGGCAAAAATATCCGTTTACGGCGGTAAATGTTCTGAATTGACAATAGCTGCGGAAAAAGTCAATATTAACAGTTTTCAAAGCGAAAATGTGAGATGTGAAGTATATCTTCCCGAGTTTATTTATGCACCTGTAAGTTGCGGGGACAAAATCGGCTCGGTAAGAGTTTATGCTGACGGAAAATTTGTTTCAGAGTATTCTGTAATTTCACTGGGTGATACAGATGCTTATGAATCTGATAACAAGCCCCGGTTCAGTTTTATATATAAATTAAAGTATATCATAAATAATCACCTGAAAGGATGAATAAAATGACAGACGGTAAAGTCAGGCTCCAGAAGTACCTTGCAGAGTGCGGCGTTGCTTCAAGAAGAAAGTGCGAAGAGCTGATTGAAAACGGTAAGGTTAAGGTGAATGGACACACAGCTGTAATAGGTGATAAAATCAACCCCAAAAAAGACCTTGTTACAGTCAGCGGCAAGAAAATTATCGCTCAGAAGGAAAATACCTATATCGTTCTTCATAAGCCGAGAGGCTTCATTACAACAATGAGCGATGAAATGGACAGGAAGTGTGTTGCAGAGTTGATAAAAGACCTCAAAGTCAGAGTTTTTCCTGTCGGTAGACTTGACAGAGATTCTGAAGGTATGCTTCTTTTTACAAATGACGGTGAATTTGCCAACGCAATGACACATCCCACAAAGCATGTTCCCAAAACCTACAGAGTTACTGTCAGACCTTCGATCAATGAAGAACAGTTAACGTCTCTTACAACGGGAATTGTTATTGATGACAGAAAGACTGCACCCGCCGAGGTGCATGTTGTAACAAAAGAAGAAAACCGCGTTGTTCTTGAAATAATTCTTTATGAGGGTCGCAACAGACAGATCAGAAAAATGTGTGAAGAGGTTGGCCTTGAGGTGGCGAGACTGAAGAGGACAGCAATCGGTTCAATAAAGCTCGGTATGCTTAAGCAGGGCTCCTGGCGCCATCTTACGGATGACGAGGTCAGAAAGCTTATGATTGCCGCGGGTATGGAAAGAAAGAAGAAATAATATGATATTTTTTGAAAATAAACCATTTGATTCGTGTGGAACTGTTGTTGAATTTACTGCTTCTGAAGACGGCAAAGCACTCGGAAGATGTTTGCTTTCCCTTGAAAATGATTACGCTGAAGTTACGGAGCTTATATTTGATAACGGCTTTTTAGTTGATATTGCCGAGGGGCTGATAAAAAGCGCCTTCAACTATGCTGCCAATAAATGCTTTTATATGGGCAGATGTAGTGTTGAAAATATAGATTTTTTGCTTAAAGCAATGAATTTTGTTCGAACGGAAAACGGTTATGAAAATGATATTCCGTCAATACTGATGGGTAAGTGCGGTTCTTGCGGGAAATAAGCGTTTATGTTTGACAAAAATATAAATCTGATGTATAATGATCTGAATAAAAATGTTCCTGAAGCATTATAGCGGAGGTTTAAAATATGATTAGAAGTATGACGGGTTTCGGCAGAGGTCAGGCAATTATTGACGGCCTCGGAGTTACTGTTGAAATCAAGAGCGTTAACCACAGATATTTTGATTTTTCGTCAAGAGTTCCGAGAACCTTCGGCTTTCTCGACGAAAAGCTTAAAACCTACATACAGGGCTGCATTTCAAGAGGCAAGACTGAGTGTTATGTGCAGATTGAAGAGCTTGAGCAGGAGGACTGTATCGTCGCGGTGAACCAATCACTTGCAAAGGGCTATATCAACGCTTTGAATGAGCTTTGTGAAAGCTACGGACTGGAAAACGATGTTACCGTTTCAACCGTTGCCCGATATCACGATATTTTCTCTGTTCACAAAAACGAAGCAGATGAAGAAAGAATCTGGAATGCCGTGCGTACGGTAACCGACAGCGCACTTGCTAATTTTGTTGCTATGCGTGAACGCGAGGGTGAAAAGCTCAAAAATGACGTTCTCACACGTTGCGGTTATATTCTTGAAAATGTTGAATTTATTGAGAAACGTTCTCCTCAGACGGTTATAGAATATAACGCTAAGCTGTTGGAAAGAATGAAGACCGTTCTTGCAGATGTCAACGTCGACGAACAGCGACTTCTTACAGAGGCCGCCATATATTCGGATAAGGTTGCCGTAGCTGAGGAGACAGTTCGTCTGAGAAGTCACATAAGTCAAATGCACGAGTTTATGAACAGTAATGAAGCAATCGGCAGAAAGATGGACTTCCTTGTTCAGGAGTTTAACAGAGAGGCAAACACAATCGGCTCAAAAGCACAGGATGTTGAAATTGCACGAAAGGTAATCGACATCAAAGCTGAGATTGAAAAAATCAGAGAGCAGATACAGAATATTGAATAATTAGGATGCGAAGATTATGAAGTTGATAAATATCGGTTTCGGAAATATGATAAACGCCCAACGCCTTGTTGCTATTGTCAGCCCCGATTCAGCGCCGATAAAGCGTATTATTCAGGAATGCAAGGAACGCGGAACACTTATAGATGCTACGCAGGGCAGAAGAACAAGAGCTGTAATTATTATGGACAGTGATCACGTTATTCTTACTTATCTTCAGTGTGAAACTGTTGCTAACAGACTTAACTCTGACGAGGATGATATTGAAGTGGAGGAATGTGAAAATGTCTGACGGTCTCCTCGTTGTCATTTCGGCTCCGTCGGGTTGCGGCAAGGATACGCTTGTTGCGGGGGCTATGAAAAAAATGCCCGGCGAATGCTTCCTTTCTGTTTCAATGACAACACGCAATATGCGCCCCGGTGAAACACAAGGCGTTGAGTATATTTTTGTTTCAAGAGATGAATTTTTGAAAAACATTGAAGAAGGCAATATGCTTGAGTATGCTGTTTACGGTTCTAATATGTACGGTACTCCGATCGCTCCTGTAAAGAAAAAGCTTTCTGAAGGTAAGACGGTATTTCTTATAATTGAGGTTGAGGGCGGAGGAAATGTAAAAAAGATATTCCCTGAAGCTACTAAGATTTTTATTGTTCCGCCGTCAATGGAGGAGCTTGAATCCCGTCTTCGCGGAAGGAAAACAGACAGTGAAGAAGCTATAATGAACCGTCTGTGTATTGCCAGACAAGAATTGCAGAGAGCTGAGGAGTATGACTATATTGTTGAAAATGATAATCTCGACGATGCTATCGACGATATACTTGCAATAGTCAGAGCTCAGAAGCTTAGCATAAATAAGATGAAAAATAAAGTTAAAGAGGTAATTTACAATGCTTAATCCCGATTTAAGAAATTTACTTAAAAACAACACAAGCCGTTACTCACTTGTTACTGCAGTTGCAAAAAGAGCGAGAGAAGTTTCGGAGGATCCCATACTTAACGAAAAATGCGGCACCGAAAAGGCTGTTTCGTACGCACTTGATGAATTTCTTGAGGGCAAGCTTGAAATATGCGAGCCCGAAGAAATCAGAAATATCTGAGTAAAGAGGAAGTGAAATGATATGGAATACATTTTGGCATTAGTTGCTGTTGAAAATGTTGCATATCATTTCGACCTTTTATACAGCTATATTATACCTGATGAGTTAAAATGTAAGGTTAAAACCGGTTCGAGGGTTATTGTAGGCTTCGGCAGAAGCAAAAAAAATCAAAGGCAGGGTATTGTTTTCGGCTTTGATAAAACAGACAATAACAAGGGCTTGAAATGTGTTCAATATGTCGTTGAAGATGAAGACAGCGTTATTTCTGATGAAATGCTATCTGTTGCGTGCTTTCTCAAGGAACGTACCTTCTGCACTTACTTTGATGCCGTGAAGGCTCAGATACCTGCCGGATTCAATTATAATACCAAGGCCCTGTATCTTGCCAAGCACTCGGACGATTTAAGCGGGCTTACTGCTGATGAAATACAGGTGTATCAATATCTTTGCTCTTTTGATTCACCGGTTCCTTCTTCTACAGTTTTCTCTAAACTCGGCTTCAGTGCCGATTCAGATATTATCGAGAGGCTTACAGCTAAAAATCTTGTTATGAAAAGCTTTAATGCAGTAAAAAATATCGGTGAAGCAACAAACCGTTCTGTAAGACTTACTGTTGATGATGCTGACTACGATGAAATATATGAAAAGCTGACCGCAAAGCAGAGAGAATGTGTTAAAGCCTTAAGAGATATAGGTAGTTGTACGCTTAAGGAGCTTTGTTATTTCACAGGCGTAACTTCATCGGTAATAAATACACTTAACAAAAAGGGTATTATAAGTATTTATGATGCCGTTTATTACAGAATACCTGAGATTGCACTCAGTGATGATAAGCTTGACGAAGAAATAGTCCTTTCAGCAGAGCAGCAAAAGGCGTTTGATGAATTAAATGAAAAGCTTAAGTTTGGCGGTGTCTCTCTTCTTTACGGAATAACCGGCAGCGGAAAAACGTCAGTTTTTTTATCTCTCATTGATAGGGTTATTTCACAAGGCAAGCAGGTTATCGTAATGGTACCTGAAATTTCGCTAACACCGCAGATGATGGCTATTTTCAAGAGTCGATACGGTGATAATGTTGCTATATTTCACAGTGCACTTTCTGCAGGAGAAAGAAGAGATGAATATAAAAGAGTTCGTGACGGGCTTGTTCAGATTGCTTTGGGCACTCGCTCTGCAGTTTTTGCTCCCTTCAGCGATATAGGGCTTATTGTTATAGATGAGGAACAGGAGCATACTTATAAGTCCGAATCGTCACCCAGATATCACACTGTAGATGTTGCGAGGTTCAGAGCGAATAACCATAATGCACTTTTACTTTTATCTTCTGCAACTCCCTCCGTAAACAGCTTTTCTTATGCAAAGCACGGAAAATATTCGCTTCACACTCTTACCGAAAGGTATGGAGCAGCTGTATTACCCGATGTTGAGCTTATCGATATGAAGCAGGAAAGAAAAGCAGGCAACAGATATAATATAAGCTCAAAGCTTCTCGAAATGCTCGAGAACAACCTTGAAAACAAAAAGCAGTCAATTCTTTTGATTAACAGAAGGGGATATAACACTTTTGCGGCATGTGACAGCTGCGGCAGTGTAATAAACTGTCCTTCCTGCAGTATATCTCTTACTTATCACGCAGCGAACAACAGACTTATGTGTCACTACTGCGGTTATTCAAAGCCGTTTACTTCTGTTTGCAGTGAATGCGGTAAAAGCGATGTTAGATATGCAGGCTACGGTACACAGAAGATTGAGCAGGAGATTGCCGAACTTCTTCCTGAGGCAAGAGTTCTGAGAATGGACACGGATTCCATATCGTCAAGGTTTTCCTTTGAAAAGGGCTTGTCTGATTTCGGTGACGGCAGCTATGATATTCTGCTTGGTACACAAATGGTCGCTAAGGGACTGAACTTTGAAAATGTTACATTGGTCGGTGTTATAAATGCTGACCAACAGCTTAACAATGACGATTTCAGAAGTGAAGAAAGAACCTTTGATTTGCTCACTCAGGTTGTGGGCAGATCAGGTCGCGGAGCTTTTAAGGGCGTAGCGGTTATTCAGACGCTCACACCCGAAAATCACATAATTCAGTTTGCTCAGAGGCAGGATTTTGAAAGCTTTTATAACAGCGAGATAGTTATAAGAAAAGCTCTTGTTTATCCGCCCTACTGTGATTTGTGTGTTATGACCTTCAGCAGTGAAAAAGAGGTCAGTGCACTGAATTGCTCACGGGAATTTCTTTCTGAGCTTGAAAATAAATTAAAAAATGACTATAAAGAAACTAAGGTTATTATTCTCGGACCTATGCCGCCGAGAATATCCAAAATAAGTAATAAATACAGATACAGAATCATCATAAAATGCAAAAATAATAAAAAATTCAGGAGTCTGGTTTCTGAATTGCTCATACAGTTCGGGAAAAACAGCAGATTTGCAGACGTCACTCTGACTGCTGATATCAATCCCGAAAATTTAATGTAATCAGGAGACAATATATGGCTATAAGAAAAGTTGTTACATCTGAAGATCCTATTTTAAGAAAGCATAGCCGAAAGGTTGAAAATTTTAACGAAAGGCTCTGGACTCTTCTTGATGATATGAAGGACACAATGTATAAGGCTGAGGGTGTTGGTCTTGCAGCTGTTCAGGTAGGTATTCTCAGAAGGGTTATAGTTGTTGACGTCGGTGACGGTCTTCTTGAGCTTATAAATCCCGAAATCATTGAAAGCTCAGGCAGTTTAAGAGATGTTGAGGGATGTCTTTCTTTACCCGGTGAAAGCGGAACCGTTGACAGACCGGAATTTGTTAAAATCAAAGCTCAGAACCGTGACGGTGTATGGCGACGCTATGAGGGTACAGGACTTAAAGCAAGATGCTTCTGTCACGAAATTGACCATTTAGACGGTATTTTATATACCGATAAGGTTATTAAGGATGTTTCTGCCGAAGATATTAAAAACGGCAAATAAGCAGCAGGATGGTGATAATATGCGCATAGCATTTATGGGTACACCCGATTTTTCTGTTCCGTGTCTTGAGGCTCTTATCGCTTCGGGGCACGAAATTGTCGGCGTTTTCTGTCAGCCGGACAAGCCGGTCGGAAGAAAACAGATTCTTACTCCGCCGCCCGTTAAGGTAGCGGCACTTGAAAACGGTCTTACTGTTTTTCAACCCGACAGTGTCCGGAATGGTGTCGGTGTTAAAATACTTGAAGAAATAAAGCCTGACCTTGTTGTGGTTGTTGCTTACGGTAAGATTTTGCCTAAGGAGTTTCTTGATTTTCCGAAGCACGGCTGTATCAACATTCACGCTTCCGTACTTCCTAAATACAGAGGCGCATCACCTATTCATTTTGCGGTAATAAACGGTGACAAGGTTACGGGTGTTACTGCTCAGCAAATGGATGTAGGTGTTGATACCGGTGATATTCTGCATGTTCTGACATGTGAAATAGGAGAAAACGACACAACGGAATATATGTATGAGGTTCTTGCACCTTTAGGCGCAAGAGTGCTCACGGAAACAATTGAGATGCTTGAAAACGGAACACTTCATCCTGTTAAGCAGAATGATGATGAGGCTACTCATGTCGGTTTACTCTCAAAGAATATGAGCAGTATTGATTGGAGCTGCTCAGCTTTTGAAATTCATAACAAAATTAGAGGTCTTTATTCCTGGCCGGGTGCTTCAACTGTAATTTCAGGTAAAACTTTGAAGCTTCATTCTTCGGTTTTATCCGATAAAACAGGAAATAATATTGCAGGTGAGGTCATTGAAAGCAACGGAAAACTTGTTGTAGCCTGCGGAGATAACAATTGTATTGAAATAATTGAGCTTCAGCTTGAGGGTAAAAAAAGAATGACTGCATCGGTTTTTCTTAACGGCTACACTGTTGAGAAAGGTACAGTTTTAGGTTGATTAAGGTGATTATATGTTCTTTTATGACTACTATTATATAATACTTGTGGTTCCTGCACTCATACTATCATTTATTGCTCAGATAAATGTAAAAAGAACTTATAGCAGATTTTCCCGGGTTGAAAATAAAAAGAGAATTTCGGGTGCTCAGGCTGCACACAGTCTGCTTAGTTATGCCGGCCTTTCGGATAAGGTTAAAGTACAGTGCATAAACGGCAGTCTTACCGATCATTATGATCCGACAGCTAATGTATTGCGACTTTCTCAGAGCGTATACAGCGGCACTTCAATTGCAAGTATAGGTGTTGCCTGTCATGAGGTAGGCCACGCTATACAGCACGCAAACAATTATATGCCGATACGCGTCAGAAATGCAATTTTACCCGTTGCTAATTTCGGCTCAAGTGCCGGTTTTCTTATTGCTATTGTCGGCTATTTTATGGGCGCGGAGCTTATTGTCAATATCGGAATAATCCTGTTTGCCTGTGTAGTACTGTTTCAGCTGGTAACATTACCCGTTGAATTCAATGCCAGTCGCAGAGCCGTTACTCTTATCTCAGAAAACGGTCTACTTTACGAAGATGAAATACCTGCTGCAAGGAAGGTGCTTTTTGCGGCCGCGATGACTTATGTAGCTTCTCTTATTGTATCCGTAATGTCGTTGCTGCGCCTCATTTTAAGAACAAAAAGAAGAGACAACTAAGGAATTTTAACTATGAGCAATACACGACAGATTGCATTTGAAGCATTATACAAAGTAGGAAAAACCGAGGCGTATTCCAATATTACGATCGACGGTTATCTTTCAAAAACAGAACTTGACACAAGAGATAAAGCTTTTGTGTCTGCTTTGTTTTACGGCACTATTGAAAGAAAACTGACAATTGACTATCAGCTTTCTCTTTATCTGGATAAGCCACTGAAAAAGCTCAGGCCCGAGGTGCTCACTATACTTGAGTTAGGAGCTTATCAGATTCTGTTTATGGATAAGGTTCCGTCATCTGCTGCCGTTAATGAAAGTGTAAGGCTTGCTAAGAAAAACGGTTGTGCCTTCGCCGCCGGCCTTGTAAACGCTGTTCTCAGAAAGCTTGATAAAAACGGAATAAAGCTGCCGCAGAAGGAGTTTTTCGAAGAATATCTCAGTATCAAATACTCCTGCCCGACAGAATATATCTCGGTTTGGTTAAAGGAGCTCGGTGAGGAGGCAACTGTAAGTTTGCTTGAGAGCTCGCTCGGCTGTCCGGGAGTTGCCGTAAGAGTCAACACAACAAAAACATCTGATGATGAACTCATTTCTCTGCTTTCAGACGAAGGTGTAACCGCTGTGCCGACGCAGCTTGAAAATGCACTTATTCTTTCGCTTAATTCACGTGATATTGAGTATCTTGATACATTCAGAAACGGTTATTTTCACGTTCAGGATTTATCATGCCAGATATGTGCCAAAGCTCTGAGTGTAAAAGAAGGGGATACAGTTTTAGATATGTGCTCTGCTCCCGGCGGAAAAGCATTTACCGTTGCTGAAATTATGAACGATAAAGGGCAGGTGCACTGCTTTGATATATATGAAAGCCGTGTAAAGCTTATTCTTGACGGTGCCCGAAGGTTGGGCCTTAAATCTGTTTCAGCTTCTGTTTCCGATGCCTCTGAATATAATGCAGACCTTGGACCGGCAGATGCGGTTTTGTGTGATGTACCTTGTTCGGGTCTTGGAATAATTGGCAGAAAGCCCGAAATAAAATATAAGAGCCTTAACTCTCTTGAGAACTTACCCGTAATACAGTATAATATTTTAAAAAATGCTTCACGATATGTTAAAAAAGGCGGTTTACTCTTATATTCTACCTGCACCTTGCTTAACAGAGAAAACGCAGATGTATGTGATAAATTTTTAGCAGAAAATCCTGAATTTACGGCAATAAATACACTCGATGATTATAAAGACAGAAAATATATTACACTTTTACCCGGCAAAGATGGCGGTGACGGATTTTTTATTGCGACATTCAAGAGAAACGGATGATATAAATGACTGATATTAAATCATTAAAGCTTGATGAACTGAAGAATGAAATAATCTCTCTTGGCGAAAAGAGCTTTAAGGCAACTCAGATATACAGCTGGCTTCACAAAAAAGGTGCGGTCAGCTTTGACGAAATGACTGATATTTCAAAAAATCTGAGAGAAAAACTTAAAAATAATTATGATATTTACACCTGCAGTATTGAAAAAAAGTTAGTTTCAGTGTATGATGGTACAGTTAAGTATCTGTTCAAATTGTATGACGGCGAGCTTATTGAATCTGTAGTTATGAAATATAAATACGGCTACACAATATGCGTTTCAAGTCAGGTCGGCTGCAAGATGGGGTGCAGATTCTGTGCATCGGGAATTGCCGGTTTTGTACGTAATCTTGCACCTTCTGAAATACTTTCACAGATATATGTTGCTCAGCGCGACCTCAACATCCGCATTTCTCATATTGTTATGATGGGAGTTGGTGAACCGCTTGACAATTACGAAAATGTAATCAGGTTTCTTTCAATGATTTCTGATGAGAACGGTCTTAATATCGGTATGAGGAATATATCGCTTTCTACCTGCGGAGTTGTAAGCGGAATTGAAAAACTTATGAAAGAAAAACTTCAGCTTACACTTTCAATTTCACTGCATGCACCTAATGACGAAATCAGAAGCAGAACAATGCCTGTTAATGACAGGTGGGGGATTGATGAACTGCTTTCGGCTTGTCGCAGATATACCGATACAACGTCGAGAAGAATATCATTTGAATATGCTATGATAAGCGGTGTGAATGACAGCGATGAGTGTGCACATGAGCTCGGAAGACGGCTTAAGGGTATGCTCTGTCACGTTAATCTTATACCGGTCAATTCTGTTAAAGAGCGTGATTACAGAAAAAGCTCTGATACACGCATAAATTCTTTTATTAAAGTGCTTGAAAAGTATTCAGTTAATGTTACCGTCAGAAGAACACTCGGCAGTGATATTAACGCCTCTTGCGGTCAGCTCAGACGGGGTGAAAATAACAACAAGGAATGAGATTATGAAAATTGTCGGTAAAACTGATGTCGGTAGTTTCCGTCAAAGAAATGAGGATGCCTTTGCTTTCGGATATTACGATGACGGTGCTGCGTGGGCGCTTGTTTGTGACGGTATGGGCGGCGTTCACGGCGGTCAGATTGCCAGTTCAACAGCAATTGAGCTGATTTCAGATAAAATCAAGAAATGCTATATTAAAACAATGCCCGTTTCTTCTTTTGAGAATCTCCTGCTTTCCTCTGTTACAACTGCTAACGTTACTGTTTACGACAGAGGCTCCGTTGATATGAATCTTCGCGGCATGGGCACAACGGTGGTTGCTGCTGTTTACAAAGATAACGAGGCTTGTATAGCTCATGTGGGTGACAGCAGAGCATATAAAATAAGCGGTGATTCGGTTGAACTGATAACAAAGGATCATTCACTTGTACAGGAAATGCTTGATAACGGTCAGATTACCGCGGAAGAATATGAAAACGCGCCGATAAAGAACATAATAACCCGCGCTTTGGGTATATCTGAAGAGGTTGACATTGATTTTGATTTTGTCTGCATAAATCCGGGGGAACTGCTGTTGCTTTGTTCCGACGGCTTCAGTGGTTACGTTACAGAAAAAGAAATTCTCGAAATATATAAAAATTCAGATTTTGACTGTCTTGCCGATGAATACATAGTCAGGGCAAACGAAAACGGCAGTCGCGACAACATAACGGTTGTTGTTATGAAAGGTTAAGGTGATTTTATGGAAAATTACGTAGGTAAGCGTCTCGACGGAAGATATGAAATTATGGAAATTATCGGTGTCGGCGGAATGGCTGTTGTTTATAAAGCTTTTGATAACATTGACCATAAAATTGTTGCTGTTAAAATTCTTAAGGATGAATTTCTTGCTAACGAGGAATTCAAAAGAAGGTTTAAAAATGAATCAAAGGCTATTGCCGTGCTTTCACATCAGAATATAGTTAAGGTTTTTGATGTGAGCTACGGTGATGTGCTTCAATATATCGTAATGGAATATGTTGACGGTATCACTCTTAAGGAATATATGCTTCAGCAGGGCAAAATCGATCCGAGAGAAGCTATATATTTCCTTACACAGATATTGAGAGCATTACAGCATGCTCACGATAAAGGTATTGTTCACCGGGATATAAAGCCTCAGAATATTATGCTTCAGTCTGACGGCACAATTAAGGTTACTGACTTTGGTATAGCACGCTTCAGCAGAAGTGAAACAAGAACAATGACCGACGGTGCAATCGGCTCTGTTCATTACATCAGCCCTGAGCAGGCCAAGGGTAGTGTTACAAGCGCAAAAACTGATATCTATTCGGTTGGCGTAATTCTTTATGAAATGCTTACCGGAAGACTTCCTTTTCAGTCTGATAATGCAGTATCCGTTGCTCTTATGCAGCTTCAGAATGAGCCGGATTTGCCACGCAGTATAAATCCCGCGATCCCGGTGGGCCTTGAACAGATTATTATACGTGCAATGCAGAAAAATCAGAACGACAGATATCAGTCTGCGTCTGCAATGCTTCTTGATCTTGATGCATATAAAAAGAATCCGAATATAAAATTTGATTATAATTTCAACAGTGTTGAAGCTGAATTGCCGACAAAAACAGCTCCGGATTACTCAACCGGTAAAATTTCTGTCAAGCAGACAGCTGATACGGAATATGACGATGTTGAGGAGATTGGCAGTAACAGAGGCAAAAAGGTAACCATTACAATACTTACTGCAGTTTTATTAGCACTTGTTATTTTTGCCGGATTCCTTATTTCAATGTTCTCTTCATCCTCAAACAAAATTGAAGTGCCTAATTTTGTAAATATGTATTTTGAGGATGCTAAAGAACAGTACGACGACTATTTCTCTCTCGTACCCGAATTCAGAAATAATCCTGATTTTGCTGACGGTATGATTTTTGCTCAGGAGGTACCCGAGGGCAGACGCGTTGTTAAGGGTTCTGCCGTTACGGTTTATGTTGCAGGTAACGATGTGAGCGGAGGTATAGAAATTCCGGATCTTACTGAATACAGCCTTACTGTCGCTGAAAGCAAGCTCAGAGCACTTGGCTTTAAGGTTGAAATTGCACCCGAATACAGTGATACCTTAGAAAAGGGTTCAATTATCAGAACCGATCCTGTTACAGGTATAAAAGCAGCGTTGGGCTCAACGGTCACAATTTATTATTCAACTGATGTTAAATCGTTTATAGTTCCCCGTGTTATCGGTATGAAGTCAAGTGAGGCAAGAGCTATTCTTGATGATAAGGGCCTCAAGGTTGTTATAAGAGAAGAGGACAATAAGGCTCCTAAGGGTAATGTTATCAGCCAGTCTCCTATTGAAGAAGAAGTTTTCCCCGGCGACACTGTAACTCTTTATGTAAGTACAGGTAAGGATCCTCGGGAAGTCAAGATTCCGGAGGATCTCGGTGGTAAAATGCTTGCCGATGCACAGAAGATACTGACAGACCTCGGCTTCACCGTTGTTGTTGAAGCTCAGGATAGTGATTTGCCTAAGGATACTGTTATAAGTGTTGTGGATGCCGGTAAGAGTGTATTGCCTGAGAAGACAACCGTTACTGTTATTGTAAGCAACGGCGTCAGCATAACAACAACTGAGCCGACTACTGAGCCTTCAACTACAGCTAAGGAAACTACTAAACCCTCTACAACCAAGCCGGTAGTAACTGAACCTCCTACGACTACAACCAAGCCGGTAGTAACCGAACCTCCCACAACTACAACCAAGCCCTTAACAACAGATCCCGTGATTACGGAAGCTCCCGAAACAACAGCACCTACCTCTTTTGATGATAGTGAAGCTGTTGATTCAGAGGAATGATTATATGACGGTCAAGGGACGTATTGTTAAAGGTGTTGCCGGTCAGTACACCGTTGAAACAGTTGAAGGGGGTATATATTGCTGTACTGCAAAGGGTAAGTTCCGAAAAGAACGAATAACTCCTCTTGTGGGAGATTATGTTACCGTTACTCTGAATAACGAGTTCGGTAATTCCATCGAGGAAATTTCAGAGCGTAAAAACAAGCTTGTCAGACCTCCGGTTGCAAACATAGATAAGCTTATAATTGTTATTTCCGCTGCAAAGCCATTTCCGAATTCAACTGTTATTGACAAAATGACCGTTCTGGCTGAGAAAAACTCGATTAAGCCTGTTATTGTTATAACCAAAACAGACTTAACCGATATAAGCGAGCTTTACAGCATTTATAAAAGCACCGGATACGACGTATATACCTATTCTGATGTAGATAAGTCCGATTTATCTGAGCTGCTTTCTGAGCTTAACGGTTGTGTTTGTGCGTTTACAGGTAATTCGGGTGTAGGTAAATCAACTCTTATCAATGCAATAAGCGGTGATTTACAGCTAAAGACCGGCGATATCAGCGATAAGCTCGGCAGGGGACGGCATACTACAAGACAAGCTGAGCTGTTCCATGTCAATGATGCTTATATTATTGATACTGCTGGCTTTTCAAGCATTGATTTTGTTGATGATAACATACTGCTTTCTGAGGATCTGCAGTATTATTTCAATGAGTTTAACGAATATATCGATTCGTGTAAATTTACAGGCTGCTCACATACCGGAGACAAGGGCTGCAAAATCTGCGAAATGGTAGAAAACGGTGTTATAAGCAAGAGCAGATATAACAGCTATTTAACTATGTATAATGAGCTTAAAAGCATTAAAAAATGGCAATTATAGCTTAAGCTTTGTGTAAAATCATAAACGGTTTTTATCACAAATATTCTGTCATCCCGTATAATGATAATAGTTCGACACTTCGGGCTGTTATAATGAAGGGATGATGTTATGGCAAATCCACGTTGTTACCCGAAAGGGCTGGTCTTCACTGCTTTCGGTGCAGGATTTTTACTTTCCTTATGCTTTCCGGATAAATTCATACTTTTCGTTATGGCGTTTATGCTCGTCGTTCTCGGCATTATTTCCTGCCAGAAAAGATGATACTTGGAGGTATGTGACATATGAAAATTGTTGTTGTAAGAAGCCCGAAAGCTTTAAGAGGAATCTTAAAGATGATTTTCAAAATAAAAGATAATGAGAGTTGATGCTCTTAAAACTGATGCAGATGGATAATCCATCTGCATTTTAAGGTGGTGTATAAATGGAAAAGCATATTGAAGTTGAAAGAAGTATAATAAAAAAATATCGCAAAGATATATGGAAAAGGTTTATTGCCGGTATAAACGAATATGAAATGATTAAGCCGGATGACTGTATTGCTGTGTGCATATCCGGTGGCAAAGACTCAATGCTTCTTGCAAAGTGTATACAACACCTGCAGAAGCACAGTGATTTTCCTTTTAAAGCAAAATATCTTGTGCTTGATCCCGGATATTCACCCGAGAATCTTAACCGTATAATTGAAAACGCAAGACTTCTTGACATACCTATCGAAATAAGAAGTGCCGACATCTTTGATTATGTAGCTGATGTTGAAAACTCACCGTGCTATATGTGCGCAAGAATGAGAAGGGGACACCTATATAAGAATGCCAAACTTCTCGGATGCAATAAAATTGCATTGGGGCATCATTTTGACGACGTTATAGAAACAGTGCTTTTAAGCATGTTATACGGGGCTGAAATCAAGACAATGATGCCGAAGCTTCACAGTACCAATTTTGAAGGTATGGAGCTTATAAGACCGCTTTATATGGTAAAAGAAGCAGATATTATTGCTTGGGCGAGATATAACGGACTTGAGTTTTTGCAGTGTGCGTGCAAATTTACAAAAGAAACCGATTTTCAGTCTGATATAGAAATGCAATCCAAACGCAAAGAAATGAAGGAGCTGATTTCCCGTTTCAGAAGAATCAACTCCAACATAGAAATGAATATATTCAGAAGTGTGCATAATGTAAACCTTGAAACTGTAATCGGCTACAGAAAAGGGGATTATAAATATAATTTTCTTGACGATTACGATGACTGAAAATCAGTTGTTAAGGACATATAGTGATTGCGGTAGTACTGACTGATTTCATCAATTCTGTGTTCAAAGAATACATATATATCATTAAGGGTACATTCGCTTTCCTGAGTAACGTACCACTTAAGAGCACCCAAAACAGCACCTGAGTAAAAGTTTGACAGCAGTTCAAGCTTATATACGGGTATTCCATTCAATACAGAGCTGAATTTTTCAAGGCAAAACGATGTAACCATTTTTTCAAGCTGACGATTAAACACGATCGACTGATTACTTGAAAATACCGCAGAAAATATATACTTGTGCTTGCTTATATATTCAAAAATAACTCTTACGAATTCCGTGCAAGACCTTTTGATATTTTCCGGAGAAAGGTCAGTCATAAGCTCAGACATATCTATATCATCAAGAAGTGATTCAATGCAAAAAGCAAGAAATTCGTTTTTGTCGTTGAAATGCTTATAAAAAGTTGCTCTGTGAACACTTGATATCTCACATATTTCTGACACCGTTATGTTGTCAAAGGGTTTTTCTTTGAGTAATTTCATAAAACCGGCAAATAACAGTGTATAGGTCTTTTTAATTCTTGCATCTAATTTATTCATCTTAATGCACTCCTTAATGCTTTTCTTCTCCCTCGTAAATGTTCGCTTTCAGGTCATTTATTACGTCCTGAAGTTTTACAATCTGTTTGTTTACAGCTTTTTCTAGATTCGGATAGTTACTCAGTAGTCTGGCGGGCAGGCTGCTGATTTTATTTTTCTTTGATTTAAAATCTATAATTGTCTCAAACTGTTCTTTCGCATCGTTTAGCTGATGCGAAAATTCATCAATTCTGTCCTTTTGTTTATACATTTCTGTTTGAATTATCGTATATTTATCTCCGACAATACTCTTTACAGCGGTAAGATTTTCGGTAAGTACATCCGTCATCTTGCCTATTTTATTTCGCAGTTTTCTGAAGTCCATTGCCTTTCTGACGGCGTTAGCCAGATCAAGTGCAAAAATTAAAAGTATAATTGCCAATATAAATGGTAGATAAGAGACGGGTATTTTCATATAAAGATTTTCTACCGAGGGGTGCACCATCAGTACGAACACAACAGAAACAACACCCCAGTGCAGAGAATGCTTGAGAGATATCCTTCCGTTAAGATTGCAGAATTCATAGGTGTAATCCCACCAGCGGGCGTTAAAAAGCTTTTCCATCATATAGCTCGTAACATATTCAACTATATCGCAGACAACAATACCCAACAAAAAAACTAAAAGAGGTGTCTCTCTGAGAGGATATATAAGCAGTGCCATAACTATAGCTGCCGAGCCGTAAATAGGGCACAGCGGACCTGTAAGGAAGCCGCGGTTAATAAGCTTTTTTTCGCCTATTGAACAGTAGGTTGATTCAAGGCACCAACCGCTAAAGCTGTAGAAAAAGAACAGCAAAGTATATTTCATTATTTCTTGCATGATTTGCGTACCTCTACATCGCTTAGAAATTTACTTTTATATCTGTGGCTAACGGAATAAAGAACCTCTCTAGCGGCACAGTATTTATCGGAAAACGTTACAATGAAGCTCTCTTTATACTTCGGAGGGACAAGTGTTAGCGGCCACATATGTCTTAAAATTGCATCGTATTCTATATCTGAAATATTTCCGCAAAGCTCTTTGGCGTTATAGCATGCATATTTCGGATGCTTGTATCCGTGATTTTTATGCCAACCGCCTGTTTCGCCGTTGCGCCAATCGTAATATACAAGGTCGTGCATTGTTGCAGCTCTTGCAGCGGCTTTGTAATCGAGACCGAGCTTTTTGCTTAGCTTATATGCAATAAATGCAACGCCGGTAATATGCTGCAGGCGGTCGATTTCAAGGTGTTGCTCATATTGAGCAAGAGATTGCACCTCTTCCGAGTAATATATATCACCTACGACATCAAAAAAACCGTCAGAATTATTTTGATTGAGACCAATATATGTTTTGATGTAATCTTCATACAGCTGACTCATATTTATTCTCCTCGGCTGAATTTGTTTAATATATGTTTAACGACACCGTCGTTGTTGTTTGAGTCAATTACACCGGTTGCAATCTTTTTAAGCTCGTCACAGGCGTTTGCTACGGCATATGACTCGTCGGCAGTTTTAAACATAGGTATATCGTTAAGGTTGTCTCCGTACGCTACGATTCTGTCTACGCCCAACAATTTCTTTAATTCAAGCGCGGCTATACCCTTTGAAACACTGTTGTTCATACTCTCCATAAAATAGCAGTCGGTATAGTTATCCTTATAAAATGCACAGTTAACGCTTCCTGAGGCTACGATTTCTCTATGGATAGGAGTGAGTATATCTTCTTTGTCGAGGCTGACCATATATATAATCTTATCGGTGCTTTCAGGTATATATTTACCGCTGTATTTTCTAAAGCGTTTGAATTTCAGATTGTCGCGTGCGTTTATATATTGCTGCTGATGGATATTGTCAACTGATTTATACAGTATTTCAAGGTAACCGTCCCTGAGCAGATAGAGCATAGGGGATTTATTGTATTTTTCATAAATACTGATAATTTTATCTACGTCTTTGTGATCAATTGTATATGCTTTAACATTCTTATTTTCAGTCGGATCGTAGATTACAACACCATTCATAAGAATAAACGGAAGGTTAAGCCCAACACCACTGAACATATTAAGTACTGTTGCATTTGTTCTTGCGGTTGCAACCGAAAACAGCAATCCATCAGATATCATCATCTGAAGCTGTTTTTTAGTGAATTCACTTATTTCGGCGCGTTCGTTAAGCAATGTGCCGTCGAGATCCGTTAAAAATAATGTTTTCATACCATCAATTCCGTTGCCTGTATTTTATTGAGATTATACCACAATCCTATTAAAAAGACAACTGTATATTTATTTATTAACATTTTTGATATAAGTTTAACTAATTTATATCTGAACATATTTTTAATCAAAAGCTATTGAAATGTTACAAAAAATCAGTATAATATATGCATATATTCTTTGTGTCAGCAAAAAATCAGCTGACGCGTATTGTAAAAGGGGATACCTAAATGTTAGGAAAATTCGTAAAGGTACGTGTAACATCCCCGATGCATTCTTTCAACAACAGATTTGGCTTTAAATATAAGCTCAATTACGGGATAATTGACAGCTTTAAGAGCAACAAAAAATCTGTTCAGGGCGCCTATATTATGGGTATAAATCATCCTGTGAGAAATTTTGACGGCAGAGTTATTGCTGTAATCAGAAGACAGAGTTGCAGAGGAATGGCATGGGTTGTTGCACCTAAAAGTACAAGGTTTATTGTAAACGACATAAAACAAGCTATTGAGTTTGCTGAGGGCAGAAACAATTACAGCATAGAGTGTCTGTATGAAAGCTCCTGCGGTGCTGTTATTTTCAGAAAAGAAAATAACGAGGATAAATTTCTTTTAATCAGAAACAAAAGAAGCGCTCATTGGGGTTTCCCGAAAGGTCATATCGAGCCCGGTGAAACTGATGAAGATACAGCAGTAAGAGAAGTCTTTGAAGAAACAGGGCTTAATGTTAAAATTATTCCCGGTTTTGTTAAAAAATCCGAATATACGATTCAGGGTAAGATTGAAAAATCAGTCTCAATTTTCCTTGCTCAGACTGAAGAAACCGAATATAAGCTTCAGGAAGAAGAAATTGAAGAGTGCGGTTGGTTTACCTTTGAAGATGCTCTTGAAATTCTTAATTATGAAAATGACAAATATATCCTTAATGAGGCAAAGAAGTTTATTGCAACACTTTAATTTTGGGGTTATGTTATGACAGAAGCTATTGCAGAATTTTTTGTTGAAAACTTTTCGGATAAATTGTCCGGTGAGTTGATATCATTTATTGTTTCGTTGCTTCCGGTGCTTGAACTCAGAGGCGGATTGATTGTTGCAAAGCTTCTTGATGTTAATTTTTTTCTTGCTTTTTTTATCTGCTTTGTCGGTAATATGCTTCCGATACCTTTTATACTGATTTTCATAAGAAAAATTTTTAATATGCTTAAGAGGTTCAAAAGAGTAGAAAATGCAATTACAATGCTTGAAGCACGGTCTATCAGAAAGGCGGAAAGTATAAAAAAATACAGACTTTGGGGTTTATTCCTTTTTGTTGCAATTCCTCTACCCGGTACGGGTGCATGGACCGGCGCTCTTATAGCAGATTTGCTGGACATCAGAATAAAGCACGCTTTACCGGTTATTTCGGCAGGTGTTTTCTGCGCCGGTATTATAATTTCAATTCTTTCTTACGGCCTTTTCGGTTTATTTGGATTTTAAAGCATTTAAATCAAAAACTCACGCAATATTTGCGTGAGTTTTTTACGTTAATTAACAGCAGGGGAGTGTTTTACTCAGAAAGACTCTCCCATTCTTCCATTGCGGAAAGCAGTTGTTCCTCGGTCTCGGATATTTCTTGCTGTAACTCTGAAAGTCTGACATAGTCACTGAAAACTTCAGGCTTGCCAATTTCGCTATTCAATTCAGCAAGCTTAGTTTCCAGCTCTTCTATCAGATTTTCACACTTTTTAATAGCTCTTTCTCTTTTAGCCTTTTCTTTGGCAGGGGTGGTATAAGTCTTTTTTTGCTTAGGTGTCTCAGTTTTGATGCTTAGATTCTCAATGGCTGCTGCTTTCGATTTGCTTTCAACATAATCGTCATATCCGTAATTAAAACAATTTACTGAAGCTCTGTTAAATTCAACAATCCGTTCGGCAACTTTTTTGACAAAATATCTGTCGTGTGAAACAAACAGTAATGTGCCGCTGTAATCTGCAAGCATATTTTCAAGAGCTTCCTTACCCACTATATCCATATGGTTTGTAGGCTCGTCAAGAATTAGAAAATTCGGCTTTTTTTTGAAAAGTTTACAAAGAGCAAGTCGCACCTTTTCTCCGCCCGAAAGCATATTTACGGTTTTATAAACATCGTCTCCGCTGAAAAGAAATGCACCTAAGGAGCTTCTGGCTTCAAATGAAGTTACTGTCGGAAATTCATCCAAAAAGTCATCCAGTACGGTTTTTTCGCTTGAATATTGCGCCATCTGCTGATCAAAATAGCCTATCTTAACATTGTTTCCGATTAAAAAATTTCCGCCCAGAGAGGGGAGTATGCCTACAATTGTTTTAAGAAACGTAGACTTGCCTAAACCGTTACCGCCGATAATACCGATGTGCTGCCCCCGTTCAACATTAAGATTAACTGTTGAAATTGTATGCGTGTATCCGATTTCAAGATTTCTTACAGTCAGAATATCTTTAGCCGACCTAAGGTCGGGTTCGAAATCTGCGTGGAATTGCTTGGAATCATAGCTTTCAGGAGGCTCTACAAGCTCCATTCTCTCGAGATATTTTATTTTTGACTGTACCATAGCAGCTTTGTTCGCTTTATATCTGAACTTTTCAATAAGCTCATTCAGTCTTTTTATTTCCTCCTGCTGTTCCTCATAAGCTTTTTTCTGTAACTCACGAATGATCTTTTTCTGTTGAGCGAACTGAGAATAATTACCTGCATATCTGTTTGTTTTACCGTGTTCTATCTCGTAAATTGTGTTTACGGTTTTATCAAGAAACATACGGTCGTGCGATACAATTACAACAGCTTTTTTATAGGCTTGAAGGTACTCCTCCAGCCAGGTAACAGCATCAATATCAAGGTGATTTGTAGGCTCATCAAGAAGCAGCAGATCAGGCTTAGATAGCAGTAATTTAAGAAAAGCTATTTTCGTACGCTGACCGCCGGAAAAATCTGACAGCGGTTTTTTCTTATCTTCATCAGTAAAACCAAAGCGTTTTAATGCAGCTTCATATTCTTTTTCAAAATAAAAACCGCCGAGATTGGTGAAGGTATCCATCAGCAGGGAATAGCGCTCTATTATAGTCGGACAGCTGTTGCTTTCAAGTTCACGCTGCAGAGAATCCATTTCTTCTTTTATAACAAGTATTTCGCTGTAAGCATTGCGTATTTCGTCAAGCAGAGTTACTGAGTTATCCTTGAAAGCCATCTGATTGAGTGTACCGATTATCGGTTTACCTGAAATTATGTATTGGGAATTGTGATCGGGATTATCCTTTGAAAGTGACAGCTCACCGGAAAGCAATCTTAGCAAGGTGGTTTTCCCGCAACCGTTTCTTCCGACTATTCCTATTTTACTTTCTGTATTAATTTCAATATCAATTTTTTTCAATATAGGTGTTCCTGATAAATCTACAATGCCGTTCTGTATTTTAATCTGCATAATCGTTCATCCTAAAATTTTATTATAAAGATTTTAACATAAAAAGCAGATTTATTCAACATATTTATTTTCTTATGACGATAATTTATATTTATACCGAAAGGGTAGCAATAATAGCTGTTTTAGTCACATTGTATATTTTTATAGCTTGAACTATACAAAATAGATATTTTGTATAGTAGAGGGGAAGCTAAACTTCTATTTAAATAAATCCAATGATAAAAAACTATATTTACCGTCGTTGCATTTTTATTAAGGCTTTATATTGATTTTCATATTACGTAAAATATTGTGAAAGAAATAAATAAGAATAAGAGATAAAAAATTATCAGACCGTTAAATATATTTCTCATTTAAACCGTTTGATAGAAACATCAGAGACAAACCCGTGCATCGTTAAAATTTTTTCTATTAAACGGTTTATTTGCATTTTAATTTATATATTCAGCTTTATTTGTCTGATTGATTGTTTTATAAACAATTTTATCTAAAAACTTGACTTTTGTGAAATATTTTGTATAGTTGATATATAAGTATTTTACCGTTTAATTTACTTTTAAATTTAGAGGAGCTGATTTAATTGGCAGAAGTAATTGACAGGAAAATTTTACCTCCGTTGGTAAACGAGCATATTAATGACTTGATTGTTATTAAAGGCTGCAACAAATCGACGGCTGATGGGTATGCTACAGATTTATGGCTTTTTTTCAGATATATGGTGGCAAAAGATAACGGACTCTCCTCCCCTGCTGATTTGGAAAAAAATTTTGATATGTCTTATATCAATGCTGAATTTATCGGTAAAATTTCATTGAAGGATGTTAATGAATTCCTCGCATATTGTAATAACGACAGAGCTAATTCAGCAACAACAAGAGCACGTAAGGCATCAGCAATAAGAGGCTTTTTTAAATATGTAGCAGATAAAATGAATTATATAGATAAGAATCCAGTGTCACAGCTCCAGGTTGCATCACCAAAGAAAAAAATGCCGAAATATCTTACTCTTGAGGAAAGTCGCAGCCTTCTTGCCGCTGTTGACGGTGAAAACAAAATCAGAGATTTTTGTATCCTTACACTGTTTCTTAATTGCGGTCTGAGACTTGCCGAGCTTGTAAATTTAAATGTTACAGATATCAATTTTGAAGAAGAAAAAATGCTTGTTACAGGTAAAGGCGATAAGGAACGGATGGTTTATTTAAATTCGTCCTGCATATCAGCCCTTAAGGATTATCTGAGTGTTCGTCCGCACAACCAGCTTAAGGGCAATGACAGAAATGCTTTGTTTATAAGCAGATTAAATAAGCGCATCGGGCGCCAGGCGGTACAGCTGATGGTTTATCATTATCTTGAAAAAATCGGTCTTGACGGACAGCATTACTCTGTTCATAAATTAAGACACACTGCTGCTACACTTTTATATCAGCACGGTAACGCTGATGTGCTTCTTCTTAAAGAAATGCTGGGTCATGAAAATCTTTCAACAACTGAAATATATACACATATTGAAAACAAGCAGCTTCGTGATGCAGTTAAAAACAATCCCCTTTCAAAGGATAGTCATAGCTGAAACAGCTCAGAAAACATGGACGCTGTAAGAGTGTCTATAGCAGTTGATAGCGTAATAAGTATAAATATAAACACAAGCTCTGTTATTTTGCCTTTCAGACTTATTCTTCGGTCGTTCTTTTTCAGCACAATAGTGTTAATTAACGATGTGGATTGTAGTATTAGCATAATTATTGAGAGTATAAATATAAGCTTACCGGGCATAAAAACAAACAACGAATATTCTATTCCCTTAAGCTGATACTCTGAATATAAATATGTAACAACCGTACTCATTCCTGCAATTTTAAGTCCGCTTAGAATATAAACAAATACATTTCCGAATACATTAAACGAAAAGAACAGTATGATAAATACAAATAATAAGTTATGCGAAAGCAAGCCTATAAATATGTCAGCTCTGCTTTCTGCTTTTATAAAGCTGAAATATTCGCTGAGGCTGATGTTTAATGATTGATATAGCTCATCTTTGTTTGATATCGCAACTGCAACTCCAAGTATAACAAAAGCAGACAAATATATGGTCAACAGTATTAATTTGCTCCTGTATTCAGGGACTGATTTTACTTTATTATTTCTGTCTTTATTTATTATTATCGCATTGATTTTCACATTATCATCTCCGTTATCTCTTCTTTATTATTTTTTTGGGACGTGAATTAACAGCTGTGATGCCACCTACGGACGATAATGTTAAATATACTGCCAACAGAACAGCGAGCCTTAAGTCAAACTTGAATGAATTCAAACTTAAAGATGTGCATATATATGCTGTTACCGGTAGAATATTATAAATAATTCCGATAATCAGGCCGTTCTTTTTTACTCGCCTGCCGACAACATAGGCTGATATAAAGCAGGCTGCACCTATTGATAAAACAACTAAAAAATAATTATCATAAATGTTCATATCCGTTGCAAACATCATCAAGCAAAGTGCTGCAGTAATTGCAATGTGAACAAATAGCGGAAGCACTGTGCTTATCAGAATATTTTTATATGCGGCGTTCATTTTTACTTTTGTTCTTTTTACTGCACCGGTTGATTTAGGCATAAAAACACTCCTCATATCATTTGTTAAATGATATGAGGAGTGTAATTTTATTATTACTTATTTTTCCCAGTCAGCCTTGTCTTTTGACTTGCCGGCCTTCTTTGCTTCAGCCTTTTCAGCTTTTGCCTTGTCGGCAGCTTCCTTTGCAGCAGCCTTCTGAGCGGCAATTCTTTCATTTGCAGTGTTATTCTGCTGAACAGCCCAACGTGTGATTGTTATACGGTTTCTGTCAGCTCCGGTTTCGATGATAAGGTTTTCTTCCTTAACTGTAACAATTCTGCCGCAGATACCGCCGATAGTTGTAATTTCGTCGCCTACCTCAACAGCATTTCTCATTTCCTGTTCCTGCTGCTGTCTCTTTTTCTGAGGACGGATTGATGTGAAGTACATAAGGCCAAACATAGCAACCATGATAATAATAAACGTAGGATCCATTGATTTTTACCTCCAAAAGTTAAACATTGTCAGAAATTATATCACAGCCGATTTGATTTATCAAGGAAATTTAAATAAATTTACACTTTAGTTATATTCTCTTGTCGAGCAAATCAACATATTTTTCTTTAAACTCATTAAATGTATCATTGTCAAGCGCTTCTCTGATTTTTTCCATCATATTGTTGTAAAAATATAGATTATGAATAACACAAAGTCTCAGAGCAAGAACCTCTTTACACTTGAAAAGATGTCTTATATACGAGCGTGAAAAGTTCTTGCAGGTAGGGCAGTCGCAATCAGTGTCGATTGGCAAAGCATCATTTTCATATTTGGCATTATTTATGTTGATTATTCCCTTCCAGGTGTTAAGATGACCGTGTCTGGCGTTTCTGCTCGGCATTACACAGTCGAAAAGGTCAACTCCCCTGCTGACTCCCTCAATGATATTACCCGGTGTACCTACACCCATAAGGTATCGTGGCTTATCCTTTGGCATATATGGCTCAACTGCGGATATTATCCTGTACATATCCTCTTTGGGTTCACCAACAGCAAGGCCGCCGATTGCATAACCGTCGAGGTTCAAATCAGCAATTTCCTTCATATTTTCAATTCTGAGGTCATCGAATGTACATCCTTGATTGATACCGAAAAGAAGCTGATTTCTGTTAATTGTATCAGGCAACGAGTTAAGACGGTCCATTTCAGCTTTACATCGCTTTAACCATCTTACCGTTCGGGCGCACGACTGCTTGGCGTAGTTATATGTTGCCGGGTTTTCTACGCATTCATCAAATGCCATAGCTATCGTAGAGCCAAGGTTTGACTGAATCTGCATACTTTCTTCAGGCCCCATAAAAATGCGTCTGCCATCAATATGTGAAGCAAAG
Source organism: Clostridia bacterium (assembly GCA_017517865.1). Lineage (GTDB taxonomy): Bacteria > Bacillota > Clostridia > Oscillospirales > Acutalibacteraceae > UBA6857. The sequence continues at coordinate 6,315 of JAFWYB010000020.1, read as the reverse complement.
GTGACGCCTTCCTCGCTTATTTTACGAAGTCCGGCAAGTGAAAATACCTGAAATCCTCCGCTGTCCGTAAGTATAGGTCTGTCCCAGGCAGTAAATTTATGAAGACCGCCCATTTCCGCCACAAGCCTGTCGCCGGGCCTAACGTGAAGATGATATGTATTTGAAAGCATAACCTGACATCTGATTTCTTTAAGATCAACAGCTGAAAGACCGCCTTTGATTGCACCGCAGGTAGCTACATTCATAAAAGCAGGAGTCTGAACAGTACCGTGCACTGTTTCAAATTCGCAGCGCCTTGCTGTTCCGTTATTTTTAATAAGCTTAAGCATAATTTCACCTCAGAAAAACTGCATCACCGAAAGAGAAGAATCTGTATTTTTCTTCAACTGCAGTTTTATAAAAATTCATTGTGTTTTCATATCCGCAGAAGGCACTGACAAGCATTATAAGTGTGCTTTCAGGTAAATGGAAATTAGTAATGAGCGCATCAATGCATTTAAACCTATATCCGGGATAAATGAAAATATCCGTCCAACCCTCAGCCTCTTCAATTTTACCGTTAAAGGTTGCAACTGACTCCAGAGTGCGGCAGCTTGTTGTGCCGACAGCGACGACTCTTCCGCCGTTTTTCTTTGTTTCATTAATAAGCTCAGCAGTTTCCGCCGGTAACCAATAATGCTCAGAATGCATAATATGCTGTGAAATATCATTTGTCTTAACGGGCCTGAAGGTGCCAAGTCCTACATGAAGAGTAACATAACCGATCTTTATACCCTTTTCACTGATTTTCTGCATAAGCTCTTGAGTGAAATGAAGACCTGCTGTAGGCGCTGCAGCCGAGCCTACTGCTTTTGAATAAACGGTCTGATAGCGTTCACCGTTCTCAAGCTCTTCGGTTATATAAGGCGGAAGTGGCATCTGACCGATTTTGTCGAGCACTTCATAGAAGTTGCCGTCATAAGTAAACTTTGCGAGTCTGTTACCGCCTTCAAGAACATCAAGAATCTCAGCCTTGAGCAGACCGTCACCGAATATAAATTTAGTACCGGGCTTTGCTCTTTTTCCCGGACCTGTGATAGTCTCCCATACATCATCGCCTTTGTTAGTCAGAAGAAGAAACTCAACCCTTGCACCCGTATCCTCTTTTATACCGTACATTCTCGCAGGAAGAACCCTTGTATTGTTAAGAATAAGGCAATCACCAGCGTTAAGCTCATCAATAATATTATAGAAATATCTGTGACAAATTTCGCCGCTGGTTTTATCTACGGTCATAAGCCTTGAGCTGTCACGGGGTTCAACGGGATGCTGAGCAATCAGCTCTTTCGGTAAGTCGTAATAAAAGTCTGATTTATTCATCTTGTATCCTTTCAGATGTATTTTTACTTTAAAGTATAAAAAAATTAAAATTTAAATTGACATAAAATCAATTAAGTGATAATATATAAATATTATTTTACATTATAGTGCATATTGCTGAATTTATCAACAGTTTTATGCAAAAATAAGTAAAAAAAACAGCAAAAAAACCAGAGGTGTATATTTATGAAAAAGTACAAAGTAGGTATTATCGGTGCAACGGGTATGGTTGGTCAGAGATTTGCTACAATCCTTGACAGTCATCCTTGGTTTGATGTTACTGTTCTTGCGGCAAGCGGACGTTCGGCTGGTAAGACTTATAAGGAGGCAGTCGGCGGCAGATGGAGAATTGCAAAGGAAATGCCCGCATCAATGGCAGATATGATTGTTAAGGATGCAACTGCAGATATTGATGAAATTGCTTCATCGGTTGATTTCGTATTCTGTGCAGTAGATATGAAAAAGGATGAAATAAGAGCACTCGAAGAAGCTTACGCAAAGGCAGAGTGCCCCGTTGTTTCAAACAACAGTGCACACAGAGGTACACCTGATGTACCTATGGTAATACCTGAAATAAATGCCGACCATATTAAAATAATTGACGATCAGAAAAAGAGATTGGGTACAAAGCGCGGCTTTATTGCGGTTAAGTCAAACTGCTCACTTCAGAGTTATGTTCCCGCAATATATCCTCTTGATAAGGAATTCGGCGTTAAGGAAGTTCTTGTTTGTACCTATCAGGCAATTTCCGGTGCAGGTAAAACCTTTGAAAGTTGGCCTGAAATGGTTGATAATGTTATCCCCTACATCGGCGGTGAAGAAGAAAAGAGCGAACAGGAGCCTCTTAAAATATGGGGTAAAGTTGAGGATGGCGTAATTAAGAATGCTGTATCTCCGGCCTTTACAGCACAGTGTATCAGAGTTCCCGTTTCAGACGGTCACATGGGCGCAGTGTTTATGAGATTTAATGACGGCAAAAAGCCTGCTAAGGAAGAAATAATCAAGGTTTGGAACAGCTTTGCAGGCAGAGCTCAGCAGCTTGAGCTTCCTTCGGCACCCAAGCAGTTCTTACACTATTTTACTGAGGATAATATGCCTCAGACAAAGCTTAACCGCGACAATGAAAACGGTATGGCAGTATCAATAGGCAGACTCCGTGAAGACAGTCAGTACGACTATAAATTTGTTTGCCTTTCACACAACACTCTCAGAGGTGCAGCCGGAGGTGCTGTTCTTCTTGCAGAGCTTCTTTGCGCGGAAGGTTATATTGACTAAGGAGGTCATTCTTTGAAGCCAATCTTTTGCGGTAGCGGTGTTGCTCTCATCACACCCTTCGGAAAGGACGGAAAAATTGATTATGACGTTTTTTCAAGGCTTATAGAATTTCAGATTTCAAACAAAACTGATGCTATTATTGTTTGTGGAACAACAGGTGAAGGTTCAACACTTACGGTTGAGGAAAGACTCAGTCTGTTTTCACTCGCTGTTGAAAAGGTCAACGGCAGAGTGCCTGTTATAGCAGGCACAGGCAGTAATAGCACCTCTTTTTCTGTTGAACTTATTAAAGAGGCGGAAAAGTGCGGTATCGATGCACATTTATCAGTCACTCCCTATTATAACAAAACATCTCAGAGAGGACTCGTTGAACATTATTTTCGACTTGCAGACAACAGTAATAAACCGATAATAGTCTACAACGTGCCTTCAAGAACGGGTATGAATATTTTGCCCGAAACCTACAGAAGGCTCGGTCAACACCACAATATAGTTGCGGTAAAAGAGGCTGACACAAGCATTACAAAGCTTCAGAAGTCTATTGCGCTTTGCGGAGACACCATTGATTTTTATATCGGTAATGACGATATGATTGTACCGGCGGTGTTGGCAGGCTGCAAGGGCGTTGTTTCAGTGCTTGCCAATATTCTGCCGCATTTTACACATAATATGGTATATTCTGCTTTGAACGGTAAGATTGAGTATAGCAATGAAATGCAGCACAGTGTACTTTGTGTTATTGAGGCTCTGTTCTCTGATGTCAGTCCCATACCGGTTAAAGCGGCAATTGAAAGCCTTTACGGTATAAGTTCATTCTGCAGATTGCCTTTATGCTATATGAGTGATACTGTAAAACATAATCTTATTGAGACACTCAAAGACAGTAAATATTTATTTGACAGTGAAGCCGTAAAATTTGCCTGATGAATATGCAACACTTAAATATTCATAAGTGTTGCATATTTTTATAAAATATACATTTCTTTCAATAAACACTTGCATATTGTTGCATAATAATATATAATACAGTATATTTGTAATTATGAGGTGTTTTGTGTGGAAAAAGAACGCAAAATAGATATGCATGTTCACTCGGATAATTCGCCTGACGGAACACATTCTCCGATGTTTATATGTGAACAAGCGGTAAAAAACAACTTACGCGCTGTTGCTATTACTGATCACTGTGAAATTGACAGCTATAAATCTCAACGGTATGACAGTGCAATTTTTCATTCTTTTTTTGAAACGAACAAAGCAAAGGTTGCTTTTCAGGGTCAGTTTCTTGTTTTAGCCGGTATTGAAATCGGTCAGCCGCTTTATGATGTCGGACTTACGGAAAATATAGTTACGTCAAGAAGGTATGATATCGTGCTCGGCAGTATTCACAGACCTGAAGGTTTTGACTGTGATATAAAGGAGATTGATTATTCGCGGTTAGATGTATATGAATTTATGCGCTCGTATTTTTTTCAGCTTGAAGAGTTGGCACGATGTCCTTTTATTGATATTATGTCGCATATAACCTGCCCTATGAGAAGGATACAAGGTAAATATAAGATTGACTTTGATTATTCAAAAATATCCGATGCCACGGACAGACTCTTGCTGGCAATTATCGAAAACAGAAAAACGCTTGAGATCAACACGTCAGGTTTACGTCAGGATATGAAAAGAACAATGCCGGATACGGAAATAATTAAGCGTTATAAAGAACTTGGCGGCGAGTACATTACCGTTGGCTCCGATTCGCATAACGCCTATGACGTAGGCTGCGGGATAACCGAAGGGATGCTGATTGCGAAAAAATGCGGTTTTGATAAACTGTCATTTTACGTCAACAGACAAATATTACAGATTGATAACAATGTTTAAGGAGTATAAAAGATGGGAAACGAAAAGGATTCTGTTATAAACATAAATAAAAAGACGCTGATTGGCATCGGCGCGTTGCTGTTTGCAATTATGATATTTGCAGGTGTTCTCACTCAGGTGATACCCACAGGTGCATATGCAACAGATGACAGCGGCAACATTATTAGCGGCACCTATACCGAAATACCGAGAGAGGAAGTAAACTATAAGCTGTGGAGAATATTTCTCTCCCCCGTTGAAATGTTTATAAATTCAACAGGCGAAGCAATGACGGGTGTTATCATTATACTTGTAATCATTGTTATCGGCGGCACCTTCCTTGTTCTGGACAAGAGCGGTGTTTTGAAATATATAATGACCACTATTGTAAATAAGTTTTCAGACAAAAAATATCTTCTGCTTGCAATTATGATTTTTTCTTGTATGCTTCTTTCTTCATTTGCAGGTATTCTTGAAGAATCAATGACCCTTGTTCCCTTGGCGGTTGCAATATCACTTTCGTTGGGTTGGGACTCCTTTGTCGGACTTGGCTTCAGTCTGATATCGGTAACCTTCGGTTATGCCGCTGCAACCTTTAACCCTTTTAATGTCGGTATTATTCACTCAATGGCGGGACTTCCGATGTTCTCGGGCGTGCTTTTCAGAATATTTGTTTTCGCGGTAATATATGCAGTTCTTGCTACATTCTTTATTACCTATGCCAAAAAGATTGAAAAAAATCCCGAAAAATCTCCTTGCTATAAAACAGATATTGCGCTCAGAAGCCGGCTTCTTGACAGTGATGAAATAGAAAAAGCGCTTCAGAATAAGATGCTTCCTAAAGCGACAAAAGCATTTACAGGATCCCTTCTTGCCGTACTTATTATTACAATAATCTGTCTTGTGACAAATATATTTGTTGATGACGGTACGGTTTCTGATATTATCGGTTATCTGCCTCTTGCTTCAATGGCTGTGTTATTTACTGCCGGCGGCTTAAGGGCCGGCAAAATCGCAGGCTTTACCAAAAAAGAGCTTGGCGGTGTATTTGTTACCGGTGCTAAATCTATACTCCCCTGCGCACCGATTATTATGATTATTATCTGCGTTACATATATTCTCAAAAGCGGTATGATTATAGACACTCTTCTTTATTGGGTGTATAATTACATCAGCTCACTTAATCCTTACGTAGCACTTACAATTATTTTCATAGTAATATGCATTTTCGAATTCTTTATCGGAAGCGGCTCAGCTAAAGCCTTCCTTCTTATGCCTATACTTCTTCCTCTTGTCGATATGATTGGTATTGGCAGACAAAATCTTATCGTTTCCTTCTGTCTGAGCGACGGACTGTGCAACGTACTTTATCCCACGAACGGCTTATTGATGATTGCTTTGAGTATAATAAATATATCTTACTTCAAATATTTAAAATGCGCATGGAGGCTGTTTTTAGCCGTTTTAATCGCTTCGGTGGGATTAACCTTTATTGGCTATGCTATAGGCTATTAAATGGCGAAAATTTAAATATTATGCACAAATGCAACCCGACATTCCGTCGGGTTGCATTTTAATTTTATTTTCTGTTGTTATTCTGAAATAATTAAGCTTAAATAAAACGTTTGACAGTAATCGGTGTTATCATATAACCCTGCGCGACTAACATTTGGTTTTACGATACAAAATAAATATCCACCCGCATAGCGGGTGGTTTTTCCGTTTCGGGCATAGCCCTAATACTACAGGCAACGCACAAGTGCGTCTTTTATTGGCCTGCCAGCCACGCATAGGATTACTTGCTACCCGTAAACGGGTCTCTTGGGT
>JAFWYB010000002.1 GCA_017517865.1 Clostridia bacterium | reverse complement strand
TCGGTGATTTTTGCCTTTTCTTGCAAAGCTGTTTCGCATTTTAAAGTGCTTCGCAGTTTCGTAAGAACTTAAAATTTCTTGTATTGAAGCCGCAAAACGCAGCAAGGCTGTCGCCTTGCGAGGCTTTTGGCAAAAATACGGGGAATTTTGTTCGAGAAACAAATACTGCCTTATGGGGTGTCGGCGAAAAATACAGCCCCTTTTTGGTGTCGTGAGCACAATTCGTAAAGGTTTATTTTTTACTGTATGCCGTGCTGATAAAAAACTTGTTTTTGCTTGGGCAATTGCCTTTATCGGTATGACAAAAGCAGGAAAAACGAGCTTTTATTCAACAAGTACGAAATGAGGATACCTCTCCGCTCGCGGAGAGGTGAAGCCGACAGTAAGCTTGATATACGGGGGCGGCTCCCTGCCCGCGGCGCGCTTTCGCGCCGCGGGGCTTTTGCGAGAAGCGCAGCTTCCGCAAAAGAAGCGGAGCGGCCAAGGGCCCGCTCCGCTTCAGGGAGCCGCCCCCCGTTCAGCTTCATCTGTTTCTTTTTTTTCCGTCATAAGAGATATATACTCAGAGTCTGTTTATTGCCTCAACAAGCTTTTCAGCATCCTCCGGCTTCGTTGCCCAACTTGTGCAGAAGCGGACGATGTGTTTGTTCTGCGTTGTTCCCCAGTCACAGAATACGAAATCCTTTCTGAGCAAATCGTATTGCTCCTTGGTGAGTATGGGAAACTGTTGGTTGGTGGGGGAGTTGCAGAAAAACTCTATGCCCTTTCTTTTAAAGGCGTTGCGTATTTTGTCAGCGAGCGAAGCCGCATTCTCTGATATTCTGTAATAAAGTCCGTCGGTGAAAAGGGTGTCGAACTGTAAGCCTAAAAGTCTGCCCTTTGCCAGCATTGCTCCCTTTTGTTTCATCATATAGCGTAAGTCCTTCTTGCAGGAATCCTCAGTAACAACAAGAGCCTCACCGAAAAGAGCACCGACCTTTGTGCCGCCGATATAAAAGGCATCACACAGCTGTGATATATCGGAAAGAGAGAGATCGTTTTCTTCAGCTGCGAGACCGTAACCGAGCCTGGCACCGTCCAGATAAAGAATAAGACCTCTTTCGCGGCAGACCGCTGAGAGCTCCGCAAGCTCTTTTTTTGAATAAAGAGTACCGCTTTCGGTAGGAAATGATATATAAACCAGACCGGGTTGAGTCATATGCTCAAAGGTAGGGTCTGCGTAGTGACTGTCGTTTAAGAACGCAACCTGCCCGGCTGTTATTTTGCCGTCGTCAGAGGGCAGGGTGATGATTTTATGCCCGCAGGCCTCAATCGCTCCCGTTTCGTGAACGTTTATATGTCCGGTGTCTGCACAGATAACGGACTGATATGGTCTGAGTACCGCTGATATGAAGGTGAGATTAGTCTGGGTGCCGCCGACGAGAAAATGCACGTCGGCATCGGGCATATTTATCTCTTTGCGGATTTTCTCACGTGCTCTCCCACAGTATTCGTCCTCACCGTAGCCCGGTGTCATTTCCATATTTGTTGCGGCAAGTCTTTCAATTATTTCGGGCACTGCGCCCTGGGTATAATCACTTTCAAAGCGTATCATAATAATTCTCCTTTTAAAGCAAAAATGCACCGAGGGGTGCATTTCCGTTTGTAATTACTGTAACGAGTAAACCCTTTTGATTCTCGGCATAAAGGTACAGATAACCTCATAGGCGAAGCTGTTTGCCATTTTGCCGAAATCGTCTGCAGTGATTTCCTCATCACCGCTTCTGCCGAGAATAACTACTCTGTCGCCGACGTGTACACCGTCAATATCAGTCACGTCAACCATAATCTGATCCATGCAAACCTTGCCCACAAGAGGGGCTTTTTTGCCGTTTATGAGTATATATCCGCCGTCGGTAAGACAACGGTTAAAGCCGTCCGCATAGCCTATTGAAACAGTTGCGATTCTTCTTTTTTCAGCAGCGGTATAGATTTGACCGTAACCTACGCCCGTACCCTTTTCTATTTCCTTGATATGAATAACGTGGCTGAAAACCTCCATGGCAGGAGTAAGCTCTACCTTTGTTTTGTCAACCTCGTCAGAGGGGTAAAGCCCGTAAAGAGCGATGCCCAGACGGACAAGGTCGTATTTATTGTCAAGGCTTATTGTTGCCGCGCTGTTACACATATGCTTTACCGGTATATTTATTCCGAGCACAGCAAGTCTGCCGACAAAGGAGTCAAAGCGCTCTGTCTGTACTGCGGCAAAGGACTTATCCTTCATGTCTGCGGTGGCATAGTGGCTGAAAATACCTTCAATTTCTATATTATCCAACATGGATATTTCTTTAACCGCCTCAATTCCGCTTTCGTCGTCCTTGAAGCCTATACGGCTCATACCTGTGTCAACGGCTATGTGTACCGTTGCCTTTTTTTTCTTTACCTCGGCTTCGGCGTTGAGAAGCCTTGCCTCGTCAGTGCTGTAAAGGGTGGGTATGATGCTGTAATCAAGAAGCTCGTCATATTCGGCAGGTGAGGTGTAGCCGAGAACGAGTATCGGATTTTTTATACCCTCCTGACGAAGCTCAACACCCTCACTGAGAGTAGCAACCGCAAAGTAGTCTGCCTTGTGAGCAAGAGTTTTTGCAACCTCCGTGCTGCCGTGTCCGTAGGCGTCAGCCTTGACTACTGCCATTGTTTTAACACTGCTTCCGATAAGAGCCTTGAGTGCGTCGAAATTTCTGCTTACAGCGTCAAGATTTACCTTTGCATAGGCTCTGATATATTTTGCCATGGCTTTCACCTGCCCGTTTTCTGAATAAATAGCTGAAGCCTGAAAGGCTTCCCGCGTGAGGGGAATAACGGCACCGTGTTCACGGTAATGCTCCTTTCAGCTCCGAATAACTATTATATATAAAAATATATTTAATGTAAAGCGGTTTCTTCAATAAATTCCCTTTGCACCTCATCCTGTATTTTCTTAAGAAGGTCGGGTGCTTTGCCGCCCACAGCTTTTTTGTCAAGCTCCGATGCGGCAAGACCGAGAGAGCCTGCGGAGGAAATAAGTATTTCGTCTGCGGCAAAAAGCTCGTCGAGGTTATATTCTCTTTCCTCAACGGGAATGCCGAGCTTGCTGCAGGCCTTGATAAGGTGCTTTCTTGCAATACCGGGAAGAATAAGATTATCTGTGGGAGCGGTGATAAACACACCGTTTTTAATTATATGCACGTTGCTGTGAGCGCATTCGGTAACTCTGCCGTTGCGATGGAAAACCACCTCATCACAGCCCTCTTGCTTTGCCTTTTCCGAAGCCATAACCGCGGGAAGCAGGTTGAGGGTTTTTATGTTGCAGTGAAGAAAACGGGTGTCGTCCATAGTCATAAGCTTAACCTTTTTGTAGGTGTCAACTATATTTTTCGGCGTAACCGTAATCCATAGGTTGGCCTTACAGCCGGCTTCGGGGAAAACGTGGTTTCTTATGCCGGTGCCTCTTGTAACCTGCCAATAGACAAAGTTTTCACCGCTGTCAACCTTTTTCACCATTTCGTTGAGAAGGCTTTTGAGCTCTCTTTTACACATAGGAATATCAATGCTGAGCAGGTCGGCGCTGTTATAGAAGCGGTCAATATGCTCGTCGAGAGTGAATATTTTATAGTTTCTCGAATAGGTGGCATCGTAAACTCCGTCGCCGAAAAAGCATACTCTGTCGCACATGGGAATCTGCATTTCTTCAAGCTCACCGAATTTACCGTTATAATAGCCGAGGTTTTTCATTCCTTATTCATCTCCTTCTTCAAGACCGAGAATCTGTGTTGCGGCGCCTGCTTCAATTGCTTCTACGGTGCGCAGCTTTTTCTGAATTATACTGTTACGGCTTTGAGCCTCCTCAAGGGTCTTGCCGGCTTCTTCAATTTTCTTTCTTGCTTTGTCGAGCACACCGCCGAATTTTTCATACTGCACCTTGGCGGCGGCAAGAAGGGTACGCACCTCTTTTGCTTTTTCGTTTATGGCCATAGCTCTGAAGCCGATTGAGAGAGAGTTGAGCAGGGCGGTTATTGTGCCGGGGCCTGCAATCATAACCGAAAACTCATTCTGACAACGTTCGGCAATACCGTTTTTTGAAGATATAACCTCACTGTAAAGTCCCTCGGTTGCAAGGTACATAATTGCAAAGGGAGTGGTATTCGGCTCGTTGATGTATTTCTTTATATCCTTTGCCTGCTCAATGATGGTTCTTTCAAGGCTCTTTCTCTCATATTCCACCATAGCACTGTCACCGCTGTCTGCGGCGGCACACAGTCTAATATAGGCTTCAATGGGGAACTTTGAATCTATGGGGAGATAGGTGATGCTGCTGTAATCTTCACCGGAGGGAATTTTAACCGCAAACTCAACGATGTTTCTCGAAGAGGGGTTGGTCATAACGTTCTTTTCATACATATGGGGAATGGTTTCGTCGAGAAGCCCCTCAAGCTGAACCTCTGCCCAGGTGCCTCTTGCTTTTACGTTAGTGAGAATCCTGTTAAGTGAGGTTACGTTTTCGGTAACGCCCGATGAAAGCACCTTCATTTCGCCGAGAGATTTATATACGTGCTCAAGCTGGTCACTAACCGCCTTGAATGATGAATCGAGACGCTTTGTAAGTGTTTCGTTAAGCTTTTCGTCAACGGTCATACGCATCTGCTCAAGCTTTTTCTCGTTGCTTTGCTGCATTTCACCGAGCTTACCTGAAATAAGCTCCGAAAGCTTCATATTGAATTCGTAATTATCTCTTGTCATTTTGCCTACAGTCTGCGTCATTTCAGAAATGGCTGCGGTGATTTCTTTTCTCTGAGCAGCATTTGCGTTGGCATTTTCCATTCGGCTCTGGGCAAATTCATAGCGCACGGAGTTTTTTATGTCGTCTGCAGACTTTTCCAGCTTAAAGGATAATTCCGCCACTTTATTTTCAATATCGCCATTATCTTTATTATTATTCTTTTTAAGCAATATAAACAAGAGCACAATGTTTATAATAAGAAGTATGACAGCTGCGGCTGAAAACAAGGCTACTGTTTTTATATCCATAAGGGACACCCTTTCACTATATACTATAAAGATTATTATAACAAATAAAAAAAGAATGATTTTTCGCAAAAAGAAATATAAACTCTTTTAAGTAAGGAATGAGAAAAATATGATAAAACGGACCGTCGCCCTGATAACGGTGATAATAATGCTTGTGAGTTTAACTGCCTGCTCTTCGGGAGGCAGTGATAAGCAAATCTATTTTCCCATAGATGAAGACCCCGAATTTCTTGACCCGCAGATAATTTCCTCAGACGGTGCAAAAAACATAATTGCAAACTGCTTTGAGGGCCTCGTCACTATTGATGCTGAGGGTGAAATTATCCCCGGCTGTGCCGAAAGCTGGAAAATTACCGATAACGGACTTACCTATACCTTCAGCCTCAGACGTGACTGTCAGTGGCGTGTTTCAGACGCATCGGGAGCACTTCTCGGTGAAAATTATAAGGAGGCCTTCGACGCGAGAGTTACGGCAGACGATTTCGTTTTTGCCTTTAAAAGAGCGCTCCGACCCGAAACCAGGTCGCCCGGTGCGAAAAACCTTTACTGCATAAAAAATGCGGTTGCAGTGCACAACGGTAATGTTTCTGAAGAAAAGCTGGGTGTTACCGCAAAGGATGACTATACACTTGTCATATCTCTCGAGTGGGCAGACCCTGACTTTCTTTACTCACTGCTTGATGCAGTGTGTATGCCCTGCAACGAAGAGTTTTTTGAAGCAACCGGCGGAAGATACGGTCTTTCAACAAAGTATCTTTTATATAACGGTCCCTTTTATATAAGCAACTGGGCTGACGATATAGCAATCACCGTAAAGCGAAACGATAAGTATTACGGCAAGGATAGCGTTATACCCGCCTCGGTTTATTTTTCAATGAATAATGAGCAGGCAACAAGAAAGCAGAAAATCATTGATGATATTTACCACGTTGCACCTCTTACCGAGACACAGGCGCAGGAGCTTTCGGGAATGAATAAATACGGTGTAAGGTCATATTCAAGCACGGTGCTTTCGCTTGTTTTCAACTGTAAGGACGGGGTATTCTCAAATGCAGATATGCGCCGTGCCGCCGCCGCAAGCTTCGATTTTGATGCGGTTTACGCAAAGCACGGTATGGAAAAGGCACAGGGTATCATCCCGGAATCGATGATTGTTTCCGGAGACAGCTACCGCAACAGCGTAGGCAGTCTTAAGCATTATTCCAACGGCAATCCCGATGCACTTCTGACTAAGGGCCTTGAAGCCATCGGCAGAAAGAGTGTTGATATTACGCTTCTCTGCACTGCCGAATATGAAGATATGGCAAGAGAAATTATGCAGACCTGGCAGTCTGAGCTGGGCGTAAGGTTTAATGTAAACGTTGAGGTGCTTGAGCTTTCCGTGCTGAGAGAAAAGGTGGCGGGCGGCTCATATCAGATGGCTCTCTATCCGCTGTCCTACTCTTCAATTACGGCCTTTAACGGCCTTGCAAGGTTTACAACCGATAACGCCAATAATGTATGTAACTTTTCAAGCAGAATTTACGACGAAAAGGTGGCGGTGATAAAAACCGTCAGTGATAAAAAGGCAACGGTTGATGCAACTCTTGAGGCGGAAAAATATCTTATCTCTGCCTGCCCGCTTATACCGATAAGTGAGCAAAAGGATTATTACGGCTTCGGAAAGGGAGTTTCGGGCGTAATATCCAACCCGACGGGTGAAATTTTCTATTTCAGAAGCACGTTGGCAAAGTAAAGTAGTAAGTAGCAGTCAGTGAGATTACCTTGCGGTAATTTGTAAAAAATTCTTGCTGTAAAGACAATATAAAAAAGACGTTTCTGCCTTACGGTAGGAACGTCTTTTGTGTTATTTTTGCTTAGGGTGACGAGTATAATCCGAACCCGCCCAAAAGCGTGTATTTTCGCGGCTTTTCGGCATTTCGGTTTTGAAAGGCGTCAGCCTGTCGGCACCCTCAATATCCAAAAATCCTGCAAAAATTCGCACTTTTGGGT
>JAFWYB010000070.1 GCA_017517865.1 Clostridia bacterium | reverse complement strand
TGCCTTTTCTTGCAAAGCTGTTTCGCATTTTAAAGTGCTTCGCAGTTTCGTAAGAACTTAAAATTTCTTGTATTGAAGCCACAAAACGCAGCAAGGCTGTCGCCTTGCGAGGCTTTTGGCAAAAATACGGGGAATTTTGTTAGAGAAACAAATACTGCCTTATGGGGTGTCGGCGAAAATACAGCCCCTTTTATTGTAGGATGCTACAAATTTATCTTCGTCATTTTGTATAAAAATCATCTTGACAGTGGAAAATTTTTATTATAGAATAGTCATAATAATATTCTGGGTGAAAGGTAATTTTTGTTTTGGATTATTCACTTCTCAAGGATGAGGAACTCGTTATATTATCTAAAAGCAATAATGAGTCTGCTTTTTCGGTTCTTACAAAAAGATATACTGACGTCGCAGTGATAATTTCTGCCGCCTTCACCGACACAGATATTGAAAGAGAGGATATGATTCAGGAGGCTATGATTGCTTTTCTCGGTGCTGTTTATTCTTTCAGCGGTGAAAAGGGCTGTTCCTTCAAAACCTACACCTCGCGCTGTATGCGTAACCGTATAGTCAGCATACTGAGAAATCTTTCATCCAAAAAGCGCGTTCCGTCGTTTCTCACCGTTTCAATAGAAGAAAATCCGGATCTTATCTCAGCACCCTCACCCGAGGAAAGCGTTACAACGGAAAACACGGCAGAGCTTATACATTCTGTTATAGCACAGTCACTCACCGAAAAGGAAAAGCAGGTTTTCGCCCTTTTCCTTACCGATTACAGATATGAAGAAATAGCAAACCGTCTGGGTATGACACCGAAAGCAGTGGACAATACCCTCCACAGAGCAAGAAAGAAGCTGCGCGAAAAGCTCAGTTCTTATATATAATTTGCCCCATAGCTCAAAGAAGAGCGTTGTTTTCAAAGAGTCGGTGCAACTCCGACAAGGGCCATTAAATTCAAGCGAGGTAAAAAACAATGTACGAAGACAAAACACTCAAATGCAAAGAATGCGGAAATGATTTCATCTTTACTGCAGGCGAACAGGAATTCTACGCTGAAAAAGGCTTCCAGAATGAGCCCCAGCGTTGTAAGGACTGCCGTATTGCACGTAAAAATGCAGCTAAGCCCGCACGCGAAATGTTCATCGCAACATGTGCTAAATGCGGCGCAGAGGCAAAGGTTCCCTTCAAGCCCACAGAAGGCAGAGATGTTTACTGCAGCGATTGCTTTGCTAAGATGAAAGAGGAAGAAGAAGCATAATTTATATTTGAAAGTTTTTGTTACTTTATAAATAGTCTTATGCCGGACCGGAGTTTTCTTCGGTCCTTTCTTTTTACTGCTTTTTCACTCCCCTGCCCCTTTCTGTGCTGTTTTCTGTTTTTTCACCGAGGTAATGCTTTTTGTTTATTTTAAGGTTTACGGAATATAATTCTCACAGTTGAAATTTATGATAGAATTTTTATCTTTTTTCATAAATACTCAGCTTAATATATTGAAAAAGCCATATAAATTATGCTATAATTTCTAATGTATGTTTTAATGGCAGAAAGGGTGTTATTATGCGACTTTTACTTGCAGAAGACGAAAAGGAACTCTCCAAGGCTCTTTGCGCTATTCTTAAACACAACAACTACTCAGTAGATGCGGTTTACAACGGTCAAGATGCACTTGATTACGGCCTTGACGAAAACTACGACGGTATAATTCTTGATATTATGATGCCTAAAATGAACGGCCTTGAGGTGCTTAAGGAGCTTCGTAAAAACGGCGTCTCAACCCCCGTACTTATGCTCACTGCCAAAAGTGAGGTTGAGGACCGCATTGTCGGTCTTGATACGGGTGCGGACGATTATCTCACCAAGCCCTTCAACATGGGTGAGCTGCTTGCCAGAATAAGAGCTCTTACAAGAAGAAGGTCTGAATTTTCTCCTAACCTTATGTCCTTCGGCAACATAAGCCTTAACAGAGAAAGCTTTGAGCTTTCTGTCGGCAATGAGAGCATGCGGCTTGGCAACAAGGAATTTCAGATGCTCGAAATGCTTATGACAAACCCCGGCAGGCTCATTTCTACCGAGCAGTTTATGGAGCGTATATGGGGCTATGACACTGACGCCGAAATAAATGTTGTATGGGTATATATCTCCTACCTTCGCAAAAAGCTGAGCTCACTCGGAGCAAACACGGAAATCAAGGCTGTCAGAGGCGTGGGATATACCCTGGAGGAAACAAAATGCTGAAAAAACTGCAACATAAATTTATGATAATTGCTTTTTTTGCGCTTTCCTCTCTGATTATGGTTCAGATGATTGCCGTTAATGCCGTTACGATTTATCAGCGTGATACAGACCTTAAAACGGCACTGACCCTCATAGCCGAAAACAACGGCAGATTTCCCGACAACTACGACAGAAACGACTTTCTGGAGGATTTCATACACCCTATCATAGGCTATGATTCAACGGAGAAAACCCCTTATTCCGAAAGATATTTTTACGTTGAAATAAGAAAGAACGTTGTCACCAATATTCACACCGCAAACAACCCAACCGTTGACGATGAAAAGGCATTCCGCTATGCCTCAGACGTTTTCGGCACTGCCGAGGGCTTCGGCTACAAGGGTAACTATATGTATCTCAACACCGTAAACGGAGATAATTCACTTATTGTTTTTATCGACTTTCAGAAGGAGCTTAACGACGCCATCACTCTTGCGAAAGCCAGCCTTTTCATCGGTCTGATAACAATGATTCTTATACTTATCCCTGTTTACTGGCTTTCCAAGTGGGCAATAAAGCCCATAGCAGATAATATGCAAAGACAAAAGCAATTCATCACAGATGCGGGTCATGAGCTTAAAACGCCTCTGGCAATAATCTCTGCCGACGCTGAAGTGCTTGAAATGTGCGACGGAGAAAACGAATGGCTAACAAGCATAAAAAATCAGACCGAGAGAATGAGCGAGCTTGTGAAAAATCTTGTTAAGCTTTCAAAATTTGACGAGGTACGCAAAAAAAGAGAGAATGCTCTTTTCAACCTGAGCGAAGCGGTAATTGACACCGCCTCAGGCTTTGAAGCGCCCGCAAAGCACGCAGGTAAGGACTTTGAGGTTTCAGTAGCCCCGGATATATTTTTCCGCGGTGAGGAATCTGAAATAAGGCAGCTTGTTTCCATCCTCTGCGACAACGCACTAAAATATTCCGATGCTGAGGGTATTATCAAGCTTTCGGTTTATAAAAGCGGTAAAAGCACGGTAATTGATATGTATAACACCTGTGAATACGTTGACCCCAACACTGTTTCAAGACTGTTTGACCGCTTTTACAGAGCTGATGCCTCACGCTCAAGAGAAACCGGTGGCTACGGCATAGGCCTTTCAATAGCAAAGGCAATTGTTGAAAGACATAAGGGTAAAATCCGTGCCTTTACAAACGGCACAACGGCAATTACCTTCAAAATCATATTATAAAACTGGCAGGTGAAATTATGGCAGGCTTCACCAAGATTTTTGAAAGAAGCGAAAAGAAATATATCATAACCCGTGAACAGAAGCAGGAGCTTCTGTTTGCACTCAGTGACAGGCTCTCTCCGGACAAATACGGCGAAAGCACCATACACAATATATATTTTGACACTCCCGATTTCCGCCTTATCAGAGCTTCGATAGAAAAGCCCACCATATATAAGGAAAAGCTGAGAATCCGTTCCTACGGCCATCCCTCAGCCGAAAGCAACGTTTTCGTGGAGCTGAAAAAGAAATATAAGGGCGTTGTTTATAAAAGGCGTATTGATATGACATATCTGCAGTCAATACTTTACCTTTGCAAGCATCAGCCACCGCCGCAGGAAACTCAGGTAACACGGGAAATTGACTATTTCGTTTCATTCTATAAGAAGCTCAGACCTGCGGTTTCGCTTTTCTATGACCGCACTGCCTACTACTCAGCCGAAGACCCGGATTTACGTCTGACCTTTGATACAAACATCCGCTTCAGAACGACTGAGCTGGATATAAGCAAGGGGGATTACGGCTATCTGCTAATGGGTGACGAGCAGGCTGTGCTTGAAATAAAGGCGGCAGGCTCAATGCCATTATGGCTCACAAACGAGCTCGACAGAATAGGGATTTATCCCCACCCATATTCAAAATACGGCAATGCATATAAGCTCCTGCTTTCAGTAAAAAGCAAGAGCGAACTTAAAATATATCAACCCACAAGATAAAAAAAACGGAGGACTAAAAAATGGCAGCTATTTTTCAATCAATCTTAACACTCAACATCACATTCGGCTCATTCATCGTTTGCCTTATCACATCACTTGCTATCGGCTTCGTAATTGCTTTCACCTATATGAAAACAAGCAAGCGTTACACAAACAGCTTTGTAGTAACCCTCGCTCTTCTTCCTGCAGTCGTTCAGATAGTAATTATGATGGTTAACGGTAACCTCGGTGCAGGCGTTGCGGTTGCAGGTGCATTCAGCCTTGTCCGCTTCAGAAGTATTCCCGGCACGGCAAAGGAAATAGGCTTTATCTTCATCGCACTTGCCTCGGGTCTTGCTACAGGTATGGGCTTCATAGCATTCGCGCTCATCTTCACTGCAGTTCTCTGCGCTATGTCCTTCGTTTATCAGATCATCGGCTTCGGCGGCAAAAACGTTTCAGGCAAGAAAAAGCTTACAATCGTTATTCCCGAATCACTGGATTACACAGGCGTTTTCAACGATATCTTCAAGAAGTACCTTTCAAGCTGTGAGCTCGTAAACGTAAAGACAACAAATCTCGGCTCACTTTTCAGACTCAAATACGAAATAGTATTCAAGGACCCCCGCAAGGAAAAAGCATTCATTGATGACCTTCGCACAAGAAACGGCAACCTTGAAATCATCTGCAGCAAAGCAGAACTTGACCAGGATATTCTTTAATTAGTTTTTCAGACATAAAATCGGAAGACATTCATACAAGGGATGATACTTTATGTCAAAGAAATCAATATCGATAGTCCTTTTATCAATATGCACGCTGTTTACATTCTCAGCATGCACTAATCAGAAAGCCACAAGAGAGTCAAATGACTCTCTTATTGCTTCTTCAAATACAGCCTCTTCCTCAATAACCGCGCAGGCGGTTGAAGGCGATACACAGACCAAAGAAAAAATCGATACCTACATTATTTTTGACGACATCTACACTACAGTAAACGGTAACGGTGCAGACTTTCAAAACAGTATTCTTACCATAACACAAAGCGGCACCTATTCTCTTACCGGCACTCTCAGCGACGGAAAAATATATGTAAATATCACCGAAGAAGATAAGAAGGTCAAGCTTATACTTAACGGTGTACATATAAACTGCAGCAGTGATGCTCCGGTTTTTATTGAAAATTCGCCCAAAGAAACGGTGCTTATTCTCGCTGAAGGCAGTGTTAACAATCTTTCCGATACTGCAAGAGAGATTCCCGCAGATGAAAATGCGGACTACGCAACAGCGGTTATATATTCCAAAGACGACCTTCAGATTGAGGGCGGCGGTACACTTAATGTGACAGCTAACTTCAATAAGGGTATTTTTTCAAAGAATGATATTGATATCCGTGGCGGCATTATCAACATTGAAAGCGTTGATGACGGTATCAGAGGCAAGAAAAGCGTTGAAATAAGCGACGGTACGCTTAATATAACAAGCGGCGGCGACGGTATACGCACCAACGAAACAGCCGAGGAAGGCAAGGGAAGCATTGAAATATCCGGCGGAAGCATCACTGTAAGCAGTGACCTTGACTGTATTCAGTCAGTTGTGGATATTAGCATCTCAGGCGGCACCTTTAACCTTACCTCAAACGGCGGTTCAACAGGAGTTGCCTCCTCTTCCAGAGATGAATTCGGAATGGGCGGAAGACCCGGTGGAATGGGTGGCGGACCCGGCGGAATGGGTAGCGGACCCGGCGGCTTTAATATGTACGGCGGTATGACTCCCCCGGATTCAAGTGCCGACGAAAGCAGTGCGGAAGATACTCCCTCAACCAAGGGTATAAAGGCTGACGGAAAAATCACTGTCAGCGGCGGCACATTCACAATAAGCTCAACTGACGACGCCCTGCACGCCGTTAACCTTGATATCAGCGGCGGAAGCTTCTCTGTCAGAAGCGACGATGACGGCTTTCACGCCGACGAAGCCCTGAATATCCGCGGTGGAGAAATCGGCATTGACTTTTCTTTTGAGGGCGTTGAAGGAAAAATCATAAATATATACGGCGGCGCGGTAAAGGTCACATCCTCAGACGACGGCTTCAATGCCGCAGGCGATACTGACCTCGGTATGAACCCTATGGCGGCTGACTACAGCTGTGAAATAAATGTAACTGACGGTTATGTTTTCATAAACGCCTCCGGCGACGGAGTTGACTCCAACGGCAACGTAAACCAGAGTGGCGGAACAATTATTGTTTTCGGCCCTGAAAACGGTGCAAATGGTGCTCTCGACTACGGCGGCACATATACGGTAAGCGGAGGTACCCTTCTTGCAACAGGCAGTGCGGGTATGGCTCAGAGTGTAACGGGCGACGGAATTGACGTTCTTGCCTTCACCTATTCCTGCTCAGCAGATGTGCTCAATGCTATAACCGACAGCAAGGGCAACAGTCTTATCGGCTTTGTGTCACCCAAGCAGTTCGGCACGGTGGTGTTTGCAAGCGACAGGATAAAAAGCGAGGAAAGCTATGACGTATATTCAGGCGGCTCCTACTCTGCCGAGGCTACAGACGGGGTATATCTCAGCGGCGAATATAGCAAAGGTGAATTTGTAGGAACACTAACTCTGTCTTGACAAAATAAAATAAAAATGATAAAGTATTTAGGTTGATTATAAGTAAAGAAAGGTGAATTAAATGTCAGGCCATTCAAAATGGAGTACCATTAAAAGAAAAAAAGAAAAGACCGACGGTGCAAGAGCAAAGGTTTTCACCAAAATCGGTCGTGAAATTTCAATCGCAGTCCGTGACGGCGGTCCCGACCCCGCATCAAACTCAAAGCTTAAGGATGTTATTGCTAAGGCAAAGGCTAACAATGTACCCAACGACAACATTGAAAGAATCATCAAAAAGGCTTCAGGCGAAGCAGGTGGAGCAAACTACGAGGCAATTATGTACGAGGGCTACGGCCCCTCAGGCATTGCAGTTATCGTTGAAACCCTCACTGACAACCGTAACCGTACTGCAGGCGAAATGAGACACTATTTCGACAAGAACAAGGGTAATCTCGGTCAGCAGGGCTGTGTTTCCTTCATGTTCACCCGCTACGGCGTTATCGCTATCGAAGCTGAGGACATCGACGAGGACAAGCTTATGGAGGATGCTCTCGAAGCAGGGGCAGTTGACTTCATCACCGACGAAGAGGATGTTTATGTTATCCGTACAGAGCCTAATGATCTCGGTGCAGTTCGTGACGACCTTGACGCTAAGGGCTACAAGTTCGTATCCGCCGAGGTAGAATACATTGCCAACACAGAAACAGCCCTCACCAACGAGGATGACCTCAAGATGATGGGCAGACTTCTCGAAATGCTTGAGGATAATGACGACGTTCAGAATGTATGGCATAATCTTGAAAACGAGGATGATTTACCGTAAGGCACTGCTCTGAGTAGTCAGTAGTCATGCAGTAAGAGAATGTCCTTCGGGCATTTCACTCCTTCCGTCATCCTCACGGATGACACCTTCCTCAAAGAGGAAGGCAAGATAAAATTGTTTTTATAGCAGAACAACCGCCACAATAAAGTGACGGTTGTTTTTTTTGTTATATAAATCTTTCCAAATCATCCCAAAGAAGTTTTTCGGAATTAACCCGTGAATTATCAAACTTATCCTCAAAACTTAAAAGCGGTCTTGCACCAAGCTTTATATATAGCTTCTTTGCACTGTCGTTGCCCTTGACAACACATACGCTCATTTTATCATAGCCGTTTTTGAGGGCGTACCGACCCACGGTTTTTATCAGTGCAGATCCGATTCCCTTTCCTCTTGAGCCTTCACAGATATGAAGCGAATCAAGATACCATATCTTTTCTGACATACTGTCCGGCATTGAAGCAAGAAACCCAAGAAAAGTATCATTTTCAAAAGCAACCCATATTCTGTTTTTCTTATCCGACAGATATTCACTCCATTTGATAACGGCAGAGTCAACAGTAAGGTTATCTAAATACTCATCGCTGACAAGCCCCCTGTATGTACTTTTGTGGTTACTGATGTAAAGCTCTGCTATTGAACATATATCACCGACGGTTGCGTTTCTGATTAACACTTATGCCGCCTTCCTTCCATTCGCCGCTTTCTGTGTTTAATTAGCATAATTTGTAAGCAATGTTCTTAACCTCTCAGTCACTTCGTGACAGCTCTCCTTTCAGGAGAGCCTTTTTGCTCTTCCGGAAGGAGTAGTTATTCAGCTACCGCTATTGCCTCAACCTCAACAAGGCCGCCCTTGGGGAGTGTCTTTACTGCAACACAGCTTCTTGCGGGGGTGTTGGTGATATACTTTGCGTAAACTGCATTAAAGTCAGCAAAGTCAGCCATATCAGCAAGGAAGCAGGTTGTTTTTACGATTTTATCATAGTCTGAGCCTGCCTCTTTGAGAATTGCACCGAGGTTTTTAAGTGCCATTTCTGCCTGCTCTGTAACTGTTGCACCTGCAAAGTCACCGGTAGCGGGGTCAAGGCCTAACTGACCTGAGGTGAAAACCATACCGTTAACCTTCATAGCCTGACAGTAGGGACCGATAGCGGCAGGTGCCTTTGTTGTTGAAATTTTTTCGATCATAAGAATTCTCCTTATAATAAGCTTTTTATAAATTGTTCAGCAGCTCTCGGTGAGCGGCTGCCCCTCGCAAGAGCAAAGGCCTCAGCCTTAACGTCGAGCTGTGATTTTTCCATATCAATGCCGTTTCTTTCGGCAAGCTCGTGAACTATATCAAGATAAAGCAACTTGTTAGGCTTCTGAAAATACACCGTAAGCCCAAAGCGGTCGGAAAGGGAAAGAAGCTCCTGCATTGTGTCGTTGCGGTGCACGTCGTCGGTGCCCGTGCGGTCGGCAAAGCTTTCCTTTACGATATGTCTGCGGTTGCTTGTGGCATAAATCACCGCGTTACCGCTTCTTGATACCGCTGAGCCCTCAAGCACAGCCTTAAGCATACTGAAGCAGTCGTCGTTTTTATTAAAGGAAAGGTCGTCAATAAAAATGATGAATTTCAGAGGATTTTCGGCAATTGCTCCCATTACGTAGGAAAGAGCAAAAAGCTGATCCTTGCGAAGCTCTATAAGGCGTACTCCCCTGTCGCGGTAATAGTTTGCACAGGCCTTTACCGTTGAAGATTTACCCGTACCGGCATCACCGCAGAGAAGCACATTTTGGGCGGGCCTGCCCTCTGTGAGTGCTCTTGTATTTTCAAGCACCTGCTGACGCTCCTTTTCATAGCCTACGAAGGAGTCGATACCGATACTGTCCGCAACCTCAACGGGTATAATTCTGTTATTCTCTACACGGAACATTGAATGTGTGGCAAAGATACCGTAGCCGAGAGTAGAAACGTTCTTTATTCTTTCCTCATAGAAGGCTTCAAAATCAGTAAAGTCGTTATCAAACAAAGGTAGATAGCCCTCGTACTGCCACTGACTGCGGAAAAAATCCGGAGTAAGTGATGAAAGCTCTGTAAAAAGCTTCAGCTCCTGTCTGAGATTTGCTTCAACCGAAGCTGAAACACTCTTTTTTGAAGCAACTGCCCTGATATATGGATTTTCGTCCTCTGTGAGAAGCACCTTAAGCGCAGTACTGAAGCTGCCGCCGCTTTTTGCAAGAATGCTCACAAATTCACCGTAAAAAGAGAGTCTTTCATCGGTGCTCTCCGCATTGAGAAGTGAGAGAAGCACGGAAAGCTCGTCTTTTTTCAGAAGTCCGCGTAAAACCGTAAGGGTGGAAAGTCTGCCTTTAAGCTCTGTGACTGTCATAGCGTCACCACCTTTCAGTTTAAAACTCGTTGATTACCGCACCTTTGTCTGCTGAGGATACGATTGAGGCATACCTTTTCAGATATCCCTTTATATCTGTCTTGACCTTAAGGGGCATCTCTGCCTTTCTCTTTGCGATTTCATCGTCGCTCACCTTAAGCTCAATCTTATATTCCGGAATATTTATTGAAATTATGTCGCCCGTTTTAACATAGGCAATAAGTCCGCCGCGGACAGCCTCGGGAGAAACGTGACCGATTGCCGCACCTCTTGTTGCACCTGAGAAGCGTCCGTCGGTAATAAGAGCAACATCCTTATCTAGTCCCATACCTGCGATTGCCGATGTGGGCGAAAGCATCTCTCTCATTCCGGGACCTCCCGCGGGGCCTTCATAGCGGATAACGACAACATCACCCTTGACTATTTCTCCGCCGTAAATTGCGGCAATTGCCTCTTCTTCGCTGTCATATACCTTTGCAGGCCCCTCGTGAACGAGCATTTCGGGAGCAACTGCACTTCTCTTTACTACACAGCCGTCAGGTGCAAGATTGCCTCTGAGAACAGCTATACCGCCTGTTTTTGAGAAGGGGTTTTCCACTGTGCGGATAACACTTTCGTCGCGGTTAACGGCATTTTCTATATTTTCAGCCATCGTTTTACCTGTGCAGGTCATAACCGAGGTATCGAGAAGACCTAACTTTGTAAGCTCCTTAAGCACGGCATAGACACCGCCCGCCTCGTTAAGGTCCTCCATATATGTTGGACCTGCAGGCGCAAGATGGCAAAGGTTGGGAGTCTTTTCACTGACCGCATTTGCCATATCAAGGTTGAATTCTATGCCCAGCTCGTTTGCAATTGCAGGAAGATGAAGCATACTGTTGGTACTGCAGCCGAGAGCCATATCAGCCGTAAGTGCGTTTCTGATTGCAGCAGGAGTCATAATATCTCTCGGGCGGATATTTTTCTCAACGAGCTCCATAATCTTCATACCCGCGTGCTTTGCAAGCTCAATTCTCTGTGAATATACGGCAGGAATTGTTCCGTTGCCCTTAAGGCCCATACCGAGCACCTCGGTAAGACAGTTCATTGAGTTTGCGGTATACATACCCGAGCAGGAGCCGCAGGTGGGGCAGGTGTTTTCTTCGCATACGCGAAGCTGATTATCGTCTATCTTGCCTGCTTTATAGGCACCTACTGCCTCAAACATACTTGAAAGGCTTGTCTTTTTGCCGTTGACTCTGCCTGCAAGCATAGGTCCGCCGGAAACAAAAACAGTGGGGATATTAAGTCTTGCCGCCGCCATAAGAAGACCCGGCACATTCTTATCGCAGTTAGGAATCATAACAAGTCCGTCAAAGCCGTGAGCCATAACCATAGCCTCGGTTGAATCTGCGATAAGGTCTCTTGTTACAAGTGAGTATTTCATGCCCACGTGACCCATAGCAATACCGTCACAAACAGTTATTGCAGGGAACATTATGGGAGTACCTCCCGCCATTGCAACACCAAGCTTTACCGCTTCGGCAATCTTGTCAAGGTTTATGTGACCGGGCACGATTTCGTTATATGATGAAACAATACCGATTAAAGGTCTGTGCTGTTCTTCGTCGGTGAGTCCCAATGCGTGGTAAAGACTGCGGTGAGGCGCATTGTGAAAGCCGTCAACGATTGTATCTTTTATCATAGTGATTGTCCTTTCAGTAAAATTCGGAATTCCGCATTCAAGCAAATGCGGGCTGCCGCACAAAGTACAACAGCCCCTTTTAATTTAACTCAGTTATTGATAAGCTTGTCCTCGTCACTCCATGAGTAAAGCTTTCTGATTTCCTTACCTACAACCTCTGCGGGATGCTCAGCAGCAATCTTACGCATTGCACCGAAGTGTACCTGTGAACCTGCATCAGACATGTCGAGAAGGAAGTCCTTAGCGAAGGTACCGTCCTGAATATCGGAAAGAACCTTCTTCATAGCCTTCTTGGTTTCCTCTGTGATGATCTTGGGACCTGTGATGTAGTCGCCGTATTCAGCAGTGTTGGAAATTGAATATCTCATACCCTCGAAGCCGCTCTGATAAATAAGGTCAACGATAAGCTTCATTTCGTGGATACATTCAAAGTAAGCATTTCTTTCATCGTAGCCTGCTTCAACAAGAGTCTCGAAGCCAGCCTGCATAAGTGCACATACACCGCCGCAAAGAACAGCCTGCTCACCGAAAAGGTCTGTTTCTGTTTCTGTTCTGAAGGTTGTTTCAAGAACGCCTGCACGTGCGCCGCCAATACCCAGAGCGTAAGCAAGTGCGATTTCAAGTGCGTCGCCTGTTGCGTCCTGCTCAACAGCTACAAGGCAGGGAACACCCTTACCAAGCTGATATTCGCTTCTTACCGTGTGGCCGGGACCCTTAGGTGCGATCATAACAACGTTTACATCCTTGGGGGGCTTGATGCAGCCGTAATGAATGTTGAAGCCGTGAGCAAATGCAAGTGTCTTGCCTTCTGTGAGGTTGGGCTCGATGCTCTCTTTATAAAGCTTTGCCTGCTTTTCGTCGTTGATAAGAATCATAATCATATCAGCCTTAGCTGCTGCTTCTGCGGCTGTCATAACGGTAACGCCCTGAGCCTCAGCCTTTGCCCAGCTCTTGCTACCCTTGTAAAGACCAACGATAACGTCAACGCCTGAATCCTTGAGGTTGAGAGCGTGAGCGTGGCCCTGTGAGCCGTAGCCTATGATTGCAACTGTCTTGCCGTTGAGCTTTGCAAGATTACAGTCCTGCTGGTAGTAAATGTTCTGCATGGTTAATTACTCCTTTTATTTAAAAGATATTTTTTATTTATTGAACAGGCGCTTTACCTGTCTTATCACTAATCATAATTCCTGAGAAAACATAGTCTCTGAGCCACGCTCGATAGCTACTATACCCGTGCGGCACATTTCAAGAATGCCGAGCGGCTTCATCAGCTCGATGAAAGCGTCAATCTTAACGGGCTCGCCCGTTACCTCAACGCTGATTGTTTCAACTGAGTAGTCTATAATTTTTCCCTTATACACCTCGGCAGCGGCCATAATTTCGGCTCTGTTATGAGGATTGTTTTTCATTTTGATTATCATAAGCTCACGTCTTATAGCACTTTCGTCAGCAAGCACCTTGACCTTCTGAACGTTATGTAATTTATTGAGCTGTACGACTATCTGATTTTTTGTGTATTCGTCGCCCGAAAGAGAAATTGTGATTCTCGAATAGGCGGGATTTTCAATTTCGCCAACGGTAAGCGTATCAATATTGAAGCCGCGTCTGGTGAACATACTTGAAACTCTCGTCAGTACACCCGGCTTATTATCAACGTAAACCGCTATTACATATCTGCTCATTGTTTATCCTCCTTTGGAATACTGACGATAATATCATCTATCGAACCGCCGGGCGGAAGCATGGGAAGAACGAACTCATCCTCGTTGATAAGCACCTCGATAACGGTAGTACCCTCGGACTTCATAGCCTCGCTGAAAAGCCTTTCGAAATCCTCAACGTTATCTGTTCTTTCACCCTTTGCGCCGAAGGCTTCTGCAAGAAGCACGAAATCGGTTTTTCTGTCAAGCACGGAATTTGAATATCTCTTACCGAAGAAAAGATTCTGCCACTGATGCACCATACCGAGAACACCGTTGTTGAGAAGCACGATAACCAAAGGTACATTGTATGTAACCGCAGTTGCAAGCTCGTTGAGGTTCATACCGAAGGAGCCGTCACCTGTTACGAGCACCGCTTTTTCACCGGTACCTATGGCTGAGCCGATAGCAGCACCGAGGCCGTAACCCATTGTACCGAGACCGCCCGAGGAAATAAACTTTCTGCTCTTAGTGAATCGGGTAAACTGAGCCGCCCACATCTGATGCTGACCGACATCGGTAGCGACAACTGTTTCGGCAGTTTTATACTTATTTATAACATCGAAAATGTATTTGGGATGAAGTCCCTTTGCATTTTCAAGGTTGGTCTTTTCAATAAGAGCTTCTTCCTTTTTCAGCTCTTCAATTTCAGACTTCCACTCGGGTCTTTCCTTTTTATCAACCGCCTCAAGAATTCTTGAAAGAGAATCTTTAAGGTCACCCACAAGAGCAACGTCCACGGGTATGTTCTTGTTTATCTCTGCTCTGTCAACGTCAAGCTGAACTATTTTTGCACTCTCGGCATATTTTAAGGTGTTGCCGGTAGCTCTGTCGCTGAAGCGTACGCCGATGCCGATAATGAGATCGGCTTTTTTATTAGCCATAGATGAAGCATAGTGGCCGTGCATACCCTGCATACCTAAAAATCTGTTGCAGGAATCAGGCACCGATGAAAGGCCCATAAAAGTGCATCCGATACAACCGTCAATCTTTTCGCTTAAAGCTATAATCTCATCACCGAGATTGCGGCTCATTACACCGCCGCCGATGTATATGTATGGTCTTTGGCATTCGTTTATAAGCTTTACTGCCTCGTCAAACCTTTTATCTCTCGACTTTCTTTCGGGAAGGCGGGGCACGACACCCTCGGGTGTGAATTCTGCTGTTGCAAGCTGAACATCCTTAGGAATATCAACAAGCACGGGACCGGGTCTGCCTGACTTAGCAAGCTGAAAGGCTTCACGAAGGCAAGGCGCAAGGTCATTTATATCCTTGATAAAGTAGTTATGCTTTGTAATGGGAAGTGTAACACCGGTAATATCGATTTCCTGAAAGCTGTCCTTACCAATAAGGTGAGTCGGCACATTACCCGTGATTGCAACCATAGCCACAGAGTCAAGCATTGCATTTGCAATACCCGTAACAAGATTTGTTGCACCGGGTCCTGAGGTAGCGATAACAACGCCCACCTTGCCCGTTGCTCTTGCATAGCCGTCAGCCGCATGGGCAGCACCCTGCTCGTGAGCGGTGAGAATGTGGTTGATTCTGTCCCCCGCCTTATAAAGGGCATCATATATATTAAGCACCTGACCGCCCGGATAGCCGAAAACATCGGTAACACCCTGCTCGATAAGGCACTCAGTAACAATCTGTGAACCTGTAAGCTTCATTTTAAAACTCCTTTTTCGGGAAAAATCATCATTTTCCCTATCGGAATTACATCCCGATATTAAAAAAACAAATTTATAGGTTATTATATCACTTTAAAAATACATTGTCAACAGATTTCTACGCTTTAAAGGAGAAAAGTATAATTAAATATGAGCAATAAAAACCGCCCCTGAAAAATCAGAGGCGGTAATATATATTATCTGTATTTTCTGTTGTTTTTCAGCATCCTTGTAAGACCTGCGGCATAAAGCACAATAAACACGGCTGCAATAAACAGCATAGCAATAAGCAGTGCAGTATTTCCCGCATTACGGATACCCGCCCAAAGGCAAAGTGTCGAAGGAACAAGGCAAAGCACGGAAAGAATGAGCATCCTTACGGTTAACGGAAGCTTGGGCTTTCCCTCGTTGCCTAAAAGTATCTCTCCTATAAAGCCTTCAAACAACAGTTCAACGAAAACCTCAACAAAAAGATCAAAAAGGAATTCTATCATTCGTTGAGCATTTTGAAAATCTTCTTGTTTGCGGCATAGATTTCCTTATATGCGGCGAACATCTTATCGTAAACAGCCTTGTTGGCCTTGTTGGGCTCAAATCTCTTTTCAGCGTCGATGAGAGTGTTTGCCTCTGCAATTGAATCGATAACGCCGAGACCAACCGCAACAACAACTGCGGCACCTACTGCGCCTACGTTCTGGGGATTTGCAACGGTTTCAACAACTCTGCCCGTGCAGTCGGCAAGAATCTGACTTGTTGAGTCATTAAGAGCACCGCCGCCTACAAAACGGATAACATTTGAGGTTTTGGTCTTCTTTTCATGGGTTTCAAGCATCCAACGCATATGCAGGCAAACGCCTTCAACAACGGCACGGATCATTTCGCTCTTGCCTGTTTCAATGCTGAGGTTGTAGAACATACCTCTTACATTCGGATCCTCGAAGGGACAACGGTTACCGTGAAGCCAGGGTGTGAAGAGTACGCCGTTTGAACCTGAGGGCACCTGCTCAATAACTGATGAAAGATACTGATAAAGGTTTGTGAACTTTGATTCCATATCCTCTGCAACATCGGTCTTCTTAAGGTAGATGCCGATTTCATCAAGAGCAAGATGGTTCTTAACCCATTCAAGACACTTACCTGCAGTTTCAAGCTCTGCAAAGTAGTTGTAAAAACCGGGACGTGCACCTACAACTGCGGCAATCATAGCGGATGCGTCAACAATGCTCTTGTCAACAACGGTTGAAACCCAGCCTGATGTACCCATATATACATGAGTTTCGTGCTTGTTAACTGCACCTGCACCTACACCGATAAGAGATGCGTCCATACCGCCGCCGTAAACAGTTGTGCCTTCCTTTAAGCCTAATTCTGCCGCAGCCTGCTTTGTAAGTCCGCCTACAGCATCTGTTGATTTAACGATTTTTGCAAGATGGCGCATATCAACGTGAAGAATCTTACAAACCTCCTGGCTCCAGCACTTCTTGTGAATATCATAAAGAAGAGTGCCGAAGGCAGAGTCCTCAGTCATAATAAACTTACCTGTCATTCTTGCAATAAGAGCTTCCTTAACATCGAGCCACTTATGTACCTTTTCAAAGTTGTCGGATTCGTTGTTCTTTACCCAGTTGTATTTGAATACGGGATCCTTAACACTGGCGGCAACAGCACCTGTTTTTGCAAGTGAAACAAGAAGCTTGGGAATGCTTGCGCCTGCAATCTGAACACCGTGAGCCATAAGCTGCTTGCGTTCCTCTCTTGCGCGCTGGTCCATATAGCTCATTGCACGGCGTACGGGAAGACCGTCCTTGTCAACAAGAACAAGACCCTGAGCCTGTGAGCAGAATGAGATACCGTCAACCTGTTCGGGCTTGACATCTGTCTTACTGAAAACCGTTGCAGTGGTTTTGCGCATAGCCTCCCACCATTCGTTGGGGTCCTGCTCAGCACCACCGTCAGGGAGGATATAGAGCTCATAGCCCTCATTTGCGTCAGCAATAAGCTTAATCTGGTCGCCTATTTCAAAAAGGCAGGTTTTAACACCGGTTGTACCGATGTCATAAGCAAGTGCGTATTTCATAATATTTCCGTTCCTTTCAGAATATAGTTTTTATATTTCCTTATTTTTTTGTCCTTTCAGTGCACCCTTTATAAAGCGCAGAATGTTGTTTATGGCAAAGTCGTCCCTTTCCATTATATCGTCGCCGGCATAGATTTTATACCTGTAGGAATAATAATCACATGCATAGGAAAACTGTACGTTCATCAGAATGTTATCCACAAGAAAAGCGGCTATACCCGGGTCAATATCCTTTCGTATTTCCCCTGATCGCTGGCCGTCTTCAATAGTCTTTCTGTATGCGGCACAGGTTTTCTCTTCTATCTCGGCAGCAATTTTTTCAACAATCTGATTATTGCTTTCGCTCGTAACCTCATTATAAAGCTTTATGAGTACCTTTGAGCGGCGGGATATTGCTATATAGCTTCTTATAAGCCCCTCGAGCTTAACCATTACGTCCGCATCAGAGGCAACAATATTTTCTATAACCGAATCAAGCTCGGTAATTCCGTAGCGGACACTCATAAGAAAAAGGTCGGTCTTCGTGTCGAAATATTTATAAAGAGAGCCGACGCTTACCTGAGCCTTTTTCGCTATAGTATTGATGTTGGCGTTATCAAAGCCCTCGGTTGCAAACTCGTTGACCGCAACAGCAAGTATTTTTTTCTGTTTTTCTTCGGGTATATTGTTAAAGGTAGGCTTGCAGTAAGCCTCTTTCTCAAACATAGAGAATCTCCGTTTCAATTATACTTATCAATTTATTTTAACAATTTTAATTCAAAAAAGCAAGTATAAAATAAAGAGGCAAAACTATGCAAGTTGCATAAAAGCGTTAAGCTTGCATTTTGACAGGGACTATGAAAACAGGATGTATTGCGAAAGGTGAATGTGAAGGGCGGCTCCCTGCCCGAGGGCTTGCCGGCAAGCCCTCGGGACTTTTGCGCGGGACGAAGTCCCCGCAAAAGAAGCGGTGTGCCCTTTCGAGCACACCGCTTCAGGGAGCCGCCTCCCAACTCTTTCATCTCCCTTTCAGAAAACCGGTAAAAAAGCACAGAGAAGTTTTTCTCTGTGCTTTTGATTATTTTTTTACCAATGTCCGTTACCGCAGGCACAGTATCTCTTGCCGTCGTTACCGAAAAGACGCCAAAAGAAACACTTTATTGACCATATAAATGAGGTCCAGCCCTTTTTGCTGTGGCAGTTGCATTTGCACACACCGCTTTCGTTTGCCTTGCCGAGTCTTTGCGATGAAAGCCAGGTTATAATTGATTCGCTTTCACTTGTGTTTATTCTGTTACCTCTTGCATCCTCAGTCTTCATTCCGCAGTCTGAGGGCTGATTAAGAAGATCGTTTGCAACGGCAAAATGCACATAGTGGTGCCCGCTGTCGTAATAATTATATTTGCTGAAGGTTGTTATTCTGCAATATGACGGTATATTCGTCGTGTCCACAACCTTATTCCAGAAGGGCTTTGCAAAGGTGACATGTGAGGCGGTTGTGTCCTTTGTGCAGGTAACGAGCCATACAGGTGTATTTTTGAGGCCGTTAACCTGTGCCTGACTTACGCTGTCAAAGGGAGCAATTATAACTGCCGCTGCAAAGAAATTGCTGTTGCTGCTTGCAAGGCTGACTGCACCTGCACCGCCCATACTCCAACCGACGATATAAATTCTTTCACGGTCTATGTAATCGTTATTTGCCACTATAAAGCCGCTCAGAACATTCATAAGATCATTCTGAAGTTCTGCGTTTGCCCAGGTTTTTCCGTCGCCTCCCGGAGTTCTCGGAGCGAAGAGGAAGGCTCCTGCGCTTTCGCTGAAGCGTGTCTGAAACTCGCTTGACGACCACTTATAAAAATCTGTGCCCGTTATCTGCTCGCCCTCATAGCTGCCGCTGTATTTGCCGTGAAGCATTACAACAAGCGGATATTTTTTGCTTTCGCCGCCGTTTTCAACAGGTGAGAAATATCTGTAATCTATACCTCTGTCACTTCCTTTTGTCCACTGAGCAACCAAAGCATCCTTTCCTGCAGAAAGACTTATACCTGCTGCAGATGAAGTGAAAGCACAGGAAATAGTGCCGACAAGCAATATAACAGTGAGTATAAGTGAAAATATTTTCTTCATTTTACTGCCACCTCTTTATTGAAATAATATATCTTATCAGCAACCGAAGCTTCTGTTAAAGAAAAGCTTAAGACTATGGAAGAAGGCCCTGAAGCTTTCAATGAAGCCCTTGTGTGTAACACCGCAATAAGCACACACGCTTTCTTTGTCCGGCGTTACTGTTGCATAATCCTTATCGGTCTCCTCACCGAAAAGGTTATTGGGAACCGTGGCTGTCATGTGCGCAGGCTTTTCGATGCCGAGAGCATAAAGAGCAATAGCCGCAACGTCACGGTTTCTTATATTCTCGGGAAGAGTGATATTGTTGACCGACTTACCGTCAAGAGCAACCACTACAGAGCTTTCCTCAACTGAGTCTCCTCCGTGGCCGTCATCGGTTTCACCGTGGTCGGCAACGACAATGAAAAGACCGTTTTCCATAAGTCCGTTTTCTGCAAGAGCATTATAAATTCTGCCGATATAACCGTCAGCTGTACGCACGGCCTGATAGTATTGCTCACTGAAGCCGCCGTAGGTATGGGCTGCATGGTCAACATCATCAAGCTGAACAAACATAAGCGTGGGCTCGTTGCCTCTGTTTATGTAATCAACAATTGAATCTGTAAGAAGTGAGTCATAATCCTTATTGATTTTTTTCACGCCGATATCGTTTTCAATAATACCCTTGTTGATTGCAGTCCAGTTATTGAAGGAAACCAGCTCTGCATCAGGGTACTTCTCTCTTGCATAGCGGAAAATTGAGCCTAAAGAATCCTCTTTGGTGCTGCGCTCATTGTTTTTGCAGATAGCGTTGGTAAGTCCGTGTGTTTCGCAGGAAACGCCCAGAAGAATAGAACCCCAATTCTGTGCGCTTATTGTGATGCTTTCAGCGGCACCGTTGTAACGTACCGCACCGTCGGCAAAGATACCGTCAAAGCAGGGTGTTTCTGTCTGTGAGAAGGCAGCACCGGCACCGTCAACACCGATAATGAAAACGTGATCGTACTCACCGAAGCCTTCGGTGTGATGTGCACTGACAATTACAGAGCATCCGACTGCCAGAAGGATTGAAAGTAAAAGTGATATAATTCTCTTAAGCAAATTTTTTCTCCTTTGTCATTTTATTCGGGTTTATAAGGGAATGATGGCATAAGCTGGAGCTTGAAAAGGTTTGCTTTGTGCTTACGGTCAATAAGTGCCTTCGTTTTCTCATCTTCACATACACCTGTTCTGATATATTTATCAAGAACCGCATAAGTAAAGCCTAAGTTATCCTCATCGGTTTTACCGCAAAGCCCGTCACTGGGCACCTTGTCAACAAACATTGAAGGAAGACCTAAATATCTTCCTATCTCCTTGACCTCCTGAACAGTGAGGTTGGAAAGAGGGCTGAAATCTCCTACGCTGTCACCGTATCTTGTTGAATAGCCTACCCAATCCTCAGAAAGGTTACAGGTGTTGGCAACTCTTCCGTTAACACACTGTGATACGGCATAAACCGTTGACATACGCAGTCTCGGCGGAAGATTTGTTTTTGCAAGAACAGAAAAGTCCATCTTGCTTTCAATTTCATTTACCAGACCGTTATAGCAGTCTGCAATATTTATTGTAACGTTGGGAATATCAAGAAATTCGCACAAGGCAACCGAAACGTCAATATCACTCTGTTCACCGTTGGGCATAAGCACGCCGAAAACATTGTCTTTGCCGAGTGCCTTTACACACAGAGCAGCTACAACACTGCTGTCCTTGCCGCCGGAAATACCTAAAACCGCCTTGCAGCCCTTGCCGTTTTCCTCGAAAAACTGTTTTATCCACTCAATGAGGTCCTCTGTGACCTTAGCAACATCAAAGCTCATAGTTTCTTCCTCACTTAACTTTAATCTGACACATTTTCATACTGTTCAGTGCGTTGATATGGCTCACGGGCGTAACACCCGCACAGCACTCACTGTCAACACTGACTCTTACTTCAGGCATAAAGGCCTTTATGAGCATCGCATTTGAAATAACACATATATCGGTGCAAAGACCTATAAGCTCAACCTCGCTCAGGCCGTCAACACCCGCAAGGTGCTCGGCAAGCTCCTTGCTGCCGAAGGTGGGCTTATCTATTATGAGCGCTCCCTCTGTAAGAAGCTCGTCTGAAATTTCCCAACCCTTTGTGCCCCTTATACAGTGAGGCACGGGGAGATTTTCCCCCTCCTGTGTCTGCATATAGTCCTCTTCATGGGTATCTCTTGTGAAAATAACGGGCAGGCCCTTTTTTCTGTAATCTGCAATTTTTGCCTTGACCTTACCTAATATTGCCACAGCTTCCTTTGTACCGAGGGCACCGTCGATAAAATCATTCTGCATATCAACAACTACAAGCGTTTTCATATAAGCACCTCAGAGTCAATGTGTGAATCAATAAAGCTACCCAGCTTTTCAGTGTATTTTTCCTTGCCGACCATATAGCTCTGAGCGTGGTCGGCACCGCCTATTACCACAAGCTCCTTTTCACGGCTTGCACAGCTTTCGTAAAGCTCATAAACCATAAAGCAGGGAACAAGACCGTCCTGCTCGCCGTGAATGAAAAGCATCGGCTTTTCTGCTCTTTCAACCGCCTTTATCGGTTCAACCTCAAAGAGGTCAAAACCCGTTCTGCCTTTATTGACCTTGTTCCACGCTTTGACGAGTCCCTTTGCAGGTATTGCCTTGCTGAACATATTCACTCTGTAAGCAAAAAACTCGGGGCCGCTTGTAAAGCCGCAGTCAGCTACGGTCATTTTAACGTTTTCGGGCAGAAGGCCGCTTCCGTTCATAAGCATAACCGTCGCTGCACCCATTGAAACACCGTGAAGAATAATCTTTATGTCCTCTCCGAAGGTCTCAATCATATAAGAAAGCCACTTCAGACAGTCCTTTGTTTCATTGTATCCGAAGGTACAGTAGGTACCTTCACTTTCACCCGAGGCAACGTGGTCTACCATAAATAGATTATAGCCTTTTTCTATATAATACTGACCTACCCCGCAGAATTCCTTTTTACCGTAGCTTCTGTAGCCGTGAGCGGCAAAAACGAAAATCTTACTTTCCTTTTCGGGTTTAAGATGATAGCCGACAAGCCTTTCACCTCTGTCGGAAAGCATAAAATGCCTGTCGTAGCCGTAGGACTCAACCCACTGAAGATTTTTCTGAAGATAATCGCCCAGATGAGCCTTGTCGCAATCAACAAGCTTTTCGGTAAACTCTGCGGGTGGCACGCAGTCTCTTTTAAAAAGCAGATCACCTGCAAAGGCAAGTGCGCCGTAAGCGGCACCTGCGGTAAGTGCTCCCCCGAGAGCGAGAGCTGCAATTCCTTTTTTCATATCTGTCACTTCCTGTCAGGTTTACGGTCTGAGTTGACACTCTTGGGTAAACACGTCGTTATAGCTGTCAGATTCGTAGGCTCTGAGGCTGAAATCAATAACCTCAACTGCAGTTATCTCTGCATCGGTGAGCATGGATTTTTCCCACTGAACCTTACTGAAGCGCATATTTCCGGCGCCCACCTCCTGAGCGTAGAAGGGGTCAAGCATAATATCGTTTATTGATGCGCTGTCTATTGAGAAGGTAAGAGCCTTGTCTGTTTTGTTTATGAAATAAAGCTTGAGGGTTGCAAAATCTGCTCCCTGAGAATCAAAGCCCTCGGCTATTACGGTCGCGTAATCGTTATCGGCAAGAACAACGTCTGCGGCCTTGGCTTCTCTTTCATATTTTACCGCCTTATCTATACCCTCGGGGTAAATGTTAACGCTATCACGGGCAACATAATCAGCTTCCCAGCTTTCCGCTTCAATAACACCGATGTCGAGCCTGATGTCGGTGAATTCGGTTATACCGTTTTCCTTGAGGCTTTCATCAATTACGGAAAATTCACCGAAGGAAACCTTGCCGGCAGAAACGTCGTAGCCGTTTATACAGCCCGTCTGTACTCCGTTTACGGCACAGCTCTCAACAACATATCGGTATTCCTTTGAGTCAGACCTGTTTTCCATATAAAATGTCAGCCTGAAATCACCGTATGTGTCTTTTTCCCAACCGATAACCGTCATTTTTACAATATCGTTATCTATAAGCACTATATCTGAGGGCAAGCTTTCTCTTTTATAGCTTTCGCCGTACTTTTCCCCGTAGGGATAAATAACCGCTCCCTCAACGGCTATGGGGTCAGCATTCCAGTTTTCGGCATCGTTTACTGAAAAGTTCATTTCAACGGAGTTGAATTCCTTCATACCGTTTTTCTCAAAAATTTCTTTTTCAACATAAAAGGATGTATTTGCGGTTTTTCCTGCGGGAACATCCTCACCGAAAAATACCTCTGCCTGAACTCCGTTTACAAAAACGGCTTCAAGGTAGAAATTAAGCTTCTTTTCATCCTTATTGACGAGCTCAAGCTTCACCTCGTAACCTGCCTTTGCATCCGGGTTAAGCTTTGTTACCTTTATAGAATAAGCATCCTTATCTGCAACAACAGTCTCCTTGAAGCTGAAGCTCTTTTCTTCGGCTTCTTCCTTTTCGGCAAGAGTTGTTTCTTCCTGAGACTGAAGCGTTGTTTCACCGGCCGTAATATCGGATGCGTCGGTTTCGGTTTTTGTTTTTTCACTGCCGCAGGCTGCAAGGCCGAAAAGCATAAGCGCAGCCGTCAGAAATGCAATTACTTTTTTCATAGTTATTCCTCCTAAGAATATAACACCTCAATTTATATATTACTCTTATATTTTCTCAGTTTCAATAGTTTTTTCAAAATAGCAATATATATGAAGAAAATTTAATAATTTATACAGTTGTTTTTTACTTGCAGATATTGTTTTAATCTGTCATAAATGGTAGAATATTGTTGTAATCTGAATTAAACGAGGTGTACCCCATGAAAAGACGTTTTTCTTTATTGCTTATATTACTGTCGGTGATTATGCTCGTTTCCGTCACTGCAGTTATTTCTGCTGCAGAGGAGGAAAATCCCCCTGCAGTTTCATCTGTCACACTTAAAAACACCGCGTCGGGTATCAACATAAAGTGGTCTCCCTCAGCAGGCACCGACTATTGCCGTGTTATGCGAAAATCAGAGGGCAGTGAATACACCCTTCTGGATGAACTGACGGGCAAAAGCTTTACAGACACCACGGTACTTTCCGGTAAAAGCTACACCTATATGATTATCCCCTGCTCAACTGAAGAACAGGGTACCGCCTCAGAGGAGCAAACTCTGCTCCGTCTTTCAAATCCGGTACTGATCAAGGCTGAAAACACAACTGAAGGCGTAAAGGTGAGCTGGCAGAAGGTTACGGGCGCGGACTC
Organism: Clostridia bacterium; assembly: GCA_017517865.1. Lineage (GTDB taxonomy): Bacteria > Bacillota > Clostridia > Oscillospirales > Acutalibacteraceae > UBA6857. The sequence continues at coordinate 88,333 of JAFWYB010000070.1, read as the reverse complement.
ATATTCCCTTTATTACAAAACGGAGGGAAGCACCTCCTGGAAAAGAATACTCAACGTAGGTAACGTAAGCTCTGCAGTGGACAAAAAAGCCGCCAGCGGTAAAAAATGCACCTACACCGTTATTGCAAGAAGCGGTAAAGCACAAAGCTCCTTCTCTTCTGCAGGCATTTCTCTCGACGTGCTTGCAACACCCGAAATAAAAAATATTTCAAACCTTGCAAACGGAATAGCCTTCAGATGGAATAAAACAGAGGGTGCCGAAAGCTACACGATTTACAGACGTGCGGCGGGCAAAAAGTGGTCGTACCTTACAAGCGTGCCCGCCACAAAGGCAAGCTATACCGACACCACAATGGACCCGGGCTATACCTATGCTTATACCGTAAGAGCAGTCAATTCGAAAACAGAAAGTGCATATACCTCGGGTATGGCTTACAGATATATTCCCGTTAATGATGTTACCTCTGTAAAGCCCAAGGCTGATTCACTTAAAATAAGCTGGAAAGCCTCCTCTTATGCTGATTCCTACAAGCTTTACAGAAAAGCTGACGGTGAAAGCTCGTGGAAGAGAATTGCCACACTCAAGGGTAAAAAGACCGTAAGCTATACCGACAAAAAAGTGAAGGACGGCATCACCTATACATATACGCTAATAACTGTACGCGGAAAGTATCAGAGCTCCTTCAACAGCACAGGCAAAAGCTACACCTTTGTCGGTGTGCCCGAAATGACAATAGCCCACAAATCCGCAAAGGGCTATACCGTCAATTGGGAAAAGACCGAAAACGCAACCCATTATTACATATACCGCAGAGAAAAGCCCACCGACAGCTGGGTTAAGCTTGCAAGAGTCGGCAATGTCAGCACCTACACCGATAAGAGCGCAGACAACAGAAAGCCTTATTACTACTGTGTAAGGGCAGGCAAGGACGGTAAATTTTACAGTGCCTACGGTGAGGGTATTCTCTCAACAAAAATAAACCCTAACGGTAAAATGGTAGCCCTCACGTATGATGACGGACCTCATAACACCTACACAAACAGCATTCTTGATGTTCTCGAAAAATACGATGCAAGCGCAACCTTCTTCGTTGTCGGCTCAAGATTAGAATACGGCAAGCAGCCTCTTCAGAGAGCCGTTGACCTGGGCTGTGAAATAGGCAGTCACACCTATAATCACATAAATCTCCCCTCTTATTCCGACAGTCAGATAAGAAGCGAAATGAACAAAACGGATGCTCTTGTTGAAAAATATACGGGGGTAACACCCGTTATTATGCGTCCGCCCGGAGGTGCCACAAGCTCAAGGGCACTTGCCGCAACCGGTAAGCCCGCAATTATGTGGTCGGTTGACACCCGTGACTGGGAGCACAGAACGGCTTCGCGTACGGTAAGCAACATCAAGAGCAGCGTTTTCGACGGCGCAATAATTCTTATGCACGACCTTTACGCACCTACGGCAAGTGCAACAGCAACTATTGTACCCTGGCTTATAAACAACGGCTATCAGCTTGTAACCGTTTCTGAGCTGATGTATTACAGAGGCGTTACAATGAAGCCCGGCTATGTTTACAGAAGCGCAAAGCCGTAAAATAAAAAAGACAGTCCCTTTTAGCCGGTAGTCAGCATTTACCTTATAAAAGCTGATGATCTGACAGCTCTGTCTTTTCAGGCAGACAGATGAAAGAGTGGATTTAAATCTGCAGCAAACAAAACGTAACAGTAAAAAACCGTTGTAAAGCTTTGGATTTTATGCTTTTACAACGGTTTTGTTATTTGCTTTTCTTTTATTTATAAGGTTTTTCAGGCGTTTAGTTTTTTTACAGCGCCTTGATTTATGCAATCAACTCAGGAGTTTTCTCAAATCTCTTGACTATAAATTTCAGTCGTGATAGAATAATCTTCCGTTTACAGAATATAATTCTATTTTTAACATAAGAGGTAATTGAAATGAAAAAAACATTCAGACGCTTATTCCTTGCGGCAAGTCTGTGCTTTATGCTGCTGGCATTTTCCTTCTGCATTTCTGCCGCAGATTTCCCCGCTACGGAAATCACCAAGCTTACCCCCACCGCGGACACAATAACTCTCACCTGGAATAAAATTGAGGGTGCCGACGGCTATCATCTGCAGAAAAGATGTGAGGACGGACTTTTCAGAATCATCACCAACACAAGCAAAACAACCTATACCGTCAAAGGACTTGATCCCGATACCGAATACGACTTCCGTGTGAGACCCTTTGTTTACCGGGAGGACAGGACAAAGGACTACGGTCCCTTCAGCGCGGTTGCGACAAAGCTCACAAAGCTCCCCACCCCGAAAAAGCCTGTCTTCGACGAGGCAACTACCACATCAATCACAGTCAGCTGGGATGCGGTTGAAGGCGCAGGCTATTACAAGGTATATTACGGCATATGCGGTAAAAGCGGCTACAGCTTTGCAGGCTATGCCAAAAAGAAAACATCTTACACCCTTGAAGGCCTTTCGGGAAAGTATGCATATAAAATAAGAGTTGTTGCAAAGTGTTCGGGTAACTCCTCAGCATACAGCGACGGTGTAATATTATATACGGTGCCCGAAAAAGGCAACCCCCCCTCACTCAAGACAAGGGACGGCGGCAGTGTAACAATACAGTGGTCAAAGACGGGCAGAGAAAATCTCTATAATGTTTACGTGGCAACAAAGGCCGACGGAGAATATAAAAAGGTTGCTACCACCGATAAGAGATATTATAAATACCAGGGTACGGCACCCGAAAAGACTTACTGTTTCAAGGTCGCACCCGTAATTGAAAAGGGCACACAGCTTCTTGAGGGTGAACAGTCAAAATATCTTAAGACAGCAACGGGCAAGCTCACAATAAAGCTCCCCTCAGTCATAAGAAAGGGAGATTATCCCGAAATAACAGTTCCGTATTATAATGACAGCGTTAAGTGGACCTCCTCAAACAAGTCTGTAATGACAACAAGAAACGGCAGACTCTTTGCTGTCGGCAAGGGTACGGCAACAATTACAGCCACTTATAAAAATAAATATACCGCAACGGCAAAGGTAACGGTCTCTTCCGCACCCGTAAGCTGTATGGCGGCGGTTTACGACGTTACAAACGGTAAATACGTCTTTGAGCAGGATATAAACAAGCGCTGCTACCCTGCAAGCATAACGAAGCTTATAACTGCCCTCGTCGCTCTGGAATATATGGACCCCGACGATACTATAGTTGTTGGCAATGAGCTGAATATGGTGGAATATATGTGCAGTGTGTGCGGCCTTAAACGAGGCGAAAAATACCGTCTGGGAGATCTGCTTTACGGTCTGCTTCTTCCCTCCGGCGGCGACGCGGCCTACACTATTGCAGTAAACTGTGCGCGAAAGGTTTCAGGCGATGCCGACATGGGCTATAAGAGCGCTAAAAATTATTTCGTTTCACTGATGAACAAGTATATGAAATCAATCGGTGCGACCGGCACAAACTGTGTCAACCCCCACGGCTATCCCGTAAGCAGTCACTATTCAACGGTTCACGACCTTATGCTGGTTGCAAACAAGATACTTGAAAATGACCTGCTAAAGACCATAACCTCAACAAAAAATAAGGTTATCACCGCACTTACGGGCCAAAGGCATTCCTGGCGTACAACAAACGCTCTGCTCACAACAAGCTCTGCTTATTATAACCGCTACGCTCACGGTATGAAAACGGGCACGGTAAACGAGGGCTACACCGGCATTATTTCAGCCGCAACAAAGGACGGCAGAACAATTATTACAATTGTTATCGGTTGCCCTACCTATAACTCAAGATATGACAATACCCATAAGCTGCTTAAGGCTTATTTATAAGGCCTAAAGAGACTGACACCTGAAAAACCTTATAAATAAAAGAAAATCAAATACCGAAACCGTTGTAAAAGCAAAAAATTCCAAGGCTTTACAACGGTTTTTTACTGTTACGTTTTGTTTACTGCAGACTTAAATTCACTCTTTCATCTGCCTGAAAAGGCAGAGCCGTCAGATCATCATATTTTATAAGGTGAATACTGACTACCGACTGCTCAAAAGGGGCTGTATTTTTTTCATAAAACAACCGGGCAGAAAGCTCTGCCCGGTTATGCTTTATTTAGAAGAGTTTTGTTTTACCCTTTACTACCGATGAATAAGAGCCGTAAACGGTCTTACCCGAAACCTTCTGATATGCTCTTACCTTGAACTGATAGGTTGTATTCTTGGTAAGGCCCGAAACGGTTGCCGCAGTCTTTGAGGTTGTTGTAACCTTCGTCCATTTCTTACCGTCAGTGCTTCTGTATACAACGTAGCCTGCCGCACCCTTTTCCTTTGCCCAGGAAAGCTTGATTGACGTTTTTGCGCGTGAGGTTACCTCAAGAGAATCGACCTTGCCTACAAGTGTAGCTGCCTTCACAACTGACGAATAATCACCGTAGGTCTTGATTTTACTTCTGTATGCACATACCTTGAACTGATATGTTGTGCCGCTTGAAAGGCCTGAAACCGTAAGTGATGTGCCGGAAACAGTCTTGACCTTTGTCCACTTTTTGCCGTCGGTGCTTCTGTAAACAACGTAGTTGGTTGCACCGCTTACCTTGCTCCATGAAAGCTTGACGCTTGAAGCAGTTGCCGAGGCGGCCTTCAATCCGGTTACCTTGGGAAGGTTTGTATAAACCGTTAAGGTATCGCTGTAATCACCGTAGTTTGATGTGTTGTAATATGCACGTACTCTGAATTTATATGACGTTGATGCCTTAAGGCTCTTTACGGTATAGCTTGTGCCTGTTACATTTGTGAGCTTGACCCACTTGCCGCTGCTGTAACGCTCAACCGTGTAGCCCTTTGCATTTTTAACCTTATCCCAGGAAAGCTTTACGGAGGTTGAGGTTTTTGATGCTGCTTCAAGATTTGCAACCTTGCCCATCTTTGTTCTTGCTGAAACAACCGCCGAGGGATCTGCATAAACGGTGCCCTCACTGTCGGTAAAGTATGCCCTTACTCTGAACTTATAGGCAGTGTATGAGTCGCGACCTGTTATCTTATACGATGTCTTTGAGGTTTTACCCTTTGAGACATACTTCTTTTTAGAGCTGCTGTAAATTTCAACGTCATAGCCCGTTGCACCGGGAATCTCATCCCATGTGAGGGTAACGGTGCTTTCGGTTACGGATTTAACCTTTACACCCGTTACTGCAACAGGGTTGGTAAGTGCTGTCACCTCTGCTGCGGGAGCGGCTCCGTAAACATCGTTTACTGCCTCAACCTTAAAGCTGTATCTTGTCATGGGCTCAAGCTCTGTAAAGAGTCTCGTAAGCTCAGCGTCAGCTGCTATTGTTTCAACAAGCACATCGCCCATATAAACATTGTAGCGGTCTGCACCGGGAGCTGCACTCCAGCGGAGTCTTACCTTTGTGGTGTTGGTTGTTACCGTCACACCGCTTACGGGAGCAGGTGTAATATTGAAGGGTACAGTTACATTGCCGTTATAAATACCCGTAAGCCTTACCTCAGCCACAGCGGGACCCATATCGGTGCTTTTGCCTATTACAACGAAATCCTCGCCCATGGTAAGCTCTTCACCGCCGAGAATCACTTTGGCATCAGGGTGTACAAGAGCACCGGTGTATAATGCGTCTTCAGCTTCGGCAGAGAATGTTCCGCCTGCCTCTGCCTCATTGAGAGTAATGTTGCATATAAAGCCTACAACCGTTGCAAGATATGATCTTCTCTTGCTGAGTGCTGAGAGAACACCGCTGATAAGCGTTGCTATATTGTTGTTTGAAAGTGCGTTTGTAAAGGCCTTTCCCTGAATGTATGCAGGTAAAACATTTTCTTCAAAGAGATTATTGATAAAATATCTTACTGTATTATAAAGGAATTTTTCTGTCTTTACGTCACCTGCACCGTCAAGAGCCGCCTTAACAGTCATAGCAAAGATGTTTTCAATATCAAGTGTAAATACTGACTCTATAAGGCCCTTAGAGCTGTCACTGCCGTAAAGGAATTCTTCAAGGCTGAAATCAATACCCTTCGACTTGGTTTCACCGAAGTAGTCGAGAATCTTGTCAACCTTTGTAAAGATGCTTTCACCCTCGGCTGTGCTCAGGCCCATAAATGAACCCATTTTCTTATCAATAAGGAAATAGTTTGCGGCATAGTTAAGAGCAGTCCAGATATCGTCTCCGTTACCGCCGCGGAAAGGCTTGCCGTCAGCGTCTCTTATATCGAAAAGGTCGTACATCCATACAGCGAAGATATCTCCGAGTACAACCTCCCATGAGTCCTTTTCAGTATAGGTGTATGTAATACCGCTCTCTCTTGCGGCTGTGACGAGTACTGATTTGAGAAGCTCTTCGAGTGTATCGCACTCCTCGATGCCGTCAGCATAGGAATCAAGCTGAAGATTATCAAGCACAATTGCCACAACCTCCATGGCAATTTCTTCAAAGCTCATATCGTAAGCATCGGGAATAAGACCGCTTTCCTTACCGAGGTGCTTGAGAATAGACTCGAGATTATCGTTAATGTGAGAGAAATCTCCGCCGTCCCATGTACAGCCGGGGAAAATCTGACGTGCAAGAAGGCCCATAAGGTCGTTGAGCTGTTCCATAAGTCCCTTGTCAGTGTCAAGCACAAGGCCGCTGAGGTCATAGGTGCTGCCATTGAGGTTCATATAAGGAGCAAGACTTCTGAGAGCTTCAACTGAGGAGGTGGAAAAATCCACGTTAATGCTCTTGAGCATAGGTACGGCATACTGACTGAGTGCTGAATTGCAAAGAGCAATGACAAGATCCTCAACAGTAGTGTCCGCCGTCATTGTAAAGCCTTCAAGGTATTCACCTGCAACGTCCTCAAGCAGAGGGCCGTAAACAAAAGCATCAACATCGTCCTTATACTGCTTATAGGCAGTATCAAGAGACGCGCCCTCATATACAACACCGAAGAAAGCTTCCTTTACGATACCGCTCAGGCCGTCCTCACCGAGAAGGCTCTTAAGATCAACCTTATCCTTGAGCACACCGAGGTTAAGAGTACCGTCAACAATACCCGCAATAATTGTGCTGTTTGCGTTTACGAATTCAACAATCTCTTTAAGAATTGTTGAATCATTTGCGGTGCTTCTTACCATACCCGTTTTCCAGGTATCAAAGTTAAGCTCCTTAAGGTCTCCCAAAGCAACCGTAATTGCAGCCTGGATAAGAAGATTGTCAAGAAGATCCGCAAAAGTATCAAGTGTCTTACAAAGAGCATTGACGCTTCTGAGGTCAATTATAAACTTTATTCTTTCTGTTATTGCAATCTCTTCATAGATGTTTGCATCGGCAAGAGCAGCGTCAACCTCGTCAAGAAGCTGGCCGATGCCGTAGGAGCCGGGCTTATTTGCATAGTACTTCTGAGAATAGCCGTAGCTGCCGCTTACAGACTCATTTGCCGCTGCCGCCGAAAAAAGAGGCAGAGAGCTGAACGCCATAATAAGGCAGAGCACTATACACATTGTTTTTTTAATAGTTTTCATAGTGTACCCCCCTGAAAATATTACAAATTAAACCATTTTAATTTGTATGTAAATTTTATCATCAATTAAAACAATAGTCAATATCAAAGATACACAAAAATTTGCGTCATATTCTCACATACAAAAAGCAAGGCTGTCGCCTTGCGAGGCTTTTGGCAAAAATACGGTGATTTTTGTTCGAGAAACAAATACTGCCTTATGGGGTGTCGGCGAACGCCGACTTTGCGTTATTATATTATATACCGGCGAGAAGGCCTGTGCAGCCCTCATAAATATCTCTGTAGGCCACATCAAATCTTCCGGAGTACCATGGGTCGGCAACATCACAGCCCTTGCGGTCGGTATAGTCCATCATTTTATGCACCTTGCCCGCAGGGTCCTTGCCGAAAATTCTTAGTGTGTTACGCAGATTCATACTGTCCATAACAATAAATATATCATATTTGTCATAGTCGCTTTTTTTAAGCTGTACGGCTCTTTTGCCCTCGCAGACAATACCGTGCCTTTTCAGCTCCTCTTTTGCGGGAGGGTAAACGGGGTTACCTGTGCCGTTGCATATTTCCTCTGTGCTCGTGGCTGAGGAGCAGACAACAAATTCGTCCTCTCTGCCCTGCCGCTTTAAAAGATCCCTGAATATGAACTCCGCCATAGGCGAGCGGCATATATTGCCGTGGCAGACGAACATTATTTTTTTCATTTTATCACACCCCTGAGCCGTGATTGCACTCATAAACCTGTAAAAGCTTATGAATAATCCGTTATTATATTACTTCCACTGTATATCCCATTTTTCTTCCATATAACCCTCAAGGGTGCCGTAGCCGGTCATTCCGAGTCCGCTCACCTCACCGGTACCGTTTATTCTGAGGTACTCACGGTAGCCCACAATTTTTCCCTCGGGAGAAATTGTTACGGATATTTCTGCGCCGGGATAATCAAAATCCACTCTGTTCATTGTAACAATTGGAATTTCAACCTCTGAAAGGTCAAGAGTATCTGCACCGGCATTATGGTGCGGAGGTCTCGGATTTTCAAGAGTGCTTTTTTCCGGCACTATAACAACGGTATAAACCGTATTTACCCCGTCAGCAGTCTTAACCGCTCTTGCAACACCTTCTCTTTGCAGAGAAAAGGGCTTATCACCGGGCGGAAAAACACTGTAGGAGCTTACGTTTCCGCCGTTTTCGGGGTCAACTGAAACTCCGTCGGTAAAATCATAGTCAAAAGCTTCTTCATTTGCAAAAAGACTGATAATTCCGTTTACAACACTGTTCATCATAGGCGCGCTGCTATCTACAAGCTGTATATCAATTTTCTGCACCTTGTGTCCGACAAAGTCAGCCTGATCAGACTTGAGCAGATTGACAGAATCGTAAACAACCTTCAATATCTCTGCCGTCTCATCAACAACCGTCTGTGCTGTTGTTTCTTCATTGTTGCTTTCAGAGGTATCCTCTGTATTCTGTTCAGCAAAATCTGTAGTAACATTATAGCCGTCTGTCGTCTGCTGCACGCTGGTCGTTCCGCCGGCAGTCTGACTCTGCTGCCTATTGTCCTTATCCTTTGAATTAACGAACCGGAAGCCCAAAACCAGGCAGACAACAATAGCCGCCGCGACAATCAATAACCACTCTTTTTTCTTCACTATGACCATCCCTTTGCTGATGTTTTAGCTAATCATAACATTTTTTAATAATTTATTCAAGTATATTTTACAAAAGAAAAAGAAGAAACCGCCTGCGTCACAGAAAACTCCGACAAAGGCGGTTATATCACAGCGTTTTATTTGACCCTTATTTCCCATCCCGACAAATCACCCCTGATATAATCAACGGTGATTTTTCCGTCAGCTATTCTAACTTTTGCAAGAATATCGGGAAGAACAAGCGGAAAGCTGATGTTTTTGCTGACGGGAGAAAAGCTCAGCTTTTTGCTCTCATAATCCACCGACATACCCGAAGCCGCAATAAGAGTGCTCCAGCTTGACATAGGTCTCGTATAGTGATGTCCGCACTCCCAATGGTCCCAGAAGCAGCCCAGTCTCAACTGATTATTATTTATTGAAGCAATAACGGTGTCAGCAGCTTCCCTGTTTCCTACAGAAAGGGCAAGAGCGGAAAAAGCATAGCCTATACCCGTCCATACCGCTTCTGCCTGACAGTTTTTGTAGGTATGAATTGTTGTTGTTCTGTTTTCGGGAACCGTAGCATTTAAAAGACCCTGCTCCTTATCAAAATTAGAGCGGAAAATAAGCTCTGCTACCCCGCGTACTCTGTCGTCGCTGAGATTTCCGCCAAGGCCGGTCATTCTCAGGAACCATTCACCGTCAAGCTGATCAGTCATAAGTGATTCATCCGTTTCACTGCCGTTAACCCAAAGGTTATAATACTCACCGTTCCAAATCTTTTCTTCAAGAGACCTCTTGCCCTTTTCAAGCAGCCTGTTCCATTTTTCGCCGTATGCTTTATCCCCTGTTTTTTCTGCAATGCAAGCAGCTGCTTTAAGTGACGCCAGCCAAAGAACAGAAATATAGGCAGAGGTGCCCGAAAAATTCCAAGCATCGTAGGTGTTGCGTTTTGTCTCGTAATCGGGAAGTCCGTCACCGTCAGTATCAAGCTTTTCAATTGACTCCATAGCTCTTTTTACATTTTCCCGAAGAGACTCAAGGTAAGCTCTGTCACCCGTAAAGAGATAATCGCGCAGCACCAGCAACACAAACTGCATATTCATATCTACTCTGTCGTAGCTGTTATCAACCTTCTCAAAGCCCGGCAAAAACAGATGATGCACCCTGCCGTCCTTACGCTGAAACTCTGCTCCCTTTTTCATCTGCTTTTTCTGCAGTTCCGGAAACAGATTTATAAGACCGAAAGAAGCGTGATATGTAATATCTGTGGTATGAAAGCCGCAAAAGCCAAGGCCCTCCCACAAGCCGAAGCTTCCGTTTTTCAGATAATGAGAGCTTTTAACGAGCTGTGAAAGGTTAGATGACCAGGAATCGGGATAGATACGCGGAAGATCAGTTGAATAAAGAAGCTCTGCAAATTCCGTCGCCCCTTTGAAAACACTTTCACTGTTATCGACGAGGAATCTGTTTGCATCAAGAGAGCTTTTATATAGGTTTTCATAATAGTGTCCGTGGTTCTTCTTCCCCTCGGTGTAAAGATTGGGAAAATACCAGGAAAGAACAAAACGTACCCTTTTCTTTTCCTCAGGCAACAGCTTAACCGTACTGCAAAGTGCGCAGGAGCCGAAGCCCTTACCCATTCTCAGCATCTGTCTTAAACAGCATTTGAGAAAAGCAAATTTATCATCCCTGCTTTCAGGAAAATCGGCGTTGAAGTGTCTTATTCTTTCAGCTAAAGATGCACCAAAGGGATATTTCAAATACTCGTCACAAAGCGAGCTGAGAAGGTCATCCTTCATAAGCCGCAGTGTCAAAGGAACAAGTGCCGGTCTGCTTCCGGCTTTACTGTTCGGCAAATACCCCTTATCTCTGAAGGCGAAAAGAAAAGACTCCTGAGTAACACCGAATTCAGTAATACCGATATATTCTTTCATAAAACGAAAATAATCGGCAGTTATATAAGTCTTTTCACCCTCACCGCTGACAGAAATACAAACATCCCCGCAGCAGGCAGAGTCTGAAGCTTTTTCAGGCTCGATATGCACGGCATAACCGTTACCCACGGTATGAAGGCTGTTTCTGTTTCCTTCGTTTTTATTGGCAAAATTCGGTTCCAAAGCCCCTAATATACTGATTTCTGCCACTTCGTCGGAAGGGTTTTCTAAAGTAAAATCCAAATAAAAGCCGGGCGTAGATGAAGCGTCGGAGTTATGAGGAACAAAAGGCGATACAGCGCGCAGACTAACCTTGCACGAAAGAGCGCTGTCTGTATAATCCAAATCACACACGGGAAATCTGCCGTCAAAATCAATTCTTTCAACGGGCTTATTCCATGCAAACATACGGTATGTAAAATCTTCCGCTTCAGTTTTCATTCCGAGCTTACGTATAACGGGTTGACCGTTCTCTTTTTTCTCGCGCACCCAGAAGGAAAGTGCACCTGTACTGCCCTCTCCGTCATCAACCTTTTTTTCGTTGCTTCTTTTTGCAAATCTCGGCGGATTGGCTATCTGCCAACAGTGAAATTCACCGTCCGGCAGAAGCTCTACGCTTCCCGCACCGATGCCGCCCAGAACAATTCCGCTTGAATGTGTTTTTGTTGCAGTAATCTTCGGCATAGTAATATTCTCCCTCGCCCTATGTCAGCTTCGTCATTTATATCTTAAAAAACATATTTTTACAGCTTTAATCTTGTTTATTCAATTATACCGCACAACCGTATTCAATGCAAGAAGCCGGACTGATCATTGATAATTTCTTCATAAACACCTGCCCCTGCCTGATGTTTTCCCAATAAAAAAACATCAGACACATCACAACGTAAAACCGTTAAAGATGTGTCTGACTTTTTTATCAATGATTAAATCTGAATTTTACAAGCAAAGTGCCGAAAATCCCTTACTTGCTTGCTTCTTCAATCGCAACTGCACAAGCAACGGTCATTGAAGCCTGGGGTTGTTACCTAATGTATTTTGCTCTTGTAAAGTTTTGTAAAGTTTCGGGATGTGGGATGGAGGTTTAAACCTTTTCCGTTCTGCAGTTTTACTTGTTAAAGTAATCATTCCACATAGTTGCATCTGACAATTATTCTCTTTTTACCGCCGTAGGTGCAGGTATACAGTATGAGGTCATCTCCTGCATCCTTGACTTTATCAACATCTGTCGGCATAAGCAGATCTACTGAATCAACCTTGTAATTATGTGTAACTGCATCCATATCCGTGAAAACAACGGTATCTCCCAGTTTAAGATTACCCAGATAGCCGAAATGTGCTCTGTAATTATGAGCAGCAACAACTAAATTGTCTGTCTTTGTGCTACCGTAATAGCGGCAAGGAGATATTTTAAGTCTGCCATAATCCCATTCTGACATAACGGGCAGGTCAATGTTAAGTGCCGGAACGGAAAGATACCCTATATAACCGTAACCGTCAATTTCTTTAACTGTCATCTCTTCATCAAACGGGTCGGTTATTTTGTCTTTCAGCTCATTTGAGGCTATATCTTCTTTGATTGAATGTATTAATCTGCCGGAGCATTCCTGAGCTTTTTGATTTTCATAATTGTTATAAACAAGAAGTACCGCTGCAAGACCGATAAGAATAATCCCTGCAGACATAAGAGTAATAGCTATTTTTCTTTTCATACCGGTTCCTCATCTTTTTTGACGGAATTAAACAATAACCACCCTGCAGCGAAAAGCAACATACCCACTATGGAAAAAACAGGTACAGGCCAGTTAAGCTGTCCGGTTTGTATAAGCTCTTCGGGTTTTGTTGTGTCCTCAGGTGAAGACGGTTCAGTCTTTGCGGTGTCGTCATCCGACGGTGAGATCGTTGTCTCGTCAAGATTCGGAGAAACATAGGTGTTAACAATTGTAACCGTGTTTTCCGAAGCTTCATAAGAAACCTTGAAGTCCTCAGGAACTTCGTTTTCCACCACACTCCAGGAATAATTACCTGAAAGATTGTCCCAACGGTAGCTCCAGTTATTACTCTCGTTTAGAATAACTCTCTCTACCTCCTTGTAATCACGAAGAAGACTGACTGATACACTTTCCGGAACAGCCTTTTCTGTTTTCCAGACCTTTTTTACGCTGATGTAGGTTGTACCCTGTATATCTTCAAGTTGGTACATCTGTATTTTCGGAGTGGCGTTTATATCGTATACCCATACATTGTTATCCTTGTCGTAAACAGGGATGTTGACAACAAAAGGTGAGGGCATATAATAATCCGGAATATTTTTTTCAGGTACAATAAGATATATACCCGGAGTAAGGTTGTCAAAAACAACGGTACCGTTTATATCCGAGGTTTCCGATGTATATTTCAGATTGTTTGAGAGTGCAAAATGGGTAAGGTGTACGGGAAGATAGGCATCCTGAAGATTGTCTGTTTCCATGTTACAGTTGTCATAGGGAATAACATAGTCATACTCAAGACCGTTGCTTTTTTCATACGCTTGAGCAAAAAAGTACAGGCGGAATGAAGCTTCCGGCAGTCGCTCACCTGTTTTGGAATCGGAAATATGAAGGACTATGCTTCCTTTGGTATCAAGAGAAACTGCAGACACGCTTAAATAAAACAGAGTTATGCATATGGTAGCTGTAATAAGCATTGCAAAAACTCTTTTAGCTGTATTGATCTTCATATACATTCACTCCTTTTTTGTTGTATTATTTATTATCCTGAGTTTTATTTGCCTGTTTTCTGTTTTTGCCCGACTTCCCGCTCTTAACAATAAGTATAACAAGAAGAATAGCAAGCATAGGTGCCGCAACTGCAGGCGTAACAATAAGGGGATCTATCTGATAAGCTTCGGTAATTACACTAATAACTCTGTCGGGCTCAATATTTTCAATTCTGGTACCTCTTACAAGCATTCTGTGGGTATTGATGCCGTAAGGTGTGCAGGTTACAAGGGTACAATAGTCCTCACCGGGCACAAGGTTGAGAGCCTCCGTCTCATGAGGAAGAACAATAAGAATCTGATCAACCTGATAGGTGATTGTCTTATCGAGAATTCTTATGGTGAAAACGTCTCCGACCTCAACCTTGTCAAGGTTTGTGAAAAGCTTTGCTGAGGGCAGACCTCTGTGGGCAGAAAGGACGGAATGGGTGCTTTCACCGCCGACGGGTATGCTTGAGCCCTCTACGTGACCAACGGCAGAGTTAAGCACCTTATCGCTTGTGCCGTGATAAATCGGAAGCTGCACCTTGATTTTTTCTATAGTGATATAACCCATCATGCCGTCACCGTTAACGTCAAGGGTGTTATAATATTCCTCGGCGATGTTTTTATGGTTCATAAAGGGGAAGGACATATTCCTTATCTTTTTGTTGTAAGTGTCAGCATCTGAAAAAAAGGCAGAGTAATCCTCGGGAGTAAGATCAACGATGATATCATCGTAATTGACGATAGCCTGAGACTGCCTTTTTTCATTCAAAAAATCACTTACTGTCGGGTAAAGAAGGACACTTAATCCAACAAAAAATATTGCCACAAGAATAATAGTTGAAGCACTACCGCTTTTTTTCTTTTTTTGAGCAGTTTTATTTTCTTTCATATTAAATCTCACTTAATTAAAATTCTCAACGTCATCGCTGATTTTCTCAGAAACAACGGTCAGAATTCTCATTGTCTCCCTGCCGACGTAAGGTCGGCAGGGAATTTTTAACGTCTGTCAGCATCAGCTGAGGAATCAAAAGACCCGAAGTTTAATCAGTTGTCTTCGCTCTCGGAATCCTTTGACTCTTCATCCCTTCATGCGAAGGACTTCATTCTCTTCTTTGAGATAAGAACGATAGCTGCACCGAGCATAAGTGTGATACCAACAATGTAGAAGATTGTGGTACCGATACCGCCGGTTTCGGGAAGAAGACCACCGGTCTTGTTTTCTACTTCGATAGTAGCGGGATCAGCGTTGTTGATCTTGTATGTAGCTGTAAGAGCTGTTTCGTTATACTCGCTTGTGATGATAACGTCAAGGTCTGCTGTAAGCTTGTTATAGCCTGCGGGAGCCTCTGTTTCGTGAAGCTTGTATACGCCTTCATCAAGACCTACGAGCTCGAACTTACCGTTAGTATCTGTTGTGATTTCAGTTACAGTGCCTTCAGCGTCAACTCTGTAGGTGGGAACTGTTGTACCTGCTACTTCTGTGAACTTGATAGCATTGCCGTCCTTGTCAAGAAGCTGGAACTTAGCGCCTGCAAGAGTAATCTTATTTTCGCCGTCCATTGTGAACTTGAGTACGTCCATCTTCCAGGTGTAGGTTGTTGTCTTGTGTTCAGCTGTTTCCCATGTGCTGTCTTCACCGTATGAAAGCTTAACTGTGTTGTCGTTACCGTCAACTACGATGTTAGCATTTTCATTAAGAGTTGCTGAGTAGTAAACTGTGAACTGTGTACCCTTAGCAAGACCTGCGATGAAGTCATTGTTAAATGCAACATCAAATGTGTGACCGTCAGCGGGCTTTTCTGTAACTGTGTAATTTTCAGCAGCAACAACTGTGCCGTCAGCAAGCTTAACAACAACGTCATTGTTGAAGGTAAGACCCTTTTCCATGGTATCGTGCATTACGTAGTTTGTTGCACCAAGACCAACTGTGATTGTTGACTTGTAGTTAACTACCTGATCGATGTCAGCATCGTTAACCTTGCCCCAGCCTTCATCAGCCTGGTTCATTTCACTGTCTTCCTGAACGAACTTGTCGATGTCAGGCTTTTCGTTCTTTTCAGCTGCAGTGAAATCTGAGTTTGTGTTTGTGAGTGCGCAAAGGGTACCGAGTGAGGTATCAATTGCATAGTAGCCAAGTGCAAGACCTGTGAACTCAACTGTTGCACCTGCTGCTTCAGCTGTTGCTGTAGCAGCGATACTGTTTTCCTCTGCATAAGCAATAGCTGCCTTTGCAAGAGTCTGATCAACTGCGTCAATTTTGTCTTTAGTTGTTACAGTGATAGTCTCTACATTTGTTTCAGGATCTGTTTCAACTACTTTAAAGTCGAAATACTTTGTTGCAGGTTCAGTTTTGAAAAACTCTTCCCAACCTGCCACAACGGTGTAGATACCCTTGTCACCTGCTTCATTTGAGGGAGCGAAGCTGAGCATCTTATAGACCTCGTAGTCTGCGCCGTCAACTGCATTTGTGATTGTGATTGTGCCTGTACCGGCTGCGAATGCGATTGTTCCCATTGAGAGAACGAGGGTAAGTGCCAATAAAACTGCAAATAATTTCTTCATAAATAATACTTCCTTTCTTTTTTTAATTTGCAATTTTTTGTGAATTAATGTGCATTCTCCGTCGCAATCGGATTGTTTTTTGCGGTTTGGAGATTTTACGAAAACCTCCTTTCCCGTTTACGACGAATTATGCTATACAAAACCGGAAAAGCCATAAGGCTTATGCCGATTATTGCCAAAGGTAATGTGCCCGTACCCCCCGTTTCGGGAAGTACAAAGCCGTAGGTGTAGTTTTCTATTGCTATAATAGTGGTAACCGTCTGTATAATACCGTTTGGGTCAGGCTCGTAGAAATAGAAATATACGGGCTTTTCAAGCTTATTATACCCTTCGGGTGCTGTTTTCTCGACCAACGCATAAGGTCCGCCGAGAGTAAGGTACTGAGTTTTAATTTCAACCGTACCGTCAAAGCCCGTAGTGTATGAGCCGATATAATAAAGATTAGTGCCGCTTTCTGTAGTAATACTTCTGTTAACTCCGTCGGGAAGAACTGCACCGGGGTCACCCATAGGGCCGTAAAGCAGGAAGCCTACATCGGGCAGGCGGATATCTGTATCGCCGTCCTGCTTAAGAAGGGTTATGCTGTGCATTGAACCTGAAGCGCCGCCGCTATGGTCATCAACCATGAATATCGCATCAACAATGTCAGATACCTGAGCCTTACCGTCAACCTTTACAGCGTTATTTACGGAAATAAGGCCGCTTTCGGTGATAAGAGTGGTATAATCAATTCTTATATGAAGCTCATCGGGGATAACAAAGGTCAGCTTGTTGCTTGTCTGGTCATAGGTAACGGTGTAGGAGTAATCGTCATCAGTTTCGTCGAAGTCTATCCAGTTACCGTCTGCATCCTCATAATAAAGCTTGATTGAATCCCAATAAACCGAAAGATTAGCTGTCATTGTGTCTTCGATTGTAAGAGTATCGGTTCCCTTGAGAATATCCAATGAATTACGGTTAATGTGAATATCGAATTTCAGCTGATTGTTTTCCTGTACGGCGTGCTTGTCAATAAGACCGGTTTTGTATTCTGAGTTTTCTGTAACCGGACCTGATGAACCGTCAGTGTCCCATGTGAGCTCAGCCGTATTGTCAAGCTCGAATTTATTATATTCGGTTGTGTTGAGGTATTCATCTTTAAGCTTGAGAGTGTAGGTGAAGACGTAATCACCGCCAGCATTGACCCATTTGTAAAACTTTTCAAGGTCAGTTCTTTTATATAAGTTGCTCCAGCCTGCTGCCGTGGCATCGGGGTTTGATTCAACATATTCGAACAGGTTTGCAGGTATACTCATACTGTTACCCGACACTGTACCGTTATATTGATATTTGTTCATCCACAGCCCGTCTCTCCAGGGGTCAAAGCAAGTAACCTTCAACGAACCCTCAACATATTCCAGCTTTTCATCGAAGGTGTCATTAAAATAAACCATGGATGTTGAAGCGTTAAGATAACCATTATCGCCGTGGGAACCGGGAATTGTATTATGAAATACAACCGTATAATCTATTGTACCGTTTTCATTCACTACCGATTCCTTTGTAATTTTCGGCGAGTATTCATAAGTAGTTGTACCTGTACCGCGGATGACATCGGTATAGTTAAGATAGGCTTCGTTTGCCATCTTTTTTCCTTCCAGAAGCACATCCTCAAGGGTTTTGTCTCCGCTGAGCTCGCCCTCCCATTCAGTACCTGTCTTTGAGCTGAAGGGAAGCTTATATGTAATTGTAAGCGTAGAGTCTTCATTCAGTATCCACTTTGACGAAGCGAATTCTGTATCCGATGTGTTGAATAAGACATTGAAGCTGTGATACTGGTCACCCTCGGCGGGAGCTATAAGAATATATGTATTCTCTGTGGGACCTCCGGCCACATAAGGTGTAAAGTTAACCGTGCGGCCGCTTTTTGTAACAGCAGTAATCACCATATCTTCGGGAATATTTTCTACATAAAGATATCCTTCGGCGTTGTTGTAGCTCCAGAATGCCGAAAGGTCAGTAAGGAAGAAGTTGCCCCAATCCTTGATTACGGCAGGCACATCAGCTTCAATGGTGAAATATACATATTCACCGTCGTTTCCGCTTGCACTTTTTCTTACATTAGGTATAAAGCCGACAACATCTGCTGCACCGCCTGCAGTTTCTTCTTTACCGTTAATTGTGGCTGATACACTGTTGGTGTAATGCTTCTTTTCACCTTCCTGAAGCTCTTCGTATTCTGTATAGTAGATTATGTCAAAGGCATAACCGTCAGGAAGAGCGAAGGACATTGTGTTTCCGTTGACTGTAACATCATTCCAGCTGATATACACATCTGAAAGTCTGTTTCCCCATTCATCATAACGCTTGACGCGTATGTCCTTGTCGGTGTAATATTCCAATCCTGCACCGAGCGTGTCGATAATAACGGTGCCCTGAAGATTATGGTTGTCCTTCTTGATTTCAACCTCCCATTCAATTACGGGAACAGGATTACCGTTACCGTCTTCAAGAACAGATTGCTTGCCGTCTTTTTCCATTTTTTCAAGCTCAACTCTCAGCCAGTCGTCAGACCAGACATAAACATCGTTGCCGTTTGAGTCCTTACCTGTCGAGTCAAGACCGTTCCACATATCAACGGTATCATTGGAAAGCAGATTGTCGTATATTTTTGTTTTATAGGTAATAAGGAATCCGTTTCCTGCTGAAAAATCAGGAAAATCCGAAATGCGGAAGCCTTCCTCTGCGCCGTTGTTGTGAGACGGGTGATTGCTGACAGTAGGCTGAGGATTCAGAACATTACCGTCAAGGTCAGTTACAACTATTGTGTCTCTCAGAGTATAATGATTTTCCCAAATCTGGTCATCTATTACAAGATCCTTTACAACACCCTTTGTAGCTTCAACTCTAATAGTATATTCCATAGTATTGTTGTCGCTGTCATAGTTGCCGTGGGTTTTGGTGACAGTCATACCTGCGCTGCCGTCAATATTGAGATTCACGCTGATTTCGTCGTTGAAAACAACCTCTTCCGATGTACCTGACTGTGTTGAACCAACCGTAGCGTTAAAATCTATAGTGAAGTCTACATTAGAATACTTTGCACCGAAGCATTCTCCGGTTACCGGGTCATCTTTAAAGACAACAATAAGCATCCCGTCTTCGTTTATGAAATATTCACCGACATCTTCAATAGTGCCGTTTTCCGTTTTCGCAGTAATGGGGTGCCATTCTGTAAAGGGCTCACAATGGATATTTGAGGGAATCTGATAATAAAGGCGGTGATCCTCATCGTGCCGGAACTGTATCCATTCACTGCCGGTATTTTTTTCGGCAAATTCCATTGAAACAACATAGGTCTGTCCGATATAAACGGTTGAGTTGTTGTCAATAACTTCGCCTTCCATCGTTTTGAACTGGACCGCTTTAACTACCGTTGTAAGGTCATTTATATATGTGATATTCGGCTCATCTGTATTTACGGGCGCTGAGTTAAACAGCATAAGAGGCGGAGCCTCAGGCTCGGTTTCTTCTTCTGTAACGGTTGTTGACTCTTTATCCTCCTGCTTATACTCGGTATCCTTTGCAAAGCTGAGTTCGGCGGTAAGTCCGTATCCGATAACACTGTCAGAATTATCAATACTCACAGTTTCAACCTTATTGTTGCTGTCACCCATTACGACAACAAGACTTTTACTGTCTGAAGATAAAACTATGCCCACAGAGTCTGCGGTTTTATCTGCGTCGTTATCAATAAAGACGATATCTCCCCTTTCGGGTGAGTGTTCACTCTTTGGTGAATATACGCCTCTGTTCTGCCAGGCAAATTTTAAAGCTTCTGCACCGGAAGCCTTAAGCTCGTCTGCATTATTGATATTTGCATAGTGCAGACAGAAAGAGACAAACATAGCGTTCCACTTACCGTAAGGGTTGCCATACCATTCACCGTAGCGTGTGTAGCCGTTTTTGTTTCCTTCACTGTCATACTCAAAGTTGTTTTTGCTTTCTTCATAACCCATCTGCGACATTGCAATGCCTATCAGATTCTGAGGGATATCGTTTGTTATTTTAACATCATCAATTGTGCTGAGCCAATCGCTGACGGTTTCGGTATCTGCTGTTTTATCGGGGAAACACTCCTGAGAATGGGTATGTTCTGCTTGCGTACAAGAAAGAATTTTGATGTAACAAGCATCCGAATGAGTATGCGCTTCTGAGGTTGTTTCGTCGCTCAAAGAGGCTTCAGTTGTGTCAGCTTCGCCGATAAAGACAGTTGTTGAATTATCTTCAAAGCCGCAAACAAGCTCGCTTATGTAACAGTCATCCGAGTGGGTGTGCTCACTGAGACCGCAAAAGGCTTCACCGGTTACGGTGACGCCCACAAGCTTGAGCCACCAGAAAACTATTATTGCAACTATGAATGCTGCAAGTAAAAATGCTGTGGCAAGTTTTTTGCTATCCATTCTGAATTTTTTATGCTTACCAAGATAATCCTTGTTGACACCTTCCAAACCTGCCACCTCCTTTTACGCTTTATAAATATCAGTCGACCAGGCTGATACTGTCAAATGGCCATATTCTGAAAAATATTTTTCCGACGATATAATCCTCACTTACAAGACCTATCACCGAGCTTCGGCTGTCTATTGAAGTTGAACGGTGGTCACCTAAAACAAAATAGTGATTATCTGTTACATAGCATGGAAAAGCTATATCACATTCACCTAAAGCTCTGTCCGTAACATAGGGCTCATCAATTGGCTCATCGTTTACATAAACATTACCGTTTTCATCAATGTTTATTTTATCGCCCGGCAGACCGATAACCCGTTTTATAAGAAGTTTATTCTGATAAGAAAAGCAACATAGCTCCCCTTTTTTCATATTTGTTGTTTTTAACAGTACGACTATTTCTTCGTCGTTGAGGGTCGGTTCCATGCTGCTGCCCGAAATCTGCAGAACAGGTAAAGCAAGTGTAGCAATCAACACCGCAACAGCAGCAACAACAATAAGTGAATACATTGTACTTCTGAGCACCTGTTTATATTTTTGATTATATTTTTCTCTGAGAATTTCAGCCTCTATTTGTTCAGCTGTGGGAATTGACCCGAAACCTTTTGATTTTCTCCTTACCATTGGCGGTAACGCTCCTATGAATGGGTATCAGTTTTGTTTTCTTCTTTCAAGTATGCTTCTTATTCTTGCTCTGACAGAATTTTCCACATCAGTAGGAAACACACTTAGTTTGTCATCGTTGTTAGCGAAAAAACATAACATACGCTTATAGATTTCTACATCAGATAACTGTTCAGACTTATCGTTAGTTCTGACTTCTTCAACCCTGTCTGTTTTAACTGTATTGTCCGATGTAACAGCCTTATCTGAAGTCATTTTAAGAGAGTCTGCAAGGCCTTTGGCATATCTTAAGGAGTTTTCCATATGACGGGTCATCACAGAAAGATTTTCTATATTCTGATTAGTTTTATTTTCATCATTCAGCCTATCAATCTGTTCTTTAAGTTTACTGTTTTCCTTGCTGACTTCAAGAAGCAATTCAAGCAGTTCAAGACGGCTGAGTTTTCTGAGTTCTTTATCTGTCATACAAAATGCAACCCCTTAGTATTTTCAGACCTAAAGTCCGATTTATTGCACAACAAGCCTATCGACCAACATATTATCATCCATTATGTAATATATCACATTTTTTGTGCTTTTTCAACATTTTTTGGTTGAAAGCGTTTATTTATGCTAATTTGTTTCATTCAAAACAAATGTCCATGATAATATTCCTGATATTATTTTTAAAAAATACAGACACATCACCCTTGAAAACTCAAAAATGATGTGTCTGACTTTTTATCTGTTAAAAATCACGTGATAAGATTTTTGCAGAATATCAAATTTCTCCAAAAGCCTTATAAAGCCTTTATTTATCTATTATTACGAGCTTCAGCGAACAACAAGGTTGAACGCAAAGCGTGAGGTGTTCTTGGTTCTTATTTTGAATTTATCTGTTAAAAAGCTTAGTGATAGCTTCTAAAAGCATTTTGCACAATCTCATTATAAGTCTTATGAAATCATTCATGAGTGTGGTTTCGGTGGTTTCAACAGGCACAACAGGCACAAGGCTTCCGTCATAGGCCGCCTGAGTGAACTGTGGGAATTCAGAGCTTGAAAATACGTCGGGATCTTCATAAACGATGTAATTGATGAGTTCGTTAAAGCCTGCATTCTTCTGAGTGTGTTCAAGGCCTTTTACATACCAGGTGTAAAGCGGAGCGATACCTGTTGAAGCATCAATACATCTGTCGGGTGAAATGAAATCATATTCAGGATAAAGAGCCTGCTCGTAATCTGCTGGCAGAGTTTCACCATACTTGCTGGCTGTTGCGCCGAGGGTGACATCGGTAACATCGACAGAACCGTCACTCATAAAGCTGCCTTTTTCACTGATAGGCATCGGTGGTCTGCCGTATTTGCAGATTAAGTTCATTTTGATGCCGCTGTTTGCTACGTTGAGATAGATTTCGTCAAGTCTTTGCATAATCTGTTCCTGATAATAGGTTGCTTTATAGATAAGACCTGCATATTCGTGATCAGGATCGGCATAATTCTCACCGTAAATGTTTTCCATCGCATCGTAGAAATATTCTTCCTGAACGAAAGTCCAGAAACTGGGGATAGTGCCGATGGTATCATGGATAAGATCTCTGGCAGCTCTCAAAGCAATGGCTTTTACGCCGGGGAGAACCAATAGCTCCAGGAATTTCTCAAGGAAACCGCTTTTGTTGAGAACGGAAAGTAAAAGGCCGAGATCTTCGTTGTCGATGCCAACGTAAGCATACTGAGTCAATGTATCGTGGTCGACATAGAAGTCACCGCTGTAAATTTCACCGAGAACCGAGAAACCTCCATATGAGGGTACGCTCAGAAGAAGTGAATCGATATATGGATACATTTCAGGGTGTTCGTTAAGGTATGTCATAACGATTGTACCGCCGTAGCTTGCGCCTACAAGCTCAAAACGTTCACTGCCTGAATGCTGCTGAACCTTTTTTATGAATTCGTGAAGCTCTTCGGCAAGGTCGATAGGGCTGAGACGGCTGTCATACTCGAAATAATACAAACCGTTACCTTCGTGCCTGAATACACGTTCTTCGCACATAATTCTGTCATCAGCATTGGTTATACCGTCGCCCTTAAGTGCATACATGCCGAGTGTGTCATAGAAAGCAGAGTAAAGATAGTTGTAAATAATATCGGGTTCAAGGTTTTTAAGAGATTCCGAAGTGTATTCATTAAATTTTTTGGCATTGTTTAATAAAATATCAAAATTCACAGGGAAAACTGATGTTTTACTCGGGTCATCCTTGAAATGGATTGATAAACTCTCAAAGCCGGAAACATAAACCTGCGGAAGATGATCAATTTCTTCCCCATCGATGTTGATAGCACCTACTGCGACACAAACAGATGATAATAACATCACAAATGTTAAAATAAGACATAAGCTCTTTTTAATGTGTTTCATAATTGTCCTCCATTCATTTCTTTAATGTCTGCTTTATTATCTTAACATTAAATTATTATTTTTGCAAGTATACTTATTTGCTTTTTATAAATATAACACCGGGTTCGGCACTGTGCTTTCGGTAAGATAAACGCAAAAAATCTCCCGTCCAAACGAACAGGAGATTTTATTATGCGATGATATTATTTTGAAGCCTCTTCAATAGCAACTGCACATGCAACAGTCATACCAACCATGGGGTTGTTACCTTATTCGATGGGGTATTTTTGGAGGCAATATATAGGCTTTTTGTACCTAAAAACGTCCATAACGGCACCTGTTGTACCATGGTGTATTTTGCTGATGTAAAGTTTCGGGTGGTGGGTTGGATTGTAAAGCTTTCAAAAGGAAAATTCACATATTACGAAAGCCACCGCTGAGGGTGGCTTTCACTGTTATTTAACCTTTACGCTCTTTACTGCACTCCACGCAGAATATACGTAGCCGCTGTCGGTCTTGATGTAGGTTCTGACCTTGAAGTAATAGGTTTTAGCGCTCGTAAGACCTGTAACCATCATAGAGGTTGCGTTTGCCTTTGCATTACCGAATCTCTTATAGGTACCGTCCTTACTTGTTGAGTACCATACCTGATAGCCGCTTTCTCCGCTGACGTTATTCCATTTTACAAGAGACTTTGTCTTTGACGTGGAGGTTACGGTGGCTACAGGTGTTGCTGTTTTGGTTGCGGTTTCAAGCCTTGCATATTTGCTTGCCCAATAAGTATTTCCGTCATGTTTGGTATAGGCCTTAACGGCAAAGGTGTATTTTGTGCCGGGATTTAAATCTCTTATGGTATATGTAAGTTTTGTCGTTGTTTTAAGAGCCTTCCAGCTGCCGTTTCTTGCAACATAAATTCTGTATCCGGTTGCACCGGGCACCTTATTCCATTTAAGTGTAATGCTTTCCGTTTTCTGCGAAGCAGTAACCTTATCGGCAACAGCCGGCCTGGTAATTGTAATAAGTTCGCTGTATTCGGGTGACCACATAATCAAAGCTCCCGTATTCATATACGCTTTAACTGCAACACAATATTTCGAGCCTGAATTAAGATTACTGATAGTTGCCGTTGTTTTTTTACCCGTTGTTCTTACGGCAATATCCCATTTTCCGGTTTGTGTATTTTTGACAAATACTCTGTAGCCTGTCGCACCGTTTACAGCCGACCATTTAACGGTAATACTGCTCGATGTCTGGGTAGCACTGAGATTCTTAGGCGAGAAAAGAGCATCAGGATCGTATTCACAATAATAAGGAACGTTTGCCACACCTGAATTATAATTTTTGGTAACAAAGGTCATCCATTGGCTTTCTGTACCCGTATAAAGAATCTGTTTAAGGTTTTTACAATCTTTGAAGGCATGATCACCCGCAGTACCGATTTTCTCGTAGAATACAACGTATTCAAGACTTGAACAGAAATCAAAGGCACTGATACCTATACTTTTTACATTACGGGGAATTTCCAGACTTTTTATTTTTTTACATGTCATAAAGGAAAAATCGCCTATTTTTTTGAGGGAATCCGGAAAAACAACATCCTGCAGATTTACACAAAGAGCAAAAGAACAGTCGCCTATATGTGTAAGTGTGGACGGAAACTGAACGGTTTCAAGTGTTTTTGTTCCGTAAAATGCGTATTCACTTATTCTTGTTACTCCCTCAGGAATAACGAGATTCTTCGCCACTTCACCGTTGATATAAAGGTTATCGGCAAAATAGGCGGGAGAAGACCAATTATCATGCATCTCTTTATGTGTTATGCCCAGATAAGAAGCAAGGTCGTTGACATATACGTTTTCAATATTCTTGCTTTCCTGGAAAGCATAACCATCAAAGCTCTTTACACCTGTATTGAAGGTGATATTTTTAAGAGCGGGACATTTATAAAAAGCTCTGTACCCAACATCTGTCACAGCCTTGCCTTCAGTTTTGTCGCCGAAGGTAACGCTTTCAAGCATATGACACTCGCTGAAGGCATACTCACCTACAGACTTGACACTTGATGAAATAACCACCTCTTTAAGATGGCAGCTGCCCTTAAAGGCCTGTTCGCCGATTACTTCTACGGCGTAAGAAAAGGTTATTTTTTTAATAGCCACACAGCCGCTAAAGGCCTGATATCCGATTTTCCTGATGCCGGGGCCTATAATCAGCTCAATATCGGAGCAGCCTGTAAACCATGAGTTGTATTGATTTATTTCAGCCGTAGCCTGTGTCTGTCCCTTGGGAAGAGTACCGACCTCCGCTACCTTGACCCCACTGTTTCTGAAAGCAGAGTCATATATTTTTGTCGAGGCGGGAATTTCAACTCTTGTAAGGTTTTTAACATATGCGAAAGCATATGACGGTATTATTTCTACACTTTCGGGAATTATCAGCTCTGTGAGAGGCTCACCTGCGATATATAAGTCCTTTCCGTATATCATGGGAGATTTTCCGTCTTTAAAATCAAAGCTTAACCAATGCTCGAGAGTATCAGCATAAACATCCGCAGTACAGTAGATAAAAGTGTTTTTTCCGAATGCCTTCACGTTTTCGGTAATGTTGATTTTTTCAAGGCTAGTACAGTTATAGAAGGTATAGCTTTTAAACTCGCTCATTGATTCGGGAAGCGTAACCTCTGTAAGAAGCTTTCCGTCAATATAAAGCTTCGCTCCATAATAAAGCGGATTACTTTCAGGTGTTTCAAAATCGATATTGAGCCAGCTTTCAAGGCTTTCTGCATAAACAGCCTCAAGGCTTTCACAGCCCATAAAGGCATCCTTTTTTACCGTTGTCACCGAGGCGGGAATTGCAACGGTTTTCAGGGATTCACAGTCGTAAAATTCCAGACCGATTTCTGTTGTACCGTCAGGATAGATAACATCTGTAAGAAGCTCTCCGTCCACATAAAGCTTTTCAGCCCAACACATCGGATTGCATGAAGCAGTTTCAAAGTTATACCCCAACCAAGTTTCAAGAGAATCAACATAAACATTTTCAATATAACTGCAGTCGTTACTGAATGCTTTGTTGAACTCCTTTATATTCTTTGACAACACAATGCTTTTTACATTTTTCACACGGCTGAAGGACCAGAAGGGAAGCTTTTCAACAGAATCGGGAATAGTAACGGTTACTGCCTCCTCGCCACCTATATACAGCTTGTCAAACACCTTATAGCCACTGCTTACAGCAAGCTCATCGCAAATTCTGAACCATGTTTCAGCATCAGCTACATAAACCGCCTTCGTATCGGGCATATTGAAAAAGGCATTCTTGCCAATCTTTTCAACAGATGATGGGAAGGATATTTTACTGATGCCCTTAGTAGCGCTGAAGCAACCGGCAGGGATTTCCTTTACGCCCTCAGGAATAACAATCTCTGTTAAAAGCTCACCACCGATATAGACCTTTTCGGCACAAGACATAAAGCTGACCGGTGAAGTGGCAGCATCCGATTCGGAAACAGAATTGGCAATTATATCAATATATTGCTCCATGCTGTCAATGTATAAGCTTTCAACTGATATTCCTCCGTAAACTGCGGAAACATTTTCATGAAGCTTCAGATACTCAAGATTTTTGATATACAGAAAATTTTTGCTGTTCAGCTCTGTAACGCTTTCGGGAACATCAATAGCCGTTACAAGCTCACCGCCGATGTAAAGCTCTTTTGCAACCTTCATAGGTATATCCCGCATATCAATGCTGTTCCAGGTTTCAAAGGAATCAACATAAACCTTTTTTACTTTTGAATTGGTAAACGCCTCATTACCGATTTTCTTGAAGCCCTTCGGCAACGTTACGGTTTCTATTGTTGTACAACGGTTAAAAGCATAAGGCTTTATTTCGGTTATACCCTCGGGAATAACAAGATCTTTGAGAAGCTTTCCGTCAACATAAATATAAAAGTACGGGTCTTTTCTGAATGAATTATCTGAAAATTCGATATCCAGCCAATCTTCAACGCAATTTACATAAAATCTCGTTGCATTAAAAATGTAATTCTTGGCTCCGACCCTCTCAAGAGATGAGGGAATTATAACTTCATCTATATAGTATTTGTCGCCTTGCATGGCTCCGTCACCGATAGCCACAATAGGGTAGCCGCCGAGCTCTTCGGGAATTACAAGCTCATCTCCTGTTTCCCATACACATTTTACAATCGTTGCTTTTCCGTCCTCAACGGTGTAGGTAAATATACCTTCAACGTACTCTTCCTCAGCACCGAAAGCGCTGAAGGCAAACACAGCAGAGAAAAGTACAACAAGAAAAACAACAGACAAGAATTTAGTCTTTTTCATAATGAATCCTCCTTTATCTTCACATTATTATAATATCATAAAGAAAAACTTTTAGGCTGTTTTGTCTGAACGGCTGTTATTCCTGTACTGAATTGTTATTCGGAACCATAACAACCGATGTGAAAATGCCGTTTTTATAATCGTTTTTAAGCGTACCGCCGTAATACTCAACGGTCTTTGCAATATTTTTAATTCCGAAACCGTGAAGTCCTTCAGAATCCCGCTTTGTGCTTTTCAGCTGCTTTGAAGCATCAAAAGGATTCTCCTTGCAAGGATTCATAACCTTGAAAAATGCAAAGGCCTCTTTTTGCCAGATTTTAACGGAAACTGTTTTATTGCTTTTCTCCGGCATATTTTCACAAGCCTCTATTGCATTATCAATCTGATTTGCAAGAATAGCACACAAATCAACCGAAGATAAATATAAATCAGAAGACAGTCTCACCTGATAATCGAAGTTAATTCCTGCGGCTTGTGCCCCGGCAATTTTGCAATTTATAATTGAATCAATTACCTTGTTTCCGCAATTACAGCGCCTTACCTTGTTATAATCGGCAGATAAAAGCTCCTCAACATAAGCCTTTGCAGCGTCATCCTTTTCTATCATGCCGCCGATAGTTCTGATATGGTTTTTAAAATCGTGTATCTGCTGATACATAGTATTCTGTGCATTCTGAAGCTCTGCAAAATTCTTTTCCATCATTTCATTTGTCGCGGCCATTATTGAACCTTCACGCTTTTCTTTTTCATACTTAGTATTTATTGAAACAGCGGTTATTGTAGCAATAAAAGACAGCACAACGAATACCGCAGAAAGCATAAGCGACATCTGCATCACAAAAACAGAATCGGAAAAAATCAGACCAGAAATGACAGAAAGCAGTGTGAAAGCAATTAAGGAAACGCTAAAAAGCACATATAGATTCTTTTTCCCCAACAGCCTGACCTTAGGGTATATTTTGCTGAACGCAAAAAACACAAAAATTTCAATAAGTTTAGGCACCAATAACATGACATCACTATACTCTATACCGACGGCAAAAATAATACCGAAAGATATAACGTAGTCAAGCACATAATAGAAAAACCAGGTCATCATAACCGAAGCAAAATTAAGGGCTATATTCCTCTTTGAGAGAACAAAGGGCACTGCAAAGGAATATATCATCGCAAGAACCGTTACCGCATAAGGATACGGCACCAATGAATTCATCGCAGTTACCAAAACTGCATAAAACGCCGAAAATCCGAGAGTCAATAATATATTTTTACTGTTTTTATATTTTC
Organism: Clostridia bacterium; assembly: GCA_017517865.1. Lineage (GTDB taxonomy): Bacteria > Bacillota > Clostridia > Oscillospirales > Acutalibacteraceae > UBA6857. The sequence continues at coordinate 58,817 of JAFWYB010000070.1, read as the reverse complement.
GCCCACACATTTTTCCGGGCACGGATATAACAATAAGACCTTCTGCAAAAGCAGCAAGTAACGGAATAAGCTGATAAACTATACTCATTTTACAACACCTTCTCCTTTATTATAATCCCCATCTTATCAAAAGCGTTTCTTTTACCGTCTTCATTAACCTTCTGCTGATCGGTAATACTGATCCATTTTTAAGACGGATGTCATTGCCTATTATCTGTGAAATGTAGTCAATATTTACAAAGCAACCTCTGTCAATAAAAATAAAACGATCATCGTTAAGGATATTAAAAAATTCAGAAATACCTCTGTTGTCTACAAGCTCTCCATCTTTATCTGTCACAATGATCAACTGTCTTGAAACACGGGTGACATAAATGATGCTGTCATAGGATACACGCCAGAAATCATTATATCTTCGCACTGTAATAACACTGTCGTTGGAATTTGACACCGCTTTAACGGCACAGTCAAGAGCTTCCGTTATATCACGGCTGAGATTTTCTTTTATCACATATCTGAGTGCGTTTACCTTATATCCGTCAACCGCACGGCCTTCCATAGATGTCAGGAAAATAATAACAGGGTCAGCTATATGCTGCCTTATTGCTTCAGCAAGTTCAAATCCGTTTTTTCCGGGCATCGATACATCAAGAATGAATATATCAGATATGTGCCTGTCCTGAATTTCATAAATAAGCTGGTCGGGAGAATTAAAAGAGCTGATATTAAATTTAATATGCTTATCAGTACTATATTTAATAAGCTCAGACTTAATAATCTCGATATCATTTGCACTGTCATCACAAAGTGTAATATTTATCAAAAAATCACCATCTTCATAATTTTAATCCTTCTGATATTTTAATTTATAGCTATTTCAAAGTCAACAAAGCAACAGTTAATTACACTTGAATAATATAACAAGTCAGGAGATAAAACGTTTTATTTGTCTGTTTGGTATGTTTTTTCGTCCGAAAGGCATAAAAAGATAGACACATCATTGAGGAAAACTCAAAAATGATGTGTCTAACTATTTATCAATAATTAAATTTTAACTGAGTGCCGAGAAGCTTTTATTTACTTGCCTCTTCAATAGCAACTGCACATGCAACAGTCATACCAACCATGGGGTTGTTACCTTATTCGATGAGGTGTTTTTTGGGGTATTTTTGATAGGTTTTATGCCTGAAAATGCCCATAAAAGGCACTTGTTGTTACCTGGTGTATTCTGCTGTTGTAAAGTTTTGTAAAGTTTCAGAGATTTGTAAAGCTTTGAATTTATTTTTTAATAAAGCTGTATCTGCTCATTACAAAGTCTGTTATTTCTTGTCTCTTAACCTTCATATTTATCTTATCCAGAATCTCTTTGACTGTTGATTCGTCAAGTTCGGGAAGATATGCTTTGTACATGGGATGATTGTCAAGCAGTTCGTTGAAAAGACTGATAAGTAAATCCTTTGATGTTGACTTCTTAGGATAGCCTCTTGAAATGAGAGCCATATTGTTATCAAAATTCGGAGCAAAGCCGACAAGTTTACCTGTATCAACATCCCTAAGCAGACCGAAGTTATTTGTGTGCCTGTCGGGATTAGCAACCACAGTATCAAGAAAAATCATTCTGACATAGTCCGCTATCGCTTCAGGACAAATCTTCTGAAGCTCGGTAACTACATCCTCATAATCCTCGTTGTCACCCATAAAAGTTGATGCAGGCTCAAAATTGACCTTTGCAGAATCGGTGAAGTCAAGTGATTTTATAATGCCCTGTCCACGCTCATAATGAGCCATATTCATGCCGAGTGCTTTACCGAGCTCAAACACAAACAGTTCAGAGAAAAGTTCGTTATGATTAGCCTTCTTATATATCCACCAATTTCCGTCACGAAGCTTCCAGCATTTTTCGAAGCTACCTACATTTGTAAGCTCCGGTGTTCTGCTGTGCTTGCTGTTAGCGGCTCTGTTAAAGCTGTCATAAGTACCTTTCAGAGCAAGGTTTGAAAAATAATCGTTATCAAATTTAACATCAGCATAGGTGAGTTCAGATCCGACAGGACGCACCCAATAGTTATCAGTGATGGTAGCACCGTTAACGTGAACAACCGTTGAAACATCATCCTTCTCAGCAAGGCGAAGAGCTTTTTTGAGAAGACGTGAATTTGCTCTATGGCTATCAATAGCACGACTTTCAAGCCACATTTCAGCATTACTGATACGTTTTAAATACAAAGGAAGCAAAGCGTCGTTAACAACTGTAAGCTGACCGTCATTCCAGACAGCTACAACTGTATCGGCACTTAAAATTTCAAATGATTTTTTGTTCATTTAATCACTCCCTTTCTGTTTTGATTATTTTATCATATAAAAAATAAAATATCAACTATTAAGGAATACAAAGATTACTGCTACCTATTCTTAAATGACACAAACATACCACTATTAAAATCACCTGCTCATCTCTGAACAGGTGATATATGTTTATTTATTCACTTATCTTGAAATACTAAACACAACAGTTTTGCTTTCTCCTGCTTCGAAAGTGACAGTTTGCATTTCATCCGTCAAACCGCAGGAAATCTCTATAGTCTGTGCTATGTCAGAGGTTACCGTAACTTCCGCAGTACCTTCTGCAAGATTCCACCTGAGAGAGTCAACAACTGCTCTGCTTCTTGTTCTGATGCCGTTAATTTCACCGCTTTCAAAGCCTGCTGTGGGAAGTGCGGGAAGAATTTCAATTTCACCTGTGTATGAATAAACGAGGCTTTCGTTGATGATTCCGAGATAGCCTATTGCAAGATCTGTGCAGTAGCAGCTCCAACGGTTTGTATCGTGGTTGGTCATAAGTGAATCGTAATAAATCCAGTTATTTGCAAGACCAACAAGTGAAGCCGTAACCGTATCTGCATCCTTGAGCCTTGCACCGATAAGAGCTCTGTGCACAAGAGCGTGGCTTGCGTTGTTTTCGCTCGCTCTGTTGGCAATTGCCTGAACACATGCGTTATAAAGTGCTTCATCATTCTGTGTTTCGAACATAGGCCATACGCAGTAAAGGTGGCTCAGATGACGATGCAGATTGTTTTCTTCGAATTCATTTGCTGCCCATTCCTTGATTGCTCCCGTTTCGTCATAAATATAATCGGGTACATCCTTAAGAAGAGCCTCCCAATGGGAAGTGTCAGCATCCGCATCAACGCTCTTCATAATGTTGATGAGCATTTCCAGATTGCTCTTGCATGCGGAAATATCAATCGCCGCATTGGCAACTGAGGGACTCGGATAGTTTGCAGGATTGTTTTCAGGTGAATATGAGGGAAGAATTGCATATTTTTCGCCTTCACCGAGTTCTGTTTTACCTTCCTCGTAAACTACATTACCGCTTGCATCGGTATAGTACTCAGGTGACATCATCTGATCCCAATAATTTGCACTCTTTGTAAGAAGAGGAAGAAGAATATCCTTTCTTAAATCGAGATAGCCTTTGTTTTTAAGTGCTGTTATTTCATCATCTGTAAGATCCGCTTCGGTAAGTGAGAGAACAGATTTAAGCTCTTCAAGATTAAATTCATCGGTAACGGGTATCTTCACATCACCGTAGCAAAGAAGTGTTTCATAAAGAGGCTGAAGCATCCAGCTTGTACCTGCATTCCAATAACGGAAGGGATAAGGATAGCAGGTTTCGGTAATAACTGCCTTGTCACCGTCGGTGTTAACGGGTGCCTGTATTGCATCGGTAAAGCCGTGAGTAGCCTTTGCATTTTCTTCCCAGTCAGGAGCCTGACGGAGAATAAATGAGGCATAGCCGATGTAGGCCGACTCCATATTACCCGTATTCATCGACGAGGTCTGCAGATTTACATTGGCATCCATTGTATACTTGCTTCCCCAACCGGGAGCAAATTCACCTGTCCACATACCGTAAAGACGAGGTGTTGAATAGCCTGCAGAGCAAAGGTAAGCATATCTGCCCGAATAGTAGGCTCTTTCCATAAGGTCAGAAACAAGCTCATTATTCTGATACTGCTGACCTACTAAAGCCTCGTTTGAAAGAGTACTGTCTGTATCACCAAGCTTAAAGGATACTGCATTAAACTCTTCCGAGAAAGCTTCAGCGTGCTTTTCAATTGCCTTTTCATAGCTGAACTCACCGTCAACAGTGTACTTATCTGCAACGGTTTCAGCATTTTTCACAAGTTCATCCACAAGTGCATAAGAATCTGCATCAGCAAAGCTGTCATAAGCACCCATATCATAGGTTCTGTCGGAAAGAGCGATAAGATAAACATTATCCGCACCCACAATTGTGATTGCAGGATCCTTTTCGCCGCAGTACTGAGCATCCTTAACCTTACCGAGAGATATCTCCTTTTTTATACCGCCCTCGCAGACAACATAAACTACAGTAGCATAGCCGCCGTTTTTAAGCTCACTGTTTTCGTAATCGGGATAATGAGCGACAAAGCCGATATATTCGCAATCCTCACCAACTATTTTCTTGTACTGAAGGTCCACCTCGTTGCCGTTGCCGAAATTTGCAAAGGTTGAAAGATCGTCAAAGGAAAGAGTAAGATTTACCTTGCTGCCCGTTGAGGAGCTGCCGATTTTTGTGATAGTTACGTTATCAGTCTGAGAGGTAAAGGTTGTTCTCTCCCACACACCTCTGATGTCAGTGTATCTTACGCCAACCTCGGCGGTTTCATAATCGGTATATCTTATGTAGTTTGTTTTTGCCTGCCTGAGCTGCTTGATTCTGAGTGCACCGCCGGGATGAAAAGCATAAACATCATCATAGGAAGCATCATCTGTGATATTTTCACTGTTTGCGATATTCTGCTTTACTCCCTCAAGCTCGTCGGAGGTATCGGGACAGTAACGGACGTTTTTGTTAGGCATAATAAAATGCATATTCTGATAAATAAGTGTATCACTATAGGGTGAGCCGCTTGTAATAACTCCCTGCAAACCGTTACCTGAAATCATACCCTGACGCCAGGTGTCAGTTTCATTCTTTTCATTTTGAGAAAGCTCGTAGTAAAGCTCTGAATAAGAAGCCTTGGACGCATCAGCGAAAAGCTCCTTCGAATTTTCGAAGGTATCCACAGGATTAATTAAGCCTCCTATCATAGAAAACAACAGAGTTATAGTTGTAATAATACGTTTGATGATACTCATATTCAGCTTCCTTTCCGATGAAGTGTTTTCTATTTAATTTTACTGTTTTGAAATATAAATGTCAATAGGACTGCTTTGATAAAAAGTGTAGCTTAAGGTATTATTCACACCTTAAACTTCAGGATGTTTCCGGATTAGAAAGGGTATCAACTGTAAAATCTTATTAGACTTCATCACTCATTTGTTGAACGATGAAGTGAGGGATAAAAAACAGGCATACGTCATAAATATAAAAGCAAGCCCTTCCCGAAGGAAGGACCTGCAATATCAACCTGTTTTACTTATATTGCCTACATAATTCTGAAAGTAGATATATTCTCCGTCGGCATCCTTTTTTCGTACCGATTGAATCGAGCCTTGGGTATGAATCCTTTCGCCCACCTCAAAGTTCAGCCGCCTTATATCGGGATAATAAAACACAACAGGTACGAAAGAATATCTGCCTTCACTTTCTGTGTGTATTGTAATTCTCAAGCAATTCGTCAGCTCACAAACAGCCGCAATGGTACCTTCGAGCCAAAATTGGTTATAATAAGCCTTATCCGTATATTCGGGCGGAATTATGCTTTCTACAAATACCGTATAGCTTATCACTTCGTTTCTTTTAGTACTTTGTACGTTGCCTGTTAAATTGATATAATCTCCTACGTTAAATTCCTTAAAATGCTCCTTCAGCATTTCGTTACAGATAAAGCATTGTACAACATTCCCCTTGCAGCCAACCTTAACGAGTACGTTGCCCTTGTTGGGTGTGGTATAAATATAGAGGATTTTTCCTTTTAGCCTGACTTCGTTGTTTTTCATTTTAAATCTCCTTTTTTCAGTTATTATCAGATTGAAGCTCCATAGCGTGTTTATCAATCTGATAATAATATGAAAGTTGAGACAACATCACAATCGATTTTTTTATTTTTTTGTTTGTAATCTTACATACTTATTTTAAGTCGTCATAATCTTCTACGCTGTTGACTTGCAGCAAGAAAAGCAGTTCTCTCTTGCGAGGGCTGTTTTTCTGTTTTTGACGCCTTATCTTTCATACTAATATTAAATAAAACCGAAAGGATGATAATATGAATTTAAAAAATACAAAAGTTTCGAGTCTGATCCTAATGGAGGTACTGGGCGAAGAGATATCCAAAATCATCGAGAGCGAGATTGATAAAGGTGAAGATGGGGATTATGTCACCGTTGATTTATTAGTTGAGTTGTATGAGGTGTTAGGAATAGCGAGTGAAGTAATAGGAAAGGAAATGGAGTAAACAGCGAAAGCACCTTGTTCAAAGTACAAGGTGCTTTTCTTTATCGGCAGCCCCGAAAATTTTGTGTAAAAGCAATCTCCATAACAAGCAAATAATAGGTTGATTGCCTTGCAGTCAGACTGCGGTATTGGTCTCGTATTAACTATTTTTTCCTGTTTGCGGAATGTTATGCGTGCGTAGCATGAATAACAGCTCCGCAGGCAGGAAATACTTTTTTACGAGACAAATTACGCAGAAAGCCTGTCTTCGAAAATTATCGAAAGTTGGTTCAATACCATGTCCCAATTTCGACATCTTTGTGTCCATCTTTCGACAATCTTTTGTGATGCCAAATACAGCATCTTGCGGAGACTGTCGTCATTCGTGAAGGACGGTTTGTTCTTTGTTATCTGCCTGAACTGTCTGTTCAGACCTTCGATGATGTTTGTTGTATATATTATCTTACGAACATCAGGCGGGTATGCAAAAAAGGTAGATAATATATCCCAATTTTCTTCCCAGCTTTTTACACAGGATGGGTATGTTTTACCCCACTTATCTTTGAACTGGATAAGGCTATTCAACGCTTCTTCTTCGCTGACAGCCTGGTAAACCTTTTTAAGGTCGCTCATCAGTGATTTGATGTGTTTGTAGCTGACAAATCTTGTGCTGCTACGTATCTGATGAATAATGCAACGCTGTATCTGCGAATTGGGATATACAGCCTGGATAGCTTCTCTGAAGCCGGTAAGGCCGTCAACACAAAACAGAAATACATCCTTGACTCCTCTTGTTTTTACATCATTCAACACATTAAGCCAGAATTTACTGCTCTCGTGTTCACCAATCCATATACCGAGTATATCTTTCTGACCGTCAAGATTGATACCTAAAACTACATATGCTGCTTTTGTAATATACTGATGATCCTGTTTTACTTTGTAGTGAATGGCATCCATAAATACAAACGGATACACACTTTCAAGAGGTCTGTTCTGCCATGCTGTAACTTCGGGCATTATCTTTTCACTGATTTTACTGACAAGCTCCGGTGATATTTCAACATCATAAAGATTCTTAATCTGTTCAGCTATATCTCTCTGGCTCATACCGCAAGCATAGAGAGATAATATTTTTTCTTCCATACCGTCAGCATTGCGGTTATACTTACCGATAATTTTAGGCTCAAATTCTCCGTTTCTGTCTCTTGGTACACGGACATCAATTTCTCCGAGCTGTGTTTTTACTGTCTTTTTTGAGTACCCGTTTCTGTAATTTTTCGACTCATTGTTACAGTCAACATCTGACAATCTTTCACTTTTTTCGTAGCCTAATTCTTCTGATAACTCGCATACCATTACCTCCTGAAGAACATCTTTGAACATATCCTTCATTGCCGCCATAATTTCATCTGTTGATGTAAAGTTCTGACTTCATACATACTCCTTCATAATTTCTGCTGCTGTCTTTGACATAAAAATTACTCCTTTCAAGCTTTGATTCTATACTTTCTTTATTGCTTGAAAGGAGTTAGTTTATTCACTTTTACACAAAATTTTCGGCGGTCTCTCTTTATCCGTTTTTAAGTAACATTTCAACAAGTATATTACCCTTACCTATTCTTCTGAAATGTGCATCTTTTGTTTCATTAGTGCGTTCATCATATTCAGCTATAAGCCTGAAATGAGTATCTTTAGCTGAATATTTTGTACCTAACTTGCTTATTTCACCTACTTGTTTACGCTTATCATTATAAACCTTTATCTTACCCATAAACTCATCGGTGTATCCAATAATTTTAAACCCGTTCTTAATTGTTCTCATCATAATATTTTTCTCCTTATAATTGTTCCTCTAATTTGTTCAACATTTTTTCTTTACTCATTCTTGCCGCTGGATGATCAACAACATATAATCTTTTATTATCCATACATTTCTTTAGAGCTGAAAACTTTTTAACTCCAAGTTCCATAAGGTTTTCTTCGGTCAGAAATTTTGCAAAATACTTATCACACAGAATGATATATCGAGGCTCTATTATTTCTATTTCTTCAACAATAAGTTTAATAACATCTGCTTTTTTATACATTTTCCAATATGCTTTACCACTTGCACTTCCTCCACCCACTTTATTTATGTTGGTGAAAGCTATTGTACCCAAAACAGATAACAATTCTTTTTTTTCGCAAGATAAACTACTTTCCTTTTCTCCTCGTACAGTCATAATATATCTTGCGGTGTTGTACCAAATACTTGGATATGCTGGTAAATTTGCAGTTGTTCTGCTTATTTCACATAACCACTCCACAAAGGTAACTTCACACCAATCTATCCCGTTTGTCTCTCGCCCTATAACTAAGATTCCCTTTTCTGTATCATAACGTTCAACATCAATTATACCAAACTCGTTTATAGAATCGGGTGCTTCTTTTCCATAACACTCCTTCCATATCCTACAATGTTCCTCTTTACTATTATCATAGAGTTCTTTCAGTTTTTGATTTATCTTTTCGTTTTTCTTTACATCAATCATTTTCTCTTTTCTCATTCCTCTAACCTTAAGATTACTACATTTATAATAACACTTAGCTTTTCGTATTTCAACAATAAGCTTGGTCTCTTCAACTCTCAGTCCATATAATCGTACTTCTCATTTTTTCGTATTGTTATTACTTTCTTTTTATGGTAAACTAAACACAGAAAGTGAGGTGCTCAAAATATGGACAGCAATTCATCAATTATCATTTTTCCTGAATATGCATCATTAAAGGCTGAAGTGGAAAAATTAAAAACAGAATTATCTATGCTTTTACTCGAACGTGATGAGCTTCGCCTTGTTGTTTGTAAAAACATCGAAACAGCATATATGCTTGCTCTAGGTAGTTTGGAATACAAAGCCTATGAATGGCATTGTAAGATTCTGAGAATCAAAAGAAAAATTGACCTCATTCAGGCAAAAATAAACCGTCAGGAAAATATTATTCTCTCTGTAATAGAAGATCAATTAGACGAAGAATTTGCCGAGTTTCAAAAAAGACTTGACGAACAAATTCAAAAAATGAACGAAGCTCTTGAGCACAGTAAGGGTAAACTTCTGACGGATGAAGAAATGAAGGAGCTCAAAAAGCTTTACCGCAGTATCGTAAAAGCACTTCACCCTGACCTTCATCCTGATATAACCCCTGCACAAATTCAACTGTTTCAGAACGCTGTTAAGGCTTATGAATGCGGTGATCTGGAAAGCTTACGTATAATAAGTGAAATGGTAGTTGATTCCGATCTGTCAGAGCAAAACGAAAATGCAATTGCAGAACTTGTCAAGGAAAAAGACCGCCTCGCCAAATCACTCCAAGCTATCAATAATCAGATTGAAAAAATCAAATCCGAATACCCGTACACAATGAAAGAGCTTGTACAGGATCCCGAACAAATAGCAGAAAAGAAAGCTGAACTTGAAGAATTAATAAAAGAACTCAAAGAAATCTTTGAACTTTACTCAGCTCATCTCGAAAGGTTATTAGGTGATAAATATGAGTGATATGATTAAAAGTACCGAAAGCGGTCTTGTTGGTCTGCTTCACGGAAACAACAGCGGATTATCAATTCCCATACCCTTCGAAAGAGATATTTACCTTTTTGACAGTCACGTTGCAGGCACAACCTTTATTTCAGGAATCAAGGAGCTTGAGCCTCACTTAAATATTAATGACAGACTTGATTTTTTTCGTGAGCCCGATAACGAATATGACCCTAAAGCTATCGTTATCAAAACTGTAAACGGTGTCAAGATAGGTTATGTGCCCAAGGATGATAACCTTATCTTCTCTCGGTTGATGGATGCAGGAAAATTACTGTTCGGCAGAATTACAAACAAAGAAATTAAAGGCAACTGGGTGAAAATTGATATAAAAATTTTCTTGCACGAATAATAGCAAGATTGAATTTTCAATATCACTGAAAGCGAGGTGTAGAAAGATGAACAACAAAACATACATTGCCATAGATCTGAAGTCTTTCTATGCCAGTGTAGAAGCACGGGAAAGAGGTCTTGACCCGATGACCACCAACCTCCTCGTTGCTGACCCGTCACGAACAGAAAAGACTATCTGTCTTGCCGTTTCTCCGTCGCTGAAGGCATACGGAATATCAGGCAGAGCGAGAATGTTCGAGGCTTTACAGCAAATCAAAATTGCAAATAACGAGAGATTAAGAAAAGCTCCCGGCAGGAAATTCACCGGCTCATCTTATGATGATAATGAGCTGAAGGCTAATCCGAATTTATCTATTGATTATGTTGTTGCCGTTCCGAGAATGGCTTTGTATATCGAATACAGCACCCGCATTTATGAGGTTTATCTCAAGTACGTTGCACCCGAGGATATACACGTTTATTCAATCGACGAGGTATTTATCGATGCTACGGCTTATCTGAAGACTCTTAAAATATCCGCTCACGATTTTGCGATGATGCTTATTAAAGACGTACTCGCCACGACAGGAGTAACTGCAACGGCAGGCATCGGTACTAATCTGTATCTTTGCAAGGTTGCTATGGATATTACTGCAAAGCACATACCTGCAGATAAGGACGGAGTACGTATTGCAGAGCTTGATGAAATGTTTTACCGCAGACTTCTCTGGGATCACAAACCTTTAACGGATTTCTGGCGTGTGGGCAAGGGTATTGCAAAGAAACTTGAGCAGAACTATATGTTCACTATGGGAGATGTTGCCCGTTGTTCTGTGTACAATGAAGATTTGCTTTACAAATTATTCGGCATAAATGCAGAGCTTCTGATTGACCACGCATGGGGATGGGAGCCTTGTACCATTGCAGATATCAAGGCATACAAGCCTGCTACAAACTGTCTGAGCTCGGGACAGGTACTCCACTGCCCTTATGACTTCGAAACCACAAAAATCGTACTCAAGGAAATGCTTGAGGCCTTGTCTCTTGACCTTGTTGAAAAGAAGCTTGTAACAGATCAGATTGTCCTGACCATCGGTTATGACATAGAAAATCTCACCGACGATACCCGCAGAAAAGCCTACAAAGGCGAAATCAAGACAGACTTTTACGGCAGACAGGTTCCGAAGCACGCAAGAGGTACAGTTAATATAGGCAGAAAAACATCTTCAACGAGACTAATTACCGATGCTGTTCTGAAGGTTTATGATGAGGTGGTAAATCCCGACCTTCTCATAAGAAGAATAAATATCACCGCTAACAATGTTGTACCTGAGGATACTACTTCACAAGGCACCGTCCCCTATCAGCTCTCTTTGTTTGAAACCTATGATGAAGAACAGCTAAAAAGAGAAGATGCAGAGCTTGAAAGGGAAAGAAAGATACAGGAAGCCCTTATCGGTATAAAAAACAAGTTCGGCAAAAATGCCATTCTGAAAGGACTCAACCTTCAGGAAGGTGCAACTGCTAAAGACAGAAACGAACAGATAGGCGGACACAAAGCTTAAAGAAAGGAGTGTGCCGTATGAATAATGACTGCAGTGAAAAATACAAAGATATAATCAACCTTCCACATCATCAGTCAAAGAGAAGGCAGAGAATGGCTATGATTGACCGTGCGGCACAGTTCAGTCCCTTTGCAGCTCTCACAGGTCACAATGCCGCCATCATCGAAACTGCAAGGCTCACTGACAGACAAATTGAGCTTGACGAGGGTACCAAGTCAATAATCAACGAAAAGATACAGATGATTTCCGATTATTTACAGGAAAAGCCAATTGTTACAATAACTCATTTTGAGCCTGATGTAAAAAAAGACGGCGGTGCTTATTTAAACACCACCGGCACAGTTAAAAGGATTGATGACTTTAAAAGAGAGATTATTCTTACGGATGGGACGATAATTTCCATTGACCGAATTTCTGATATTGAGGGCGAGTTGTTTAAAGGGTTGGAGTGAGAGAAAAGCTGCAGGTTGACGCCTGCAGCTTTTTGATATTTTTTTGTTTTGCCTTACGCTGCCGGATATGCCTCGTAAACGTACTCAAATATTCTCTGACGATAATCAGAAATAGCTTTATCATCATAGCTCTCAGGGAGTTCCGCCCAAAGAATATCCCTTATCAAAACACTTACAATTGACTGAGTTTCTTCCTTATCCCTCCAACTGTCGAGCTCATGTATTCTGTCTTTGATTTTCGAAAGCATATCCTGAGCAAGTTTTTTGACCTTTTTGATTTCTTCCTTGCTCAGTTCCTTACCCTCACAGAGCATATCATACATAGTGAGTTCTTCATCATTGTTGAAGCCTTCTTTAACATATCTCTTCTGCTCATCATCAAGCTCACTGACAAGCTTCATAAGATTTTCAAAGATAATAGCAATCTCATCTTTCTTATTGTCTGTATTATATTCATCTACAATCTTCTGGTAACGCTCATAATAATCTATTCTGAGAGGGTTTTGTCTGAGCATTCTGGCAAGACGTTCTTCGACAAGCTGCTGTAAATCCTTTAAGAGAAGATTCTTATTCTGTGCCTTTTCAAATTCACGGCGAAGTCTGTCAAAATCAATGTTGCTGATGTCAAATTTCTTATTATCTTCAGAGCCTTCGTTCTTTTTCACAGTAATATATTCACTGACTATTTCGTTAATCTGTGCCATCAGAGCAGAATTGTCCGAATGCTTACGCTTTACCTGAAGCTGGTCGTATATTTCGCTGATTGCATTCTTATAGCGGTGAATTTCATCTTCAACTTCGTACTTTTCAATGTACTTGTACATTCTGAAAAGCTCACGAGCCTGAATTTCAAAGCGTTTTTTTATCTCACTTGTGGTGCACATCGCATTTGCACCCGCTTGTACTAAACGAAGCTTATCGAATCCGTCAGCCTCCAGGATTGCCTTAAGTGAAAACTGATGTTCTGCCATATAGGCTTCAATAGCTTTGATAGTGTTTATAATCTTGGCTATGAGTTCAGACTTATCCGGTGCAGGGTCGTCGCCGGGGCCTCTGCCGCCACCGTTTGATGTATAATCTGCAAGTGCCTGGCGGAGAGCCTTAACGACACCGATATAGTCAACAACCAAACCGTTGCTCTTACCGTCGCATACTCTGTTGGCTCTTGCGATAGTCTGCATAAGAGTGTGTGCCTTGAGAGGCTTATCAAGATAAACAGTTGCAAGGGATTTCACATCAAAACCGGTAAGCCACATAGCACAGACAAATACTATACGGAAAGGATTGTCTGCGTCCTTGAATTCCTTATCCATTTCCCGCTTTTCCATTTTGGTACGGTGAGGAATAATATCAAGTCCCCAGTTATTGAAGGTCTGGATTTCATTCTGCTCCTGGCTGACAATGACTGCCATCTCAGTTTCCTTCATCCACTCAATCTTACGCTGTAGGTCCTGAGCCTCCTGCTGAGTTGCCTTTTTCAGTTCTTTTTCGAGTGCAGATATTTTCTCTGCCCAGTATTTCTGTGCGAGATTGTACATTCTGACACAGGTAACCTTATTTACACATACGAACATAGCCTTACCCGTTGTCCAGAGTTCGGAGTAATGATCTACAAAATCCTTAGCTATGGTATCGAGTCGAGGCTCGGAAGTTATGATATGTATGTCTTTTGTAAGTTCAAGTTCCAGCTTTGCCTGTTGGTTCACATCAAGATCTGCTGCTTCAACGGCATCAAGAAGAGCGTCGTTAATTTCAGGATTAGTAATTTCAAGCATATCACTGCGGTTTTCATAGTAAAGAGGTACAGTTGCACCGTCATCTACGGCACGCTTGAAGTCATAAATTGAGACATAGCTACCAAAGGTACGCTCTGTAATGTTATCGTACTTAAACAGAGGTGTACCTGTGAAGCCGATACGTGAAGCTGTCGGCAGAAGACGGCACATATTATCGGCAAAGATACCGTTCTGCGAGCGATGTGCTTCATCGGAAAGGATAATTATATCGTGGTCAGGCATAATAGGATCAGCCTTTTCCATTGTTTCATTGTTAAACTTATGTATAAGTGTAAAGATAAAGCTGGGATTACCCTGAAGCATCTTTACAAGCTGTGTACCGTTTGCAGGTATGTACTGACGGGATTTACCCGAAAGACAACCACATGCCTCAAAGGTATCGCTGATTTGCTTGTTAAGCTCATCACGGTCAGTAAGGATTACAAAGGTAGGGCTACCCTCAAACTGACGGCGGATTTTCTGTGCAAGAAAAACCATTGAGTAGCTCTTGCCGCTGCCCTGGGTATGCCAGAAAACACCGAGCTTACCGTTTTTGAGCTTTCTTGCCTTATAGGACTCTACTGCTTCATTAACACCAAGGTACTGGTGGTTACGGGCAAAGATTTTTGCAGTTCTGCCGCCTGAATGGTCAAAAAGAATGAAGTTTTCGAACAGGTCCATAAAGTTACTCTTGTTACAGATACCGAGAAGCATTGTTTCAAGGTCAACTGCACCTACTTCATCTTCCTTGAGTCGCTTCCATTCGTGGAAAAACTCATACTTTGAGCCCATTGTGCCCACCTTAGCTTCAAGACCGTTGGAAAGCATAAGGAAAGCATTGAAACGGAAGAGCTGAGGTATGGTGTCAAGATAATCGGTATAGTTGCAGTCATAGGCATCTCTTACATCAACACTCTGTTTTTTGAGCTCGATGAACAGAAGAGGTACGCCGTTAACAAAGCCTACTATATCCGTACGGCGTCGGTGAAGCTCACCTTTTATTTTCATTTCCTTGACTGCAAGGAAGTGATTTTTCTCAGGCTCAGCAAAGTTAAACACAAGGGCGTTGCGGTTTTCATAGGTACCGTCAGACTTTCTGAACTGCACGGGCACACCGTCACGCAGCATATTATATTTCTCTTCATTTATCTGCATAAGAGTTGCCGAGGCGGTATAAGAGCATAAGGTCTTAATGGCAGAAGAACAGTACTCCTCTGTCATCCAGTCATTATTATCAAACAAGGCTTTTTTCAGATACCTTGTAAGAATTATCTCCTTATATGATTTTCTTCCGAGGGTGCCGTCTTCGCCTAATTTTTCTTTGTCATAGGCAAAGACTACCTCCCAACCGAGCTTGTTTTGTAATACATCACCTGCACTGTTCTGCACAAGGATATTTTCTGAATATTCCCAGCTCATTGGTTCACCGCCTTTGTGTTGTTATTATTTATCTATTCTTACAATATTTAATTCTTCTGTCATAAATTGCTCAACTGACTCAAAATGCTCCAAAATTTCATCACAAAACCCAACTATATCTTGTAAGAGTTCTTTTTCATATTGTCCAAAATGCTCGTTTTTATATATATTGTCTTTAATTAACCAAATCTTAACTAACAGCAATCTAAAATATACATTTATTCTTTCAATTTGTTTGTACTTATCATCACTAATAATAAATTCAGCCTGTCGTAAACAGTTATATACGTCATCTTCGTTGACCTCTCTGGCACACAACTCAAAGTATTCGCTCATTTTTTTACAATCATACTTTTCAAAATCTGAATGATCATAGAACGTTTTTATTCTTTGAGCAAGCCTGAAAGTTTGATTCAGAGCATTATTTATTTGCAATTTTCTGTCAAATAGTTCTAATCTTATTTGACGCTTTTGAAGTTCATTTTGCTGTTCAGCAATTTCTCTTTCTTGTTTTGCTTGTCGTTTTGCTAATTTATTTGTCTGCCAAATAACATAACCAGACAATCCCAAAGAAACCAGAGCTATAATCAACGAAAACAAAGTGAAAAACAGTTCGATTAACAATTCATATTTTTCTATTCCTACAAGAAATTCTTCCATCATTTCTCTCCAATTCTCACTCTTTTTCTACCTTACTCCACTTTTCAATCAAATAATTAACAAAAGCTGAGCATGTTACCAGCATATATTTCGCATCTTCAGCAGGTGCATTGACAAAATCTATACCAGCATGACGAATACCTTTCTCATCTGAAGTATAAGCATATAAAGAAATAAACGCACTCTCCATTGCAGGGTGTATATGTATGCCTTTATCTTTAAGATGTTTCAAAGCCTTGTTCAATGTTTCATTTTTTCCGTTTACGATACAACACATAGCTTCGACAGCACTAATAGCTTCTTTTATTGTGTTTTCATAGTCAGGATTACTCCTATCAGAAAAATAACGAAGTGCTTTTCCGATATGTTGATTAACCGCATCATACTTAGTGTTTAATGATTGTTCAATAGATGCTAATTCAATTTCACTGTAAATCGGAACAACAATATCATTAACTAATCTGAAACGCACTCCTTCATCTTTGAAAAGCGAATTATATTGTTCTGTACGGTCTTCTCTGGATTCTTCCGGAATGCAAGAAATGTGTTTTTCTACAAAGTCATATACTTCATACCATTCACACTGTAATATATGATTCTTTATCTCTTCTAATTTTTCATTATCTGTTGATATCTTACTTTTTGGAATAAGATATCCTAATTTATCAAGTAATTCCGATTCAATTAATCCTTTATTTTTAAAAGAACTTTTTAATCTGCTTTTTGTCTCTTTCATTATTTCTTCCCGATTAAACAGATTAAAAATTCTATTTCTTAGGGTTTGAGGCACATTTTCATTGAAATTTGATTCAACAACATATCCGTTTCTTATAGAAAATTTATTCAAATAATTACACCTCCAACTCACCACTCATCAGTTTAGACAACAAATGGTCACTTGTTCAATTTTTATAACTATTAATCAGGCAGATTATTTGATTCCTTAACCTCATTGATTACTTCATATATCTTATCATAATCTGCTTTACTTCTCATACACACCCAATCTGATTCTAACTTTTTTATGTCGTATTCCTCAATGTAAGGAGTTATTTTAACTATATCTTGAGAAAACTTATTGGTTAAATTCATTGGTGTGATATAGAAAGAAATAAGTATATACATAACAATCAGCAATACTATGCCGACAAATGCATGCTTGCCCGCTTTTTTGCCTATTGTTATATCCTTTTCGACTTTTTCAACAACATCTATTGTTGTTTCATTCTTCTTTCTATCTAAGGCTTTTTCATAAATCTTTTTCTTATCGTCGTCACTCAATTTAGAACTCTTTCTTTCAAGCACAACTACAGTTCTGTACAATTTTAAGGAATCAACAATATTTTTTAAACTGCTTCCCACCATAATGCTAAAGCCGCTTAAAATTATTAATCTTAACAACGCACCATCAGAATGCGTTGCCGCCAAAGTGTAAAGAATATTAGAGATTGTTTCAAATATTGACAAACCAACTGTCGGTACAACATCAAGCAACCAATCGCCAAATTTTAATATTGCAGTTGTAATTAAAGAAACAATTACACCATCTCTAATTTTCACTTTATGTTTTATAAACCACTCTTTCACCTTCACACCTCCATATTGCCGCAGAATTACGCCTTTGTTGAATCAAATATCAAACCAGCATTCTTCATTTCCCTCATGATTTGATTTTTCCAATCAACATCAGAATGAGAAATATATACAACACCAGCTAAATCGCTTGGTACTTCTACACCAGGATCATTGAGTGCTACAACTCTATCACGATTTAATTTTGCACACAAATAGCCATGTTCAAAAATTACGTTTTGCCGTGCCCTATCACGAAGCTCATCCGTGCCTTTCTTTCTACCTTCATCGCAACATGTGTACAAAACAATACCAAAACCCACATCAGTATAATGCTCGATTTTCTCTATAACCGTACGACCACCACTTGCTTCGTTTTTAAGAATAATTGGTTCCAATCCGATTCGCCGTATCATCAATTCTACTTCATTTAACAATTGCTCATCATGTCCGTGTACGATAAATACTTTCTTGTTGCTCATTTCTGATTCCTCTACAAACTCATCACTTGTTATGTCTAGCAGATAACCATCTAGATTCTCTTTTAAAATTAATAATTTTGAACTTACATCCTTAAACACTTTTTTGTCGTGCCATCCACCAAAAGAATCGAAAGCAGATATTATTTCAGTGATAAATTCATCTTGCTTTAATTCTCTCAATTCAAAGAGTACTCTATTTTTCCACTCAATAAACTTCTCATCACTCACTATAACTTCTACTCCTGCAAAAGAAGGCATTAAATGTTCTTCCAACTCTGGGATCATATTTATAAGTTTTTCTATTTCACTTATGGTATCACCATTTTCTGTTCTGAAATTCACCTCAAAATACCCAAAGCTTTCATCTGCGATATAAATATATCCACCGTTAACATCTAAATTCCTGACATATCCTCCCGCTTCCAAAATATCAAGTGTTGATTTTAAACGACCATAATCCTGTTTTTCTAAATTAATAATACTGCCCTTTTTCAAATTACAAAGTTCTCGATATTCTGATAATACTTTTTTGATATGTTCTTTATTCATAACAATTCACACCTCCAACTCGCCACTCATCAGTTTGGGCAACAGACGGTCACGAGCTTCTTTTAATTTATTAACTTGATCTCTCAGACATTGAACTTGTTTAAATACCGAACTTACAACATTATCAAATTGTTTTGATATAGTAGTGTCGGGCACCAATATTTCTTCCGCTTTTAAATATTTAAAATGCCTTGCATAATGGAAATTTGACAAATCAACATTAATCAAACTGCAGTACAAAAGGGATTGCGGCATTTCATCACAAACAGAAACTATCAACTGAGTGCCATCTGCTCCTTTTGCAAACGGAAATTGAATATATTTTAAAATACGAGTATGATCGCCAAAAACTATAATGGGACAACCTAAGTCTACTATTGTTTCCTCATCATTTGTATAACCAGATATAAATTCTCTGCCTTGGTCAACAACAGGTATTTTTCCTTCGTTTAAATATTCAGAACTTTTAACTTGCTTGCTACGATGACTTTTATCAATCAAATTTCCAACCGCATCCTTCCTCCACCCCTCAGGGACACCATCAATGATTTCTGTGTTTTCGTAACCGGGGAAGCGAAGATCAACAAACCACTCTTTATAAAGTCGCTGAGCAGCTTCTTCAAGAAGTTTGATTTGCTTTTGATTGTTTTCGATGAGGTCGTCGTAGGCGGAAAGAACATTAGCAATATTTCTTTGAACAAACAATGGTGGAAGTACAACTTCAATTGCATTTATGATACGTGGATTAACGTGAGGAATAGCCGCTCCACCTTGCTTGCCCTGTAATTCAGGCTGATGTGATTTCAGTAAATAATACAAGAAATCGAAATCAACTTTTTCTTTAGGCTCTATTAGAAATCCATCTGTAACAAAAATAGGCTCATTCCAAAAAGAAACATAACCAGCAGATGCTCCACTTCGAGAAATCACTATTGCTTTTCCTGTGTGATTAAATCTGTCAATATAATAAGCAGGTTCTTTTCCACCCAGTATAACTGGGTATGGTCCTTCTTTCGATTCGTTTTTTGTAATGTATGTTCCTTTCTTTATATCAACTATATCTCCAAGCTTTACTTTTTCCCAACTCATAACCCCATCTCCTCCATATTTCTGGAGATAGTTGCCATAAGGTCGTTTGACTCTGCCTGTAAAGCGAGAAGCTCGCTGTGTATCTCTGCCATACGCTCGGCAAAATCAACTCCGTCATCCTCAACGGGTGCAACACCGACATAAGCACCGGGCGTAAGTGAATAACCTTTTCCCTTGACTTCTTCATTGATATCGGCACACTTACACAGACCGAGAATATCCTTGTATTCTCCGTCACCGAATTTTTCATATAGCCATTGAGCCTCATTTATTACCTGTAAGTGTTGATAAACTACAGTTTTTGCTTCCTCAAACTCAGTAAGAAATTGTTTTTTGAATTGCCTTCCGTTTTTATATCCTTTCTTCCTAAAATAAACATATTGCGTTATTTTTTCAAAAGCATTGTCAGCTTGTAAAATATTGTCAACCGTTTTATTCCAAGCTTTATAGAAATCATCAATAAAAGCACGAACTTCAAAAGTATCGGATATACAATTGATGTTTGATACTACCTTTGATAATTTTTCAGCTGCTTCACGGGATTCTGTATATGCTGGATCATTACTTCCGGTCATATCAAGGTAAAGGTTGCTCAATTCATCTAAATAATTAGTGATATATGTATAGTATTGTTGAATCAATCCGCTGTATTTTTCAATCTCCCCACGATAAAGCCACACAATTGCATTAAGATTTTTCATCTGCCACTCTGACCACTCATTAAGGGTACGGTCAACCTGTGTATAGTAATTTCTCGCATCAATAAAGAGAATCTTATCCTTGTTTTCTTCTCTCTTCGCCTTGTCAAAGAACCAAAGAGTACAGGGAAGGCTCTTAGTGTAGAAAAAGTTGTTACCTACTGAAAGCATAACATCAACATCGCCTGTTCTGATAAGCTCTTCACGGATATTCTTGTCCTTGCCCTGACTGTCTGTAGCCGAGGAAGCCATAACAAAGCCTGCTCTGCCTGTCTCCTTCAGGTAAGCGTGGAAATATGAAATCCAGAGATAGTTCGCATTGCCTATCTCTTTATTTTTATTAACGCCGGGCAGACCAAAGGGAAGACGTCCTGCATTCTGTGCCGTCTCTGATTTAACCTTGTCAACATTAAAGGGAGGGTTAGCCATAACATAGTCACACATACCCTCAAGGTTATGTGCATCGTGATAAAAGCTGTTTGCTTCGTCACCTGATACTATCTTTGCATTGAGGCCATGAACAGCCATATTCATAATGCAAAGCTTTGCGTTGTACTCCACCTTCTCCTGACCGTAAAAAGTCATGGCTGTGTTAGCGTTTGCACCATAGCCTTCAATAAAGTCAGCGGAAGATACAAACATACCACCGCTGCCGCAAGCAGGGTCTAAAACAGTACCGTGAGAAGGCTCAATGATATTAACTATCATTCTAACCAATGACTTCGGCGTGAAGAATACGCCGTCATCAGATGCAACCGCAGGTGCAAATTTATTGAGGAAGTACTCATAAATTCTGCCGATAATATCATCCTTCATTTCGTTAAAAGCACTGTTATTGAAAATACGGAGGAGCTCACGAAGAAGATCATTCTGAAGTATGGTATAGTTCTTTGGCAAGATACCCTTAAGCTGTGCTGACTGACCCTCGACAAGTTCCATGGCACGATTTATCGCCTGTCCCACATCAACATTATCGGGCAGATTGAAAAGATAGTCGTATCTCGCTTCTTCAGGAAGAAAAATAGCACTCTTAGTTTTAAAATCATCGGGTTCGACCGGCAGAACTCTGCCGTTACGAACAGGTCTGTCCTTTAATATATCAGCCTCAACAAACTTAAAGCGACTGTAAGCATATCTTAAAAATATAAGGCCGAGCACAGGCATACAATACTCCTGTGAGGTTACTTTTGAATCGGCACGAAGAAGGTCTGCTGCCTCCCATAATTCTTTTTCAAGCGTACGGATGTTTACCATTCTGAACTTTCTCCTTTTTTCACTGCAACAAGGTATAGTTACACATAGTGGATTATACTACATAAAGTCTCTTTTTGCAAGAATTTCCGAGGGTTTATGCAATATCAGAGTGACAATAAAGGTACTGTATAATTATATAGTGTCGAAAATGGGAAAAAGTAACGAAAAAAGGGAAAACTTAATATTATTTAATACAGCTAATATGTCACATAGCCTATATTATAAAATAATGCATGTATTAAAAACAAACAACATCAAATTTGATTATATAAGTCACAACTCAAATCTTGAAATTTTCGAATCGGAAATATCTCTTCTGTTACATAAGCACTTCAAGTAAATACAAAGAAAAACTCCGCCCTTTTCAGAGCGGAGTCTTTCTGTTAATCAGTATCTTTTCTTTTTCTCATCATATTTACCTTCCAGAGCTTTTCGCAGCGTTCTTTGTTAGAGAGTGCTTCCGTTATATGACTAAGCAGATACATCTCATCATAATTCGGCGAAAGAACAGATGACATCAAAATTGCTTCATCCTGCATCAAGCCTTTATAAATATAGCTCTTAGCAACAAGACCATCCAGCGTTGTATACAGCTCTACAATCGCATAAAATCCGTTCCCTGCATCGATATACATTTCCTTTTTCCACCTTATTGTTTTCATTTTTACCTCCTTGTATTGTATTTGTAATTATGTGCAAAGCAGAATCTGATATCACCTCCCAAGCATCTATCAACAACTCCAACCATCAACTGCACAAAAGAAACATCAATTAGAAATGGATTTAAGAGTTGTATTCCTTTCTATGGAGGATTTAAAATCAGAAACCAATCCTAATAAAATAAAGAAAAAAGCTCTTTGCTTTGAAAATGCAAAACACAAATTCACTGAAACCCTCAGCATTGTTGGGATTCTTTTAAACTGGGCAAATGAATATTCAAATAAGTGTATGGAAACATACACTATTTCCGAAAACAAGAAAAGAATAAAAAAATACATCGAAGAAATAAACTCATACGAGGAAAAGTTAAAATATTTAAACAATCTTTATCACGAACAAGTTTTACAAACTGAAATAATGTGATTTCAGACCAAAATCAAAACTTTACAAAATCAGCCTCAGGCCACTCAAAAACGGGTGGTCTGAGGCGTTATTTTTATCAGCTTGTTTAGACATTTCTGTTCCAAACAGTAACTTCTGTTATAAATTTTCTTAATGGTTTGTCATCGATCACAAAATCAAGCGATGCATCAGCTGTTCTGAAGAAAACGCCTTCATCATCTTTATAAGCTTCGCATAAAAAGAAAGCTTTATCGTTTTCTCCATAGTGGAATGCACCGTAGGTAATTCCGTTCCATTCAAATTCGATTTCTCTGCCATATATTAAAGCATACTTAAAATCACTGATGCTTTCGAATTTTAGCTCATCAGTATTGCCTTGTATATTCATTGAACCAGTCCTTTCAACTTACAAAGTACGACTACTTATAACTGCTTTAAGTATAATATCTTTCAACAGTTCACCTGTTTCAAGTTTATATAAAAGTAATTCATCAACAGTATCGTATATTTTTTCAGTGTCAGGTCGATAGCTTTGATATATGGATATATTACCATTTTCGTAGTACGTGATCCAGTAATCTTTATCCTTCCATACAAACTCAATCTCACTACCGTGTAATACACACCATTTAAAGTCACTTATAGATTCAAAGCTGTTATAGTCGGGATAATTCATATTATCAAACATTTTTATAACTCCTTTTGATTTAAGTTCGGGAATCGACTCATTCCAATAATTTACCATATCATACTGCGGGTCCGGATTTCCGGTTTTGGGATCCCAATAAAATATATGGTCGTGCGGACTTGAATGCACTGTTGGATATCCGTGATCTGTGTAATATCGTTCTACAGCAGCTCTGCCATCGTCCCCTATTTTAGTCTTTGCATTATAACCACCCTTACTGGTATTTATATGGCTTTCTTTTATTTCACCCGGCTTACCTAAAAGTCGTTCGTCTTGTGGTTTTTTAGGCTTCCACTTTCCTCCAAAAGCACTGCCTGAACCCTTTAATGTATCAGAACATACAGAACCGTAAGCAGTTTTAATTATTGGTGTGAATTCATTGTTGCACATTGATTTATGCTCATCATCCCCATAGTGCAACCACGAACTCAATTCATAATTGATATACAGAATGTTTCCTGTCATTTCGGGAAATGGTTCATGGTAACAAATTATGAGTTCAGGCTCGATGCGTTTAAGCATTTCGTTATAGCCTTTCATAAAGAACTCTTTTTGGTCACTATGATTGCCGTGCTCAGATACCATATAGGTGGAAACCGCTACAACAGAACCTTTTTCAATACCATTAAAACAGAAATCAAAAGTATTTTCAAGACCCCAATTTACAGTAGGGATAACTTTTATTCCATTTTCGTGCAAAAAAGCACCTACCCAACGGTTTCTGAAGGTGTTGTAAAGCTGCATGACGGGATTCATTTCAATATACATGCTGAAATCAGGGGTCAGAACAGCTTCGTATTGTTTTAATGTTTCAACATACTTTTCAGGGCTTTCCCAAATACTTTCAAATTCATAGTCATATAAAAAGAAATGGACCATTCTTTTATAATGATTATCTTTGCCGTTTTTTACTTTGTCAAATCCTATAAGTCTAAGTTCACTGTCTGATGTAAGGTTAATGTCAGCTTTTGGTATTACAGGCATTGACCACGGCTCGTTTGAATCGAAAGCATTTCTTAAAAACAATGGATTGGTTCGATAATTAAAGTTTTCTAAAGTCATAAAATACTCCAAAATGAAAATATATAGCGAACAAATGTTCCTTCTGTATATTTATTCTGGAAAGATTTTTTAATTTTGTCAAGAGATTTTGTAAAAATAGTTTTTGCAATTTAAAATAAATAACAACGGTGAGAAAATCAAAAAAGATCACTTCTTTTTGAAAAAATCCAAATCTTGTAAAGTTTTGTAAAGTTTTTCGGTCAAAAAAACACAAAAAATCACCTGCTCATTTCTGAACAGGTGATTTGCTAAAAGGCTGAAAACCCTTTATTTATCTATTATTTTGAAGCCTCTTCAATAGCAACTGCACATGCAACAGTCATACCAACCATGGGGTTGTTACCTGCGCCGATAAGGCCCATCATTTCAACGTGAGCGGGAACTGATGAAGAACCTGCGAACTGAGCGTCTGAGTGCATTCTGCCCATTGTGTCTGTCATACCGTAGGAAGCAGGGCCTGCTGCCATGTTGTCAGGATGAAGGGTACGGCCTGTGCCGCCGCCTGATGCAACTGAGAAATAGCTTACACCGTTTTCGTTACACCACTTCTTGTAGGTACCTGCAACGGGATGCTGGAAGCGGGTGGGGTTGGTTGAGTTGCCGGTGATGGAAACACCAACGTTTTCGAGCTTCATGATAGCAACGCCTTCGGGTACGTTGTCTGAGCCGTAGCACTTAACCTTAGCTCTGTCGCCGTTTGAATAAGCTGTTTCGTTAACAACCTTAACAGTTTCTGAGTAGGGATCAAATTCAGTCTGTACGTATGTGAAGCCGTTGATTCTTGAAATAATCATAGCAGCATCCTTGCCGAGACCGTTGAGGATAACGCGGAGAGGCTGAGTTCTTACCTTGTTAGCGTTAAGAGCGATTTTGATTGCGCCTTCAGCAGCAGCAAATGATTCGTGACCTGCAAGGAAGCAGAAGCACTCGGTTTCTTCTGAAAGGAGCATCTTACCGAGGTTACCGTGGCCAAGACCAACCTGACGGTTATCAGCAACTGAACCGGGGATACAGAAGCTCTGAAGACCTTCACCGATAGCTGCAGCAGCGTCAGCAGCCTTTGTGCAGCCCTTCTTGATTGCAATAGCGCAGCCTACTGTGTATGCCCACTTTGCATTTTCAAATGCGATAGGCTGAGTTTCTTCTACGATCTTGTAAGGATCAATACCCTTAGCAGCGCAGATTTCTTTACATTCTTCAACTGAAGAAATGCCGTATTCCTTAAGAACAGCAAGAATTTTTTCAATTCTTCTTTCGTAGTTTTCAAATAATGCCATGTTCGTTTACCTCCTTATTCCTTACGGGGATCGATATACTTAGCAGCATCAGCGAATCTGCCGTAAGTACCCATAGCCTTGTTGTATGCGGTTGTGGGATCGTCGCCCTTCTTGATGAAGTCTGTCATCTTGCCGAGAGAAACGAATTCATAGCCGATAACCTGATCGTCAGCGTCAAGAGCCATTCTTGTAACATAGCCTTCTGCCATTTCAAGATAACGTACGCCCTTAACCTTTGTGCCGTACATTGTACCAACCTGTGAACGAAGACCCTTACCAAGGTCCTCAAGGCCTGCGCCTACTGAAAGGCCGTCCTCTGAGAAAGCTGACTGGCTACGGCCGTAAACGATCTGAAGGAAGAGCTCACGCATAGCGGTGTTGATAGCGTCACAAACAAGGTCTGTATTGAGAGCCTCAAGAATTGTCTTGCCGGGAAGGATTTCACTTGCCATAGCAGCTGAGTGAGTCATACCTGAGCAACCGATTGTTTCAACAAGAGCTTCCTCAATAATACCGTTCTTAACGTTAAGTGAAAGCTTACAAGCGCCCTGCTGAGGTGCACACCAGCCTACACCGTGTGTAAAAGCGGAGATATCCTTGATTTCATAAGCCTTTGTCCATAAGCCTTCCTGAGGAATGGGGGCGGGGCCGTGGTTCGGTCCTTTAGCGACCTTACACATCTGTTCAACTTCATGTGAATAATTCATGTTGTTCATTTGCTCCTTTCGGAATATATTATTGGTTTTGTTTTTACCACTAAACATAATATCAAATTTTTTTCATACTTTCAATAGTGACAGCATATTTTTTTAGGATAATGCTATATCTTTTTTTATATATATTGCAGCTGATTTACCTCTTCAGAGCGGCTGAAGGTTACTGCACCGCCATGTTGTATATTATTTTATTCCGATCTTAATTTTATTAAGATTTTCTTATATCGGCCTCTTTTTTGTTGTCTGTGCAGAAAAAGAGTGATAATATAAAAGCAGGTGATAATAATGAAAAAAATAATCTTAAATCCAATAGGGATGCTCGCGTCGGGTCTGTTTCTCGGCTTTCTCAGCCGTCTTGCGGATATATACACCTCAAACATCGGCAATATTCTTTCGCAGATGGCGATATGGATACTCTTCGGTGTGCTCATTTCAATTTACAGCAACAGCGAAAAGGAGGCTATGCTGAATGTTCTTCTTTTTTGTATTGGCATGCTGACAACCTATTATTCAGTCGCATTTATCACAGGCGGTGTATACAGCTCCGTTTTTATAATCGGCTGGACTGTTTTTGCTTTTTTCTCACCGTTTCTTGCATATTTTACTCATATTACAAGAAGAAGCGGAGTCCTTCCCAAAATAATCAGTCTGGGTATCATAAGCTTTTCACTGCTCTCAAGCATAATTTTATTTGACGGCCCAAGGATATACGATTTTATTATTGACGGGGCTTTAGCATATTTTTTATTTACAAAAAGAAAAAAAGATGTATAATATATGCTATACTGTTTATCCCGAAAGGAGTTATTATATGAAGTCCGTTATAATCAACGAAAAGCTCTGTATCGGCTGCGAAAAGTGCGTGAAAGACTGTGTAAGTGAAAAGCTCTCTCTCAAAAACGGCAAGGCACAGTATAACGCGGAAAGGTGTATTCTCTGCGGTCACTGCTATGCAATCTGCCCCGTAAATGCTGTCACCCTGACGAAGTACGGTGAAATAAATGAAGAAAAAGTCTCTCCGCACCACATCATCGACAGCGATAACCTGCTGAGCTTTATGAAAAGCAGACGCTCAATCCGCCGCTTCACAAAGGAAAGGGTAAGCGAGGAGGATATCGCAAAAATTCTTGAGGCGGGAAGATACTGTCCCACGGGTACCAACGCTCAGGACTTCTCCTTTACGGTTATCACCGACTCGCTTGCAGATTTAGAAAAAGATGCTGTTTCTATTTTCAGAAAGGCGCAGAAAATCGGCGGAAAGCTTTCGGCCTACATCAGAAACAGTACCATAGACGACAATTTCTTTTTCAAGGGTGCACCTCTTGTAATTGTTGTTAACGGCAAGGGTAAAACCTCATCCTGCCTCGCTTCATCCTATATGGAGCTTATGGCGGAAAGTCTCGGCCTCGGTGTGCTTTACAGCGGATTTTTTATTGCGGCGGCTAAGCTTATGCCTAAAATTTCAAAAAAGCTACCCACGCCCGACGGTCACGACCCCGTTACCTGTCTCGTAATCGGACATCCTGATGTAAAATATGAGCGCATTCCTCCCAGAAACGAAGCAGAAATCAACCGAATTTAAGCAGTCACTACCGTTCATAAAACAACCGCACGGCATTTTAAACCGTGCAATTAAGGTGACAGTAAAACCGTTGTAAAGCTTTTCAGGCTTTTACAACGGTTTTTTCAATATTCTTGATTTAAGGGATTTTTACGGCGAGTCTCCAAGCATAAAGCTATATGTTTTCGCTCCCGTCCGGTGCTGTTCCGCGCTCTTCATACTGCATTTTACAGTCACACCCGCAACTGCTGCAATTTCCGCAGCAACCCTTGCCGCTCTTTTTATCTTTGCGGATTTTGAAAGCCGCCATAATGAGTACCGCCGCAAGTATTGCGCCGACAACTATTGTGCCGAGATTTTCTTTTAAAAACCCAATCATTTCTTTATTTCCTTTCTGCTTGCAGGTCTGAGCATCATAAACAGAAGCCCTGCAAGCACAAGTGCCGCCGCAGCAAAGCCCAAAAGTGATCCGCCGCCACTGAAGAAGCTGCCAAACTGATTTATGATAAGTGCGATGCAATATGCAAAGCCGCACTGATAACCTATTGCAAAGGCGGTCCACTTCCAATTGTTCATTTCACGTCTGATTGCGCCCATAGCCGCAAAGCAGGGAGCACAAAGAAGGTTAAAGCTGAGGAATGCAAAGGCTGAAACCGGAGTGAATATAGCCTGAAGCGCTGTCCAGATTTCCTGACCGTGCTCGGACACCTCTGCTGAGCCGAAAAGCACGCCGAAGGTTGAAACTACGTTTTCCTTAGCGATAAGACCTGTAAAGGTTGCAACCGTACTCTGCCAGTTACCGAAGCCGAGAGGCTTGAATATCCATGCGAAAAGTGAGCCTGTTGTTGCAAGAACTGACTTATTAAGATCCTCAACCATACCGAAGGAGCCGTTTTCAAAGCCGAAGCCCTGTAAGAACCAGAGTACAACGGTTGACAGAAGTATAACAGTACCCGCCTTTTTTATAAATGACCAGCCTCTTTCCCACATAGAGCGCAACACGTTTTTCAGCGGCGGCATATGATAAGCAGGAAGCTCCATAACAAAGGGAGAAGCATCACCGCTGAAAAGCTTTGTCTTTTTAAGAATAAGTCCCGACACTACAATAGCTGCAATACCCATAAAATATGCCGCCGGAGCAACCCACGCCGCTTCATTGAAAAGCGCACCTGCAATAAGAGCAATTACGGGAAGCTTTGCCGAGCAGGGAATAAAGGTGGTGGTGATGATAGTCATTTTTCTGTCGCGGTCGCTTTCAATTGTTCTTGAAGCCATAATACCCGGCACACCGCAGCCCGTACCTACAAGGATGGGAATAAAGGACTTGCCCGAAAGGCCGAACTTTCTGAAAAGCTTATCAAGCACAAAGGCAATTCGTGACATATATCCGCAGCCCTCAAGGAATGCGAGGAACAGGAAAAGCACAAAAATCTGAGGTACAAAGCCGAGAACAGCACCTACACCGCCCACTATACCGTCGAGAATAAGGCTCTGAAGCCAATCGGCACAGTTGATTTTCGTAAGCAGCTCCCCTACCGCAACGGGTATACCGGGAATAAATCTGCCGAAAAGCTGCCAGCCCTCACCGAAAACACCGTCGTTCATCCAGTCGGTAACCCATGTACCCACCGTAGAAACAGATATGTAGTAAATAAGGAAGATTACCGCGGCGAAAATAGGCAGAGCAAGAAAACGGTTTGTGACCACTCTGTCTATTCTGTCTGAAAGAGTAAGACCGTTTTTATTTTTCTTGCTGTAGCAGTCAGAGAGAATTTTTGCAACGTAATTATATCTCTCATTTATGATAATTGCCTCGGAATCGTCGTCAAATTCCTCTTCAACGTGTGTGATATCCTTTTCAATATGAGCAAGAATACTCTTATCCGTTGCAAGCTTTTCTATAACAGCCTTGTCTCTTTCAAAAAGCTTAACGGCGTACCATCTCTGCTCCTCGTCGGGAAGATCGTGAAAAAGAGCCTCTTCAATATGTGCGAGTGCATGCTCAACCTCGCCCGAAAAGTTATGCTGAGGAATTCTTCTGCCCTTTTCAGCGGCTCTTATAACAGCCTCTATCGCCTCATCAAGACCTGTTTCCTTGAGAGCGGAAATTTCAACAACCTTAGCTCCGAGATGTATTGAAAGCATATCAATATCTATTTTATCGCCGTTTCGTCTTACAATATCCATCATATTGATGGCGACAACAACGGGGATACCCATTTCAGTAAGCTGTGATGTAAGGTAAAGATTTCTTTCAAGGTTGGTACCGTCAACAATATTAAGTATTACATCAGGCTTTTCGTCAACGAGAAAGTTTCTTGCTACCACCTCTTCAAGAGTGTAGGGCGAAAGAGAATATATGCCGGGTAGGTCAACCACAGTTATGTCCGGATTTTTTCTGACTCTTCCTTCTTTCTTTTCAACGGTTACACCGGGCCAGTTGCCTACAAACTGATTTGAGCCCGTGAGCACATTGAAAAGGGTTGTTTTTCCGCAGTTCGGATTACCTGCAAGAGCAGCTTTTATTTTCATAAGCAGTTTTCCTTTCTTGATTGCCGTCTTTCATTACAGCGATGTAACCTCAATCATATCGGCATCTGCTTTTCTCAGAGAAAGCTCATAGCCTCTTACGAAAAGCTCCATCGGATCGCCCAGAGGAGCAACCTTTCTGACATAGATTTCTACGCCCTTGGTTATTCCCATATCCATTATTCTTCGTCTTACGGCACCTTCACCGTTAACCTTGAGCACTCTGGCTTTATGTCCGACCTTTATATCCTTGAGAGTCATATTATTCCGCCTTTCGGAGTTATCTTTCAAGTTAGTCTTACCTAACTAAAACCTGTTAAAATTTAGTTAGTCTTCACTAACTAAAAGATATCTTACACCTGTTTTTTTATTTTGTCAAGATATTTTTCCAAATTTTTTAATAAATTATATTACTTAAAGGCATAAAAAATCACCCGCCGGATTACCGGCGGGTGTGTATGGTAATTTATCAGAAGCCTAAAGCTCTGAGAATATACATAAATATATCCTTGAAGAATTTTATAATCTTATCAAATAAAGAGAGCTCCCCTTCTGCTTCATATTCTGAGCCGTAGCCTTCAAGGGTTACGTTATTGTCCGCAGTACCCTCGTCAGTTGTAACTGAAAGAAGAACGGGTGTAAGCACAGCGGTGATGAATATTTCAATACCCTGAGCCTTTTTAAGACCTGTACCTGCATACTTAAAGAAATCAACAGGTATTTCTGCGCCGAAAAGTGAGCAGGCAAGTGACATAACCTGTGCATACTGCTCAGCAGTTACCGCACTGAGAGCATAGTTGAATATTGCAGTGAAGCATGAGGTGATAAGTGTGAATTTCTCATCGAGCACACCGCAGCTTTCATCACCTGCAACATGTGAAATATATACGTCAATTGCTAAATCCTTGATTGTTGCAAATTCTGTTTCGGGAAGTGAAATCTTAAGCTCCTTGAGAATTGATTCAACGCTCTTACCCTCTTCTGTTTCATCAGCCTTGTAAATAGGCATATAAATGATTTCAACAGCTCTTGTGATTACTGAATCAATAAGCTCGCAAAGCTCTGCATCCTCCTGTCTGTCAAGACCTGCCATATCAATGATTGTATCTGCATCTGCAACACTTTCAACAAGGTCAACAACACCTACGCGATAAAGCTCGTAAGCATAGGCAAGGAAATCCTCGGTTGCCTGCTTGTAAATCTCAGCACTGAGATTATCCTCAAGAAGAGCTGTATCAATCTTGTCAACAAACTTTGTTTCAAACTTAATGCTGTCACCGAAGGTAACCTCTCTGTATGAGCAGGGATAAGCATTGATTGAGGTTGTAACTGCATCATAGATTGTGTTGCCGTTTGAGCCTGTATATGCCTTGATATCGTGCTCGTGAGAGTGACCTGTAAAGGTTACCTTTACATTATACTGAGCAAAAAGCTCGGGAAGATTCATTGAAGAGGTAAGAACCGAGCCCTTGTGAAGCTTATCCATAAGAATAAGGTGCTCCATAAGGTTGTAATGGCTCATGGCAATAACCTTTTTACCCTCTGCCTTGGCAGCCTTGAGCTGAGCCTCAATCCAGCTGTAAAGTCTTTCGTCAAGATTCTGATTAGCGCCGGGCTTTGTTGCATCAATTGCAAGAATTCTGTATTCGTCATTAATATCTGCAACATAGGAAGCGGTTACATCATCAACTGCAATTGCATCGGAATAAGCAAAAGCATAAAGTGCCTTGAACTCTGCAGGTGTGAAATCACCGCCTCGGCTTGTGTAAAAGTCGTGGTTGCCGGGGATAACATAAACCTGCTTACCTGTTACAGCTTCAAAAGCAGCAAACTTTGCTGCCATATAAGCGTGCTCTGCATCTAAGCCGTTATCTGTAATGTCACCGGGAATAAGGATAACATCGCCCGTTGCACGGCTGAGAAACTCATCGATGATGAGGTCACATTCAAGTCTTAACTGACCCGTGCCCACACAGTTTGAATAGTTATCATAAAGCTTTTTGTCTGCAACGGCATTTCCTGTCGCACTGTAATGAAGGTCGTTTGCCACTGTAACCTTAAGGGTCTTTTCTTCCTGTGCGCTTACGCTGATTGCCACGGTTGAAAAAATCATTATAAGAGCAAGAAAAACTGAAATAATCTTTTTCATGGTTATTACTCCTTTTTATTTATATGCACCTGACTGCCGCTTTCTGACAGTCAAGTCCTTTTACATATTTTTCGGTATATGCCTTAAAGCCTGCAACAGTTTCTTCATCAGGCTCAACACAGACACATTCAGCACCCTTGAACACCTTTTTCGAAAGGAATTCGGGAAGCGTCATACCCTCACCGTTAATGAGGTATGAAGCAAGAAGTGCCATACCGTAGGGGCCGCCCTCACCTGCAGTTTTCATAACAGATACGGGAGTACCCAGAGCCGCAGCAGTAATTTTCTGTCCTACGCCCGGATAGATATAATATCCGCCGTGACCGTAAAGCTCATCAATCTCAACCTTTTCGTTATCGAAAAGCAGGTCTGCACCGACCTTAAGAGCCGCCATAGCCGAATAAAGGTGAGCTCTCATAAAGTTGCCCAGAGTGAAATTGCTGTCAGGAGTACGAAGGAACATGGGTCTGCCCTCCATAAGACCTGTTACGGGCTCGCCGGAGAAGTAATTGTAGCTCATAAGTCCGCCGCAGTCAGCCTCACCCTCGAGAGCCTTTTCATACATAAGGTCAAAAACCTGACCCTTCTTTATATCAGAGCCGATAGCTCTTGCAAACTCGGTAAGAAGGCTGCCCCAGGCATTGATATCGCCTGTGCAGTTGTTGCAGTGTACCATAGCAACGGGAGCACCTGCAGGAGTTGTTACCATATCAATTTCGGGATATACCCTTGAAAGACTCTTTTCAAGAACAAGCATAGCAAATACGGAAGTACCCGCTGAAACGTTACCCGTTCTCTTTCTTACACTGTTTGTGGCAGTCATACCCGTACCTGCATCGCCTTCACAGGGAGCAAAGGGAATGCCCGCCTTGAATTCACCGCTTTCATCAAGCATAAGTGCGCCCTTTTCAGTGAGAGCACCTGCATTTTCGCCTGCATTAAGTACCTTGGGGAAAATCTCACGAAGCTTCTTCGTAAAGCCTTCCTTTGCAGTGAGAGAGTCGAAAATTTCAACCATTCTTTCGTCATAGTCAAGCTTTTCGCTGTCAATGGGGAAAATACCCGAGGCCTCACCTACACCCACTGCATTAACGCCCGTGAGCATATAGTGAACATAGCCCGCAAGGGTTGTTACGTAAGCAACCTCACTTACGTGTTCCTCCTTTGAAAGAATAGCCTGATAGGTGTGAGCACTTGTCCAGCGCTGAGGAATATTGAAGCCGAGAGCGGCGGTAAGCTTTTCAGCCGCTTCAGCGGTTGTTGTGTTTCTCCAGGTACGGAATGGGACAAGTAAATTGCCGCTTTTATCAAAGGCAAGATAGCCGTGCATCATACCCGAAATACCGATTGCGCCTGTTGTAACAAAATCACAGCCGTATTTCTCTTTGACATCAGCCTTCAGCGCCTTAAAGGAGCTGCGAAGCGCGGTGTGGACTTCATCGAGGGAATATGTCCAGTAGCCGCCCTCAAGCTTGTTTTCCCATTCATAGCCGCCCGAGGCAAGGGGTACGTAATCGTCACCGATAAGCACCGCCTTGACTCTCGTTGAGCCGAATTCAATACCGAGAGCTGTTCTGCCCTCTTTTATCATAAGCATTTTATCCATTGTAAAACCGCCTTATCTGTAATAAACTTCGTTAAGGCGAAGCTCACGCTTGAAGTCAAGGATATTTGTATTTTTGCCGATAACAACAGCTTCAATGCCCATAGCCTCTGCCCACGCAACCATCTGCTCAGCTGTTATGTCATAGCTGAATGCGGTGTGGTGTGCACCGCCTGCAAGGGTCCATGCCTCAACACCTGTGTAGAAGTCGGGCTTTGGTACCCAGAAGTTTGTTGCAGTGGGAAGTGAAGGCATTTCCTTTTCTGTCTTTATACAGTCAACCTCATTGATAATAAGACGGAAGCGGTGGCCTAAATCAACAAGTGAGCAGGCAATACCCTCTCCCTGCTTTGAGGTGAATACAAGTCTTGCAGGGTCCTCTCTGTCGCCCATTGAAAGAGGCTTACACTTAATTGAAATGGGGCCTTCTGCAATTGAAGGACAGATTTCAAGCATATGAGCCTGAAGAATACCCTCCTTACCGGGAACAAGGTTGTAGGTGTAATCCTCAAGCATTGAGGTACCCTTTGCATCCTTCATACCCTCGGTCATAAGCTTCATAAGGCGTACCATTGCTGCAACCTTCCAGTCACCCTCTGCGCCGAAGCCGTAGCCCTTTTCCATAAGGCGCTGAATTGCAAGACCGGGAAGCTGCTTTAATGCACCTAAATCACCGAAGTGAGTTACGATAGCCTGATAGTTCTTTTCCTTAAGGAAACGCTCAAAGCCAAGCTCAATCTGTGCCTGTACCTCTACGTGGCGGCGGAATTCAGCCGCATCTCTGCCCTCAAGAAGAATATTATACTTTTCGTAATATTCGTCTGTAAGAGCCTTTGTATCGGAAGCGGAAACTGCATCAACAGCCTCTGCTATTTCGTTAACGGGATAAGCGTCGATTTCCCAGCCGAATTTAAGCTGAGCCTCAACCTTGTCGCCCTCGGTAACGGCAACATTTCTCATATTGTCAGCAACACGCATTACTCTGATGTGTGAGGACTCAACAACACCCACTGCAGTACGCATCCACTTTGCAATTTTTTCCTGAACTGCCTTTGTTGACCAGTGACCCACAACGATTTCACGGGCAATATTCATTCTTGAAAGAATGTGAGCGTACTCTCTGTCGCCGTGAGCCGACTGATTTTCGTTCATGAAATCCATATCGATTGTATCGTAGGGGATTTCCATATTATACTGTGTATTGAAATGAAGAAGGGGCTTTCTGAATTCCTGATGACCTAAAATCCAGCTCTTTGCAGGTGAGAAGGTGTGCATCCATGTGATAACACCTGCACATTCCTCATCGTTGTTTGCTTCATTAAAGGTCTTTCTGATAAGCTCATTTGTGATAAGAGTAGGCTTCCATACGATTTCATAGGGCATTACACCGCTCTTGTTGAGTGCCTCAACGATAGCCCGGGAGTGCTCTGCAACATGCTGTAAGCACTCATCGCCGTAAAGGTCCTGAGAGCCTGTGCAGAACCAGAATTTATATGCTTTCATAACTATTTCCTCCTGAAAATAAACAATTTCCTATATTGAAAATAATATCATTATTTATATAGGATGTCAAGAATTTTAACACAACACAGTCAGTCGTATAAGAAAAAAACAACACTCCGAAAATACCGTTTCGCAGAGAAGCAACGGGCTCGGAGTGTCGCAATAATCAGTTATGTCAGATAACGAGGCTTATAAGATAAACCGCCGCAAGGTGGCAGGGATAGAAGGCGTAGAAAAAATACTTCAGGTTCATTTTTCCTGCCTTGCCGTTGTAAAACAAAAGAAGCACAAGAGGGATAAGAGCCCACACAAGCTCTGCTCCCGAGCCGTAAAAGCTGTATGCCAACAGAATATGTGCTGTGCAAAAAGAAACAAGCTTGTTCTTTCTCTTTTTTGATATGGCGGCATACATGGGCAGAAATATTCCGAAAATGCCGTAATCGATTGTTATTTCAGTGCCGATTATTTCTTTGCTGTTCTGACAGAATGCCTCAAAAGAGATAACTGCAATTACAGTAAAAGCAAAAACAGCAGTGCTTATAATTTTATCCCTGCCTGTGCTTTTTCGGTTTTCTTTGAAATAAAGAAAAGCACTGCACACAGCAATTGAAAGAGAAAAGGTCAGAAGAATGTTGAGGTACAGTCCCGAGCCGCTTTTTGTTATAAGGCTTTCGGCAATATACACCGCCTGGCAGATAAGACCGAGCAGAAAAAACCGAAGAAAGTATTTCATTCTGTTTCTTGTATAAAGACAGCCTTCACCTATGAAAAAGGCAAAAATCGGCATAGCAATTCTGCCGATAAGCCGCAATACGGCAACCTCGGGGAAAAGTACATAGCCTATATGGTCGACGAGCATTGATATGCAGGCTATTATTTTAAGCTGATTTCTGTTCACGGCACTATTCACCTCGGGAATCATTTTAACGTAGCTGCGCCACACAATCAAGAGCAGGCGGAACTTTGAAAATTTAATTACTCAACATCTTGCAAATTTCTTCCCGATAATATACAATAACAGCGTAATCTTTTTTCAGGAGTGATATTATGCTTGAACAGCTTCAGTTTGACAGCAACGGCATCAAAACCCTTTGTGAAATGGGCGGTAAAAATGCCGATATGCTTATGACAATCAGAATAAAAAAATTCACAGAGAATGAGGAAATAACCGTTCTTGACGAAAATTGCGAAACAGCCTTTCTTATCTTAAAAGGTGATGCTTTTATTTCCTGGCAGGGAAGAACAGAGCATATCACAAGAATTGACTGCTTTGACAGAAAGCCCTTCTGCCTTCATATTCCGAGAAATATTGAGGTAAAAATCACAGCAAAGGAAAACACCGAAATTCTCATTCAGCAGACCGATAATGAAAGAGATTTCGCACCTGTATTCTATACTCCCGACGATATTCTTTATCAGCACTTCGGTGAAGGTCAGTACGACGGAACAGCCTACCGTATATGCTCCACCGTTTTCGATTACGATAACGCACCCTATTCAAATATGGTGCTTGGCGAGGTATTCAATCAACCCGGAAGATGGTCAAGCTATCCTCCCCACCATCACCCTCAGCCCGAGGTATATTACTATCAGTTCGATAAAGAGCATGGCTTCGGTGCCTGCTTTAACGGCGACGATGTTTATAAAAGCACTCACGGCAGTGCTACCTTTATCACAGACGGCAACGACCATCAGCAGGTTGTAGCTCCCGGTTATGAAATGTGCTACGTGTGGATGATAAGACATCTTCCTGACGACACATGGTATAAAACCTCAAGGTTCTATGCCCCCGAGCACGAATGGCTTGTTAATCAGTAAAAGCAGTTGAAAAGCACCCTTCGGGGTGCTTTTTCTGTGAGAGGGATTATGAGTAGTCAGTAGTAAGTAGCCGGTAGTCAGGAAAAATGCCTGCGGCATTTTAAGAATTCTTTTGATTTAAAACCAAATCAGATAAAACCGGCAAGGCACACGGAACCTACCCTTTTGCCGAAATCGGTATGTCACACGGGCCCTACCCTACTTGATTTTTTCATATAAATTCTATATAATCAAAATCAAAGGAGGAGAAAAATATGATAAAAAAACTCTATCTCGACACAAAGGAGAAAATTTACCGCGCCACATCGATAATTTTCATCGTTCAGCTTTTCGGTGCTCTCGGCGCAGGCTTTTTCTTCGTTATTCAGAATCTTTTCGGTACATACCACATTTTCGGTCTTACGGGTGCCGAAACCGAGCCTACACTCTGGCTCATACTTTTCTGGGCAACCGACTTTTTCTTTGTTGCCCTTGCGGTAATTCTCTCATACCTTATCGCAGGTATTCCCGCAATCGCCCCCTCACTTGCCCTTTCGGTTTATTTCTGTCATTTTACCGAGGCATCCGCTTCTGCAGCAGGAATGTACCCCTGCTTCTTTGCCGCACCTGAAAACTATCAGAATGCAACGGCAATAGGCTATATGGGCTATCTTATTATGGCGGTTATACTCTCACTTCTTATCAAGCTTCTTTATGCAGGCTGGTCAAATGCCAAGGTTTCAATAGGCAGAGGTCTTGATAAGCTTCTGAGTAAGCTTCGCAAAAAGATAAAGCTTATCCCCGAAGCACTCAAGGGACTTGAGGTTATTGAGGGCGTTGACCTTATTGTGCTTGTGCTTATTATCCCCGTTGCAAGCGCGGCAACAACCTTTGTGCTTATAAGATACGGTATAGAGGTACCCTTCGGCGCACTTGCGCAGAAATTAGGCGAGGCCCTCACAGAGATGGCAGCTTCAAATGTTACACTTGCCGCTGTGGTTATGGGGCTTATGGTTGGCTTTGACCTTATAGGTCCCGTTTCACTTTCAGCTTTTTCAGTTGCAACAGCTGCTTATCTTACTACCGGTAACGCTCAGCTTGTTACAATTTATTCCGTCTGCTTCATCACTGTCGGCTGGACAGCCTTCTTCGGCGTGCTCTGCTGTAAGCTTTTCAAAAAAGGCGGTGTTACGGATACAAACGATTTCAACCTTGCAACAACAGGTCCCATAAACGCTTTCTTTGAAAACATCAAGCTTACCGTTGCTCCCTCAATGCCTCTTGCAATGAGAAGCCCTCTTACCTACATCCCCGGCTTTATGGCAGGCTCGGCTGCAGGCGGTCTTCTCACAGCCCTTTTCGGCATTGTCAACACAGCCTATACAGACGGCTCACTGCCCAACTATACCACTGCAAACTACACCTTCGGCTCAGTTGATTACACCTATGCCGATATGTTTGAGCGCGGCGACGTATTTATGAGCTTCACCTTACCCCTTCGTTCAGGCGACTTTCTCACCTGCCGTCTGCCTCTTTTCTTCATAGTCCTTGTAAGTGCCTTCATCGGCGGACTTGTGGTTATGGCGCTTCGTCAGAGCGAATATAAATTCCTTAAAAAGAGAAACTGCTACTATGAGCCCAAGGACGATATTGTTATTGAAATGAGAGAATACGGCAAGAAATTAGCCGCTCAGCTTAAGAAATAACCGGCGCGCTGCGGGTATTAAAAAACATATAAAGAAGGTTACGGTATGGCAAAATATGAAGCAGAGCTTACGGGTGATTTCAATGAAATTCTCAATAAAATTGAGGCAGGCATCTGTGCAGGCAGCACCACCGCCTCCCTTGAGGACGGCAGTGATTTTGCCTCTTACACCAACGGTGCAAGGTGTGCCGTACGTGTGTTTGAAAGATACAGCTATTTTGGGCAGAACAGAGTAAGCCTTAACGTCACTCTTTTTGAAGCCGACGGAAGAATACGGCTGAGTGCAATAACCTCCGGCGGAAGCCAGGCAATGTTTGTTAAAATCAACACCATCGGCGAAGATGCTTTTATTAAAAAGCTTATTGAAATTGTTGAAAATCTCTGAAATTAAAAATCTGTCGGACAAATTGTCCGACAGATTTTTTTATTGCTTACCCACTCAAATTACTTGAAGAGGAGTATCAATCTCTTTCTTTATGGTTACGAAGGATTTTTCCGCTTACAGCATCGATTTCATATTCATAATCATATCTGCCGTAATCAAAGCTTACCTCGTAAACCT
This sequence comes from Clostridia bacterium, assembly GCA_017517865.1. Taxonomy (GTDB): domain Bacteria; phylum Bacillota; class Clostridia; order Oscillospirales; family Acutalibacteraceae; genus UBA6857. The sequence goes on along the minus strand of JAFWYB010000070.1, from coordinate 18,774 downwards.
TTGCACCTCTTTCGTAATCGAGCTCACATTCAAACTCTCTTACGTCAGCCTTTTTAAGACCTGCATGGCTGAGAGCTATCTGAGCCGCCTTTGACTCGGGGATTACCTCTGCGGGCTTTGAGCTGCTGCCGGATGATGCCGATGCTGCAGTTTTAGCCTTGTAGGCATCTGAAAATTCGCCGTAGTAATATTTGCCGTCATATTTATAGTAGGCTCTTACTCTGAAGATGTAGTATGAATTCGCACTCAGAGACTTGACCTCTGCACTGTTTTTTGAAACAACAGCCTTTCTTACATACTTATCCTTGGCCTTATCATACATATAAACCTGATAGCCTCTTGCGTTTCTGACCTTTGCCCACTTAAGAACAAGGGAGTTCTTATTCTTTTCTGCTGCATAAACATCGTCAACCTCATCGGGCTTCGTTACTGCAGTGATGATTGCCGAATAGGGGCCGTAATTTCTTTTTCCGTTTTTAACCTCATAGGCACGTACTCTGAATTTGTAAGCCTTGGCACTCTGAAGGTCGTCAACCTCCATATAAAGGCGCTTTGTTGAGCCGTAGCCCTTCCACTTCGAGCCGTTATAGATGAATACGGAATAGCCGTCTGCATTTTTTACCGCATTCCACTTAAGCGAGATTTCATCATCGTCGATTGCGTATGTGCTTACATTTGTTACCTTTGCGGGTGCCGCTGCAAATGCCACTGTAGAAAGAGAGAAAACAGTTACCACAGCGAGAAGAAGGGAGAGAAGCTTTTTAAGATTGTTTTTCATATTACAAACCACCTTTCATTTTTATTGTAGTTTTTGTTGTTTGTTTCGGGTTGTTTTTTTGTTTGTTGCATTTTGTTTTTCTTCTCTTTACACCTATATCATACTCACGAAAAATTAAAGAATGATTAGAAAAATAAAAAAAACAAAAAAATAAAAAAGAAAAAGCACTCCGCAGAGTGCTTTAACTGTAAGCTTTATTCTGTCTCTTCCTCGCTGTCTTCACTGTCGAGAACACTGTTTCTCTGTTTTCTTCTGAAGAATACACCTGCAAGAGAGCCGAGAGCAAGAAGTGATGTGGGTGCGATAACAATTTCGGGGTTTTCCTTTACCGTAGCGGTAACAGTCTGAATGAAGCCTTCATCCTGCTGTTCTGAGCCGTAACCAAGGATGGATGAGGTCGTTACAATATTTCCCTCTGCATCGGTTGCATAAACGCCTGCAAAAAGATCCTCAAGATATTCGAAATTGTATCTGTCCGTAGTGTGTACGCTCGGAGCGGTTACATCGGTATAGTCTGCTGAGTCACCGAAGGTTGTAAGCTGCTCCTGCACCTGGTCCATCTGATTTTCAACACCGTTGAAAACATCACTCACAACCTGCGATACCTTTTCATTGTCGGTAGGAACTATGTTGTTTACGAAATCCTGAACGTCAGCAAGGAGGTTGTTTTCGCCCTCCTCCTTTTCCGCACTGTTGAGAGAGGCGTCCTTGTTTACAATAAACTTATAAACCGCACTGTCGTTTCTTACTCCGTCGTTATATGCAACAGACATAATTATTTCTTCCTGTCTGAGAGCCGGGTTAAGATCGGCAGAAACGGTCGCTGAGGGAGCCGCAAGCGTATCGCCTATAGCTATCGTTACATATTCGTTGTTGCCGCCGTCAAGCTGATCCGCAAGAGCAAAGGGTGTAAACCATATCTTTTCGCATTCCTCAGCCACAGTAAGCTCATAGGTTAGAATATCGGTATAAAACTCATCCTCAAGAGCAAAGCAGCCGTATTCGTTTGCAAGCTCAAAAAGCTCTTCGGCAGAAAGATCAAAGGCGTAGGATACCTCTTTTTCATCAAGCATTGTCTGAAGAATAAGCTTCTGCAAAGCAAGGGGGTCATCGCTCTGCATTGCGATTACAAGGTAAATCGGGTTAAGAGTAACATCATAAACAGTGTTAAGCACCGTTGCATAGTAAGCATAGCTTACATAATCCTTCTGAGCAGGAGTTGCAATATCGTAGGAAGCAAGGGGCACCTGATAGTCATTTGAAGCGGCTGTGATTACCTTTACCCAGTGGAAGATTTCATCAGCCTCGGGGTTATCGCTCAGCGGGATCTCCTCAAACTGTGAAACATAGGTCTTTGCGGTATTTACTGCCATACCCGTAAACGTATCTATACCCGAAGGGAGCATAGTATTCATAAGTGCTGAAAGTATGATTACAAGAGCGCCCTCAAGGCTTGTGCCTGCAGGGATAACCGCTTCTTTGCCGTAAAGAGTATAAACCGCATCGTATTTGAGTGCCGCATAAGTAACTGCCATTGAAGCCTTGTCGTCAGGCTTTTCCATTTCGGGAAGCTTTATACCGTAATCCTGAAGATAGGCTCTCATTTCGTCAAGCTCACCAGTCATACCCATTGCGGTTACAAGGTAATACATTGTATCGGTAACCTGGCTGTATGCATCGGCAACAGTATTCTCGTTGATATCGAAAAGCTGTGTGTACTGCTGAGACTCCACTACAAACTCATCGTATGTATGACTGCCGGGATAATCGTCAGGCTTCGGGATAAGCGTTGAAGAGGTAACCGCCATAGCGTCATCTCTTACAATAACATTGTCAAGCCATGCATAGTTATACTCGGGAGATGAAGAGCGTGTGTTACCCGGTAAGACCTTGAGAGTACCGCTGTAGCTCGTTACGATTGCCGATACACCCAAAGGGCACAGAACGAAGGCAAAGAGTATAACTGTTGCAAGAAAAACAGAAATAACCTTTTTCATAATTGAGGAAACTCCTCCTTATATCATATTAAGCGCAAAGCTTTACATAGTTTCACTATTATACATAGTATATAATACAACTAACTGTTTTCAATGTCAACCGAAAGCGATATTATTTATAAAAATTTTACCGCTTTTACCCGGGCAGCCCCTAAACAGAAAAGGTCGGAGTATTGATTTACTCCGACCGGATTTTTCATTTAAGCCGCAACAGCCTCAAGCTCTTCCTCTGAAAGACGTGCTTTCTTTTCTTCCTTCTTTTCCTTAACCTTATAGAATATATAAAGGCCTGCCGAGAATACGATACAGCAAACGAAGGCGTAAAGCATATCAATGTTTGTGTCGAAAAGCTGCCAGTTTGTAACGAGCTCACCGTCATCATTGATTCTGTTGTTGTTTACGCTTTCACCGAATATCTTAACAAAAAGTGTACCGAGATGATCCTCTGCATCTCCGGGCTCAAAGCGCTGAAGAGCTGAGTCCTCCCAGAAATAGTCCATCGTGAATTCGTAAAGCTCCCAGACTACAATAACGAAGTATGAGAAGCCTGATGCCGCCATCATTCTGTTGAAGGGTGAAATTCTGTCGCCCTTACGCATAAAGCCGTTAACTATTTCATTACCGATAAGAAGCACAAGTCCGCCGCTGAAAAGGTGCATATACTTATCCCAGGTAGGAATCTCGTGATAGAAGTCAAGGCCCTGACCGAAAAAGGATGTAAGGAACGCAGTAATGTTTATCCAGGTCTGTGTTCTGTGTGTGATTTTCTGAATCGATTTTGAAAAGAAGAAAAGCTTTTTTACAAGGGGTACGGTAAAGGTGGCAAGGGTGCAGCCTGCAATCTGCACAATTCTGATGCTGAAATTGCCTTCGTCAATAAGCTCTGTCTTTACGATATAGCCAAGAACGCCGAGAAGTGCAATTCTCATAGCCCACCATAAAGCAAACTCAAAAACCGTTATTCCGTTTCCTATTACGTGTTTATCTATCCAAGCTTTGATTTTATCCATAAAACAGCCTCCGTTTCAGCCTTTATACCCGTGTATCCTACCACAACGGCATATAAAAATAAAGTTTTCTGACAGTTTTGTAATAATTGCAACCAAAAACTATTGGATTATACAAATTGTGACAGGCTATGCACTGTTTTTTGTGCCAAAATACTTGTCAAAATCAATATATAAGCCCGGAAGGATAAAAATACATTACAAAAAAGTAACAACCGGAGAGAACTCCGGTTGTTGCTGTCTGATTTACATATTATTTAAACCAGCTTGCAATCCAGGCAAAAAAGTCCTTGATGGCTTTTATGATCTGTTCAAAGAGACTGAGCGATTCCTCTGCATCGGGAATTTCAATATCAGGAATGCCCAGTGCTCCTATCAGCATATATCCGTCAACGGTAACCCTGACGTAACCGTTTTCGTCCGGGGCCACAGCTTTACCGTTTATATAGAAAGTAAAGGGGTCTCCGAAAACATCGTTGGCTTTTATAATAAGCTCCGTTCCTTCAGCAACCTCAAGGTTGGAATTACCGAACACGGTCAGGAAGGTTTCGCCGCCGTCAAGCGAAACACTGTACCAACCGATTTTTTCGGTCTTGCCGAATACAATGTAGTGCTTGGTAAGAGGCTTGATATTTGCAGCTGCAACCGTTACGACTATTTCTTTCTTTACAGAAGGCTTATCCGCGGAAATCACGGTGATAATCGCTGTTCCTTCGCCTGCCGCAACTATGTTTCCTTTCTCGTCTACAGTTGCCACCGATGCATCGCTTGTAGAGAAGATAATTTCTTTATTGGTTGCATTTTCGGGTTTAACGGTAACAGCAAGCTGAACAGTTTCTCCCGGTTCAAGCTTAAGCTCTTTTTCTGCTTCGGGAATTTCTATATCCTGAACGGGAATATCTGCAAGATCAGCAATGAACAGAGTGTTCTTTGAGGCACTTACGGCTGTTACACCCTCACTCATACCTACAAGGGACTGGGATTTTTCTCGTCCGCCTTCCGGGTCATAGAAGTATGCGCCCTTTGAAAGCTTCTGCTTTCCGTCAACGGTAATCTCTATCATATCACCGTCTTTGGCGTGGGTTGTGATTGTATACACATCATCAATGCGTTCAGCCCTGCATTCAGACTTTTCAGTGATTGAAACGGTTCCGTCCTCGTTCTGACTATAGCTTGTGGCATGGATTTTCAGATCGTCCTCTTCGTTTCCGCCACCGTTAAGAGCTATGTACATTGTAATATGGTATAAGCCGTTTTCCTCGTTGATCAGCTCGGTCTTCACAACCTCAAGCTCAGAAATAACGATTTGGTCGGGAGTCGGAGCGACAGGCTCTAAATTACAGAGATATTCCGCAAGGGTGTTGACACGGTACTGTGCACGGGTATCAAAAGTTCTCGTTCTTTTTCCGGGGTACCATTCCCACATTTCATTTGTGTAATCGTGAAGAGGAGTAAAATATATGCCCGTATTTCTCGGTATATCGATTGAAGCAAAGTATTCAAGTCCGTCAGCTGCGGCATCGTTGATGTTTGCATAGGACCACACAGCCATCTGAACGGCTGAAATCAGATCCGCACGGTTAAGGCCGTCAACAAAAGCCGGATCCATACCGCCGCTTTTGAGATTTTCCTTCATTTCATCCATTGAAACAAAGGGATAGGAATTTTCTATGACTGCTCTGATGCTCCGTGCCTCAGCCTCGTCAAAATAGCCGCTGTCTTCAAGATTGACCTGCTTATAGTGAGTTCCGTAATCAAGACCGGTTTCCTTGTCGCAGCAATATGTAACAATGTAGTTGCTCTCGCCGTAAACATATTCACCGCTCGGAGTCCACGTTGTGGCACCGTCAGAAGTATCGACAAGAATGAAGGACTGAGGAATGCTGCCTGAAATCATATAGTTTCCGATTTCATAGGCATATCCCATCTCAGCGCCTATTGCTTCATATGCGTACTCACCGTTACCGGGAGTAACGGCATATTCCTTTATAAGGTAAGAGGTCGGCAACTCATCACTGAGCTTTGCAACCAGTGCAGGATCAAGCTGAGCTTTTTCTTCGTCGCTCAAGGCAGCATAAGCCTCCTGAGCCTCAGCTCTTTTTGCAAACATTTCTTCAAGATATGTTTCATAATTACGGCGGGCAGTATTGTGCTTGGTAATCGTACCGGTATTTGTAGTGTTGATGTCATAATGTCCGCTGGCGGTATATTTGCTTCTCTTATCCTGCATTTGCTGAAGAGTGTCAATATTCTCCAGCATTTCTTCAACCTGAGAAACAGTAAATTCATCCGCTGCATAAGCGCAGGACAAGCCTGAAACAAGCAGAAAAAGAAGACTCATAAAAAAACAAACAGATTTTTTCATAACTGGCACCTCCTGATGAAATAAATTATATCACTCCGAAACAAAAAATTCAATATGTTAACAAAAAATCAAAAAACGGTGATTTTTATGTTCTTTTCTTCCGTTTCGTTTTCTTCTTGTTCGAATCCCTTTCTTTTGATTTCATCGAAAAATGAAAGGTAGCACCTGACGGTACTACCTTTCAATTTTGTGGTTCCGCGCATATTTTAATACAAGGCATACCCATTAAATCCGGTTTGATTTTATTGAAACAGAATGAGAGCTGCACAATTACTGTACAGCTCGAAAAAAAGGTTATTATTATCTGAAAAAATTCAAAAGTAAATCAAAGAAATCACGGATTTTATTAAGAAATTCCTGTATGTAAGCCTTTATGACTTTCATAGTATCTCTTAAAGACTCCTCTTCATCGGTAAGAGCAGGCATTTCAACACCGTCGAACATATCATCATAGGTTACCTTCTCAGGATTTTCAGACGAATAAAAGAATCCTTCATCAAAGAAAATGAAGTAATATCCCTTTTTGCTGAAATCTATTGAGCTCCAGTCAATTTTAAGTCTGCCGTACATATTGTCATAATCTGTCTCTGTGCCAACTCTTGTGTCAACAATTTCAATTTTATCTGCCGGTACAGAGCCTACATACTCAAGCTCAAAAGTTCCGTCAAGCTTGTTTCTATCAACGGCGTCACCCGCATAAAATCTGATTTCCTCGTGGAAATATATTTCAGCCACAGCATCAGGATTGACAGAGTCAAAATTCTGCGAGGTAAACAGTATAACAATTTCCTCTTCAGTATAATCTTCCTCATAGGCCATGCACAAATATTTTTCTTCTGGGTGAACAGCAAAGGCGCTTACAGAAAAGCTTGATAAAACAAGAACAGCTGCAAGAAAAAAGGTCAGTGCTTTTTTAATTTTTTTCATATTCTTTCTTCCTTCCAAGTATTATTCGTAATTCTATAATAGCATTTTAAAAAAACTTTGTCAAGTTAAAAACAATTAAGAGAAAATGGCTATAAAAATGAGCTATTTATACAGCTTCAGAAGTAATCTCCTGTTCCTGCTTTTTGTTGATGTTATAAATAAATGCCATTGAAAGGAATGCTATAAGTGAACCGACTGCGAGAAGAACGATATAAAGTCTTACAAGGTTGTCGCCAAAGTCCTCAACCTGTTCGGCAATAACCGGAATCTGTATAGTAGAGCCATCTGCAGTTTTAACCAGATCATATGTCTTATCATTGAAATTAATCGCTTTAAGACCGATGGAAACTGCTGCCTGACCTACACCCTGTGCAAACTTACGAAAGAAGGAATAGATAGCATAAAGTGAGCCTTCCTCACTCTTACCTGTTTTCCGGAAGCTGATTGCAATGCAGTCTGCAACAATTGCCCATACGGAAATCTGGAACACAGAGTTACCGACATTGAGAAGCAGAAGAATCGCAATATACATTCCCATACCATTTGAGTCCGGAGTCAGAGGCACAAAAGCACCTGCAAGACCGCCGACAGCACCGACAAGGAGTACACAGTCAGAGGTTGCACAGCTCTTATTGATGCTGTCGGCTCAGCAATTCATCACATCGGAAACATCCACAAGTACGCTCGCCCCGAGGATGTGCCCAAGCACACAATGTTCATCATCACAACCGACGGTATGGAGAACGCAAGTCAGCGTTACTCAAGCGATGGGGTCAAGAAAATGATTGAGCGGCAGAAAGAAAAATATGGATGGGAGTTTCTTTTTATCGGTGCAAATATTGATGCTGTTGAAACTGCAAGACACTGCGGAATTAGCGAGGACAGAGCTGTCAACTACAACGCTGATGCCAAGGGTACAGGAATACTTTACGAGTCCGTTGCCTAACGCCAAACTCCCATAAATAGGTAAACTTTCCCTCTTGTGGTTCCCAAAAGTTGTTTCCGGCTTGGAGCGCCGACAACTTTTGACCACTGCGCCATCCTCACCTCACTTTTTCTCCCACCGGGAGCGCTTCGGTGATGATGCCCGTCGGTGAAACGTCGGCGAGAGGGCAAAAATACTATATTTTAGAACAAAAAAACAAGGGTCTTCAATCTCTTGAAAACCCTTATAGAATGGCGGAGAGCAAGGGATTTTGTCCCGCGCTGCCGCGCTATCGCCTCGCTACGCTCGTTGCCCCGTCGGCGAAAATGCTTCCCTGAAGCATTTTCTTCCGCTTCGCTCCCTCCTTGTTCGAATCCCTTACTTCTGATTTCATCGAAAAAATAAAAGGTAGCACCTATCGGCACTACCTTCTATTTTTTGGCGGAGAGCAAGGGATTCGAACCCTCGAAGCCGTTTTAGCGACTTACACGATTTCCAATCGTGCTCCTTCGGCCAGCTCGGACAACTCTCCGTATCTTTGTTGCTTTGATATTATACACAAAGGCAGTTTAAAAATCAAGTGTTTTTTAATATTATTTCACGCAGGATGAAAAAATCCTCCCGTTTTTTCGGGAGGATGACTTTCTTAGTCCATATACTTTTCAATGATTGCTATTGCATCACCGAGGGTTTCAATATTGCCTACCTCGCGGTCGGGTATTTCAACATCAAACTCGTCTTCGATAGCTACTGCTATGTTGATAAGCTCAAGCGAGTTGAGTCCGAGCTCACTTCTGATGTTTGTATCTTCGGTAAGCGTGTTGGGGTCAATATCAACAAAGCGGCAGATTACTTCTCTGATTTTTTCAAGCATCTGTGTTGCCTCCTTTTTATACTGTTTCTGCTTTTTTGGTGTATGTATCAATAACCTTCTGTCTGATAACCTTTCTTGTTGAATTTTTTTCGAATTCGTTAAAGGAAACGTAAACGTTCTGTACCTTTCTGTATGAAGGCTGACCCTTGTTGCTTTCTGCAACGTCAGCTTTGGTCTTTGCAATGATTTCTTCATCGCTCATACCCTTGAGGAACTCTCTGTTTACGTAAACAGCAGCCGACATAATTGTTGTTTCCTTACCTGTTGCAGAAATGATTTTTTCTTCAAAGGCAACGGTCTCAACCGCATAAGCAAGATGCTCCATAATGTTGCTTTCAACAGTTTCGGGGAAGATGTTTTCACCGTTAGGAAGAATGATAAGGAACTTCTTTCTTCCTGTGATGTAAAGCTCACCGTCCTCGTCGAGACGTCCGTAGTCACCTGTCTTGAACCAGCCGTCCTCGGTGAAGGATGCCTTTGTTGCTTCCTCATCCTTGTAATAGCCCTTGGTAACATTGTCACCCTTTACCTGTACCTCACCGATACCCTCTTCGTCGGGGCTGTCGATTCTGAACTGAATTCTTGGGAATGCCTTACCTGCCGAAAGAGGCTTAAACCTTCCGTTTCTGTGAAGGGTAATTGTAGGTGAGCATTCCGTCATACCGTAACCTGAAATGATTGTAAAGCCAAGCTCTGAAAGGAACTTTATATGGTCACCTCTTGCAGGAGCACCGCCGCAGCTCATTGTAGGGAACTGGCCGCCGAAATTCTCTTTAATCTGTTTGAAAACAACAGGTCTTATATCTATGCCCACCTTAAGAAGCTTGTTGCTTATCTTAATCATCTTGAGCATTATATCAAGCCTACCGCTTTCCTGTGCCTTTGCACGGATACCGTTGTAGATACCTTCAAGCACAAGAGGTACGACTGCCATAGCTGTGGGTCTGAAGTCGTTGATATTGGGAAGAATATTCTTTAAGCTGTCGTTAACGTAAATGATACCGTTCATATATATAGCGGTAAGAACACTGCAGGAAAGCTCGTAAACGTGGTTCATAGGAAGAATAGACATTGTTGAAAGCTCGGGACCGAGGAATTCAAGAACGCCCTCTACGTTTGCGGCAAAGTTGAAATGGCTGAGCATAACGCCTTTATTTGTACCGGTAGTACCTGATGTAAATACAACTGCTGCAAGGTCGTCTTTATTTACCTCGGCATCAATGAAGCGTCTGTCGCCCTTTTTAAGAAGCTCTTTACCCATTTCTGCAAGATAATCAACTGTAAGGAACTTACCGCCCTCAGTCTTTGCGCCGGGGTTCATACAGAAAGCGTATTTACATCTGTCATCGTTTTCAAGATGAAGCTGTGCAGTGCTCTTATATGCCTTACTGTGGAAGAGTGCTTCGGCATCGCCCTTTGAGATGAGCATGCTGATATCCTTATCGGGAAGTTCCTTGTCGATGGGTACCGCCACACCGCCGCCGCATACGATAGCAAAGAAAACAACAATCCAGTTGTAGCTGTTTTCGCTGACAATTGAAATATGCTTACCGCCGAGGCCGAGTTCATAAAGAGCAGTACCTACCTGACGTACTCTGTCGTGGAAATCCTTTACGGTGTATACCACGTCCTGCTTTTTGATTTTTTCAACAACTGCTACTCTGTCACCGAAGGCTTCGCTTCTTTCGAACATTTCCTTGATTGTTGAAACTGCGGATGATCTGTGAATCTGTGCTCTTAGCTTTTTGAGCTCCTTGAGCTCCTTTTTGGAAAGTTCAATATGCATTTTTTTGTTCTCCTGATTCTCAATATATTATAACAGCCGATTGCTGCCATTTATTAGTTACACATATCAAGCAGTTCTTTAACTGTGATATCCGGATTATCTATACCCGCCATAATTACCTTCATAGTGTTTTTATGAAGATTTTCAATCTGCTTGCCGCAGGAAAGCTTAACTCTGTACATATAGTTAAGGTTAATACCGCCGTCCGTCGGGTCCGGTGAGCAGATTGTATAAAGAGGTGTGAAATATCTGCCGAGATCGTGGAATCTGAAATCAAACTTAAAGCCTAAATCCATATTTACAGGCAGAGGAATCCACGTGAACATCATACATGCAGGGCCGGCAATAAGCTTATATCCGTACATCTCTCTCAAGTAATCCTTGGCAAGGATATAAGGATAATCTGTATGGCGGTAAACCTGAGTTCTTACTGAGGTATACTGTCTGAGTCCCTCCATAAAGGTTGCGCTTTCCGGAAGTATTGTTCGCACCTGAATGGGCTGAGCAAGACAGCCGCTCATTCTCTTTTCCTTTACGGTCGCTCTTTTTGAGCAGGTTGCCATAAAGAATACGTCATCAATTCTGTAGTTTATTGAAGAGCAGTGAGTACGCAGGCCCATCATAAACAGGCTTTCGGGAGCTATGCTGTTCTTTTTACAGAAGTCAAAAATCTTTGCTGCATCCTCGGTGCCGATGTGACCGTTAACCATCTTACACTTATCGTAGATGGGATTATATGCGGCAGGCACCCTCATATCGGGATTCTTTGTCTTGATTCTTGCCTTTTCAAGGAAATCGGGGCCGTGTACACCCGCATAGAAGGGCTCGCCGCCCTTTTCAAAATATTCGCGGTAGAACTTTTCGTGCTTATCCCACTTTTTCTTTTCGCTGACCTTCTTAAGCTCCTCGGTTATATATTCCTCATATGAATAAAGAGGCTCGGGAAGCTCGGTACCTGCCTTAAGAGCACGGTAAACAGCCATAAGATCCATAAAGAAAATAACTGCACCGAGAGCATCCATACTGACGTGAGTAACGTTGAAATAAATTCCGCTGCCTGCATTTGCTGTTTTGTAGAAAAGAATTCTGTAACACTCACCCTTATCAAATCTTACGGGCTTCTGTGCATCCTTATCAAGATATTCCTTCTGCTGCTCAGCACTTCTGAAATATTTCATAGGTACCCTTGACATTTTAAAGGAAGGAAGAAAATACTGCTTGATGCTCTTTCCCTGCTTGATATATCTCAGGCGGAGTGAATCATTTCTCTCAAATTCGATATTGAGCGCCTTTGTAAGCACGTCAAAATCAAGATCAAGATCAACAGTAATTGATATAGGTATCTGCACAAGCTGCTTGGAAAAGCTGAATTTTACCATCATATACATACTTTGCTGCGAAGGTATAAGATCGTAAAGCTTTCCAGGGAATGTCTTTTTCATAGCTGTTCACATCCTGAATTTATAATACGGTAAATAGTCGCAATGCATATGGTATCATAATAACAAAACCGAACCGTAAAGTCAATAAAAAAGAGCGCAAAAAATATTACACTTCTTTTTCTTTTATCGTATCAGCGCCTCTTTGTTAAGACCTTTTGCGCAATTTGTTAACTGAAAAAGAACAACTGAAAATCCGTTTTGAAATTGAACCTCTGAAACAAATTAAAAGCAGTTTTTTCAGAGATATTTTTTCGTTCGGATAAAACGATAAACTCACCGCAATACTCGCGTATTACAGTGAGTTTTTTTTACGTTTAAACAGAAAAGAGACCGGCTTGCTTATGAGGCAGCGCCCGAAACAGCCCTCCTGCTGATATTATAATACCTTTGATAAGAAATCAACAGCTCTCGGAGTCTTGGGATTGGCAAAAAACTCTGCAGGCGTTGTATCCTCAAGAATTCTGCCCTCATCCATAAAGAGTATTCTTGTGCCGACCTCTCTTGCAAAGCCCATTTCGTGAGTAACAACAACCATTGTCATACCCTGCAAAGCAAGCTCCTTCATCAGCTCAAGAACCTCGCCTACCATCTCAGGGTCAAGGGCGGAGGTGGGCTCATCGAAAAGAATAACCTGAGGGTCCATAGCAAGGGAGCGTGCAATTGCAACTCTCTGCTTCTGACCGCCCGAAAGAGACGAGGGATAAGCGTTCGCCTTATCCTCAAGGCCGATTCTTTTAAGAAGCTCAAGCGCTCTTGCCTTAGACCTTGCCCTGGCTTCCTTTTTATTTATTCTGACGGGCTTGGCAATCGTCTGTCTTTTTTTCTTTGATTTGAGTAAATTGAGAAGATAAGCCTTTCTTTCTCTCTTATAATTCTTTTTTACGGCATAAATCGGTGCCATCATAATATTCTGAAGAACCGTTTTGTTTGCAAAAAGATTAAAGTGCTGAAAAACCATTCCCATTTTCTGACGGTGGAGGTTTATATCAACCTTAGGGTCGGTTATATCCTCACCGCTGAAATATATCGCACCGCTTGTGGGGTCCTCCATACAGTTAAGGCAGCGTAAGAAGGTGCTTTTACCCGAGCCCGAGGGACCGATAACAACAACCTTTTCGCCCTTTTCAATCTTTATGGAAATATCCTTGAGAACCTCGTTTTTACCGAAGGATTTGTAAAGATTAACGACCTCTATCACTCTTACGCAGACTCCTTTCCATAAGCTTTACAAGTATGGTTATAAACATAACGATAACGATATATATTACAGCCATTGTAAGGTACGGCACCATATATTCATAGGTTGTGGCACCTATACCTCTGAACACCTTGTAAATATCCATAACACCTACAAAGGAAACGACCGAGGTTTCCTTAACAAGGGCGATAAACTCGTTGCCGAGAGTAGGAAGAATATTTTTGACAGCCTGAGGAATGACAACCTTCATCATAGTTGCACCGTAGGACATACCAACGCTTCTTCCGCCCTCCATCTGGCCCGGGTCAACGGAAAGAATACCGCCGCGCATAATTTCCGAAATGTATGCGCCCGAATTCATAGCGAAAACAATTATGGCAACAGTTACCGAATCAACCTTTGCAAGACCCATTAAGGGCAACACAACAAAATAAAAAACAAGAAGCTGAACAACTATGGGAGTACCTCTGAAAACGCCTACATAAAGCGTGCAGAAGCTGTCAAGAAGCTTGGGAATTACATACGAGCGGATATAAGATAAAACTCTGACTATCTTTTTACCGCTTTTAGGCATTATATTATTTTTAGGCAGAACCCTTATAACCGCGATAAGCGTACCTATCACAATGCCGAAAATAAAGCCGTATAAGGCGATGGTCATTGTGTTCTGCAAGCCCCTTTCAACTTCCTCTAAGGTTCCCGGCTTGGAAAACTGCGCTAAAAAATTCTGAACCTGAACATCAAAATCCTGCATGGCAAAAAATCCTTTACAATAAACAATGCCTCACCGTTAAGTGAGGTATTGCTTTTATTATTTTTATCTGAGAATCAGCCGTTAACAGCTGTAACGATTGCTACTGCGGGGTCTGCGTCAACGATAACGAAATCAACTCTGCCGTTAAGAAGGTCCTGAGTTGCAAGAGCTGCACTGTCGTATGTTACTGCTTCTGCATTAGCAATGCCGGGGAAGCCGAAAGCCTCGTCACCCTTGATGTAAAGAGCACCTGTGGTACCGGTCTGAGCGCCGATCTTTGTGCCTTCGGTAAGAGCTGAGAGAACAGCTTCAACATCTTCAGCTGTCTTGCAAGCGTCAAATCTTGTATCGTCAGCCTTAACGATGATCTTCTGAGCTGACTTATAGTAGGGAGTTGAGAATGTAACTGACTTTTCTCTTTCAGCGTTAACTGAAAGGCCTGCCATAGCAATGTCACATCTGTCTTCTACCGAAAGGCAAACTGCTTCGAAGTCCATATTGTCGATTACGAGCTCCTTGCCGAGTTCCTTTGCAAGAAGAGCGGCAATTTCCATATCTATACCGTAGTAAAGGTCGCCGTCCTTATATTCAAAGGGAGCGAATTCTGCATTGGTAGCTACGATAAGCTGATTATCCTTTGAAGCGTCGTATTCTGCTGAAGCAACGCCTTCGGGAGTACCGTTGCCGAGATACTTGTTGCAGATAGCTTCGAATGTGCCGTCCTTGAGAATCTTCTCAATGAAAGCGTTTACATCAGCGAGAAGCTCGGGCTGATCCTTGTCAACACCGAAAGCGTATTCTTCACTTGAAAGCTGAATATCAACAAGCTTAACCTTTGCTGCTGCAGGAGCATCTGTGTTTGTGTTTGCATCTGTGTTTGTCTTGCCGCCGCAGGCTGCGAATGCAAAAAGCATTACTGCTGCGAGAGCAATTGCTAAAAACTTTTTCATTTTAATTGCCTCCAAAAAACAATTTTTTATTCAAGTGCTCGTTATTCTATCACTTAAAAATCAATATGTCAACAGATTTATACAAATATTTTACGGATATTATACAAACAAAGCCTGTTTGCTTGTATATTTATGTATTTTACTCAGCCTTTCCGTAAAGATATTTATCAACAAAGGCATTGACCTTCTTCCAATAGTCCTCGTGGTACCAATGGGAAGAAACAGCGTGCTCCGCACCTCTTACCACATACTTTTCCTTGGGCGCGGGGCAAGCCTCGTAAAGAGGCTCAAGGTTATCGATAAGGACAAAATCATCCTTGTCTCCGTGAATGAAGAGAGTCGGAGTTTCCGACTTTTTAATCTGCTCAAGAGCTGAAGCTTCGCCGAAGAAAAAGCCGTTTACTATTTTATTCACAAGAGAAGCCTGAGGCACCACAAGCTTGGGAGGAAGCTTATACTTTCTCTTGCAGCGGTCAACAAAAATATCCTTGACCGATATAAAGCCGCAATCCTCAACGGCAAGCACAACGTTTCCGGGAAGCTTCTCACCTGTTGTCATCATTGTGGTTGCACCGCCCATTGAAACACCGTGGATTATAATCTTTACCTTAGGGTTTTCTGCAACAAGACTGTTTATCCAGTCAACAACGTCAAGTCTGTCTTTCCAGCCCATTGTTACAAATTTATGTTCACTGTTGTGGTGACCGCGAAGGTCAGGCATAAGCACGTTAAAGCCTCTCTTGTAATATTCCATAGCATAGGAAGAAAGCTCTCTGTGTACGTTTGTCCAGCCGTGAAGCATAACAGCCCACACATTACTGTTTGAGGGGTTACGGAATTCAGCCGCGTGGAGATTTTCTCCCTTGCGGTTTTTGATTATAACCTCCTGATGATAGGTTTTGTCATACCATTTATATCCTGCAAGAAGATTGGGGTTATCTGCATTCTTTTCAAAAAGACTGCCCTTACACGGCACGGTAGGATCCTCTCTTTTTTTGTTACCCAGAGCAACAAAGAAAAATACTACCCCGAGTCCGAAATAAGCAATAAGTATAACTGCGGCAATTATTGCTGTTACGGTAAGAGCAACCTGCTGCTGATATGTCATATTATTCATCCTTTCCTTTTTATATGTCAGACATTATACACCTTTTCTGCGGTAAATGCAAGAGATTAAACAATTAGCAATCTGCAGACACGAATTGTTTGAAAAACCTATTTACTTTTCAGATTTAATGTGCTAAAATGTTATATTGTCGGCAGTTCGGTACCGGCTCAGGAGAAAACATTAAAGAAAACTATTATTTGAAAGGAATTTATTCCAATGACAGGCAGAAACAATGACAGAGTAAATCAGAATATTCAGTATCTTTACGAAACTATTCTGAAAATAGAAACACTTGAGGAATGCGAGGCTCTTTTTGACGATCTTTGCACAAAGACCGAGCTTGCTTCTATTTCACAGCGCCTCGTTGTTGCTAAAATGCTCAGCGAGAAAAAGGTATACAGTGATATCGTTGCTCAGACGGGTGCTTCAACGGCAACCATCAGCCGTGTCAACCGTTCACTTGCCTTCGGCGCAGGCGGCTACGACAAGATTTTCTCAAAAGGTGAATAATATGTCAGGCTACGGCGATTTCGCATACTATTATGATGTGCTGACCGAAAACGTTGATTACGAAAGCAGATGCAACTACATTTATAATCTCCTTGCTGAAAACGGTGTCAGCAAGGGGATTTTGCTTGACCTTGCCTGCGGCACGGGCTCTCTTTCAATGCTTCTCGCTGAAAAGGGCTATGAGGTTATAGGCGTTGATGCTTCGGAAGAAATGCTCTCTGTTGCTCAGGAAAAGAAGTACGAAAGCGATGCAGACATAATTTTTCTGTGTCAGAAAATGCAGGAGCTTGACCTTTTCGGCACAATCAACGGTGCAGTCTGTACTCTTGACAGTATAAACCACGTGACAGACGAAAAAGCAGTGAAGGAAATTTTCCGCCGCGTTTCTCTCTTTATGGAGGATAAGGGTATTTTTATCTTTGATGTCAATACCCCCTATAAGCACAGAGAAATTCTCGGAAATAACACCTTCGTTTACGATATGGACGAGGTTTACTGCGTATGGCAGAATGAAACCGACGAAAATATGCTCACCACCGTTTCTCTTGACATTTTCGAGAAAGACGAGGAAGAAGACACATACTATAAATACAGCGAACAGTTTCAGGAAAAAGGCTATGAGCTTTCCTTTTTTGAAGAATTACTCAGAGAAAACAAATTTGAGTTAATCGGAATTTATGAGGAAATGACAACTGAAGCCGCAAAGCCCGACACTCAGAGAGCTGTTTTCGTGGCAAGAAAAAAGGGAACACAGTGATCATAAGGGCGCAGCCCTTATGAATGCAGAATGCAGAATGCAAAATGGCGGGGAACAGTTCGGTAACATTAAGGCTCAGCCCGCCACGTAATGACACAGCATACCGCGTCTGCCGAAGAAAAAACCTCAAACCTTAAGATTTATTTTATTATCAGCACTTTTATTCTTTTACAAAACCTATCTCACGCAGGTAGGCTCTGAATATTTAATAAAAAGGTTGGGTGCGACCACAATTCTGCATTTTGCATTCTGCATTTTGCATTTAAAAAGGAGTACAAAATGGGTAAATTAGTAAGATGTATTTCAAACGACGGCACTCTCACCGTTATGGCAGTAAATTCAACAGATATAGTAGAAAGAGCACAGCAGATTCACGAAACCTCCGCCGTGTGCTCTGCGGCTCTGGGCAGACTTCTCACGGGTGCTTCACTTATGGGTGCAGTGCTCAAGGGCAAGGACGACTCAGTCACCCTTCGTCTCAAGGGTGACGGCCCTGCAGGCACGGTTATGGCTGTTTCCGATTCGTCGGGTAACGTGCGCGGCTACGTGCAGCAGAGCGTTGTTGAAATTCCCCTCAATGCAAAGGGCAAGCTTGACGTTGCCGGTGCAGTGGGCAAAAACGGCTTTCTTACCGTTATCAAGGACCTGGGCATGAAGGAGCCCTACGTAGGCCAGTCTCCCATCATTTCAGGTGAAATTGCCGAGGATATAACCGCATACTATTCAACAAGTGAGCAGACACCTACCGTCTGTGCTTTAGGCGTACTTGTAAACCCCGACCTTTCAATACGAGCTGCAGGCGGACTTATCATTCAGCTTCTTCCTACTGCTATGGATGATACCATAGACAAGGTTGAAGAGTGTATAAAGAATCTCGAGCCTATTTCCACTCTTATCGACAGAGGTATGACACCCGAGGAAATCTGTCACCATGCACTCCCCCTCTTTGAGCTTGAGGTTCTCGACGGCAGTGAGCCCGAATACAAATGCTACTGCTCAAAAGAAAGAGTTGAGGGTGCACTCATCAGCACGGGCATTGAGGAGCTTACCGATATGATGCAGGACGAAAAGACAGAGGTAAACTGTCAGTTCTGCGATAAAAAATACGTTTTTACTCCCTCAGATATCGAAAATTTAATCCGCAGAGCAAAGAAATAAGATTTTTTCAAAAAATTCGAAAAAACTTTAAAAAAAGTGTTGACAAATCAATTTTTATGATGTATATTATACAAGTCGCTGCGAGAGCGGTGGCAACGTGGGAGCATAGCTCAGCTGGGAGAGCATCTGCCTTACAAGCAGAGGGTCACAGGTTCGAGCCCTGTTGTTCCCACCACTTGGCCCGGTAGTTCAGTTGGTTAGAACGCCAGCCTGTCACGCTGGAGGTCGACGGTTCGAG
>JAFWYB010000019.1 GCA_017517865.1 Clostridia bacterium | reverse complement strand
TGTGATTCAGAACAGTGTAGAGAATACTATATGATATTTGCAATTCCATTTTGTATGTGCTAAACTGTGTGTGGCATTATTTTGTTCTGACATTCTAATGTCCTCCTTATGTGTTATTTTTGCGTAACTGGCAGGTCACGCTTTTACTATAACACATAAGGAGTTTTTCTGTTATACTCATAGGCAATAGCCTTTTTTGAACCCCGCCACTATGGCGGGGTTTTCGTATACAACAACAAAAAAAGCAGCCGCCAATGGCGACTGCTTTAAGCGTGAAATTAAATTATATGAGTCCGAACCATGCAAGGATGTTATTGAAAAGATCCTTGAAGAACTTAACGAACTTCTGCCAACCTGTAAGCTTGACTGTACCCTCAAAGTTGTTGCCGTTGATTTCGGTAAGGTTGCCCTCTTCATCAAGAGCTAAAATCATATATCTGATGTGAGAAGCTTCATCCTCGTAAAGGTAACCGATGTTGCCGTCTGCAAGCTCTGTAAGGCATGAATAGCCGAAGAAGCCGGGCTCAACGCGATACTTTGTAATCCATTCAACCTTGATGTTGTTGATGTCTGTAGAATCAACAAGGCCTACTCTTACAATACCGTCTGCTCTTTTATCAAGGTTACCGCCTGCTGATGAAAGAATAACCTTCTTGCCGTCGATTTCCTTTGATGTGTTGATGAATGAATACATACAGTTCTTTGTGCCCTGAAGAGCCTCGTCACGAACGAAGGTTGTCCATGAGATACCGCCGTCATAGCTGTCTGCATAAGCGATATAGTTTGAACCGTTTCTTGCATACATACGAAGAACGGGCATACCGTCTTCCTGAGTTGCGAGCTCAACAATCTGAGCCTCACTTGTCTTCTGGATACCTACAACGATGGTTGTTTCCTCGCCTCTGTGCCAGGTTGCACCGTTATCGTCTGAATAGATTGTGCTTGCATTTTCAAAAATGGGGTCGTGACCTAACAAACCTGTGTTGTCGTAAACACAGAAGATAATACGCTCTGTGCCGTCTGCAAGAGTTGTAACAATACCTCTGCCGGGAGCAGTACCGATGAAGGTTTCGCCCTTCTGCTTAACCTGTGCTGAGATCAGCTGAGGTGCACTCCATGTTTCACCGTTATCGTCCGAATATCTGATGCAGAGATATGAAGTGAGATAGCAGCTGAGCTCTGCTTCCTTATAGAATACGTTCTGCTGAACCTTAACGCCCTCAGCGCCCTTCTGATCCATCATAAGAGCTGCACCGTTCTTATAAAGACGGTATTCAGCATCAACTGTGTATTCTGTTGCGGTGTTGTCAGCCTTGTTGTAAACAACGCCGTCTTTGCCGAGATAATACTCGAATGCATCGATGTCGCCTGCATAGTCGCCGTCTGTGAGAAGAAGGCACTTTTCACCGTCAATGTCAACAAAGCCTGTTTCTGCACCTGAGGGCTTCCAGCCACCGCCTGAGGGATAAATGTCAGCAAGGACAAAGATTCTGTCTGTCTTCTTTGACTGAACGATAGCTGAGTCGATGTAAGAAGCGCTGTCTGTGCCTGTTTTGCCGTCAGCATAGTCATCAAAATAGTTGATTACGTTATATTCCCAACCTGTGTAGCCGTCTTCTGAAACAGCAACAGCGATGTCGATGTTGTTGGGAGAGTCACTGCCGTGGTCATAACGCATATCGGCACCTGCGATAACTGCACCGTTTTCAAGGGTGTAAAGAGCAGGAATACGATATTCTTTTACATTTAATGTACCGCGGTCAAAGGGCTGCTCGTAATTAACTGCGCTTGCAGCAAAAACAGTCATTGACACGAGCATAAGTGCGCAAATAAGTAAAGATAATGCTTTTTTCATAGCTATCTCCTCCTGAAAATTTTTTTGCAAGGTAATTCTAACATTATTATTAAGGATTGTCAATATTTGTTTTGAATTTTTAAACGGGCATAGACGGAACCGGAGCCGCTTCCTGAAACACTGACGATAACCGCGGACTGCTGAGCCGTGACAGAGCATAAAATTCCTCTGTCTTAAGGCTTATACCCGGGCCCGATGAGCTTGCAGGTGCTTCCGTACCGGTTGCGGCCGCCGGATTACAGCACGCAAAAATACACGGTGTAACAAAGCAGCAATATATAAACTCTTTTTACAAAAGCTTCATTTGTGTTGACTTTACGTTAACTTTTATCTAAAATAAAAAGGATAACATGTCCATCATACGATACATTTGTATTTATTTTTCAATTAAGAAATTTTTTTGCCGTAAAAGGTGATAAAATACCGCAAGGATATAAATTAAATATTTGAAGAGAGGTAAAAAAATGGCACTTTCAGATCTTGGCGTAAAGCTCGGCAAAATAGTTTTCAAGAGTATTGACAAGGTATCACTGAACCCCGGACAGGTTCAGGAAAAGCTTCTGATGTCTATTCTTGAAAAGAACAAGAACACAGAGTACGGCAGAAAGATAGGCTTTGACAAGATTCACAGCGTAGAAGATTTTCAGAGAATTGTTCCCCTAACCACTTACGACGATTATTCAGATTACGTTGACCGTATGATCAACAAAGGCGAAAGCAACCTTATGATGGCTGCAAAATGCCACCGCTACTGCTCATCCTCAGGTTCTGTAGGAAAGCCTAAGATTCTTCCGAAATCGGGAAGAGACCTTTTCCATATGCAGTCGGTAGGCTTTGTTGCCACACCCGCCTGTGCTTCTATGTGGTTCAAGGAAAAAGGCATTAAGTTCCCAAAGCAGGTAGGTACTGTTGCCATTGTTCTCACAGGCCACAAAATGGCTGACGGTAAAATGTGCAACGGTGCAGGTCAGGTTCCCTTCACCTATCTCAAGCCTTTTTCAAAATTCTTTATGACCACACCCAACGACTTTATGTATCCCGAAAACGAGGATGCGGTTGACTCATCGTACTTCCACCTTCGTTTCGCCCTGGAAAACCGTGACGTTACATATATCGGCTCAATGGTTGTAACACTTCTTACAATTATGTTTGAATACTTTGAAAGCAACTGGGAAATGGTCTGCAAGGATATAGAAGCGGGCACAATCGACCCGTCGGTCAAATGTCCCCCCGAGCTTCGTGCGAAATATGAAAAGAAGCTCAGACCCAACCCCGCAAGAGCTGCCGAAATCCGACGCGAATGTGAAAAGGGCTTTGATGACCCCATAGCCCCCAGAGTATGGCCCAAGTTTATGTGGTCCTACGGCATGGTAGGTTCAACGCTCAAGTTTTACGTTCAGAAGCTCAGAAGATATATCGGTGACGCCCCCATTCACAATATGGGCTATGCCGCCGCAGAGGGCTATATGGGTATGCCCGTGGAGCTTAACGTAAACGACTGCGTTCTTCTTCCCAAGTCCGTTTTCTTTGAATTCATACCCGTTGATGACCCCGACTGTGACAGACTTCTTACCGTTGACGAGGTTGAAGAAGGCAAGCTTTATGAGCTTGTGGTAACAAACAACTCAGGCCTTTACCGCTATAAAATTGAAGACGTTGTACGCATTACCGGCTTTTACAATAAGTGTCCCCGTTTTGAATTCCTTTACAGAAACAACCTCGCTCTCAATATTGCCAACGAAAAAACAACAACAGATATGGTTGACTGGGCGGCAGGCAAGCTTCAGGAAAAAACCGGCATAAGCTTCAGAGGCTACAGCTTCTACGGCGATACTGATTCAACTGTTGTTCGCTATGTACTTTTAGCTGAACCGGAAACAGAAATTCCCGCCGACGCCGTTCCGGAGATGGAAAAGGCTCTGGACGGATTCCTTAATGAAAGCAACGAAAAATATTACAAATACCGCCGTTGGAATATGCTTGACATGCCTAAAATTCTCGTTCTTAAAAAAGGCACATATGCCGATTACAGAGAAATGCTTAAAAAGCAGGGCAAGGTTCTCAATCAGATTAAGCCCGTTACCGTTATAAATACCGACGAAAGAAAGGATTTCTTCTTCTCACACGTTGAGGAATAAGGTGAACAGCTATGTTCGGAAAGAAAAAGGATATATCCGGTTATAAACTATACAACCTCATAAATTCACAGAACGATATGTATCTTATGTATAAGTTCGGTCTTCACAAGCAGCAGGTACAGATTCCCACGTCAATCACCGTTGACTGTGATTTTGATTTTGATCTTCTGCAGAAGGCACTTGATATTGAAATTGAGCGTAACGAAAGTCTGCGTATTCGCTTTACAAAAATCAAAGGTGAAATAAAGCAGTATTTCATAGAGCCATATAAGCATAAGGTTGAGCGAAAGCACTTTTCCAGCGTTGAAGAGCAGCAGGCGTTTTTCGACGCCGATGCTCAGAAGCCCTGCTTCTTCCTTAAGGATGAATGCTTCAGAATTTACTTTTTTACAACCGACGGAGGCGAAAGCGGCATTTACAGCTGCTTCAGCCACCTTGTAATTGACGCCCTCGGTACAGTCGGCTTTTATATGGATCTTTTCCGTGTATACGCTGCTCTTCTTAAGGGTGAGGAGCTGCCCTCTGCACTTGACAGCTATGAGGAGCACATTCAGAATGAGCTTTTAAGGTGCAGTGATGAGCTCAAGCAAAAAAAGCACGAGGAATTCTACAGAGAATACTTCCTTCAGCACGGTAAGCCCTATTATGCCGCAGTTCACGGCCACGAATATCTTGATGCTTACCGTAAAAAGAAAAAGAACCCCGATATAAGAGTGCCCATGGCATATAATCCTCTTCACGATAAATGCGATATGATTATAGAGCACATCGGTCCCGAGGATGCAAAGAAGATATTTGATTACTGTATGGAAAACTGTATTTCACCCGAAAGCATTTTCGTTATGGGCTTGCGCTCCCACTGCTCGGCAGTAAATCATCGCATCGACGACGTATCGATGATGACCGTATGCAGTAAGCGTGCAACCGTAAAGGAAAAGAATATGAGCGGCTGCCTTGCCGAGCCCCTTATCTTCCGCTCAAAGCTCAGTGAGGACCTCACCTTTGCCGAGGCAGTCAGAGAGCTTTTGAAAATAAGACTTTCACTTTACAGACATCTTGATTATCCCTACACCAAGGCAAGGGATTTGTCTCTCAAGCTCTTTGACTTCGGACCTATTCAGGGTGCCAACTCGCTTATGTATTCCTGGATTCCCGTGCCTGTTGACGACTGCTTGCCCTTCCGCTTCCACTTCAGGACCTATAATCTCGGAAGATATTTCACGCCCCTTTACGCTATTACAATTCCCGACCCGAGCGACAAGGGCATAGACGTATATTATATGTACCGTGTGAAGCTTTCCACTGAGCAGCAGATAAGACAGATGCACAAAAACTTTATAAAAACCATTACCGACGGCATTGATAACCCGCAGATTACCGTCAGAGAGCTTTTAGACAATATTTCGTGCTGAAATTGAGAGCAGCAGGCTTCGTAACCTGCTGCTCTGTTTTTATATTTCTGCCTGCTTGTCTTCTACTGTAGGGTGACGAGTATAATCCGAACCCGCCCAAAAGCGTGTATTTTCGCGGCTTTTCGGCATTTCGGTTTTGAAAGGCGTCAGCCTGTCGGCACCCTCAATATCCAAAAATCCTGCAAAAATTCGCACTTTTGGGTCTGCG
>JAFWYB010000018.1 GCA_017517865.1 Clostridia bacterium | reverse complement strand
TCTGCGATTATGAGTAAGTGAGCCTTTACCTACGCTGAATGATATAGTTTTTCTTATAAATTTCACTTCTTTCTTTTAATAAATTTTTCGTCTGGTTTTGTTACTTTTGTCAAAAGTAACGCAAAAGCACTTTTGACATCCGTAAGGCTATCAAAAGATGCTGTTGCGCCCTACGGGGGTGCGGGTCTCCGGTGGAGACCTCTGTCGGCGTCAGTCGGCAGAAGCACCGACCGAGCCGGCAGGCGAGACGTATAGGGCTTTGCCCTGCAATTTGCGAATTGCCACCCATATAGATGCCCTCTTGCGGTGCCCAAAATTCATTACGGCTTGTAGCGCCTATGAATTTTGACCGCTGCGCCATAACAACCTCGTTTCATCTGCCACCGGCAGCACTTCGGTTGTTATGCCCGTAAAACTTTCTTCTCACCATTTATGAACCGTACAGATTATTCATAAACGGTGATGCCGTCGCCTCTATGCCAATAAAGCCTCTTACTCTGCGGTGTTCTCTGTTGTAAACATTGTTACTGCTTTTAATACCGTACTTATTTTCATTGGCAATCAGGAAATCGCTCAGGCTTCTTGAACTCATAGGCGACAGAGCATTTTCTTCGCACCACAGCTTGTAAATCTCATACAATTCCTTTGAGGTTACGGACTTATCTTCTGCGAACACGAAGTAGCCGTCCGACTCCATAAATTCTACTGCATTGACATTATTACGCTTGACGGTCTCACGGTTACTTATTGCCCGTTCACTCTCGGTAAACTGAAAGTTATTTGAGAGTAATCTCTGCAAGCCTTCAAAAGCCCACAGGAATATGCCTTCAATTTCCTCACGCATTTTATCTGCTATATGAGGGTCATCGATTCTCTCTACATTTTTGTCCTTGGTTGTCAGTACAAGCTGACGTCTGAAAAAGCCGTCGCTTTTATCAAACATAGCCTGCAGGTCTCCGTTGCTGAAAGCAAGAAGTCTTGCATACATATATCCCTGATAGCTTTGCTTGTTCTTCTTTTCGAGGTCCATCTTTCCTTGTGCGGTTACAATGGATTTGACATAGTTTGTGTGCTTGAGTCCCTCCATACGAAGGTCATCATCTATACACAGCAGAATATGCTCAAGGTCTGCTCTTGCAAATCTGTTCTCTGAGATTTTGCCTATGCTTCCGTCTTTCATATTGCTGCCGAAAAGTGTTGTCATAACAGCACCTATCTGCGATTTACCTTCGCCGCCATTACCTTTGATAACCATCATTCGCTGACCTTTATTGCTCGGTATCAGGCAATAGCCTATGAACTCCTGAAGTGTCGGTATATCCTCCGGATAAAGCAGTTCGTCGAGAAAAGACAGCCATCGTTCAGGCTTCGGTGCATAAGGATTGTACCTTACAGGAAGCCTTGTTCGTACAACACTTTCTTTGATATCGACAAAGCAACCGTTAAAATAAAGTGTGCCGTCTTCAAGGTGTATTCTGTCTGTTTCGGGTTCAAAGGTTTCATCAAGTGCCTGTATTTTCAAAAGCTCAACGATATTGGAAATCTTCTGCGGTACATTAGCTACTGCACAGATTTTGAGGTCATCGAACACCATTCGTTTAAGAGGTATTTCATCAACCACTCTGCCTTCAGCAGTAAAGAAAGAACCGCCCGAGAAGAGAATCTTATGCTTACTAAGAAACTCCTCACAAAATATTGCCTCATTGATTATTTTTCCGTCAGCCCATGCAGGACCCTCAACACCAAACTCGTCATTTGAAAATTTATCATCTGAACCTTTTCTCAATTCTTTTCCTCCTTTCTTCGGCTTCCTTTGTTTTTTACTCCTTTCGTTTTATTTAACCTCCTTGCCGCAGGGTAGGTCAGTGTATGTATGTCCTACTTATATACCGCACAAATTTTGGTGTCTTGCTCGCCATAATTAAGAAAATATATATATGAGATTTAAGCGATTTCTCTGCGTACGTGCGTACAAGTGTACGTATGTACGCAGTGAAACGAATAAACTTGCTCTATATACAAATGGGAATTATATGCCTTTAAATGTTCCTTATATTTTCAAGGTGGCTGTAGTATCCTTTATACAGGCATTTGCCGTTTCACCCGAAATAGTTCCTGCTCTGGAATTTCACCGCAACGTTGCCTCGCTCGTATCATCGCAAAGTCGTATCACTTTCGGACGGTCATTCAATTGTCAAGGTACACGAGAGAAAACATCCCTCAAGGGGTAAGGGTTTAGAAGGGCCAAAAATTAACCGAAATGCAAAAAAATTTTTTTGCATTTTGAAAGTTTGTAACATTGCACAACAAAAAAGCCGTCACATAGACAGCACAAATAGCGGGAGGACATTTCTTCCTCTCGCACAGTTTGCACTGAAACTATGTAACGGCTTAAACTTTAAGCTCCATTTGTCCGTATGTTGCTAACCGAGTATCGGACTATACTTTCTTCGGTTAGATAATATGTGTGGCGTAAAGCCAATAAGTAAAAAATATGTGTTTCAGTTTGTATTCAGTTGTAGGGCAAATACATTATTTACCAATTTATTATTATACAGAACATTTGTTTATTTGTCAAGAACTTTTTCGAAAAAGAAAAGATGGTGTCGGTTTTCACCGACACCACGAAATTATTGTTATATAGTTATTAGAGTTTTAATATCCGACTTCTTTTAATGCCTTTTCAATCTGAGCATTATTGAAGCCATAATATCGCATTTCTTCTGCAAGTCCGGATCTTGATGAGCCTTCACAATTTTCTTTAGCATAAAGCACCGCCTGCTCATCCCAATCAACTGTCATATGTTCAACGGCAAGTTTAGAATCCGAAACAGAAAAATCATTAAAATCAACGAGAACATCATGTATTAAGAAATTGGGACCACAATGCCAAAATGAAATTTCATCATATGCACAAATTACAGCATTTTTTTGACTTAATGTTAATTCGGTTGTATATTCACGACTCTTAATTTCTGCTTCACAAACAGTACACACTACCGTGACCCTGCCGCATACATAGAAAACGGCATAATACATATGTTTTTCACCTTGGTTGAAAATATGTCTGAAAGATAAACTGATGGCAACAATCCCCGAAAAGCATCTATTGAAGGACCGTGAAAAATTCCCGTAACTGCTCTTTGCAATGAACCTTTTATGCTTCTTGAAAAAGGTGCAAAAACTGAAATTTCTGAAATATTTGAACTTAACAATTTGATACCAAATGTTAAGTTTGCAACTTGGATGACTATGTAGTAATGTCCATGGCGGAAAACGGACTTGCCATAGCAATACTTCACGAATTGATTTTGAAAAGCGTACCGTACAAAATTATTGCTAAGGAACTCGATGCGCCTGTTTACAGAAACATCGGCTTGCTTTAAGAGATAAGAAAACCGCTCACTTGCGGTGAAATGGGTTGTTGCTTATTTAATAAATTTAACTGCTGTTCCGTATGCTATAACTTCGGCTGCGCCCTGCATTATGGCAGAGGATGCATAGCGGATATTAACAATAGCATCCGCGCCAAGTTCTTCAGCTTCTGCGACCATTCTCTTAGTAGCAAGAGCACGAGCCTCGTTCATCATTTCGTTATAGGATTTAAGTTCTCCGCCGACCAAGGTTTTAAAGCTTTGGGAAATATCCTTTCCGATATGCTTGGATTGAATTGTGCTACCCTTTACAAGACCCAACATTTCGAGTTCTTTGCCACTGATGTAATCAGTATTTACTAAGATCATCTTCTTCACCTTTCTTTATTTCATTTATTCTTTCTATGCAAACTTTGAGCATAACAGCCGTAAAAGCAAGGGAGATAATTCCCAAAAGCCATTTCCAAATGCCATCTATCAGTGCTATCAAAAAGCCAAAATAAGCAATGTAATACAAAACCATAATAGCGGTTACGATAATCGGCACAATCAGTTTTTTCTTATGTTCTTTCATACATTCACCGCATTATTTCAGTTTCTGCAACTTTAGGGTTTTGGCAATAACGATAAGCTGCATTCCTTTTTCAAGCGGGAGCGCAGGATCAACCGTTGTACTGATCTCATCACCGTTTCGTATTGCAACAACGTTAACAGAATATTTTTTGCGAAGGCTAAGTTCTATCAGCGTTTTACCAACCCACTCATCTCTTACGTCTATTTCTACCATAGACACTTCATCAGAAAGCTCTATCATTTCGGAAAAGCCCGATGTAAGCAGATTTTTAGCAAGTCTTGTTCCTGATTCTTTTTCGGGGAAAATCACTCTGTCGGCACCCACACGACTTAAAATCTTTTGGTGCATTTCGTTGCCGCATTTCACAATAACGGTGGGAACACCGGCTTCCTTGCAGAGTGTTACCGCCATAACGCTGGCTTCAAGATTACTTGCCATCGCAACAATAACAACATCGATATTAGATATACCAAGTCTTTTAATTGCCTCAGGCTCAGTAATATCGGC
>JAFWYB010000069.1 GCA_017517865.1 Clostridia bacterium | reverse complement strand
GTTAAAATACTCGTAAATCCGATAGGATTTACTGCGTTTTGTGTCTTGTCTTGCCAAAAATCCGCTCCGCAAAAAATCGCAGACCCAAAAGTGCGAATTTTTGCAGGATTTTTGGATATTGAGGGTGCCGACAGGCTGACACCTTTCAAAACCGAAATGCCGAAAAGCCGCGAAAATACACGCTTTTGGGCGGGTTCGGATTATACTCGTCACCCTATCTGCTTATTCTAAAAAAACGGAACGCGTTTTACACAGAGTCCCCAAAAACGGACTCTGATTTCCCGACAACTTTGCAATCTGTTTTCGGATATTATATAATCAGAGCATAGGGTGGCGAGTGTAATCCGCCCGTAAAAAACGAGGTTCGTTAAGAAATAAGCAGCTGTTATCAAAAAACGAAGGGAGATATATTATGTCGTTCAGAATAGGATTTGCATCGGATATAACAGAAAATAAGCCTGAAGAGTGTGTGAAAACAGCACCTGAGCAGAATACGGTACCGCGCAAATCTGTAGTGCGGATTTACTTTGCCGAAAGGAATATGACACTGTCGTATTTCAATGACCTGTTTGATCTGCATAAAGGAGATATGGTCTATGTAGAGGGAAAGCTGGAGGGACTGCTTGGCCGCGTAACCGAGGTCAGCTATAATTTTAAAATAAAGCTCTCTGATTATAAGCGTGTTATCTCCGTTGCCGACACAGACGTGCATGGAGAGTTTTTTATGGCGGGCAGTCACTTCGTTACGTTTGACCGTGAAGCTCTGCCGAGAAGCAAGGCTGTAAGATGGTTTAAAGCACCTTCTGACGGGGATGAGTTCGTCAGCGAAAACGACGATAGTTCCTTCAGCTTAGAAAACCTTTCCGCTATGAACATCAGTGAGGCCGTTGCAGAGCGCGGACACGAATACTATATGGAAAACAGAGTGAGATACATCTGCATAGACGGTATAGTGGGCTATGCCGTTGTTGAAGGCAGTAAAAGCTATGAGGTGGAGTTTGAATACCGCAACGGAGAAATAAGCAGCCTGACCTGCTCGTGCTTTTGCCTTTGCGGCTGCAAGCACGAATTTGCCGCAATGCTTCAGCTTAAGGAAACCCTGGAGCTGATAAAGAAGAATTATGAGGATAAATATAAACGTACCGATTATTTTGCAGCAGTGAACAAAGGAACTTTTTTCGCATTTGCAATAGACGGAAAAGAAAATGCCGCCTTTACACTCTGATAAATCAAGATATTACGCGTAAAAATATAACCCCTGACCTTCATTTAAAGGTCAGGGGTATTTTGCTGAGCAATCATTTTACCGATACGGTCACATCTCCGGCTGTGCCGCCTATGTACTCTCCGTTCTGATAATAAGGCTGTGAATTGACAGTTACAACTGCATCCGAAGGTACGGTGAGATCTGCCTTGACACCGTGGGGCAGAGTGAGCTCAACGGTATATTTGCCGTCAGTGCTTTCATAGCTGAGTGTTATTAAGCCTTTTACGCAGGGAACGGTGCAGTTTAATTTTTCATAAAGATTGTATTGGGGGTTGATGCTTACTTTTTCATAGCCGGCCTCGGCAGGCATAATACCCGCGAAATGCTTACTCATTATAACAAGGGGACCTCCGCTCCATGCGTGATTCATAGTGCCCTGCCAGGAGTTCCAGAATTCCCACAGGGTTGAATAATCCTCGTTTACCATATCCTCATATCTGTCTTTTATTCTGTCCCTTGCGGCCTCGTATTCACCCATTTTACAAAGAGCTTCAAGAACGTAATATTCCATATAAGGGCTGGAATTTTTTGTTGTTGTAAGCACGTCCTTTATAACGGCGTACTGCTCTTCGTCTGCAAGACCTGCAAGAACTGCAAGAGCATTTGCTCTGTCATCGGGCTTTCTTACATCTTTGCTTTTATAACCCTTATCTGTCCAAAGAGCCTTGTAGCCCTCGGCGATGCATTCTTTTCTTTCGGTGATGAATGCAAGGTCAGTATCCTTTCCTAAAAGCGTTGCCATCTGCTCCGTTGCCGAAAGCGCATAGTAAACCCAGGCGTTTTCAATGGCTGTCATATCGGCCTTTTTACCCCAGTCAGGCCAGTCCCATGAGCCCGCACGGTGAACAACCAGACCGTTTTCACCTGTTTCCCAAAGCTTGAGATAGTTAAGTGAGGCTTCATAAACCTTTTCAATGAAAGCCGCATCACCGGTGTATTCATAGTAGGTCATAAAGCCCACTATGCCTGCAAGCTGCTGAACGGGAAGCTCAAAATAGTCGCCGTTTATGGGCACGACGGTCTGAAGCACATTATCACTGCCTACGTGAGACAGCATAGCCTCAACGCCCTTCTGATAAAGCAGATAGGAATTACTGTCCATTGAGTACATTGTCATAATCATTTCGCTTGTCACATCGCCCCACCACTGGGCTCTTTCTCTGTCGGGACAATCCATAAAGCTGTCACGCATAGTAACGTAAAGGGTGCGAAGTGATTTCTGCCAGAGAGTATTCATAAATTCGTCGTCACACTTAAAGTCACCGCTGAATGCACTGTCATAGCCTGTTTCTCGGTACATCAGAGAAACGACCGTAACACCGTAGGGAATATTGTAGGTTATATGCTCACCGTTAATCCAGCCCAAGGCCTCGAATTCCTGCTCACCCTCCTTGGTGATGTAGGTGGCCGAAACCGCACCGCTGAGAGTATTTTCGGTTGTTATGCGGATTTTCTTGCCTGCAGGGGCCTTTATTTTAAGATAAGGAGTAAGCTGTGCGTTGTAGGGCACGTCCACGGTGATTTTTTCACCCAAAGGATTTTTTACGGTATAGCCCTCATAGTCCGCTGAGTTTTCGTAAGGCTTAAGTCCGTAATCCTTAAGAAAGGGAATGCCTCTCGGATAAAGCCTGCCGTAGACACCCTCACCGCCGACTGCATATTCGGTTGCGTTTTCCCAAGAAGAGGTGTCATAGGTAATGCCTGTCCAGTCGCCTATATCCTTTCTTGCGTCAAAGTAAATGCTGTATTCGGGAAGTCGGTAGTTGGGCGGGTAAAGAGGGCTGTCAATATATGCGCTGTTTCTTTTTACCTTCCAGCTGCTGTCTGAAACAATTGAGATATTATCTCCGACGGCTTCAAATAAAAATCCGCCCTGACCGCTGCTGTGATTTGAATAGCTCGTTTCATTATCCCAATACCACACAAGGGCACAGATTAAGTTTTCGCCCTCTGAAAGATAGGGTGAAATGTCGATGCTGTCATAGTAGCCGTTGCCTTCAGAGGGGCCGCGCTTTACGCTTCCCTCAAAAACAACATTTTCTCCGTTTATGTAAAGCCAGTATTTTGAGTCTGCAGAGATGTGTGCAACAAGCTCCTCGGGCATCTCGGAAATATTTATCCTTTTGCTAAAGCACATCCAGGTGTTTTTTTCTGAAGGGTTTTCACTGCTCCAGATCCATTTTGCTGTCCAGTCGGTTTTCTCTTCGGTAGAAATCACACTGTAGTCAGGTATGCTTTCGGGTATTTCGTAATTGTTTCTGAAGGGTGTCATAGACTTTCCTCCGAAAGAAAAAATTGAAGAAAGAAATGCTGCCGCTATTGCGAGATAAGAAATGATCTGCTGTATAATCTGCATATTAACCTCTCCGTATATTGATTGTTACAGACATTTTATCATAACTGTTTGTAAAATTCAAGAAGGCCGTGTTTTTTTGCTTCGGGTCGGGTGCGACGGCGTAAACTATAAAGGTTTATTAAGGTGTAAAATGGCTTTTGATAAACGTTTTTTTAAAATTTTATACAATGATTAAAAAAATGTCGATTATTTACATTTTTTTCACTAATTTTTTTTCATTTGTTTACCATTATTTTATACAATTATCCCACAAACAGAACACAGATAACACAACGGGAGGACACTGAATATGAAGATTACATGGTACGGAACTGCAACGATAGGTATTGATGACGGAAAAACCAAGCTGCTTTTTGACCCGTTTGTACGTATGAACAAGCATATACAAACCACACCTGTTGAGGGCTTTGCAGGCTTTGATGCGGTGTTGGTAACTCACGGCCATTTTGACCACATATACAGCATACCCGAGCTTCTGAGGGCAGATGAAAATGTGCCTGTTTATTGCTCTGAGGTGCCGAAGAAAACTCTTATGAAAAAGGGAGTGGCGGAGGAGAGAATAAAGGTATTCAGCCCCGATGATGTTATTACTATAGGTAACTACACCATTCGTCCGCGGCGTTTGAGACATATTGTTTTTGACCCGGTATATATTCTTACGGTTGTGCCAAGATGTATTTTAAAATTTACGCGTCTGTTCTGGGTAGCTTATACCAACCGTACTATGCCTATGGGCGGAGAAATTGTCGGCTTTGAGATTGAGAACGAGGGGAAAAAGATTTTTCTTACGGGCTCCTTCCGTGAACATCCGGACGAGGCCTATGCCGACGATATCGATATGCTTATTCTTGCAAACGGAGGCAGTGTTTTTGTTCCTGAAAAAACCAAGAGCTTCATTGCAAAATATCATCCGAAGAAAATTCTGGTTGACCATTTTGACGACGCTTTTCCGCCTCTTACCAGGGAGGTAAGTGTTGAAAGGCTCAGAAAAACGGTAAAGAAGAATCATCCCGATATAGAATTTATCATCCCCGAAATATGTAAGGATGTTGTATTTTAAACATCAAATATTCTGCCACCCGCAGTGCCGCCTGCAGACAATCGGTTGCGGGTGGCATTTTATTGATTTTATGATATAGGCATTGTGCAATCAATTGCCGAAGGAGAAGAACAAAATCTTATATCGTACGCAATAATTCAGGCCTTAGATGTGCAAACTGCCGAAAAAACTGTATTTTCAGCTATATTGTTGACTTGTATGTAGCTATTGGTATTAAATTGCTTTGAAAACAAGGTGTTAATATGGAGTTTTTCAGAAGAATAAAAGTATTTATCGGCTTCGGCCGGGGAATTTTTCTGACTGAGGTTGTAAGTTTTCAACGGGTTGTGATATAATCTGAAATATTGAATGTATGCGGAGGTAATACAATGAGCTTTTCAGAGATGCTGCAGCGTTTGTGCGATTTTCACAGACCCAACCGATACGCTCTCAGACCTTATCTTATTAACGACGGCAAAAAGCATCCTTTTGCGGTTATATGCCCGGGCGGAGGCTACGGTGAGGTGTGCTCTTTTGTTGAGGGCAAGCCTTATGCGAAAGAGCTGAACAGGCTCGGCTGTCACGCCTTCGTTGTATATTACCGTGTTAAGGACAAAGCCGCTTACCCTAATCCTCATGAAGACCTTAAGCGTGCCGTTGAAGAAATTTTTTCCCGTGAGGAAGAATGGATGCTTGACACAGGAAGCTGGTCAATGTGGGGCAGCTCTGCAGGCGGTCATCTTGTTGCAAGCTACTGTACTGAAAACCGTGATACACCTAAGCCTACGGCTATAATATTGGTTTACCCGGTAATTACTATGGGCGAGTATACTCATAAGGGCTCGAGAGACAATCTTCTCGGTAAAAATCCGAGTGAAGAGATGATAAAAAGACTCTCTGTTGAAAAAAATATAAGCCCGGATTATCCTCCTGCTTTTATATGGTACGGTACTGCCGACGATACCGTAGCACCGGTTAACACAAAAATGCTGGCTGAGGCTCTCAAGGAATATTCAGTGCCCTGTAAGACAGAGGAATATGAGGGTATAGGCCACGGCGCCGGTCTTGCAAGGGGAACCGTTGCAGAAGGCTGGTTCAGATCTGCAGTGGATTTCTGGAAAGAACAGAGATGAACTTTTATATCTTCATCAGTCCGGAAGAGGGGACGGCATAAGTATCCCGATGCCGTTTTTTGACGGAATTATCTCTAAATTCCTTTAAACTCTTTATTTTCGGTTTAATCCGTGATATAATTCAATTATTATTTATTAGGAGATGTTCAATATGAGCGAAAAACGTTCAATGCAGTATGCTGAAATACTTTCAAAGCTTATACAGGTTGAAACTGTTTCATCAAGAGAGAGTAAGGATATTACAAAATTCCTCGGCTTCCACGAGGTTCTGCGTGAAACCTATCCCAAGCTTTTTGAGGTGGCAGAGGTTGAGAATTTTGACGGCAGCCTTTTGCTTAAATGGAAGGGTACAGATTCAACGTTAAAACCCATTATGCTTATGAATCACCACGATGTTGTTGAAGCAAGCGGCGAGTGGACGCAACCTGCATTTTCAGGTGCAATTGCAGACGGTAAGGTGTGGGGCAGAGGTACTCTTGACACAAAGGGCGGTCTTGCAATGATGCTTCAGGCCGCAGAAGAGCTTATCAAAGATGGGGTTACTCCCAAGAGAGATACATATTTTGTAACTGCCTGCACTGAAGAAATTGGCGGCAAGGATGCAGCAGTTATGTCCCGTGTGTTACAAGAGAGAAATTTGGAGTTTTTCATGGTGCTTGATGAGGGCGGTATGATTCTCTATGACCCCATCGGAGGAGCTGACGGCACGTTCGCTATGATAGGTGTTGGCGAAAAGGGCTACGTTGACCTTAAGTTCATTGCAAAATCAAACGGCGGTCACGCTTCGGCACCCGGTAAAAACACACCTCTCGTACGTCTCGGCAAGTTTATGGCAGAGGCAGAAAAGGCTGAATGCTTCGATGTTTACATGTCGGATACAGTCAAAGAAATGCTTTCACGCTTTTCACCCACAATGAGCGGTATTATGAAAACAGCCTGCAGCAATGTCAATACCTTCAAGCCCGTGCTCAAGAAGGTAATGCCTATGATTTCACCTGCAGGTGCAGCGATGCTCAGAACAACTCTTGCCTTTACAATGAGCAAGGGCTCTGACGGCGCAAATGTTATTCCTCAGGAGGCATGGGTTGTAGGTAATATGCGTTTTTCACACCATCAGGGCAAGAAATCAAGCGTTGATGCGATTACTGCACTTGCAAAGAAATATGATATTGAAACAGAGATTATCGATGACGGCATTGAATCTGGAATCACGGATTACAACGGAGAGGCATTTAAGTTTATTGAGAAAGCAGTTAATAGTATCTTTCCCGAATACAAGCCTGTTCCCTATATTATGAATGCTGCAACAGACAGCAGATATTTCTGCAAAATTTGTGACAGCTGCCTGCGCTTTGTACCCTTCAAGATTAATAAGCAGCAGCTTGACAGTGTTCACGGCATTGACGAAAATGTTGACGTTGAAACTCTTGCTCCCGCAGTGGATTTCTATAAATATATAATTAAAGAGGCATAAATAATTTCCCCTGACTTTCACAGATAAGTCGGGGGATTTTTCTGTGTTTTTTGTTGAAAATGAAATAAATTATATGTTATAATCAGTTCAACACAAAGCTTAAGGAGAATTTTTTATAGTGTCGTTATGAAAACAAAAAGAACAGTAAAGGATAAGCTTCATACCCTGTTTTTCGGCAAGGATCTGAGAGTTACTGAGGGTGAGCCTTATACAGAGGTGCGGGAGGGTGACTATTCCGCATACTACCCTCTTGAAAGGTATATAGATTTTTTGCAGAAGTCCGAGGGAGAGGTTTTTGATGTGCGCTCATTCGGTGCCGATGTAAGCAAAAGCGAAAAAGAAAACACTGCGGCAATACAGTCGGCCGTTGATGAGTGCAGTAAACGCGGCGGCACCGTATTGGTAGCAGGCGGCTGCTATACGGTGACAACGGTTTTTCTTTACTCGGATGTTACTCTGTTTATAGAAAAGGGCAGTGCAATCTGTGCAAATACAACGGGCAAGGGCTATATGCACAACGCTCTGATATATGCCTGTGACTGCGAAAATATCTGTATTACGGGCGGCGGAAGGCTGATAGGCAGAGGAACTTTTTTCGGACTCAGGCCCGTAAGTGAAAATATGCTTGCTCCTGCTCCCGTTATAGACGTTATTCGGATGCGCCGTGACTACCGTGCTCAGCTTCGCTTTGCCCACAGGTCAAAATACGGCTCAATTCTTCTTACGGAAAGGTGCCGCAATATAAAAATACACAACATCATATTTGAGGATTCGCCCTGGTGGACCTATAAAATGCTGATGTGCGACGGGGTAAAAATCACCGACAGCGTAATATTCAATAACCGTAACGTTGCTAATTCCGACGGCTTTGACATTGCGGGCAGCAGCAACGTGGAAATTGATCACTGCTTTATTTCAACAGCCGATGACGGCATAGTGCTGAAAAATGCAATCTGGTGCGGCTGTGAAAAAGAGATGAGCGGCATTTCGGTAAGAAACTGCGAGGTTATATCGAGAACGAACTGCTTTAAAATCGGCACCGAAACCACCTATGATATTCACGGCGTTACTGTTGAGAATTGCTCTTTTCTTATGACCGACCTTTATCCCGGTGCTGTTTCAGGTGTTTCAATAGAGACCTGCGACGGTGCAAGGGTATATGACATAAAAATCAGAGGTATCACAATGGATCGCTGTACCTGTCCGCTGTTTATCCGTCTGTGTAACCGTAACAGAGCTGCAGAGGTAACCTCTTCCACCGCAAACAAAACTGAAATAGTAAAGGCTGACGATAACTCAAAGCCTGCAGATAAAAGTACCTTTGACGGCAAAAGTGAGCTTTATGACGTAACGGTTGAAGATATAACCGCAAAGGATGCCGAGCTGCCCGTTATTGTTGCGGGCTATAAGCAGAAGGGCAGAATAAAGCGTTGCAGGAATATCACACTGAGAAACATTGATATTACCTATCGGGATGCTGTTGATATAAAAGACAAACGTCTTTTTATTCCCGAATATGCAAGGGAGTACCCGGAGTGCTGGCGTTTCAGAAATCTGCCTGCCTACGGAGTGTGGGCAAGACACTGCGAAAACCTTAAGGTTGAAAATTTCAGCTGCAAGGGTACGCGCGGCACACACAGAAAAGAGAAAATATTTATTGACTGCAGGTGATGTGCAGTCGGGGAGGAAAAATATGAAGAATCTTATTATCAGGGAAAACGAGCTTCTTGTCACCCGTTATACGGAGCTTATCAGAATAAGCGCCTGCGGCAAAAACGCAATCCGCTTTCAGGGCTTTCCCGATAACCGTGTAATTGATGAAAATTATACCCTTATGCCTCAGAACGCCGATGCGGTAATTGAGGAATATGACTATTATGCCACGCTTACCTGCGGTACACTTAAGGTTAAGGTTGAGGAAAGCGGAAAGCTTACCTTTTACATAAACGACAGGGTGATTATTGAAGAAAAGCCGGAGCTTACCTTCAAAAGTAATTTCCGCCACTTTGATAATAAGGGAAGCGGTCTGTGGTCGGCAAGAGTTACCTTTGAGCCGAATAAGAACGAGCATTTTTACGGTCTCGGACACAGCTGGGACAGTGATTTTGACCTTAAGGGATCATCAATTGACATCCGTAACGTAAACGCAAAGTGCACCATCCCTTATGTGTATTCCTCACTGGGCTACGGCTTTTTGTGGAATAATCCCTCAACGGGACTTTGTGAGCTTTCCAAAAACCGTACCCGCTGGAGCTGTGACTGCTGTAAGTTTATGGATTTTGTGGTTATGGCAGGAACACCGAAGCAGGTCTGCACCACTCTTTCGGACCTTACGGGCTATGCGCCGAAAATGCCTGAATGGGCAACGGGCTTCTGGCAGTGCAGACTGCGCTACGAAACTCAGGAAGAGCTTCTTTCTGTTGCAAGAAAGTATAAGGAGCTCGGCATACCTCTTTCGGTTATTATCGCAGACTATTTTCACTGGACAGAGCAGGGTGATTATAAGTTTGACCCGAAATATTGGCCTGATGTAAAGGCTATGACCGATGAGCTTCACAGTATGAACACAAAGCTTGTTGTTTCCACGTGGCCAACCATAAACGAGCACAGTGAAAACTATTGGTATATGCGCAGTAACAATATGCTTATGCGCACAAGCCGCGGTCCCGACAGAGTTTTTGATTTTTACGGCTGGCAGAATGAAATCGACGTTACAAACCCTGCCACAAGAGAGTATGTGTGGAACAGACTTAAGGAAAATTATATAGATAACGGTGTTGATGCACTCTGGTTTGACGAGGCTGAGCCCGAAATTCACCCGGAACATTTTGATAACCTTATCTGGTATGCGGGCAGGGGAGATATGGTAGGACTGCTTTACTCCTATTACTATTCAAAAATGGCTTATGACGGCTTTAAGTCAATGGGAAGAGACGATATAATTACGCTGACGCGCTGTGCCTATATCGGCAGTCAGAAGTTCGGCTCTCTTGTATGGTCGGGCGATATTGAGTCTACCTTTGAATCTCTTGCCTGTCAGGTTAGAGCGGGACTTAATATGGGTATGTGCGGAATTCCCTGGTGGAATACCGATATCGGCGGCTTTTACGGTGCCGATATAAGAAGCGACTACTTCAAGGAGCTTATCGTGCGCTGGTTCCAGTTCGGGCTTTTCTGCCCCGTTATGAGGCTTCACGGCTCACGTATAAGACACTTTGAGCCTACTCCCGGTCTCAAGGAGCCGAGCGGCGATCCCAATGAAATATGGAGCTTCGGTGAGGAAAACTTTGAAATTCTCAAAAAGCTTATTCTCATCCGCGAAAAGCTCAGACCCTATATTCTTTCTCAGACGGATATTGCCTCTGAAAAGGGCTATCCCGTTATGAGACCTATGTTTTTTGAGTATCCCGACGATGAGATATGCTATTCACTCGACAGTCAGTATATGTTTGGTGACGACATTATCTTTGCTCCCATCGTTGAGCAAGGTCAGACCGTAAAAACCGTTTATATCCCCGACGGTGAGTGGATTCTTACCAAGGATAAGAAAACATATACCAAGGGCACCTATGAAATCACCGCAGAAATCGACGAATTTATTGCCTTTGTAAGAAAGGGCTCAGATGTAATAGATTGCTTCTGATAAAACCTGCCCCCGACTTTTAAAGGTCGGGGGCGTTTTTTGTATCCGCTTGAAAAATGTTTTTATGATGTGCTATAATCAATTTTGTAAATAAGAATTTTCAGAGGTGCAATATGGAAAGACCTAATGTGATAATAATAATGACCGACGATCAGGGCTACGGAGACCTTAGCTGTATGGGTGCTGAGGATTTTGTAACGCCAAACATTGATTCTCTTGCTGAAAGCGGCATTCGCTTTTCGTCTATGTATTCGGGCTCACCTGTATGCTCTCCCTCGAGGGCTTGCCTTCTGACGGGCAGATACCCCGGTAATGCAGGCGTAAGGGCAATCCTTGCAGGTCACAGAAGAGCCTCGGGGCTTACACCTGAGGTGCCCACAATTGCCGCCGCTTTAAAAAAGCTCGGCTATAAAACGGGGATGTCGGGCAAATGGCACCTGGGTCTTAAGGATGAATGCAGACCGAATGCTAACGGCTTTGATGAGTTTTCGGGCTTTCTTGCGGGCTGTGTGGATTATTATTCTCACATTTTCTATTGGGGTATGGCTGACGGTAACACCAACCCTACTCACGACCTTTGGGAAAACGGCGATGAGGTTTACGATAACGGTAATTATATGACCGAGCGCATAACCGAAAAGAGTATTGACTTTATCCGCCGCCACAAGGATGAGCCCTTTATGCTTTACGTTGGCTATAATGCGCCTCATTATCCTATGCATGCACCCGAAAAATATATGAAGCGCTTTTCACATCTTCCCTGGGACAGACAGGTCATGGCGGCTATGGTAAGTGCTGTTGACGACGGTGTGGGCGAAATCAGAAACGAGCTTGTCCGTCAGGGAATAGCAGATAACACAATAATTTACTTTCAGAGTGATAACGGTCCCTCAAGAGAGTCAAGAAACTGGCTCGACGGCAGACCTGACCTTTATTACGGCGGCACCTCCGGTATATTCAAAGGCCACAAGTTTAGCCTTTTTGAGGGCGGTATAAGAATACCTGCCATACTTCACTGGCCTGAGAGAGTTTCACGCAGAGTTGTTGACACGCCTCATATTGCCGCAGATATTTTCCCCACAATTATAGAAGCCTGCGGCGGTGATGCAAGTGAATACGAGCTCGACGGCAAAAGCCTTATGCCGCTTATTGACGGCACAGATGATGCTCTGCACGAATATCTTTTCTGGGAAATGGAAGGACAGACAGCGGTAAGAAAGGGAAAATACAAGCTTGTCATAAACGGCAGACTTGAGGAGTTTTCCGAGGTGCAGGATGAATATTTCCTTTCCGATCTTGAAAATGACCCGTCTGAAAGCAATAACCTTGCCCATGAGCTTCCCGAGCTGTGTGAAGAACTGAAAAATGCGGCACTCAGTTGGCGTGCAGGTATAGAGGAAACCTGGGAGAATAAGTTTCTTAAAAATTACATACTTGCATAGGGTGACGAGTATAATCCGAACCCGCCCAAAAGCGTGTATTTTCGCGGCTTTTCGGCATTTCGGTTTTGAAAGGCGTCAGCCTGTCGGCACCCTCAATATCCAAAAATCCTGCAAAAATTCGCACTTTTGGGTCTGC
>JAFWYB010000068.1 GCA_017517865.1 Clostridia bacterium | reverse complement strand
GTATTACTGTTTGAAAAGTACTTTTTAAAACTCTTCTTGATGGTCTTTTACCATCGAATCTCGGGTTCCTTTTCTTATCTCGTTGTTTAATTTTCAAGGTCCAATCGCTTCCCGCTTTCGCGAGACAGCTCAAAGAGTATACCACATTATACTCTATCTTGTCAATACTTTTTTTGAAGTTTTTTCAAAAAAAGTTTTTGACTTGTTTTGCTCACTTTCCACATTTTCGGGAGAGAGCTTGACCATAATATCACTTATAAAAACAAATGTCAACAAGTTTTACACAGTTTTTTGAGAACTTGAACACGAATCCGTGTGTTTGTAAACAATTGTGAGCAATAGGATCGGCGGCACACTTTTCTCCTATCGCACTACCCTGCCCGCGTACAGAAAAACAGCCCCCTTTTACCGAAGGGGACATTTTTCATTCCGCTTTATTTTTCTGATAACTGCGCTCCCAATCTGTAAGCTGATTTGAAGAAACACCAAAGTATTTTTCGCCGTACCGTTCGTCATCAGATGCATATTTATCTGGAGCCTTAAACCTCAATAAAACACCTAAATACTCATCTTCATTTACAAGAGCGAGATTCCCGTCGGCGTCTGCATATAAAGTATCCTTATTCATATCTCTGCTGTCTCTGTCCCAATCAGAGCCGATAGCTATGAGAGCAAAGTCTGTTTTTGCAAACGGCATCATTTCTGTTATTTCAACAGCGAAGTATATTCTGTAATCATCGGAATAACTGTAAATTGCGCCACCTTTGAAATGAAGGTTGGTAAGGCTCGGTGAGTATCCGGCAAGAATATAATTCCACTGTAAATTTATATGTGTACTCCTTTCTTCCTGAGTCAGTTTATTTCCATCGACTCTTGACACTTCCACAATCGCATAATAACCGTCGCTTACCTGCCACTCATAAATCGCCGTACCGTCGGATATATTTCCACCTGTTTTATGTCTTCTCTTTTGTCGGGCTTTTGTTATGCTTGTAAGCTCAAATCTATATCCTTCATCTTCATCAATAACACTATTATACTCTATACTTTGAGTATAATCCAATAAAAATCGGTTAACCGAACCGCTTTCCCTGCCTGCTGCTACGAAAGGATCCGTTGACCTTTCGAGTTCTGCATCGAATTCTTCTGCATTCATCCCGTTACTTGTATTAACAATGTTATCCTTCATACTATCACGCCAGGCACTGCTGAATATATAATCCTTACCGAGCCTTTCGGCAATACCAAAAGATCCTACCGCAAGAAAAGCCATAGTAATAACCGCCGCAACAATAAAAGTTACTGTACGTTTAAAGTGCTTTCTACTTTTGTCAGGCTCAGATGACGTAAACAAGGCTTCGGCACGGTTATTATGATAATCTATGATACTTCCTTCTTTGGTAAGGATATCGATTTCACGCCTCGCCGCTTCCTCAAAAGCCTGTTTGAGCAACGGATTTCTATTCTCTGCCATAATCCTCGAGCTCCTTTTCTATCATATTTATAAGCTTACGTCTGCCTCGTGCAAGCTGTTGCTTCACCGTATTTTCCTTACGCAAAAGCAGAGATGCAATCTCAGATACAGAAAGCTCATTCAGATAATAAAGACTCAACACATCACGATATTTCTCGCCAAGACTCATTATCGATTCAACAACTATACGGTAATTCTCTTTTGTGCAAAGTCTGTCAAGCATATTTTCATCGGCAACTATATCCTCCTCGCTTATAAGATACGGTATTTCGTTAAAGCCCTTCCTCGCATAATTGAGTGCCGTGTTTTTCGCCGTTTTTATCACGTATGACGCCGTACCTACCGAATCAATATCACCGAGCTTATCGAGGTGTCTTGAAATTGCAATAAAGCTGTCGTGAACCGCATCCTCTGCCTTCTGAGGATCATTGAGTATCCCGAATGCAGAAATATACATACGGTTTTTATATTTTTTGTATATCTGTTCGAGCATACTTTTATGGGATTCATCCTTAAATTGCATTTTCTCGCAACCTCCTTTGCTTTACAAATATATATTTAAAGTTTTATTTTACTATATACTTCTGTGCACCCGATGAGCTTATGACGTCTCCTTCGACAAAATTGCAACCTATTTCTTTTAAATATACTTCTATACGGTTTGCACCCTTCATTTCTCTCGTATCTATCAGAACGGGTATTTCTGCCTGCTGTTCCTTTCCGATTGTAACGTTAAGATACTCTTTTCCGTCAAAAGCCTTTACCCTATCACCGTTCAAATAAAAAGATACTCTGTATGTACCCGGCTTGCCGTGAATATTGATAATCAGCTTACTGTTTTGTGATGACCTTGTTGTTATTTTTGTTTTTCTGATATAGGACCCGCCTTCTTTTTCCAGATAATCCGTCAGTTTTTCGTAAACATAACAGCCCGGCAAGGCTTCAAAGCATTCCAGGTTATTGCTTACTTCGTAATTAGAGAAAATTCTTCTGTCAACTGAGGAAATCTCATATAAGGATTTATCGTCAGTTATATTTGCATTGGTTTTAGAATCAGCATTCATAACAAGAGGATAATTTCCCGAAGCCTGAGGATCATTAAAAATTCTGTACCCCTCGTCCTCCTGAGCTATGTAATCCGGCAAAAGCAACACTGCACAGGAAAGGTTCAATATTTCATCCTTTTTTCCTATATTGGGTTCAAAACTCA
The DNA here is from genome assembly GCA_017517865.1 of Clostridia bacterium. GTDB lineage: Bacteria > Bacillota > Clostridia > Oscillospirales > Acutalibacteraceae > UBA6857. The sequence continues at coordinate 166,322 of JAFWYB010000068.1, read as the reverse complement.
TCTTTACGGTTGCAGTTTCAAAGGGCTGTAATTCCAATTTGTATATTTCAGTCTTTGTTTCATCAACGGTCAACTGCTGCAAAACACCTTCAACCTCAATAAACAAACCGAATTCCCACGGATTCAAAGATGCACTTGTCAACTGACAAAAAACTGTTATCGGTTCTCCCTCGTAAGTAATATATTCTATTGTTTCGGGGTTTTTGTCAACATTGGCAATGCTTCTTTCATCAAGTGCCCATACAAAGCCGTAGGCAGGCTCCTGCGAATATTCTCCTGTTTCTGTTAAAACCTGCTCACTGTTATCGGTAGTGTCGGGAAATAATATGTCAGTATCATCAGTTGTATCCTCATAATAAGGCAACGTCGTTTCATTTTGATTCTTCGTGCTACCAAAGATAGGGCTATTGTTTGCAGTTGCTGTACTTTTTTCCGTTGTTTCTGATTCATATTCACCAACCGAAGAACATCCGTAAAATATAATAAGTATAAAAGCTATCATCAATATAGGTAATACAGTTTTTTTCTTCATATAATCAACCTCTTTCTTTTTAGCATCTTCATATATATAAACAATACTAAACAGAAAAAGGTTACAAAAAATCTCGTTTTCCACCAATATTTTTCCTCGGCGGGCACTGCCCTACTCTATCGGCACTACCCTGCCCGCGTACAAAAAAAACGGATGCCCCATAGGACATCCGTTATCGTAAACTGAATTATTCAGCTGTATTCTTCTTGAGAGTCTCAAGCTCTGCACGAAGCTCCTTGGGAAGCTTGTCGCCGAACTTGCTGTAGAACTCTTCGATGCCCTTAGCATCTTCAGCCCAGAGAGCCTTATCAACGTCGAGAATCTTCTTGAGACCTTCAACTGTGATTTCGTCCTCGAGACCTTCAAGGTTGATATCCTCAGCCTTAGGAAGGAAACCGATTGCGGTTTCTTCTGCACCAACCTTACCTTCACATCTGTCGATGATCCAGTCAAGTACACGAAGGTTGTCACCGAAGCCGGGCCACATGAAGTTGCCTTCGTCATCCTTACGGAACCAGTTAACGTTGAAAATCTTGGGAGCCTTTTCAGGATCAAGAGTTTCACCGATGTCAATCCAGTGCTGCCAGTAGTCAGCCATATCGTAACCGCAGAAGGGAAGCATTGCCATAGGGTCACGACGAACAACACCTACTGCACCTGCTGCTGCAGCTGTTGTTTCCGAAGCCATAATTGAACCAACGAATACACCGTGGTTCCAGTCACGTGACTGATATACAAGAGGTGCAAGCTTTGCACGACGGCCACCGAATACGATAGCTGATACGGGTACGCCGTTGGGATTTTCGAACTCGCTGCTGATGCAGGGGCAGTTCTTTGCGGGAGCGGTGAAACGGCTGTTGGGGTGTGCACCCTTGATTTCGTCAACCTTACCGTTCCAGGGCTTGCCTGTCCATTCCATTGCATTTTCGGGAGGATTCTTATCGAGACCTTCCCACCATACAGTGTTATCGTCGAGGTTGTGAGCAACGTTTGTAAAGATTGTACCCTTCTTTGTTGAAAGAAGTGCGTTGGGGTTGGACTTCATATTTGTACCGGGAGCAACACCGAAGAAGCCGTTTTCGGGGTTGATAGCGTAAAGTCTGCCGTCTGCGCCCTTACGGATCCAGGCAATATCGTCACCTACGCACCATACCTTGTAGCCCTTGTTCTTGTATCCCTCGGGAGGAATGAGCATAGCAAGGTTGGTCTTACCGCAAGCTGAGGGGAATGCGGCACAGATGTACTTAACCTCTCCGTCGGGCTTTTCAATACCGAGGATGAGCATATGTTCAGCCATCCAGCCTTCTTTTCTGCCCTGGTTTGAAGCAATACGGAGTGCGAAGCACTTCTTACCGAGAAGAACGTTTCCGCCGTAGCCTGAGTTAACTGAGATGATTGTGTTATCCTGGGGGAACTGACAGATGTATCTCTTCTCTTCGTCAATGTCACAACGGCAGTGAAGACCGCGAACCCAGTCGTTGCTGTCGCCGAGAGCCTCAAGAACATTGAAGCCTACTCTTGTCATAATACACATATTAAGAACAACATAGATTGAGTCTGTAAGCTCAATACCTGCCTTTGAGAACTCTGAGCCTACGGGACCCATTGAGTAAGGAATAATATAAGCTGTTCTGCCCTTGTAGCTGTCCTTAGCAATACCGTAAAGCATTTCGTATGCTTCTGCGGGATCCATCCAGTTGTTTGTGGGGCCTGCCTCTTCCTTTGTGGAAGCGCAGATGAAAGTTCTGCCTTCAACACGAGCAACGTCGTTTACAGCAGTTCTGTGAAGATAACAATCGGGAAGAAGCTCCTGATTGAGTTTAATCATTTCGCCTGTTGAGCAAGCTTCAGCACGGAGAGCTTCAATCTGCTCGTCGCTGCCGTCAATCCAGACAACCTTATCAGGATTTACGAGTGCAAGCTTATCCTCAAGCCAGTCGAGAATGCTCTTGTTGTTTGTAGGTGCATTGTTAAGCATAGTACATTTTCCTTTCTTACATTACAAAATTTCAGTAGCTTAAAATTACTCATTGTACTCCATACTACCATTCTCAAGTATTATACTTATTTTTATTATATTTTGCAATAGTTATACACCAAAATCCGATATATTTTTTTAGTATAATGATATATAAAAAACAGGCAGAGAGCTCTCTCTGCCTGTTTACAGTTCAGTAAATCAATAATGTATTGCTCCGCAATCGCATTGCTGTGCCGCACCGAAGAGCTTTATAAAGAAGAGGTATATCTTATAGAAAAAGGCTGCAAGTCCGTTGGTATTGTGGCAAAGGCATCTGCAGCTTGTAGCATTACCGTCGGGGCCTTCAACGAACCATTCGTAGCACACGTCGCAACAGCCGTTGCCGTCTGAATCCTCGTGACCTAAAGCAGGAATAGCTTCAGACTCAACCTCTGCAAAGCAGGCAGAACATTTAAGATGTGCCGTACGGCCGTCCTCGTCACATAAAGGGGCAATTTCGTCAGCAAGAATGAAGTAATCGTGTTCAACAGCCGTTTCTCTTGTTTCTGTGTTGCCGCAATAAACACACACACCGCTTTCAACCTTAGGCTGAGGGTTGCCTTCATTGTCAGCAATACAGCTTCCGGCTTTTACCGTTACCCAATTGTACTTATGACCTGTTGAGGGCTTTTCGCTGCCGGAAACAGTTGTAAGCAGTTTACAGTCGGGACATTCCTCATAGGTATATCCGTTCTGTGTGCAGGTCGGAGCAACCGTATATCTTATAAGGTTAGGATGCTGTCCGGCATTGATATATTTTATTTCTCCGTAGGTCTTTTCGCAATCAGGATAAATACAGTCAAGGATAACCTTGCCGCCGGTTTTGCAGGTTACACCTTCAGCAAAGAACCACTTTGTAACGCACTCTCTCTTCGTTCCGACGGCAATAACGGTGTCAGTTTCGTCACAGTAATCACACTTAGCGGTTTTTGTTCCGTCCTTTGTGCAGGTTGCATTGTTATCAAACTTATAGTCGGTGAACGAGTGCTCTTTCTTTGCAACGGGTCTTATTTCACCTTCATAGTCATCGTGCCAGATGCAGTATGCCTGTTCTGTGCCCTCTGCGGTACAGGTTGCTTCGGTAACAGTTCTGTATCTTATAACGTGTGCATCTTCATCAACGGGAACTGTGAGAACGTAGTTAGCGTTACATTCACCGCAGAACACATAACACTCACCCGTTCTTATACAGTCGGGAGCCTTGCTGAGCTCCTTGTTTTCAACAAAGCTGTAGCTGTGAGCATCAAGCACTGCTGTCTTTTCAGCCTCACCGCAAACGGTGCATACAGTTTTAGCCTGACCTTCGTCAATGCAGGTAGGAAGAGCAGTTATTTCCCAGCCTTCATATACAGAGCCGATTTTCTTGTCTTCAGCTGTCCACCAGAATTTGAGAACAGCTTCATCAATAAAGGTATGATTATCACTTGCGGGGATTTTACCGTCTTCCGTTTCGCCGCAGTTGAGACAGAAACGGGTCCTTGTGCCCTCATCCTTACAGGTAGGCTCTGTAACCGTCTGCCAATCAGACATTGTATGGTTGTCGGGATCTATAGTCGTTTTAACATTTGTGATATATGTACATTCAGTACAGCGGTATGCCTGAACGCCTACACTTACGCAGGTTCCGGGCTTTTCTGAGAACATCACCATAGTTGAATCGGGAAACTCCGGTCCGATGTTATGATTACAATCTGCGGCACTTGCGGAAAAAGCAACAGATGCCGCTGACATAAGCATTACAACGGAAAGTATAATTGATATTACTTTTTTTGCAGTTAACATAATTCTACCTCCGTTTTATTCCTTAACGTAATGCACCGCATCACAGGTGCCGTAACAGTTATCTATGCCGAGAAGCTGCCAGATAAGCTTGAAAAGAGGCATAAGAAGCTGCATAAAGGGCTTTTCGCTATGGCAAAGGCAGCTACAGAACACGCCGTCTCCTCTGTATTCCGAGAAGCACAAATCGCAACGTCCGTCATCATTCTCATCCTTATGTTCAAGCTGAGGTGTCTCATACACCTCTGTTTCTGTGGCGCAGGTAATGCAATATGTAAAAGCTGTATGTCCGGGGCCGAAGCAGTCTGCCTCTTTAGCTTCATATCCGAAATGAACGTGATCGTTTATTCTTTCTTCAAGATATGCCTTACAGCCGGGCTCAGTGCAGTAGCTTCTGTATATGCCGTTTTCCGTTCTGCTTACCTGATTACTGCTGTCTTCGGGATCAAAGCATTTGACATAAACTTCTCTTTCGCCGTAGCTGTGACCGTTGGCAGGAATAACCTTTTCAACCGTAGTTTCACAAAGCATACAAGCATATTTCTGCATACCCGTTTCTTCGCAGGTGGGACGGATATAGTTTGCCTCGATTATATTTCCGTTTTCATCATAAAGAGGAAGAGCTGTAAGAATATGCTCCTTCTGTGCGGAAATTGTTTCTGTTTCACCGTAAACCTCACCGCAGTCACTGCAGAGCTTTTTTCTGCTTATCGTGCAGCCCGCTGCCGTGCAATCAGCAACCTTTTCATAGAGCCAGGTGTATTCACCCTCATGTGCACATACATTCTGCTCAGCAAAAGCTGCAAAGGGTAATGCTGTAAAAAGCATTGCAACGGACAGTATAATTGCTAATGTTCTTTTCATTTTCATTTACCTCCCGTAAATTATACTTATTCAATGTTATTTTATCATCTAAGAAAGCATTTGTCAATGAAAAGGATAAAAAAGAACTCCCTCAGATGAGGGAGTTCCGTTATTTAAGGGGTTAATCAATAGTGGACTGTACCACAATCACATGACTTACCGATCTTGAAGAGTTTCCAGAAGAAGCGGAGAATCTTGTAGATAATCTGTGAGAACCATCCGTCCTTATGGCAGATACAGTTGCAGTTATCTGCTGCTTCATCGCCTTCCATCTGCTTCTTACAGCCGTCACACTTGCCGTCGTTGTTATCATCGATATGGCCTGTTGCAGGTGTGTAGTTACCTTCAACTGCAAGCCATTCTTCGTCAAGGTGCTGGTCATAAGAACAAGCGATACATTTTACGTATGCCTTATAGCCGTCAATTGTGCAGGTTACCTTCTGCTCTGCGATCTCAACGAGGTTGTGCTCGAGCTTTTCAATAGCAATGCTGTCACTCTTATCCTGACAGTCAGCACATACATAATAGCCTCTGCCTTCGATTGCGCAGGTTGCTTCCTTATCAACGATAAGCTCGTCTGTTGAGCCTTCACGCTCCCAGCTGTGACCGAGCTTTTCAGTGAGCTCATAATCTTTGCCTTCGAATACGGGATAGCCTTCATAGCTCTTATCGAAGAGGAGTGTGAATGAGCAGTTTGCACACTTGAATACGATGTAGCCGTCTTCCTTACAGTTTGCTTCTACTCTTGCATAGATTTCCCACTGATGGTCATCGTTAACAACCTTGCTCTGAGTCTTGTCACATACTGTACATCTGTTAACCATTGTAACGCCTGTTGCACAGTTGCCGCCTGCAGCTGTCCAAACGAGTTCGCCGTTTTCGTCAACTTCCCAAGCATGTGCAGATGAATCTGCGGGAACAATCTTTGTCTTGTAAACATCATTACAAAGTGTACAGTAGCTGATTGCACGACCTTCTGTGCCGCAAGTGGGTTCCTTAAGTGTAGCTGTATCAAAACCGGGAATTGTTACGCCTTCGGGAAGTGCGTAAACATAATCTGAGTAGCTGTGCTTAAGAGCTGTACCCTCTGCTTCACGGGTCTGCTCTGTGTTACATGCAGTACATGTGTTCTTTTCTGTGCCGTTCTTGCCGCAAGCAGCGTCATTCTGGTATACCCATTCTGTAGCGTATACGTGTGTACCGAAATCGCCGTATTCGGCACCGCAGACTGTACATTCAGCCTTCTTGCTGCATGTTGCTGTACCGCCTGAGCACTTTTCTGTGCTGATTCTGTAGCCACAGCCTTCTACTGTACAGTAGATTGAATGTGTGCCGTCGCCGTTTGTCGTGGGATTAGCAGCAGGTGTGTGGCCGTTTCTTGCAACTACGTTCTTTGTCCATGTTGTACCACAGTCAGGACATGCATAGCTGTCGTAACCGTCTGTTGTACAAGTGGGAGCAACAGTTTCAACGAAGGTTTCTTCGTCTGAATATGTCTTTGCTGTGCTGTTGCCGCATACGCAAGCGTTAGCGTGGCTGTGTACACCGTCAACTGTGCTTTCTGTGTAAGTGAATGAGCACTCTTCGCCGCCGGTGATTACATAATCAAGTCCAGTATATTCAACATTGTACTTAACCTGCTTGCCGTCAATAACCATACCGAAGGTCTTAACCTGATAAGGATTACCTTCTGCATCAGTAAGAGTTACCATATCACAGTTATCATTTGCACAATACTTTGCATGGTAGTTATGTGCTGTATCGCAGTAGTAAGCACCTGTAAAGTTATGGCCGGTAGCTTTATAACCGTTAGGAAGCTCTGCAGGAAGAGTTGTGTAATCACAATCATCATACTTACACTTAACGTAAGCGGGGTGACCGTCTTCTTCACAGGTTGCAGCCTTGAAGCTGAAGGTTGCTAAATCGTGTTCACGCTTCTTGACAACTGTTTCGGACTGACCGAGGTAAGCTTCTGTACCGTCAACATCCTTGTAATATTTCTTACAAGTATCGCAGTACCAGTATTCAAGGTTACCTGCTTCATAACAGTCTGCAGCCTTTGCAGCTGTGTAAGCCATGCTGTGGCCTGACTTGGAGTCTACATCAGTCCATGTTGCGCCGTCACCGTAATCCTTACTGGAGTTCTTACAAAGTGAACATTCATAGTAGTATGTTGCATCGTTTGCGCAGTCAGCGGGAGTTGCAAGATACTTTTCAGCTTCAACCTCTGTCCAGTCGTGAGCAAGTGCTGTGCCTGATGAGAACTTTGTGCCCTTACCTACGCCGTAAACCTCTTCTGAGGACTTACCGCAGTCTTCATACTTACAGGATGTGAAGTACTTAGCAGCTGCGAAGCAGGTAGCAGGTTCTGCAAGGTACTTAGCGTCTACCTTGTTCTGGAAGTCGTGATTTCTTACTTCACCTGAGAAGTATGAAAGAGAACCTGCACCTGTATAAACTTCGTCATCTGTAATATCTTCAGCGCTACGTCCGCAACGTGAACATGCATACCAATATTCGTTTGCGTGCTCACAGTTAACTGCAGCCTTAAGATAATCACCTGTATAAATTTTCTTGGTGTAATCGTGACCAAGAGCATCGGTGTAGTTGATGTTCCAGGTATGGTTACAAGCAGAACACTGTACTATATCATAGCCCTGTGAAGTACAAGTAGCAGGTTCAAAGCCAAATACGATAGCTGAGTCTGCGCAGTTAGCAGTCATTGTTTCGCCGCAACCGCGTTCACAGGTAAATGTATGCTTGAGAGTTTCTTCACCGTTGTACTGGGGCTCTACCCAAACGTGTTCAAGAGCTGTGTCAGCCTTTTCGAAGGTAGCTTCTTCAGCTGTGCCTTCACTTGAAGCCTTACATTCTGAACAGTATACATAGTATGTTTCGTTTACTTCACACTCTGCGTCTGTTGCCTTGTAAAGGTATTCAGTGTTGCCTGTGTAAGTGTGGGGAAGAAGGTCGCCGTATGCGAAGGTTGCTTCCTTATCTGTGCCCTTGCTTGAAGCCTTACAAGCTGAGCAGTAGGTGTAATATTCAGCCTGAGCTGTACAGGTTGCATCCTTAGCTTTTTCTACACCGTCAAAATATGTATTGCCTGTGTAGCTGTGAGGAGCCTTTTCGCCGTAAGCCTCACCGCAGTACTGACATACAGCCTTAGCTGTACATGTAGCTGTGCCGCCTGAGCAATCCTGAGCTTCGCTGTTGCCGCATACGCAGGAAGCTGTGTGCTTACCTTCGCCTGCATTATTGTAAGTCCATGAGCAATCTGCCCATGCATCCTTTGCTGTGCCGACACCGTAAGCATCACACTTTTCACACTTCTGCTGATGCTTATCATTCTGTGAATCGTAATTGTAATCGCCGTTGAATTTATGACCGGTTGCTGAACCGATTTCTACTACAACATAGCCGTGACCGCAGTTTGCATCGGTACATGTATATGTAGTATAAGCGTCATCTTCGCAAGTAGCGGGTGTCTTAACGAATGTATAAGTACAGTCTGTTGTTTCTTCAGCACCGCAGACACCGCAAGAACGAACCATCTTACCTGCTGCATCAGCTGTGTTACCCTCAGCCTGTGACCAATCGCTCCATGTGTGAACCTTGGTGTAACCGCAGACGTCACATTCGCACTTGCCTTCTGTTGCGTTTTCTTTCCAGCTTGAGCAATCAACTGTACCGCCGTAAACGTCACAGTCGTCGTATGAACATTCGAATGAGTGTGTGCCGTTGCCGTTATCCTTAACGGTACCGTCAAACTTGTGTTCACGCTTCTTGCCTGTTGAGCGTGAGTCTGTTGCATTACAGTCATCATAATCACAAGTTGCGATTTCTGTGCCTTCCTTATCGCAGGTAGCATCGCCCTGATCTACATAGTTTGTGAAGGAGTGCTCACGCTTTTTGCCTGTTGAACGTGAATCGGTTACATTACAGCCATCACGGTCACAGGTTGCGATTTCTGTGCCTTCCTTATCGCAGGTAGCATCGTTCTGATCTACATAGGTTGTGAAGGAGTGTTCGAGAGCAGGTGTTGCTGAACCTGTTGCGATCTTGCTGCCGCAATCCTTACACCATGTGTCACCTGTGTAACCTTCAACGCCACATTTAGCAGCTTCAACATCTCTGAGTTCTGTGTTAACGTGGTTGTTGGGGTTTGTTGAACCTGTTTCTGTCTTTTCTCTAAGACAAGCACACTTGTAATATGTTTCGCCTTCTTTTATACAAGTAGCGTCTGAGGCGGGATGGTTAGCGTCAAGTTTGTAGTCGTGAGCTTTGGTTGTTGTTGCATCACATGCATTACATTTTACTGTGTGACCGGTTTCAGTGCCTTTATCTGTAACAACAGTTCCGGTAGGTTCAGCTCTATCATATGTATGACCGAGAGCGGGAGCAAACTCACCGGCTGTATCTTCAAAAGCTTCACCGTTGTTCCATTTATAGTTACAAGCGGTACAAAGCTTGGTGATTTTACCGGGTGTTGTACATGTAGCAGCTGATACTCTTTGATATTTAATACCGCTGTGAGCCTGCTGAGTAAACTGAGCTGTAACTACAAGGTCTGACGTAACATTTGAGAAGTCCTTATCCCATCCGGCGAAAACATATTCGTAATTTTCGTCGGGATCAATAGCAGCAGTCGAGGGAGCTACGGCAGCTTCACCGGGAGCAACATACTGTGTTTCGATAACCGTGCCGTCCTGATTCTTGAAGGTAACTGCGAACTTCTGAATCCAATGGGCATATACAATGTCACTTGCCGTAAAGCCTGAAATATTTGTTACCTTAACACCATCAGCTGTGTACCAACCGTCGAATACATAGCCCTCTCTTGTGGGTGCGTATGTAAGCTCCTTTGTATCGCCCACTTCAAATGCTTCACGGGTAGTTGTATATTTACTTGCATAAGCATCGTAATCTGACTTCTTAACGAGTCTGATGTTTGAGAACGTTATGCTGTCACCTGCATTACAGGTACCGAAACGGAATACGAGACCGTCAGTCTCGGGAAGAGTTGTGAAAGCAACCTCGTGCTTGCCCATTTCTTCTGAATAGGGAAGATCACCGTTACTTACAAACCAATGTGAACCGCTGTTATAGCTGTTGTTTACATTGTATGTATACTGATCACCCGTGGTGTAGAATACGTGAATCTGTCCTCTGCCTGAACCTGCTGTGTTCCATGTAAGAACGTATTCTGTATTGCCTTCAACCTTGGCTCTGTAATATGTGGGCTGCTGACTTGTGTTGTTGTCGGTGCCGTCAGCACTGCCGTCGTGTGTGATCTTAATTGTGCCGTTATCAGCATCAATTTCGATTGTACCGTTTGACATATTTTCCTTAACGGGATTGAGAGCCCAATCTGTGAATGAGAAAAGGTTATCGTAACCTACATCGTATCTTCTTACAAGGCCGTTCAAAGCTACAGTAATGCTGTTTATAAGATTGTTGATCTCAGTCTGTTCAGCTGCAGCTCTTGCACCTGCGTCTGTATAGTTACCGGTAGAATATACAGTAGTACCTTTATAGAGAGTATTTGCTGTTACATTTTCAATTACAGCCTGAAGATTCTGTCTTGAAGCCTGTGTGTATAATGTGTTATAACCTGCCTTAGCCTGAAGAGCCCTGGCTTCTGCAACCTTGTTTATGAGATCGGTATTCTTAGCCTGGAACTGAACTGTTTTTGCTGCATTGTTGATGGCAGTAGTCTTATCCGTAACTGACTGAGATGCCAGTTCACGGACATCGAGCATATCATAACCCTCGTTTGCTAACTGTTTAAGATTTTCAAGACCGTTATTAAGAACATATGAGCTGTAGCTTATATTATTATCATAAACAGTGTTAGCATAATCGACAGCTGTTTTAAGCGATGCCTTGTCGTATATTTCAATGTCCCACCAAACTTCGTTATAACCGTAAAGCTGTTCTTCAACTGAACTAGGCTTGCCTGTAGCATTAAGAGGAGAGGTCTTAGTTTCCCATTTCTGCTTCCAGGTCCACTGCTGTGTGAAGTTAAACGGTGAAGGATTGATACCTGTTGTTGAGTATCTGCCTGAACCGACAGTATTAGGGGTACCAATAAGATAAATATAGTTGGTCCTATTGGATGTACCACCTGTATTTTTATATACGATAAATCCTGAACTGCCATCAAAGTTGTCGTGAACTCTAAGATCGTATTTGTTAGCGTCATTATAACCGTTAACACCATATTCATTTTCGCCGTTCATACTTGAGTTACTGCTGTAGTCTTTGAACATATTGGTCATAGTAAACTGCTCTGTACCACTCTGACCACTGATACCGGTACCGTAACCCCAAGCAGCAGGACCTAAGCCCCAACGGTAACTTGTACCGTCACCCAATGACCATTCGACTTCAATTTTATAGCCTGCTGACTGAAGAGTTTCGCTCTTGTCGAGATAAATAGTTCTGGGAACCTTGATCCAAACATGAGCCTTACTTGCATCTCTGCTCTCACCCCAAAGCATCCAATGTGTGTTATCATCGGTGGCTGTCCAGTAGGGTGTGCCGTATTGGTCAGCATTCTCACGGTATGTAGTATCTGTTGCTGCTGCACCTGCTTCAAATGTAACCATACCCGGGAAGAACACCCAGCATGACATAAGCATGAGTACTGACAAAAATACTGACATTGATTTCTTGAATAAATTCTTTTTCATTTTTTTGTTTTCCCCCTTAAATAAAGTGGATTCGGCTTGCCCGCGCAGGGCTTACCGTAAATAAAATTTGCTGAAAGACTCGGACAAAAATTCCGAACACAACTGACCTCCCTGTGTTTTCGCCGAAATCTATGACTTTCATCCTTCACGGTAAAAGGGTATAATTCACCCTTATAATTACACAGTATTATTATAGTTAACAAAAAAGAATAAATCAAGTGAATTTTAAGTTTTTGTTAAGGTTCGGTTGGAAAAAATACCGTTACACTTTTGTGCATATTGACTATAAGTTAGGAGCCGAGCCCCGCAGGGCGCGAGGCTTAAGGCGGCGAAGCCGCCGCAGAGTCGCAACGAAGTTGCGGCAGTGCGGCGCCCTGCCGCTGCGAGCTTTGCTCGCGGCAGCTTGCTGCAGGGCGCCGCCTTTGCTTTTTTCAGTGCAAAGAAATTTGCACTGAAAAAAGCACCGCCGCACCTTAAGGTGCGGCGGCAAAGCATTATTCATCTTTAAGTGTTCCTGCTAATTTTTTTGCCGCCTTGCTCAGATCAAAGTTCGGAGCAAGGAAGGGCCGTGCCATTACTCTTATAGGCTTACTTGCAAGGATGAATGAAAGAACTATCGTCAGTCCGAAATATATCGCAAGTTCCCACCAGGTGTTGATGTGGGAAAGAAGCTTATAGTCTGTGTCAAAGTTTCTGAGCGCAATAACTATAAACAGATGTAAAATATAAACGTAAACCGAATGCTGACCTATAAACGAGAATATTGTCTTCTTTGACGGTGTTATACCTATTATAATAAAGAAGAAAACAAACGCCATTATATATCTGCCTATCGCATTTACCATTACTCTGAAAACAGAGGCTCTTGTAGCTTTTGCGATTGTCCAGTAGGTTTTGTTTATGCTCAAAAGGCTGTAATTGATATACTTGCCTCTTGTAAAGACATAATAAGCAAGCGCAATAAAGGCTATTGCCGCAAGAACTCTGAACCATGGCTTTTTGCAGATGTCAAACTTCACATTTGCGGTAAGATAGCCGAAAAGGAAGAAGGGATAATAGCAAACCAATCGGTGGAAGCCTCCGTATAGTATAGAAAACGCAAATCCTACACCGATTGCCAATACACACGAAAGAGGGAACAACCACTTTTTATCCTTGACTTTTGCTGTGAATATGGTATAAACCGCTACATTGAACATATACCACATTCCGTAAAGAGGATTGATAAAGGACAGATTTTTTACGAGGATTACATCCTTTACAAGACAGCACAGAAGCATCATAAGAATCTGGGCTGACATATAGGGTACGAATACCTTTGAAATAACCTTGGGCCAGTCGTCTTTATCAATACGGCTTTTTGCAAAACGACCCGAAACCATCATAAACACAGGCATATGATAAATATAGATAAATTTCTTGAGCATTGTAATAATTGTCTGCAGCTCTTTATCAACGCCGAAGCCCGCATCGGTACCGCCCGAAGCGAAGTGACCGACAACAACGCTGATAATAAGAAAAGCCTTCATATTATCGTAAAGATAGTCTCTGTTATCTTTTTTCGCAAGAAGAGGACTCTTTGCTTCAGTCATTATTTTGCCTCCTTTTCTTCAGTACCCGCAAGACGCCTTACAATTTTTGCAAGGTCGAAGTTGGGAGCTATAAACCAGCCTGTAAGCTTACGCACGGGCTTACTTGCAAGTATGAATGAAAGAGGTACACCGGAGAAGCAATAAATAAGAAGTCGCCATTTATTCGTAAGAACACGGAGTATATCGAGTTCCTCATCAATTTCACGAAGTATAACTATGAGCATACAGTGAAGAACGTAAACGTAAACCGAATGCTTACCAACATACGAGAAGAAGGTTTTCTTCGTCGGCATCATTCCTATAACCATAAAGAAGCCGACAAAGCCCATAAAATATCTGAATGCAGCGTGAGCAAGGGTTTCAAGGGTGCTCCACTTCATAGCCTTTTCTATATAAGCGTAATCCTTATTCATACAAAGAAGATTCCAGCTGATATCACCGTTTTTGTTTTTGAAATTATAAAGCACATAAATGCCGATAGCAACAAACATAAGGTAGCTGAGCACTCTGAAATAAGGCTTTTTACAGAAATCGAACTTCATACCCGCAGTATAATAACCGAAAAGGAAGAAGGGATAAAAAGCAACAATTCTGTGGAAGCCGCCGTAAAGCGGTGCCTGTGAAAAGCCTATAAGAAGAGCCATTATAAGCGATGCCGGGAAAAGCCACTTATGCTTTTTAAGATGTGTGGTGATTATAGAGTAAAGTGCCACGTTCATAAAGTACCACAGACCGAAAAGCGGATTGAAGTAATTGAACTTTGATGGAGTAGATGCAAGACCTGAGTAAAGAACTAAAAATGCGGTCTGGAATATCAGATAAGGCACGACCATCTTTGAAACAACCGTCGGCCAATCACCTTTATCGATTCTCTTTTTGGCGAAACGACCCGAAACAATCATAAATGCGGGCATATGGAAAACATAGATGAAGTTCTGCAGCGCAACCACCCACCAGGTAGTTGTGCTGAAAAGACCGTTTGCAAGATGACCTACAACTACGCAGATAATGAGAAAGGCTTTAACGTTATCAAACCAGCTGTCTCTTAAAAGCGGACTGTTTATATTTTTTTCTGCCATTGGTAAACCTCCTTGATTTTTTATTTTTCTAATCTACCACATTATATACAAAACAGTACAGTATGTCAAGTTAAGGCAGGTTGACAAGATACACTTCCGACTGATATAATCATCAGTAAAAGGAAGTGAAAGCATGCACATACCGAAAAGTCAGAGCCAGCTTATTGAAATTAAGGAATTTTATGAGGCTCTTGAAGAAAGTAAAATACAAAATCATATAGAATACAGTGTTGAGGACTGGCTTTACGTGCCCAATCATTACGGTGAGTACCGTTACATACTCGGCACCGTAGGCAAAAATCCTCTTATATGTATAGGCATAAACCCCTCAACCGCTGCTCCCAACGACCTGGACAACACGCTTAAATCCGTTGAAAGAATAGCACTTCACAACGGCTTTGACAGCTTCATTATGTTCAACGTCTATGCTCAGCGTGCAACCAAACCCGACGATATGGATGACGAGCTAAATATGACTCTGCACAGAGAAAATATGAAGGCCTTTGAGTATATACTCTCGCTTTATGAGAAGGAAAAGCCTTCTGTATGGGCCGCCTGGGGTACCATTGTTGAAATGCGCCCCTACTTAAAGGACTGTCTGCGAGAAATGGTTGATATTTCAATGAAATATCAGTCAAGGTGGTATTCCTCGGGAGCAATTTCCAAAAAGGGGCACCCTCACCACCCGCTTTATCTCAAAAAAGACAGCGGCCTTGATGAGTTTGATATGGAGGGATATCTTGAGCTGCTTAACCGCTCAAAATAAATAATCTCAGAACAGCAAAAGCAGACATCAATAAGATGCCTGCTTTTTATTATAATGTTACTGCCCACAGATTTTTGATCTGGGACTTGATCTGCCCGTATTCCCAGCCTTTTGCTGAGTTCTGATAGCTGTTCGGGTCATTGATATAGATTTTACCGTCGGAATATCCGCGCATCACTATGAAATGACCTGTTGAGGTAAAGTCGCCCGGGCCCATAACACATATAATCGGTATCCCCTGCTCCAACCTTTCTGTTATAATCGCTTCACTGAGTACAAGCTCCTCAACACAAAGTCCAAGCTTTTCACCGCCTTCGCTGATAAGAGTCCACAGCGAACCGCAGCCGTCACGGCTGTATCCCTCCTCTATGGCAAACTCAACAATTCTGTCAGGTGACATTTCGGCGTTTCGGGTAAGATAAAAAGCAACCATAGAAAGGCACACGGGTCCGCAACCCGTAACAGCCACACAGCTCCCGCTGTAATCCATATATCCCCATCTTCTGTCCCACTGCATAAAAAGAGGCACCCGGTTGCCGTTCATATAACCGCTCATATCAATTTTTCCCTTTTCGCCCTTCATTGCGTTATAATAAAACACAAACTCAGCCGTGTCCGGGTTTCTTTCATAGAGCTCTCTGATTTCATCCGGAAGAGAAGCAAGATAAGCCTGAAGCTTTTCCTGATTATTTCCCGTATCCATTTCCTGCTCCCATATAAGCGGAGTATTTGCGGCAGATGGGGTTTGCCTGCCCCTCAGTGCACTGCATCCGCAAAAGAGAAGTACCGAAACTGTCATAAAAATAATAATTGTCTTTTTCACAGTAAGCCTCCTTCGGGTCTGAACCCTTACAGTAAACATTTTACCGCATTTGAAAGGCTTATTTCTTAAGATATGCTTAAGATAAACTGAAATTTTTCTTACAATACAAAAAAACAGCTCTCATCAACTGAGAGCTGTAATTTTATACCTTTGAATTAGTCGTTGATAGCGATAACAACGCCTGAACCAACTGTACGGCCACCTTCACGGATAGCGAAACGAAGACCTTCTTCGATAGCGATTTCTGTGATAAGTTCAACGTCCATTTCAACGTTGTCACCGGGCATACACATTTCTGTGCCTTCGGGAAGCTTGATGATGCCGGTTACGTCAGTTGTACGGAAGTAGAACTGGGGACGGTAGTTGTTGAAGAAAGGTGTGTGACGGCCGCCTTCATCCTTGTTAAGAACGTAAACCTGACCGCGGAACTTTGTGTGGGGGTGGATTGAACCGGGCTTTGCAAGAACCTGGCCACGCTCGATTTCAGTTCTCTGGATACCACGGAGAAGAGCACCGATGTTGTCGCCTGCTTCTGCATAGTCAAGGATCTTACGGAACATTTCGATACCTGTGCAAACAGTCTTTCTCTTTTCGTCTGTAAGACCAACGATTTCAAGTTCCTCACCTGTCTTGAGCTGACCTCTTTCAACTCTACCTGTTGCAACGGTACCACGACCTGTGATGGTGAATACGTCTTCAACGGGCATAAGGAAGGGAAGGTCTGCCTTACGGTCGGGAGTGGGGATGTAGCTGTCAACTGCAGCCATGAGTTCCCAGATGGGAGCAAGCTCGGGAGCGTTTACGTCGCCGCCTGCATATTCGAGAGCCTTGAGAGCTGAACCCTTGATGATGGGTGTATCATCGCCGGGGAATTCATATTCGTCAAGTGTCTCACGGATTTCCATTTCAACGAGTTCGAGAAGCTCTTCGTCGTCAACCTGGTCAACCTTGTTCATGAATACGATGATGTAGGGAACGCCAACCTGACGAGCAAGAAGAAGGTGTTCCTTAGTCTGAGCCATGGGGCCGTCTGTTGAAGCGATAACAAGGATAGCACCGTCCATCTGTGCAGCACCTGTGATCATGTTCTTGATGTAGTCGGCGTGGCCCGGGCAGTCAACGTGAGCGTAGTGACGTGTTTCTGTCTCGTACTCAACGTGAGCTGTGTTGATTGTAATACCTCTTTCTCTTTCTTCGGGAGCCTTATCGATGTTTGCGTAGTCGATGAAGTCTGCGCCGCCCTTCATAGCGAGAGTCTTTGTGATAGCTGCTGTAAGGGTTGTCTTGCCGTGGTCAACGTGGCCGATTGTACCAATGTTAACGTGGGGCTTGGTTCTTTCAAATTTTGCTTTTGCCATTGGAATCTCCTCCTTAATATTGACAATAATTATTTTTTGGTGTTTGCAGCATAGACTGCATTAGTTATATTCTATCAGTTATATGACAGAATTGCAAGAGTTTTTTGAGAAAAATTAGTCTCTCTTAGCTCTTTCTGTAACGATTGCTTCAGAAATTGACTTGGGAATTTCCTTATAACCGTCGGGTTCCATTACGTACTGGCCACGACCCTGAGTCTTTGAACGAAGGTCTGTAGCATAGCCGAACATTTCAGCAAGAGGTACTCTTGCATTGATCTGCTTAACGCCTGTACGGTCTTCGAAGCCCTGAATTTCACCACGGCGTGAGTTAAGGTCGCCGATAACGTCGCCCATATACTCTTCCGGAGTGATAACAACAACCTTCATGATGGGTTCAAGAAGAACGGGATTTGCCTTCTTAGCAGCATCCTTGAATGCCATTGAACCTGCGATCTTAAAGGCCATTTCTGATGAGTCAACCTCGTGGTATGAACCATCGTAAAGTGTAACCTTAACGTCAACCATGCTGTAGCCGGCGATAACACCTGACTGCATAGCGCCCTGGATACCTGCATCAACGGGACCGATGTATTCCTTGGGAACTGCACCGCCGACGATGCTGTTAACGAATTCGTAGCCCTTGTCGGGGTTGGGCTCGATACGGATCTTAACGTGACCGTACTGACCCTTACCGCCTGACTGACGTGCGTACTTCATATCTGAAGCAGCTTCCATACGGATTGTTTCTCTGTATGCAACCTGAGGCTTACCAACGTTTGCTTCTACCTTGAATTCACGGAGAAGTCTGTCAACGATGATTTCAAGATGAAGCTCACCCATACCTGCGATGATGGTCTGGCCTGTTTCTTCATCTGTATAGCAACGGAAGGTGGGGTCTTCTTCAGCAAGCTTCTGAAGAGCAATACCCATCTTTTCCTGACCTGCCTTGGTCTTGGGCTCAATAGCAACACGGATAACGGGTTCGGGGAAGTTCATTGATTCGAGAATAATGGGATTCTTCTGATCGCAGAGAGTATCACCTGTTGTGGTGTTCTTAAGACCTACTGTAGCAGCGATATCACCTGAATAAACGATATCAATGTCTTCTCTGTGGTTAGCGTGCATCTGAAGGATACGACCGAGTCTTTCTCTGTTATCCTTAACTGAGTTGTAAACTGTTGTACCTGCTTCTACAGTACCTGAATATACGCGGAAGAAGCAAAGCTTACCCATGAAGGGGTCTGTTGCAATCTTGAAAGCAAGAGCTGCAAAGGGCTCATCGTCTGATGAATGTCTTACTTCTTCTTCTTCTGTATCGGGGTTGATACCCTTGATAGCTTCGATGTCTGTGGGAGCGGGCATATAGTCTACGATATTATCGAGGAGAGGCTGAACACCCTTGTTACGGTATGAGGTACCGCAGCAAACGGGAACCATATCGTTAGCAATAGTTGCCATACGAATAACTCTCTTAATATCTGCAACTGAGGGCTCTTCGCCTTCGAAGTACTTTTCCATAAGCTCCTCATCCATTTCGCAAACGGATTCGATGAGGTTGTTACGGTACTCTTCAGCGAGGTCCTTCATTTCTTCGGGGATTTCTTCTACTCTTACATCCTTACCGAGGTCATCGTAATAAACGATAGCGTTATTGTTAACAAGGTCAACAATACCCTTGAAGGTGTTTTCTGAGCCGATGGGGAGCTGAATGGGAACTGCATTACAGTTGAAACGCTCCTTAACCATCTTGAGAACACGGTAGAAGTCTGCACCCATAATGTCCATCTTATTAACATAGATCATTCTGGGAACTTTATACTCGTCAGCCTGACGCCAAACTGTTTCACTCTGAGGCTCAACGCCGCCCTTAGCGCAAAGAACGGTTACGGAACCGTCAAGTACGCGGAGTGAACGCTGAACTTCAACGGTAAAGTCAACGTGGCCCGGAGTGTCGATGATATTGATACGGTGCTCTTTCCAGAAGCAGGTTGTAGCAGCGGAGGTGATTGTAATACCTCTTTCCTGCTCCTGCTCCATCCAGTCCATAGTTGCTGAACCGTCGTGAGTCTCACCAATCTTATGGTTAACACCGGTGTAGTAAAGAATACGCTCTGAGGTTGTAGTCTTACCGGCGTCGATGTGAGCCATAATACCAATATTTCTTGTTTTTTCAAGAGATACCTTTCTTGGCATAATTTTATCCTCCTATTAGTATTTAAGCAAATAAGATTATTACCATCTGAAATGTGCGAAAGCCTTGTTAGCTTCTGCCATCTTATGGGTATCTTCACGCTTCTTGAATGCTGAACCTGTCTGGTTTGTAGCATCAATGATTTCGTTGGCAAGTCTTTCCTTCATTGTTCTTTCTGAACGCTGACGGCTGTAAAGAGTAATCCAACGAAGGCCGAGTGTCTGTCTTCTTTCGGGACGGACATCCATGGGAACCTGGTATGTTGAACCACCAACACGACGAGCCTTAACTTCGAGTAAAGGCATTACGTTTTCCATAGCGGCTTCAAAAACCTCGAGGGGTTCCTTACCTGTCTTTTCTCTGATGATGTCAAATGCATCATAAACAATTTTCTGAGCAACACCCTTCTTACCGTCGTACATAACGCTGTTGATAAGGCGTGTTACAAGCTTTGAATTGTAAAGCGGATCGGGCAAAACGTCACGTTTTGCTATCTGGCCTCTTCTTGGCACTGCGCTTCCCTCCTTCATAGTAATGATATCATAGGTACTCGAGTGACAAATTCCCGTCGGCACCAATTGTGAGGCATATACTATATATATACACTCTCACATAAGACGCATAGCGTCTGCCTGCAAGAAGATTTGTCAATTCATAGTTGTTTCCGTCTGACTACGGATTTTTAAAAAGTTTTTTCTTCGGTAACGGACCGAAATTATTTCTTAGCTGCCTTAGGACGCTTAGTACCGTACTTTGAACGGGACTGCATTCTTCCGTTAACGCCCTGGGTATCAAGAGTACCGCGAACGATGTGGTAACGAACACCGGGAAGGTCCTTAACACGGCCGCCACGAATGAGAACAACGCTGTGCTCCTGAAGGTTGTGACCTACGCCGGGAATGTAAGCTGTTACTTCGATTCCGTTTGTAAGACGTACTCTCGCGATCTTACGAAGAGCTGAGTTGGGCTTCTTCGGTGTAGCTGTCTTAACAGCTGTGCAAACGCCACGCTTCTGAGGAGAGTTATGGTCTGTCATAACATTCTTCTTTGAGTTGAGGCCTTTGAGAAGAGCGGGAGCCTTCGGCTTCTTAACAAGTGTTTCTCTACCGTTACGAACTAACTGGTTAAAGGTAGGCAAGTGTAGCATCTCCTTTCTTAAAATATAGTTTTGCGCATAATCGCACGCTTGAATATTATAACGGATAATGTCAAATAAGTCAACAACAATTTTTCTGTTTGGGTGAATTTGTATAGTTGCTTATTTTCCAAACACTTATTGGCAGATTTTGTAGTAAATATTGACTAAAACTAAGGATTTTATACTCAGTAAGCAAGAAGAAAAACATACCGCAGAAGCTAATGCACCTGCAGTATGTACACATCGGATAAAATTACTTTACTGCCTCTGCTTTCTTAGCGGCGGCAATAGCCTTCTTTGTAAGGTTCTTTACATAAAGATTGATAAATACACCGCAAGGAAGATTGAGTATAAGTGAGCCTGCCGCAAGGGACACAAGGTACCAGGGGAGCATCGGGATAAGATTATCAGCGTCTATAAATGCAACTATAAGATAAACGAAGCCTACATTATTGAAAACAGCCGGCATATAGGGATGTGCAAGAATAAGCAGGCCTATACCTATAACCAGAGGTATGCTTATTGACACAAGAGGAGCTGTCCCCTTCTTTAAAAGCTCAACATATACCAATATAATAGCTGCAGCAATAAGCAGACCCACAGCGCCACCTACAAGTGTATGCCAGAATCTCTGCTTGTATGTAAGCTCTTCCTGCATAAAGAAAAGGGTAACAGTTACGAAGAATGCCCAGTTGACGATATGTAAGCCGGATGCCTCAAGTGTCGGGTGAAGCGCCTGATAAATTACATTCCATACAGCGATCCATGCGAACACAATAAGTAATGCTCCCATTTTTCCCTTTGCAGGCTTTTGGATAAGCTTAAAGCCTTCTTTTTTTGTTTCGTTGTTCATTGTTAAACCTCCGTTTTTTTACTTCTAACTTATTCAGGATTTTAACATACCCTGTCACAAAAGTCAACATAATTTAGTACATATTGTTTGAATTCTTATATTTTGTGCGAAATTCTCTCAGATGTAACAATTGAGATAAAAAGGGGCTGAAAAAATACAGCCCCTTTCAAGTAGTCAGTAGTTAGTAGCCAGTAGTCAGGATTAACCTTATAAAATCTGCTGATTTTACAGTTTTCCCTCTTTAATCAAAACTGATAAAAACCAAATTAAGTCTAAAATACAACAGTAAAAACCGTTGTAAAGCTTTATTTTTATGCTTTTACAACGGTTTTAATATTTGTTTTTTCTTTATTTATAAGCTTTTTCAAGCGTTTAGTTTTTTTACAACCCCTTATATTTTCTTATAAATCCTTAAGATGCTTGCTTCTTGAGGGGTGACGAAGCTTTCTTAAGGCCTTAGCTTCAATCTGTCTGATACGCTCTCTTGTAACATTGAAAGCCTTACCAACCTCTTCAAGGGTCTGGGGCGTGCCGTCACGAAGACCGAAGCGGAGTCTGAGTACCTCTGCTTCTCTCGGTGTGAGAGTTTCGAGAACCTCGTTAACCTTTGCCTTGAGGAAGGTCATAGCTGCTGCATCGGCAGGTGAAAGTGCGTCTTCGTCGGGAATGAAGTCACCGAGATGGCTGTCTTCCTCTTCACCGATGGGTGTCTCAAGTGAAACGGGCTCCTGTGAAATACGGAGAATGTCGCGCACCTTATCGGTGGGCATACCAAGCTCCTTTGCAATATCCTCGGGCGAGGGGTCCTTGCCGTCGCGGTGAAGAAGCATATTGCTTGTCTTTTTAACCTTATTTATGGTTTCAACCATATGAACGGGAATACGTATTGTTCTGCCCTGGTCGGCAATAGCTCTTGTGATTGCCTGTCTTATCCACCAGGTAGCGTAGGTTGAGAACTTGAAGCCCTTGGTGTGGTCAAACTTGTCAACTGCCTTGATAAGACCGAGGTTACCCTCCTGGATAAGGTCGAGGAACATCATACCTCTGCCCACGTATCTTTTTGCAATTGAAACAACAAGCCTGAGGTTTGCCTTTGTAAGGATTTCCTTAGCTTCTTTATCGTCGTTTGAAATACGGATTGCAAGGTCAATTTCCTCCTCCGGTGAAAGAAGGGGTACTCTGCCTATATCCTTAAGATACACCTTAACCGGGTCGTCAATAACACTTTTAACGTCACTCGTTGCCATAGCGGCGCCGTCATAATCCTTGGGAAGATCGATATCAACCGAAATTGAATCGAGTATTTCATCACTCAGATCGTCGACGATTTCAACACCGTAGCCTTCAAGCTTGGCATATACCTTTTCCATTTCCTCCATATCAACATCGGCTTCAACAAGCACGGCATCAATCTCGGTTGAGTTAAGCTTACCCGTTGCAATACCTCTGTCAACAAGAGCCTTCAGTAAAGCGTTTTTTTCCTGGTTTTCCATAAGTTACTTCCTTGCCTTTCCTGGTTTATATTTGATGATTATTTTTTATTTTTAAAAAGTGCCGCAAACTCCTCGTCAGACAGACTTTCGACCGACGGCATCTTCTGTTTTTTTGTTTTTTCGTCTCTCATAACCCGCACGCAATCCGAGCAGATTGTGAGGCTGAACACCAAGCCCTCATTCTGCTTGCATATTTTAACGAGCAGATTCATCTGCTCAGCAGTAAGCTCCTGAGAAAAGAAGGTCAGCTCAAGGCTTCTGTGCTCAGTGATTTTTTCGGTAATGGCTGAAAAAAGCCTTCCGTGCTCTGAAACCGAAAAATCCTCAGCACTTACGCTTCCTTTCATTCTTTCGAAAAACTCGGGATTTTTCATCAGCGCGGCTATAAGCATCTGCTCTGCCTTTATCACCCTGACATTGGTGCCCCCCGCAAGTGCCTCCTTGCTGTTGGCGGTCATTGACTGCTGCTGAATCTGTGTGAAATACTGCTTTTTTTCGGTGGTATTTCTTCTTCTTGCAAGCTGTTCAACCCTTATCATTATGGACTGCTTGCTTACACCAAGCTCCTCTGAAAGCCTTGAGGCGTATATTTCCTGCGAAATCTTACTCTGAAGTGACGCAAGCACCTCCGCCGCTTTTTCAAGGAATTTCATCTTGCCGTCGCTTGTCTGCAGATCGTACTGCATTCTCAGACGTACTATTGCAAACTCTATATCGTTTGCCGCACCGTCGATAAGGCTCTGAAACCTTTCAGGTCCATACTTTCTGAGAATTTCATCCGGGTCCTTGCCTCCGCTCAGATGAACAACCTTTATTCTCATACCTATTGAATTGAAAATTCCGATCGCTCTCTGCGTTGCCTTCTGCCCTGCCTCATCGGCATCGTAGGAAAGTATTATCTCATCGGCGTACCGTGATAGCAGGTGTGCCATTTCACTTGTCAGCGCAGTGCCGAGACAGGCAATCGCATTGGTAAAGCCCGCCTGATGAAGAGATATTGCATCCATATAGCCTTCCACAAGAATAAGGCTTTTATCAGCGGAATTTTTTGCGAAGTTAAGACCGAAAACACCAAGGCTCTTTTTATATATGAGAGTATCCGAAGTGTTGATATATTTCGGCTTGCTGTCGTCAAGGACTCTGCCGCCGAAGGCAACAACGTTACCTCTTGCATCTATAATCGGAACCATAACACGGTTGCGGAAGGCATCGTAAAAGCTCACCTTGCCGTTTTTTTCGCTCTTGTTTGCAAGGTTTGCCTCATAAGCCTCCTCATAGGAATAGCCCTTTTCTCTTAGGTGATTTATAAGCTTACGCCAATCGTCAGGCGCATAACCCATACCGAATTTTGTAATGGTGCTTTTTTTATAACCGCGGGATTTGAAATATTCAAGCCCCGCTCTGCCCTCTTCGCTGAAAAGGCAGCTGTTGAAAAACCTTGCCGCTTCCCTGTTTATTTCATACATTCTTTTACGCTTGACCGCAAGAGAATCGTCAACACCGTCAGCCGGCATTACAAGGGAGTATCTGTCGCATAAAAACCTGACAGCCTCGTAAAAATCGAGATTTTCGGCACGTCTTATAAAGTTTATAACCTCACCGCCTGCGCCGCAGCCGAAGCAGTAATAGCTCTGACTGTCGGGGTACACGGTAAAGGATGGGGTCTTTTCATTGTGAAAGGGACAAAGACCAACAAGATTTTTGCCTCTTCGCTTGAGCTGAACATAAGAGGATATGGTCTGCTCTATATCACAGCGCATATGAAGCTCTGTGAGAAATTCGTCTGAAAAACGCTGTGCCATAGGCTTGTCTCCTTTCATTTCAATTCGCAATGCGCAATGCGCAATCGCGGGATAAGTTATCTTATCGGGCAATTACTGCCCGCCAATTTTATGTTCTTTTCTACCAAGTTATAAAAAGCTGAAAAAGTAACACAGTTTTCTATAAAAAGATTTTCAGCGCCCTTTCTAGGCGGAATACTGCTGATTTTTTTCATCTGCCTTACTCGCAATTGCGAATTGCGAATTGCGAATCGACTCACTTACTCCAGCCGCTCGGTATAAAGTAATCGTTATATACCTTAAGGGCGTAAGAGTCGCTCATGCCGGCTATGTAATCGCAGGCAGCTCTCTGGGTACCGTCGCGCCAGGCAATTTCTATATATTCGTTGGGAAGCTCGTTGGGGTTTTCCTCAAAGAAGTGATAAAGCCTCTGAATCATCGCCATAGCCTTGCCTTCTTCGCTTTTACATATGGGATTTGTATATACTCTGTCAAACATAAACTCATGAAGTATATCAAAGGCACTCTGCACATCTCTGTCAAATGCGACCTCGTCGTATGTATTTTCTATAAGTGAGGTCACAAGGGTATCTATACGCTTGCTTTTTGTTTCGCCCAGATATTTTCTTGCCTCAACGGGTATGTTCCCCTCGGAGATTACTCCGCCCCTTACAGCATCGTCTATATCGTGGTTGATATATGCTATTTTATCAGCAAGCTTTACTATTCTGCCCTCAAGGGTTTTTGCCTCCTCACCTCTTGTATGGCAGACAATACCGTTTCTTACCTCGTAGGTAAGATTAAGCCCCTTGCCCTTGTTTTCTATTAAATCAACAACTCTCAAGCTCTGCTCATAGTGCTTGAAGCCGCCGGGCATAACCTCATTAAGTGCTCTTTCGCCCGCATGTCCGAAGGGAGTGTGTCCAAGATCATGACCGAGTGCTATGGCTTCGGTAAGGTCCTCGTTCAGTCCGAGTCCTACGGCGATTGTTCTTGCAATCTGCGAAACCTCAAGAGTGTGAGTGAGTCTGGTTCTGTAATGCTCGCTGTCGGGAGCAAGAAAAACCTGTGTTTTATGCATAAGACGCCTGAATGCGGCACAGTGGATAATTCTGTCTCTGTCCCGCTGATAAGCAGTCCTTACGGGACATTCGGGCTCAAAGCTCTGCCTGCCCCTTGTGTTTTCACAGAGCATTGCATATTCGGAAAGGGTGTTTCTTTCGTTAAGAAGAGTTCTTTCTCTGATAAGAGCCATATCTTTACCGCCTTTCACTGCAGTTTTTATGCATTTATATCTATATACGCGTTTTTTTCGGTTTTCCCTCTTTTTTTATTATATTTCGCAATATTTTTCATCCGTAACCCGACAGCTGAACTTACCGCAGGAAACATCGGTGAGTCTTGCTTCAAAAAAGGGAAGCTTTTCTTCGGGAATTCTGAAAACGACCTCTACCGCATCGGTGAAAATAGTATCCTCAACTATTCCGCCCTCTTCACATATGAGAGGCACAAGTCTGCCGTAAAAATTGTAGTCGGTTTTGACGCTGACTATTTTGCAAAGGGACATGGTTATAACCTGACCCGCATCAAGGGCAATTTTTGAGCCGTGGGAGTAGGCTCTGACAAGTCCGCCTGCACCAAGCATTATTCCCCCGAAATATCGGGTAACAACAACACAGCAATCAACCACGTCCTGCTTTATTATTACGTCAAGAGCAGGCATGCCCGCAGTGCCCGAGGGCTCGCCGTCATCGCTGAAGCGCTTTATCTGACCCTCTTTAAGGCTGTAAGCGTATACATTGTGGGTAGCATCCCAGTGCTTTGACTTTATTTCTGAAATAAAGGCAGTTGCCTCCTCAACAGTCTTTACAGGCTTTACGTAGCCTATAAAGCGAGATTTTTTCGTTATAAATTCGTCACTTGACTCATATTTGACGGTTTTGTAGCTTGCCAAGGTGCTGCCCCCTTTTCAATCGGTATATATACTCACCGACTTAATAAATGAAAATAAGACGGAACAAAAAATTTGCACCGTCTAAATTCTTTAATTAAGCCAATTATTTGTTCTTTGCAAGATTGATACGCT
This sequence comes from Clostridia bacterium, assembly GCA_017517865.1. Classification (GTDB taxonomy): domain Bacteria; phylum Bacillota; class Clostridia; order Oscillospirales; family Acutalibacteraceae; genus UBA6857. The sequence goes on along the minus strand of JAFWYB010000068.1, from coordinate 139,272 downwards.
TATTGAACTTATCAACACGTCCGCCTGTATCTACAAGCTTCTGCTTACCTGTGAAGTAGGGATGGCAGTTTGAGCAGATATCAACGTGCATATCCTTCTTTGTGGAGCCTGTATTGATAACAGCACCGCAAGCGCACTTTACTTCTGTCTGTTCGTAACCGGGATGGATACCGTTTTTCATTATGTGTCACCTCTTTCGGACATTATTATTTACATTAACGCAAGGTATTGTATCACAGTGAAATTAAAAAATCAACATTTTTTTGAAAATTATTGATTTTATTTTCAATTTTTTTCATTTATCTCAATTACAGCGGATAAGTGGAAGGAATAAATCAGAGCCTCCTTAACCTCAAGACCCGTGCAAAGCGCAAGAGCCTTTTTGTAAAGAAGAAGCTGCGAGCTGTATTTTTCTCTGAATTCCTCTTCACTGTCAATAAGGTCGGTTTTATAGTCGATAACCACAAGCTTACCGTCTTCTTCAAAAGCACAGTCGCAGGCACCCTGAATCATAACCTTTTCATCGGGGAAGTCTTCAACGTTTTCATAAACATCACTTATGGGCACCTCTATTATAAAGCGCTTTTCCCTGAGCACGTTTGAGGAAGCCAGTATTCTTTCAAAAAGCTTGCTCTTAAGGAAAGCACTGACCGTTCTGCGGTTTATAGCCTTAGCTTCTGCACTGCTGAGCATTCCGCTGCTTTCAAGCCTTGCAATTTCCTGCTCCAGATTTTCCTTTGCCTTTTCATAGTCTGCAAACTGAACAAAATGATGGGTTGCAGTACCCTTCTGTGCGCCCGTAAGGCCGCCCTCGCAAAGAAAGGCAGGTCTTGAGGAAGCAAAATATTCCCGGTCAACACCGCCCTTATCAGCTGAGGAGGCGGTTCTTTTTACGGTTATGCCCGAAAGCCTTTCATATTTGTATCTGAACTGCGACCTTTCCTTTACAAGCTCAAGGAACTCTCTGTCAGACTCTGTGCTGACAGCTGCCGCTTCTTCGGCGCAAGGAACGGTATCTCTATGGCTTATAACCACTTTAAGCGGTGACTCTGAAGCAAGAACGAAGCTTTCATCTAAGCCCGCGACACTTCTGAGCTGCTGAGCGTCCTTATGGCGCATAAGCGCGGTTATAATCCACTGACCGAAGCTTTTTGCATTTCTTACGGCGTATGGTACAATTTTTTTACTGTCACGGTTAAGCGCAGTACCGTATCTTCTCAGTGCATCGTCAAGCTTCTTTTCACCGTGAACCATTATAAGCTTTTCTTTGGCTCTGGTAAGAGCAACGTAAAGCACTCTGAGCTCCTCACTTACCGCATCACCGTGAATTGCAAGCTTTACCGCATTGTGCGGTACACTTTCAAAAACCTCATAGGTTTCAACGTCGCGGCGTTTTATTGCAACTCCGCATCTTCTGTTAAGCACCAGGTTTGCCTTCTCGTCCTGACTGTTGAAGGCTCCGCCGCAGTTTGCAACAATACAAACCGGGAACTCCAGACCCTTTGATTTATGAACGGTCATTATTCTCACAACATCCGCATTGCCGCAGGCATTGAGTGCACCGGTAAGATCCTGCTTGCGGCTGCTGAGACGGTCAATGAAGCTTACAAAGCCGCCGAGACCTCTGTAGCCCGATTTTTCATAGGTCAGTGCATAGTCAAGAAGGAGTCTGAGATTTGCGCTTTTCGTTCCCGAGGTATCAACGGCATCAAAGACAGAAAGCAAGGCGGTTTCGTCATATATTCCGCTTATAAGCTCCTGTGTGGGAAGGCAGACGCTCATCGACCGCCATTCGGAAAGCTTTTCAAGAAAAGATATACACTGACCGTCGCCCTGACTGCTCTTTTCAAGCAGGCAGGAATATACACTGCTCTTGCGGTTTTTCTTTTTTATCTGAGCCACCTTGTCAACGGAAAAGCCGAAAAGCGGTGACATCATAACGCTGAGCATCGGTATATCCTGAGCCGGATTATCTATTACGCGTAAGAGATTGAGAACGAGAGCAATCTCCTTTGAGGTAAGGAAGGAATCCGACACCTCGGTAAAGCAGGGTATGCCCTTACTGCGGAAGGTATCTGCATATATAACTCCCTTTCCCGAGCTCAGAGAACGCATAAGCACCGCAAAATCCTTATAGGTGGCTCTGCGCTCACCGTCGCCCTCTTTTACGGTATAGCCCTGCGCTATCATCTGGTTTATAAGCGAGGCTACATACCTTGCCTGGTATTCGTGGGAGCTTTCATCGGTATCCTCGTCGGTAGCGAGCTCGATAAGATGAAGCTCACTGTCGGCACACTGCTTTTCACCGTACTGTGCCGAGGCGGTCAGACGCTCCTCACAGTCATATTCTATACCGCCGCATTCCCTGCTCATTATCTGTTCAAAAATAAAGTTTACCGTATCAGTTACACCCTTGCGGCTTCTGAAATTGTTTGCAAGTATTATCTTACAGGGGTAATTATCCCTTTGTTCATCGTAAAGCTCAACGCTGTCCTTTAGTCCCGTAAAGATTTCCGGCATAGCCTGTCTGAAGGAATAAATGCTTTGCTTGACGTCTCCCACCCTGAATATGTTATTTCTTGAAATCGAGGTGAAAAGAAGACTCTGTGCTCCGTTTGTGTCCTGATATTCGTCTATGAGAATTTCGTCGTAGCATTCACTTATGCTTTTCGCCAGAGGCGTGCTTTCCCAACCGTCACCCCTGCTCTCAACAAGCAGCGACAGTGCCATAAACATAATGTCGGCAAAATCGGCAAGCTTTCTGCTTTTTTTCAGTTCCGAATATTTTTCTGCAAAAAGCTTCGTTGCTTCAACAAGGCTTCTGACGGCATCGGCAAAATAAAGCTTGTCGGCCCTGTAATCAGCTCCGCTGCAGCAGAGCACGCCCGAAAGCTCTTTCATATTCTTTACGCCCGTGTCGCGCATACTTACAAGTGAAGCAAGATATACATCCTCTTTATATTCTTTTGGGGTGTTGCCTCTTCTTGCGGGGGCAAAACGGTCAACGGCAGCTCTTATTTCATCCCAGCTGCCCTCCGCTATGCGGGAAAGAATGTATTCACACTGAGCCTTATCGGTGCTTACCGCATTATTGAATATCTTTTCGTAAACCTCATTACCCTCGCTTTCTGTGAGCACACGCTCAAAAAGAGCAAGGCTGTAATTTACCGCCTGAGTAAGGTTATCGAGAATAAACTTGCCGTGAATGCTGTCCTTTACGTCCTCTTCAACACAGTAAATATCAGCCAGGCTGTCAAGCCATTTTGACGGGAAAGCGTATGAGCAGGATACTTCGTAAAGCCTTTCAACAGCTTCTTCAACGGCTGAATCGTTACTGCCCGTGAAAAGAAGCTCAACAAGCTTTCTGAAGGGCTCACCGCCCTCTTTATACATCTGCTCAAGAGCTTCATCGGCCGCTTGCTTTTTTATTATGCTGAGCTCGCCCTCATCGGCAGTACGGAAATCGGGTGAAATGTCAAGAAGCTCGAAATTTTCTTTTACAAGGCTTGAGCAAAAGCTGTCTATAGTGCATATTTTTGCCTCGGAAAGAAGCATCTGCTGCCTTATAAGGCGGGCGTTTCCCGGATCCTTTCTCAGAAGCTCGGAAACAGCCTTTGCAATTCTCTCTCTCATTTCCTCTGCCGCAAGCCTTGTGAAGGTTACGATGAGAAGTCTGTCTGCATCAGTGGGATTTTCTTCGTCGGTTATGCGCTCAATCACGCGCTGAACAAGTACGGCAGTTTTACCCGAGCCCGCTGCGGCAGAAACAAGCACTGAGCCTCTTCTTGCCTTTATGGCATCACTTTGCTGTTTAGTCCAGTTTCTGCTCATTTTCATCCTCCTCCATAAGCTTTTTTATACATTCGGAATGGCTTTCGGTTTCGATAAATCTGTAGCGTGGCTTTTCCTGCATACATATATCACCGTATTTACAGTAAAGACAAGTATTTGTATGTCCCCCGCCCATTAGCGGACGCGCCTCAACCTTACCCTCGTGAAGGCTGTTGCCCATATCTCTTATTATTCCGTCCATACGCACCGCAAGTCTGCCGAGAGCCTCAAGGCTTATTAGATTGCCCTTTATCTGACCTGTTTTAGAATCAAACTTAACGGGCAGAAAAAGTCCCTCACCCTTTTTATCCATACGGCGTATAATCGCCTCATCGTCAAGAAGCAGGCCCTTCATTCTGTTATTCTGATATCTTGTGCGCATACGGTCGGCTTCATCGCTTTCTCTGTCACTTCTGACCGTATCGACTCTTGCCGGGAAATAAAGCACACCGGCGGGAGTTATACCCTCGTAAAAGCCTCTGCCGTTGCGCCAGATACTAACAAGATAAAGAAGCATCTGCATATTTATGCCGTTCATGGCGTCGTTGAGCTTAAAATCCTTTATGCCCGTTTTGTAATCAACAACACGGATATATCTTTTACCCTCCGTGTCAAGCTTATCTATTCTGTCAATTTTTCCGCAGAAGTCAACCTTACCCTCGCGAAGTTCCACCGTAAAGGGCTGTACATCACCCTCACGGTCTATGCTTAATTCAAAATCGCAGGGCTCGAAGTCGCTTTCGCAGAATTCACCCTGAAGACGTGCGAGAATATCGGAAATTATTCTGTGCATTCTGAAATAAAGATAGTTGAAGCGCTCAGTTTTATTTTCAGAGCCTGAAAGCGAGGACTCGAGGTATTCGTTTAAAAGACAACTGATTTCGCCGTCAAGCTCCTCTGCCGAAAGAGAAAGGAACTCCTTGCCCCTGAACTTCTGCAAAAGGCATTCAAGAACGTAGTGAATAGCCGTACCCGTCTGTGCGGGGTCGAATTTCGCCTTCAGTCTCGGGTATGCCTTAAGACCGTGGCGGCAGAAATACATAAAAGGACAAAGGCCGTAATCATCAAGCTGAGTTGCTGAAAAATAAAGGTTTCTGCCGAAAAATTCAAGAGCATTTTCTCGGCTTTCGAAGCTGAGATTTCTTTTTTCGACTGCTCTTTTTATCGTTACAATGCGGCCCGCATATTCCTCTCTGGTGCTGAAATATTCCTTTAGTGCCTTGATTTCCGGTCTGTCACTGTTCCAGTTTTTTGCCATTATCTCAAAAGCAGACTGCTCACTTTCAATAAGCTCCTCAAGCGAGGCGTCGGAGGAAAAGCTTTCCTTAAGTGCAGGGAAAAGCGCCTTTACACTGCCGATATATTCGCTTTCGGCAAGAGCCTGATCGCGGGCATCGGAAAGGCAATAGCTCAGATAAAGCTTATCCGTAGCACAGCTGAGAGTGTTATATGCAAGAAATCTTTCAAAGAGCTGCTGATCCCTGCTGTCGTTAACCGCTTCAATTCCGCCCTGTGCAAGCTTAAGCTTTTCTCTTAAGGAGAATACTCCTGATTCACCACGGTGCATGGGGAAAACGCCGTTATTCATACCTACGGCAAAAACCACCTTACGGCTAACGGTGAGTATTCTCTGGGCGGGACATACCGTTACCTCATCAAAGCCGTCGGGCACCTTGCCCAGACTCTTGCTGTGAATGCAAAGCATAAAAAGCTCGTAAAACCGCTTAGCGGTAATCACTCTGTCACCTACGGTACGTGAAAGCTCATCAAGGCTTTCCATAAGTATATCCCAGACCTGCTCCTGCTCAAGAGCCAGCTCGGTCATAGCCTTTTCTTCAAGATAAACAGCGTATTTTTTAAGCTCCTCATCCACACCGTTTTCCGTAAGGTAGAAGTAAAGAGCCGAGGCAAGCTCCCTGCCGCTTGCTCCCTCAGCCGCTTCTCTGAAGGCGGCTAACGGCTCAACCGCTCTTTTTCTTATTCCGTTGAGCGCACCAAGCCTTGCTTTTCTCTTTTCATCAAGCTCCACACCGAAGCCGTCAGGATTGTCGGTCCACTCAGAAAGCCACTTTCTGCCGTCAATATCCCAGGCGTATACATAGTTTTCCAGGGCGGTTATCTCCTCCTGAGTAAAGCCGGCAAGTCCCGTTTTAAGATATCTGAATATACTTTCGGTTGTAAAGCCCGCACTCGCTATATCAAGCAGTGCCGAAGCAAAGCTTATCAGAGGCTGATTGATAACCGGCTGACGCTTATCCTCAAAATAAGGAACGCCGTATTTTCTGAAGGCAAGCCTTATGCTTTTTTCATACGCACCCTCACTTCTGAAAACAACGGCTATATCACGGCAACGGTATTCGCCTTTTCTTATCATAGCCTTTATTTTTCTTGCAGCCGCTTCGCATTCAGCCTCAACGGTGTTGCTCGCGGTAAGAACAATATTTCTGCACTCACCCTCAAAGGGCAAGGGTGAAAGAGAAAAGATATTCTTTTCAAGATATGCAAGATCGTCAGGGTATGCTCTTTTTCTGCAGGTAAGGGTAATATCACCTACCGGAACACCGTTGTTACCCGCAAGAAGTCTCAGTCTCCTGAGGGTCTTTGCAGGAAGCGCAAAGGGACTCATATCACTGACGTCGGTATCCTCTCTCAAGCAGAGAGTAACCCACACCTGCTTTGCCTTTCTCAGCATAACCTCTATCATTTTAAGCTCAGCACTGCTGAACGAGGAATAGCCGTCTATGATAACGGTTCTGCCGTCGAAGAAGTCTGTTTTTAAAAGAGACTCCGCCACATGGGAAAGAAGATCAGCTTCGTCAAAATAGCCTTCTTCAAGAAGTACCCCGTAGGCATCGAAGATAAGAACCGTCTCTTTTATTTTATCTTTCAGAAGCTTATCCTGCTGTGAAGCTGCACAGCTTAAAAGCTCCTCACGGGTTACACCGGAGTTTTTCATTTCCTCAACGCTGCTGAGAAGCTTCTGTGAAAGAGCAATATCGTTTTTATGCTTTGCATAAACAGTAAGATTTTCCGACACAGCCTCAACCGCAAGGGACATAAGTATGCTTTTTATACCTGAAGCGGCAAGCGGTCTGTTAACACTGCCGCAGCTTTTCTGCGCCTCGTCGCAGAGTCTTCTGAAGGAAAGCACCTCAATTTCACTTGCAAGGCGCGGACCGAGAAGAGACAGTATGCTTCTGTCTGTTTCAAAGCTGTACTGTCTTGGTACGATAAGCATAACTCTTTCGCCTCTTGATGCCGCCTCACCTGCAATTTTGTGGGCATAAGAGGTTTTTCCGCTGCCTTTTTCACCTGTAATCAAATTAAGCATAAGCCGTCCTCCAACGAATTTATGAAAATATTATACATCAGACTGAGTCTTTTTTCAATTCTATTTGCGTTTTTATTGAAATTCATTTAATTTTGAGTTATAATAAAAGATATTATATAAATATACGGAGTAATTAAATATGAAAACCTACAAGATACATCTGATCCGCCACGGCCTCACCGAGGATAACCTCAGGGGCATTTATGCAGGCCACACCGACTCTCCCCTCTGCTCTCAGGGCGCCGAGCAGCTGGCAGAGCTTAAGAAATGCTACGTCTACCCTCACGCAGACTTTGTTTTTTCTTCACCTCTGAAAAGATGTACGGAAACCGCAAGGCTTATTTATCCCGGCTGTGAGCCCGTTATAATCGATGCACTGACGGAATACAACTTCGGTGAATTTGAAGGCAAGACCGCTGACGAGCTTCACGAAAAGCAGCCTCTGTTTGACAGATGGATAAGAGGCGAGGAGGGCATCGCTCCCCCCTTCGGTGAAACCAACGAGGAGTTTACATCAAGAGTCTGCGGCGGCTTTGCAAAAATCGTTGACGGTATAATAAAATCTGACAGCGACAATGTGGTGATAGTAACACACGGCGGTGTTATTTCAACAATTATGGCAAACTTTGCCATTCCCGAAGCCTCGGCATCTGAATGGCTGACTCCCTCAGGCTGCGGCTACACTCTTCTTGCTTCACATTTTCTGTGGATGTCGGGCAGAAAGCTTGAGGCCGTAAGAGAAATACCCGAGCTTCCCGAGGAGGAAAAGCAGGGCAACTACTACGACGGCTGGGATTATTACCCCAACGACGACGATTTCGATATAAGCGAATATCTCAACGACTGAAAAGAGGTATAAAATGAATATACTTGTCCTTGGTGATGTGGTAAGCGACATCGGCTGCCGCTTTCTGAGAAAAAAGCTTCCCGCCTTCAAAAAGCTTAAGAATATAGATTTCTGTGTTGCAAACGGTGAAAACTCAGCCGCCGGAAACGGTATTAGTCCCCTTTCCGTAAGGGAGCTTTTTGCAAGCGGCGTTGATTTCATAACCACCGGTAACCATGTTTACAGACGCAAAGAGGTTTATGAGCTTCTTGACGAAAACGAATTCGTCATAAGGCCTTATAACTACCCGGAATCAAACCCGGGCAGAGGCTTTGCCGTTGTTGACCTGGGCAGATGCTCCGTGGGTGTTATAAACCTTATGGGCACGATGTTCAGTGAAAGTCTTGAAAATCCGTTCCGGGCAGCTGACAGAGCGCTTATGGAACTTGAGGGCAGAACAAATATAATACTCGTGGATTTTCACGCCGAGGCAACCTCGGAAAAGCAGGCTCTTGCCTACTACCTCGACGGCAGGGTAAGTGCTGTGTTCGGCACTCATACCCACGTGCTGACAAACGATGAGAGAGTTTTACCCGGCGGTACCGGTTACATAACCGACATAGGTATGTGCGGGGTTGAAAACAGTGTACTCGGTGTAAAAAAAGAACTGATTATAGAAAAGTTTATGACAAATATGCCCGTACGCTTTGATGCCGCTGACGGCAAATGTATGATAAACGGCTGTATTTTTACCGTTGATGAAAAAACCGGCAGATGTACCGGTGCAGAACCCGTACGCCTTTCTTAACCGAAACAGTCTGAAAGAATTATCAACAAAGTTTTCAGGCTGAGGCACAAAGCTCAGTATACTCGCTTCTTGCGAGAAGAAAAATCATTATAGGTGCTGTAAATCGGACCTTTAAGGCTTATCGGGTTCGATTACCCCCTGAGGAACGGAAATTATGAAAGTTATGAAATCTGTAAAAAAATATATTATCGCGGTGACCGCACTTCTTCTTTGCATATGTCTCGCTCTCACAATCACTCCCGACCAGAGCCGTGAGCCGGATGTGACGGAGGAAACGCAGGAGGATACCACCGCACCCGCTATACAAAAAAATATTTCTCTGGGCTATTATGCGGACAGTTCCCTTAACCCCTTTCTGACAGACAGCCCCACAAACAGAAGCATCGCATCGCTTGTTTTTGATTCACTTTATGTGCTCGATAAATCCTATAAGCCGGTTCCCCTTATTGCCGAAGCAGGTGAACTCAGCGGTAACACTCTGACCGTCAGAATAAAAGAAGGGCTCCTTTTTTCAAACGGTGCTCCCGTAACAGCCTCCGATGTTGCCTACTCCTTTACCACGGCAAAGCAGAGTGCCTTTTATTCTCAAAGGCTCAGCAACTTCGTTTCGGCCGTTCCCACGGCAGACAGTGTTATTTTCACTCTCGGCAGTCCCGATATTTTCGCCGAAAGCGCACTAACTTTTCCGATTGTACTTTCTTCAACAGGAAGCAACGAAATGCCCATAGGCTCAGGCCGTTATGAGGCAGGCTATGACGATAACGGCAAATTTCTCAAGGCTAATGCGGATAACACAAGGGGTGAAAGCCTCCTGACGGAAAAGATTCTGCTCAAGAGCATTACTGCCGACGAAAGTGAGCTTTATCTTCTTCAGAGCGGCGACCTTTCATATTACTTCAACGACCTTTCTCAGGGCGAATACACTAAAATAGGAGCCAATACCGTTCAGCTCAGTCTCAACAATATGGTGTTCATAGGCATCAACGGCACAAGCTCTGAGGTTATGGCTGACCCTTACGTCAAAAACGCCGTTGCTTCTGCAATAAACACAAAAACGATTGCCGATTCTGTTTTCAGCAGTATGTGCAGACATTCCTCACTGCCCTTTAACCCTGACTGGTATGCTACGGCATCACTGAGCTTTGACAGTGAGGAGCCCTCGCTTACAAGAGCCCGCGAACATCTCGAGAACGGAGGCTATATTTACGCCTACGAGGATAATAAGTACCGTTCAAAGGAATTTGAATTTCTGCAGCTCAGAATTGCAGTCAGCAAGGACAGCTCTCAGAAGCTTCAGTGCGCTGAGTATATTCACGACACACTCGAATCAATCGGCATTGACGCAGAGCTTATGGCTCTTTCCTACGAGGATTATATTACAGCGCTCGAAGAAGGAGAATTCGATCTGTATGTCGGAGAGGTTATTCTTCCGCCGAATATGGATTTATCAGCCTTCTTTTCTGAAGACGGCAGTCTGAGCTACGGCATAGACAACAATTCAACCGTTGCCGCATCTTACGGTGCCTTCAGCGCCGGCACCACCGATATTTCAACCTTTGCAAGGGTATTCGACGCCGAAAAGCCCTTCATCCCTATCTGCTTCCGCGACGGTGTTGCTTATTTCTCAAGAGAGTTCACCTTCAGCGGCGATATAACCGAATATGAGCCTTTTATGAATGCCGCTTCGTGGAAAATAATTTACTGATTTCAACTCATCACTCAAGGGAGGTTAAAATGGATACACCCGTAAAATTTATAAAGGGCGTGGGTGAAAAAAGAGCTCAACTTCTTAACCGTATGGGCATATTCACTCTTTATGATGCTGTCCGTTTTTACCCCCGCACCTATCTTGATTTTTCATCACTTACACCGATAAGCGAAATAGTACCCGACACGGTGTGCTGCTTCAGTGCCGTTGTAGGCTATGACCCTATAAAGCATCTGATAAGAAAAAATATGACTGTTTACAAGACAATGGTGACCGACGGTGTAAACGGAGTAAATATAACCATATTCAATAATTCATATCTTGCGGAAAGCCTTGAAACGGGTAAGGAATATATTTTTTACGGCAAGGTCACCGCTTCAAGGGGCAGTCTTGAAATTTCAAACCCCATAGTTGAAAGTGCCGATGAAGGCGTGGCAATGCGCCCGATTTATCATCAGACTGCTTCGCTTACGTCGAGAATGACCGAAAGAATTATGCATCAGGCGGTAAACCTTTACCTTTCAAGAAATATACCGGATATAATACCCGATAAGATAAGGCAGGGCTTTAAGCTTTGCCACGGTCAGTTTGCCGTAAAAAACATCCATTTCCCCGAAAATCCCCACGACCTTGAAATTGCTAAAAGACGCCTTGCCTTTGAAGAGCTTCTTATCCTTCAGATCGGTATGAAAAGGCTCAGAAGCAGTAACGAAAAGCATACCGAGCATATCATAAAAAAGGATTACTCGGAGGAATTTATGAGTCTGCTGCCCTTTGAGCTTACGTCTGCACAGAAAAGAGCAATAGCCGACTCCCTTTCAGATATGAAATCGGGCAAGCCTATGAACAGACTGATTCAGGGTGACGTCGGCAGCGGTAAAACCGCAGTTGCCGCCTGTCTGCTTTATGTGAGTGCAAAAAACGGTCTGCAAAGTGCTTTTATGGCTCCGACGGAAATTCTTGCAAAGCAGCACTACAACACTCTTTGCAATATGCTCGGTGAAAAAGGTATAACCGTTGAGTTTCTTACAGGCTCGGTTACGGCTAAGAAAAAAAGAGAAATCAAGGAAAGGCTCAGAAACGGAGAAGTCCATATCATAGTGGGCACTCACGCTCTTTTAAGCGATGACGTTGAATTTTCAAACCTCGGTCTTGTAATTACCGATGAACAGCACCGCTTCGGTGTTGCTCAAAGAGGAAAGCTCATTTTCAAAGGTGCAAATCCGCACACACTTGTTATGAGTGCAACGCCTATACCGAGAACTCTTTCACTTATTATTTACGGTGACCTCGACCTTACGGTTATAGATGAGCGGCCCAAGGGCAGGCAGAAAACCGATACCTACTGTGTTGGCACCTCATACCGACCAAGAATTTACAGCTTTATAAAAAAACACCTTGATTCCGGTCTGCAGGCATATATTGTCTGTCCTGCGGTTGAGGATAACCCCGACAGTGATATAACGAATGTAACCGATTACTGCGAAAGCCTTTCAGAGAATGAATTCTCCGATTACAGAGTAGGACTTCTTCACGGAAAAATGAAACCTAAGGATAAAGAAAGAGTTATGGCCGACTTCCTTTCGGGCGAAATTCAGCTTCTTATTTCAACAACGGTTATTGAGGTCGGTGTTGACGTTCCCAATTCCGTAATTATGGTAATTGAGGATGCTGACCGCTTCGGACTTTCTCAGCTTCATCAGCTTCGCGGCAGAGTGGGAAGAGGCAGGGAAAAATCCTACTGCATTCTCATAAGCGACGGCAGCGGTGAGGAAACCCGTAAAAGGCTGGGTATTATGTGCCGCACCAACGACGGCTTTCTTATTGCAGATGAGGACCTTAAAATCCGGGGCCCCGGAGATTTCTTCGGTGCACGTCAGCACGGATTGCCCGACCTTAAAATTGCCGACCTTACGACGGATATGCCAACGGTAAGGCAGTCCAAAAAAGCCTGCGATATGATTCTCGCGGCAGACCCCACTCTTTCGTTGGAGTGTCACAAGAGTCTTGCGGCGGCAGTTGACAGACTTTTCAGCAGTGAAAAAAGCTTATCTTTTAATTAGAAAGGAATATTATTATGAAAAAAATAGCAAGCTTCACAATAGATCACACAATTTTACCCAAGGGTATGTATCTTTCAAGAGTTGACGCAAATGCCGTCACCTATGATATAAGATTCCGCAGACCCAACCTTGAAAGCGTTATGGAAAACGGTGCGATTCATACCCTTGAGCACCTTTTTGCTACCTACGTAAGAAACAGCGATGTTTCAGACAAAATCATCTACTTCGGACCTATGGGCTGCAGAACCGGCTTTTATTTCATCACAACGGATACTCTTTCAAAAGCAGATGCCGTTGAGCTTACGAAAAAGGCTCTTCGCTTCTGTGCAGATTTTGAAGGTGAGGTTCCGGGAGTATCGCCTGAAGAATGCGGCAACTATCTTGACCACGACCTTTTCGGTGCAAGAAAAGAAAGCGCTCTTATGTGTGAAGTGTTAGAGGGCTGGAATGAAGAAATGCTCACTTATCCCACAAAATAATTGCAAAGATAATTCTTTTATGCTATAATATTTAACTGTTTCCGAGAGAAAACAGAAAAGGCAGGTGAAAATGTGGAAGAAAAATATTCTCAAAGCAGTAAAGAGGCTGACGCAACCGCTTCTTTCAATGCTAACGATACTTATTATGAGGACGATACCGTATATGCGCCCTTCAGCGAATCTGAGGACTATGAAATTATAATACCGACAGAGGAAAATGAAGAGCAGACGGAAACTGCTTCCGCCAACCGTAAGGAGCCTCAGCTTTCACGCACCCTGAAGCCTTCTGGCAAAGAGCTGCTTTTTAAGCTTCTAAAAGGATTTATGCCCGCTGTTATAAATATAATCTTCCTTACGGGCGACAGCACCATAGCAGTTTTCAGGCTTTTTTTCAGCAAGCTCAAGCCCTTTATACTGTTCCCCTTCCGTGTTGCAGTAAAGATAATAAACACCGTAAGAAAAGACGTTTTCAGTCTTATAAAAAAAGCGCCCGCATCCTTTGCAGCTAAAATAAAAGCTCTTGCTCTTGAAAAAGCAAAGGAGCAGACAAAAAAGGGTACTCCTAAAAAAGCTCCTGCTTTAAGAGCCGTTTTAAGCCTTCTGTTCAGCGGAAAAAGACTTCTCAAAACTGCAGTAAACCTTGCACTTCCGCTTATTATGATCGCTGCAGCAGTAAATGTGTACCTTGAAAACAGAACGGATATTTTTGCTTTGCAGGTTATATATAACGGCACTGAGCTCGGCTATGTTGAAAGCAAAGAGGTTTTTGAAGACGGTAAGGCCAGAGCAACTTCACTTATTAAAACCGCCGACAGCGATTCCGCTACTCTGAGCACGCTTTCGGTTATGCCCGTTTACAAAATGGCAAGGGTCGGTGTAAACGAGCTCAGCAATTCCGCTATGATAAGCGAAAAAATTATTGAAACCTCAGATATAAGCTACACAAGAGCCTGCGGTATTTATATTGACGGCGAATTCCTTTGTGCGGTAAAGCACGAATCTGACGCTATTACCGTTTTCGAGGCTCTGCTGGAGCCCTATAAAAAGCAGGTTGAAGAAGAAGCAACGGTTGCCTTCGTTGAAGAAATTGACTACGTTTCAGGTCTTTATCCCGAAAACAGTGAGCTTATATGGGATACCTCTGCTCTTCGCGATATGCTTTCAAACCCGAAGCAGGAAGCGGTTTATCACACCTTCGGTGAGGGTGATACCGTAAAGAGCGTACGGCTTAAATACGGCCTTACTCTCAGTCAGCTTCAAGCTCTTAACCCTGACGTTGACCTTGAGGCACTTGAGGCTTCACTGACATCAGCTTCTCAGGAGGAGCAGGAAGCCGAATCTGAGGATGGTTCCCAGACCGCACCCGCTGAGTCCGAGAAGCCCAAGCAAATCAGACTGCTGGTTTCACGGCAGGAAAATTACGTACGGGTAAAGGTTATGAAAACAAACGTCAGAACGGAAGAAATACCCTTCCAGACAGTTGAGAGAAACAGCTCCTCTCTTGCCAAGGGTACAAAAAAGACCTCTCAAGAGGGCAGAAACGGTACAAAGGAAATAACCGAGCTTATCACATATATTGACGGTGTTGCGTCTTACACCACCGTTGTTTCCGAAAAGACGATAAGAAAGCCCACAGATAAAATTATTCTTATAGGCACCAAGACCTACTCAAGCGGCTCGTCCTCCTCATCCGGTTGGACATGGCCCACAAGAGGCGCATATCACATCTCGTCATATTACGGCTACAGAGATTACAGCATTTCCGGCTGGTCCTCATGGCACAGCGGTATTGACATTGTAATCGGCGGTAAGGGCTCCACGGGTGTACCCGTTGTTGCAGCAGCCTCGGGTACCGTTGAAAGAGTGGATAAGGGCTACCGCGGCTACGGTCATATGATACTCATAAACCACGGCAACGGCATCAAGACAAGATACGCTCATATGCAGCCCGGCTCACTGACCGTTTACGTCGGTCAGCACGTTTCAAAGGGTCAGCAGATCGGACGTATAGGCAATACCGGTAACTCTACGGGTCCTCATCTTCACTTTGAGGTTATCGTCAACGGCTCAACCACCAACCCGCTAAAATATGTAAGAAATTAAAAAAGGAGATATACCTATGAAACTTCCGGCTTATCCCGTAGCTACTATCGACCCCCACTTCAGTATATGGTCAAGAGCCGATCGGCTCAATGCAGACGACACCTATCTCTGGTGCGGTATCAGAAAAAGAATTGAAGGCACCGTAAGCGTTGACGGTGAGGATTACTGTTTTCTCGGCGCAGGCAAGGGAAAGGTAATATACCAGGTATCTGCAAAAATCAGGCCCTACGTAAGTGTTTACACCTTTGAAAACAACAAGATAAGACTCACACTGAGCACCTACTCCCCCTTTACCTTTAAGGATTTACAGCTTTTCAGCCTGCCCGTATCCTTCTTTGATACTGAGGTTACCGTGCTTGACGGCAATGAGCATTCTATAGAGGTTAAGTTCACCGCTTTCGACGAGCTTTGCTATAGCAAAAAGAAAAAGCAGATTACTAAATATACCGACATTTTTGAGGGCAGACGCTTTGTAAAAATGGGTTGTACAAACCAGACCCCGCTCAGAGATTCGGGCGATACCTTCGCTCCCGACTGGGGCTATTACGCCTTTATGGGCGGTGAGTGCTCAGTATGCAAGCAGGGCATAGAAGCAAAGAGTGGTGCGCTCTGCAGTGATAATCTTTCATTTACAACGGTAATCGGTTATGACGACGTTTACTCAATAGAATATTTCGGTGAAAAGCTCAAGGGCTTATGGACGGAAAAATTCAAGAGCATCGACGAGGGTATGAAATACTGTCTTGACAACAGAGCTGAAATACTTGCCGAGCTTGAAAAGCAGGAAAGCGTCATCCTTGAGGACAGTGCAAAGTTCGGGGCCGATTATCAGAATATTCTCTGTGCAGCCGCAAGGCAGGTGCTTGCCGCTCACAAGCTTGTAAGAAACGGCAAGGGTCAGCTTCTTTATATGTCAAAGGAATGTCACTCAAACGGCTGTATAAACACCGTTGACGTTTCCTACCCCGCTATGCCTATGTTTCTTATTTACACCCCTGAGCTTGTAAAGGCTATGCTTGTGGGTATTATCGAATTTGCAAATATGCCCTTATGGACAGCCGATTTTGCTCCCCATGATATAGGCAGATATCCCATTGCAAACGGACAGGTTTATGCCCTTAACGTGCACAACCATCTTCTTCCTCACTCATATACATACAGAAAGGTATATAAGAGCAACAGGTTCGGTATGTATTTGCCTCAGTTCCAGATGCCCGTTGAGGAATGCGGCAATATGCTTCTTCTTTCATACGCATACTACAGGGTTTCAGACGATAAGGCTTTTCTCGAAGAAAATCTTCCCATACTCAGAAAATGGGCTGATTACCTCAAAAACAAGGGTATTATTCTTGACAATCAGCTTTGTACCGACGACTTTGCAGGTCACAGCAAGAAAAACGTAAACCTTGCAATCAAGTCTGTTATGGGTCTTGCCGCCTTCGGCCGTATCAGTGAGCTTTTAGGCAATCTAGATGAGCACACCGCAGTTGCAAAGTCCTATGCAAAAGAGCTTGTTGATGCCTGCGGTACGGGTAAGGGTGCTCTTCCCTTCAGCGTTGATAAAAAGAATTCATGGAGCCTTAAATATAACCTTGTATGGGATATACTCTTTGATTTCAATATCTTTGATAAGGAGCTTTATAAGGCTGAAAGTGAAAAATACCGCGTTGAGCTCAACACTTACGGCACTCCCCTTGATTACCGCCGCACCTTTACAAAAACAGACTGGATGCTCTGGGCTGCCTGCCTTGACGAAACCAAGGAAAACATCAGCCTTTTCTCAAAGTGTATCTGCGATTACCTTGCAGACACCAAGGACAGAAACTGCTTCTCAGACTGGATTGAGACAAAGGAGCCCAAGCAGAGCGGCTTTGACCACAGAACCGTTCAGGCAGGTCTCTGGATGCCCGTGCTCTTTGATAAATTCGGGAAATACTGATAAATAAAGCAAAAGTCCGTCGGAAACATTCCGACGGACTTTTTTGTGCTTACAGCATAATTAAAAGAGGCTGTTTCAGCCCCTTTTTCAATTATATATTTATGTAATAGATATCGTTTCCTCTTGATTTGATGAACTTTATAAGGTCACTGAACTTAAGCCAGAGGAAGGCTGTGTTGTCGTTGGGATGAAAGCCGATATAGCCCTCTGTGTTTTTAAGGTCGCTGTCAAGAACAACATTTACATCTGCGTCACCGTCGTTGATTATACCGAAGGGAGAAACCGCGCCGGGAGCAAGACCGAGATGCTTCATAAGTCTTTCGTCAGAGCCGAAGGAAAGTCTTGAGCAACCGAGCTGACCTCTTATATCCTGCTGAATATCCGGGTGCTTATCCTTGAGCATTGAAACAACGTAATGAGTCTTGCCGTTGGCGTTTCTCAGAAAGAGATTTTTGCAAACCTCGCCGTCGGTAAAAATACCCATAGCATCCATATCCTCTATGGTTGTTACCGCCTCGTGGTGAATAACCTTATATTCAATTCCCAGCTCATCAAGAGCTGCATATACCTTTTCCTGCTGTGTCATACTTTACCTCACTGTTTGATATAGGTGGATACATTACCCTCAGACGATGTAAGGGTAAGTATATTATCCTTTACGGCATAAGTATATGTGCCGCCGATTTCAGGTCCGTATAATGAATAAGCGATAGTGACAGTGTCACCGTCCACCGTGTAATAACCCTCAACACTGCCGACGAAAAGATAAATATCAACAACACCGTTTGCCTTGAACTCATAGCCGTACGCCTGATTGCTGTCAAGCCACTTGCCTGCAAGCTGAGGATCGGCATAAACCTCATCCTCAGGTGAAGGTGCAGTAACTACACGCGTATATGAGAAGGTATTTCCGTTTTCTTTATTCTTAATAGTAAGTTTATTATTTACAATGCTTACAGTATAGACATCGGTAATACTTGCTGTAACAATTGAATAGGTAAGAGTGAGAGTGTCTCCCTCAAGGGTATAGGCTCCCGAAGTCTTACCGTTTATGGTTTTACCGCCGATGGTTAAATTTACGTATGTCCAGTCAAACTTTCCGCCCTCATAGAAATCGTAGCCGCTCATATCTGCGCTGTCTCGCCACGAGCCGAGAATAGCCTCTTCGAGAGGCGTACTTTCGTTTGCGGGCGCTGTGGTTTCTTCGCTGTCGGTATCATCGGGCAGCAGTCCGGGAATAATGTCGTTTATATCGGCGTTGCCACCTTCGGCACTTGTGGTGTTTTCCGTGTCCCTATCATTTTTATCGCCGTCATCCGTTGCATTGAAAAATATAACAGTGCCGCCTATACCCACTGCGAGAGCAAGAACTGCAGTTATTATAACCGTAATGATTTTTTTACTTAACATAGCTTTTCTCCTTAAAAAATCAAGGGAGTTAAGGAACTCCCTCTATTTTTTATTTCTGCTTTTCAAAGCTGTAGCTTTCGCCCTTGCTGCCGTCGCTGAAAACTCTTGTAAGTACCATTTCACCGTCTTCAAAGCCAAGCTCGAAATTCTCTTCGTTATGAATGTCAACGATGATGTTGATTGTGGTCTTGATTGTAAGAGTTACGTCCTTGCCGTCCTTTTCAATTACATAGTCACCCTCATAGGTGCCTGTAACGGGCGTGTTGATGCCGGGAATTACTGTGTCAAGATAGGTAACCTTTACCTTGCCGTCCTTTGTGAATTCGTAGTCGGTATATTCGCCGTCCCACTCACCTACAATCTGCACCTCGGGAGCAGTGAAGTAAAGGAATGCGCCGACACCGATTGCGGCAACAAGTACCACTGCAATAAGTACTTTAACGATTTTCATAATAATGTCCTCCTTAAAAATGAATTTATGTTAAGCGGTCTGCGCGCTTAATGCCTGTTTATAGAAGTTTATAAGACCGTTGCCAATTTCTTCAAGATCCTTTGCGATATCAAGCTCACTGTAATTTTTAATTTCACAAGTGTATGAATCGGCAAGAACTTCTAAGAATGTATTTATATCATCATTTGCCTCAGCATCTCTGAGCGTTGTTTCCCAGCTTGTTGCAACCTTTTTGTCTACCGCATACATAACGTGATAGCCGTAGGTGGTTTCTACAATACCAACGTCGCCGGGCTTTCTGCCCTCGGCAATACTCCAGTTTTCAAACTCGGGAACCATCTGTCCCTGAGGAACATCGGTATATATACCGCCCTGGGCAGCATTACCGTCTGCTGAATACTCTTTTGCAAGCTCGCCGAAGCTTTCTTCGGTACGCTCACCCTCAAGGTAGTCAATAAGTACATCCTGAGCCTTCATATAAAGTGCCGGCTCTTTTGTTGTTTCGGGCTTGACATCTATATCAATAACCGTGTCGTATTTATTTGTATCAAGAATTATTGCGTCGGCATTGGTATCAACATTGCCGTCTTTAGTAAACTCAAAAAGAATATGTCTTACGCTGTAGGTGTAGGTTGTTTCGGGCTTGTGCGGAGTATTTGAAATCATACATACTCCGTAGCCTGTATCCTCACGCTCAAAGACGAAGGTGTCACCAACCTTTCTTCCTTCCTCAAACACCCATTCCGCAAGCTCACCGCTTCCGAGCTGAGCTGTTATATTATCGTAGGTTATTGCCTCAACGAGAGTGTAGGAATCGTCTGAAAGAAGCTTTTCATAATCTGAATTGTTTTCAAGTTGCTCATAATATGAAGCCTTTTCCTTGAAGGTTGTGTCGTCAATGACAGAGGCAGCAAGCTGCTCCGCATCCTTTTTGGCCTGAGCCATTGTTTCATTTGTAATCTTTTCGTTTCCTTCATCGTCAAGGGCAGTTTTTGCAACCACTATATACACTCTGAGGTCCGCAACGGCGTAGGTCTTTTCCTTTTCTTCATAGATTTTTTCCAGCATTTCGTCGGTGTAGCTGTCAGAGTAAAGCTTTGTCTTTATTTCGTCAACCTTATTGGTAAGATACTGTTCTTCGGTTATACGAACAAAAAGCTCCTCGGTCATTTTAGGGCCGTAAACACTCTTGAGATATTCTTCAATAGTCTGGTCATACTGCTCTTTAATGCCCGCTCTTGCACTTTCGATATTATTTGCAAGGAACTGCTTTTCTTTTTCGGTAAGCTCTATTGAGTTAAGCTTTGCATATTCAACTATGCTCTTTACAGCTTCCATCTGCTTTCTTGCAGTATATTCAATATAATCAGCGTAGGTGGGATCTTTGATGCCCTCCACCTCACCGTCATATTTCTGCTCATCTGCAGGCTTTGTAATATCAAAGCCCGTCATAGCAAGTCCGCTACCCTCACCGTAATAGTAATCATACTGTACGGCATAGGAAATAAGCTGGTCATAAAGTGAAGCACAATAGTAATAATATTCGGCTGAATCAACGGTTATTTTACCGCCGCCGATATTTTCACTGTCTTTAAGATAGGTGTAAAGGCTGTGGTCTACTGCAAGTTCAGCCTCACTGATTTCTTCTGACTGTGCTTCATCCGCTGCATTTGTAGTCTGTGATGAGTCGGTGTCTGTTTTAACCTTGCGGGAAGCCACCTCCTTTGCGATAAAGAAGCCTGACGCAAAGCACAAAGCAAAAACCACAACAGAAATTATGATTTTTACGATTTTATTGTTTTTCATCTGACGTAACCCCTCTCGGAATCTTTTCACTGTATTTTATCACACAAAAACCGATTTGTACAGTAATTTTTTTCTGCTTTCAAAATTGTTAACTTTTTCACAAATTTTGTCGCTATTGATATTTAATATCAACTATGTTAAAATAACCTTAAAACTTTTAAGGCGGTGTATGTTTTGACCGATTTTATTTGTGAAAAGCCTTTATGGGAGCATCTTAAATCTTCAGATAAGCCTATACTGCTTTACGGTATGGGTAACGGTGCCGATATGATTATTGATGTGCTTCATTCTCTCAATCTTGATTATGCAGACACGTTTGCCAGCGACGGCTTTGTGAGAGGCCACAGCTTTCACGGAAAAAAAGTGCTCAGCTTTTCTCAGGCAAAAGAAAAATACGGTGATTTTATAATACTGCTCACCTTTGCAATACACGACAGACCCACTTTGGACAGAATAAAGGAAATGTCGGAAAGCTATGAGCTTTATTCGCCTACGGTACCCATAGCCGGCAAGGGGCTTTTCACAATGGAATATCTTAAAGGAAACGCCGCTTCCTTCAGAAAAGCTTATGATATGCTCTGTGATGAAAAATCGAAAAAAGCCTTTACCGACGTGCTCAAATTCAAAATCAGCGGTAAAATAAAGTACCTTTCTGACTGTGAAAGCGGAAAGGACGAGGTGTACAGCGATATTCTCAGACTCACCGACAGAGAAACAATAGTTGACCTCGGTGCCTACGACGGTGACACAATAAGGGAATTTCTCGCTGCAACTGATGGCAGCTATAAGAATATTTATGCCTTTGAGCCCGATGAAAAAAACTTCAGAAAGCTCGCAAGAAAAACTGAGGGCATGGAAAATATCAGCCTTTTCAACCTGGGTGCCTGGGATAAGAATGAGCTCCGTTTTTTTGAAACAAAAGGCGGAAGAAATTCGCGTCAGGGAAGCACGGGTAAGGCGGTAGCCTTTGACAGCGTTGATAACGTTATCAAAGACGCAGTTACTTTTATAAAGATGGATATTGAGGGTGCTGAGCTGAAGGCCCTTGAGGGCGCCCGTAAAACGATAGAAGCCTTTAAGCCGAAGCTTTATGTGTGCGCCTACCACAGAAACGAGGATATGTTCGTTCTGCCCTTTAAAATAAAAGAGCTTTATGAGGGATATAAATTATATTTCCGACATCATCCTTATATCCCTGCCTGGGAATCTAATTTTTATGCAGTGCCGTAAAAAAGAACAGTGTATTCTTTGTGAACAACGTAACGGAAAAGCAGAGCGGCGGCTCCCTGAAGCGGTGCGACCTTTCGGTCGCACCGCTTGCTTTTGCGGGGCTGTGCCCGCGCAAAAGCCCCGAGGACTTGCGAAGGCAAGTCCTCGGGCAGGGAGCCGCCTCCCCTTGTTTCGTCCGCGTAAAACAGAACGGGGTTAATTCCGTCTGCTCAGCAAACAGAACACGCGATAAATCCTACCACTGGGTGACATATAAAAAGCTGCCGGAAATCCGGCAGCTTTTTGTTATCAGAATGTAATCTGTGTACTCTGTGTGTTGTTTGAAATAAGTGTTCTTGCATTTAATTTGAGGAAATCCTTAACGTCTGAAATGTACTTTGTGTTGTAATCTGCAACAGGGACAGCTTCAATTATACCTTCCTCAAATTCGGTATAATCCTCTGAGATACCTGTATCCTTGATAACGCTTATCCAGCTTGATGCCTCTTCAGTCTTGATAAAGTACATAATATGATATCCGAACTCTGTTTCAACAATACCTACGTCTCCGGCCTTTCTGCCTTCCTCGTATGCCCAGTTTTCAAACTCGGCAACCATATAACCCTTGGTTACATCCTCATAGATACCGCCATCTTCTGCGTTGCCGTCCTCTGAATACTTTTTAGCAAGTTCAGCGAATGCTTCTTCTGTGTTTTCACCGTCAAGATATTCCTTGAGAATATCCTGAGCCTTCATATAAAGCTCGGGGTTCTTAACATTTTCGATATCAACATCTATATCAACAACTGCTTCATATGCTGATGTATCAAGAAGCTCAGCCTTAACGGGCTCCTTTTCTTCTTCCTTGTCCTCTGTCTTATTCTCGGTCTCATCGGCATCTTCTGCAGTTTCATCCGCAGCTGCTTCTTCCTCATTTTCCTCGGGGAACTTGACAAGGATGTGTCTTACATCGTATGTGTATTCGCTGTCTACCTTGTGAACGGGCTCTGTAACCATATAAACAGTATAACCCTTGCCGGTATTTTCAGCGATATATGTGTCACCGGCTTCTCTTTCAGCGTCGAAGAGCCATTCGCCGCACTTTTCAGCCTCGCTTGCACCTGCCTCACCGTGGTCGTAGTCATGGTCGTGAGCAACACCTGCCACTGATTCATAGCTTTCGTCTTCAGTGAGAGTAAGTGTATCGTCTGTAAGATAATCCGCGAACTTTTCGTTTTTGAGAGCTTCTTCAAGCTCTGAAACCGTTTTGAGGAATGCCTCCTCACCTTCAACCGTAGCAAGAGTTTCAGCAGTCTTCTTTGCTGCCTCCATCTCTGCCTCATCTGCAGCATTTACTGTGTAGCTTCTGTATGAAACAACACCGAACTTCTTGAGGTTGTCTGTGAAGAGCTTTTCAATTTCTGCATCTGATAAAGCATCGTAGCTCGCTGTAATTTCTTCATTCTTGAGCTCCTGAACCTTTTCGGCGAGAACAGCCTCGGTGATAATCTTTTCAAAAAGCTTGGGAGTCATACCCTTGCCGTAGCCGTACTCTGAACGAAGGAAGTTTGCATAACCGTAACCGCTGTTTTGGGCAGCTGTTTTCATATCGTTGATAACACTCTGCACCTCAGCAAGTCCTTCAGCGTCAAGTGTTATACCGTTATCCTCTGCATACTTAACGTAAGCCTTTACTCTCTGAATCTCTGTTTTTGCCTGAGAAACGATATAGTCTGCAACTGTGGGGTTTTCTACACCCTCAACAACGCCCGAAAATGCCTGCTTGTCGGGCTGTGTCTGCCAGTCAAGGCCTGTGAGCATCTGTCCGTAGCCTTCACCGTACTGATCATACTGCATAGACATCTCAAACAGATTCTGATAAACTCTTGAGCTGTAATAAACAACCTCGTATTTATCAACCTCAGCTTCACCTACGGTCATCATCTTCTTGTTTCTGTCAAACATACCGAGTGAATTAAGAACTATAGCTGATATACCGATAACGAGAGCAAGAATAAATGCTACTGTAGCAAAAGACTTGTTCTTCTTGTTCCAGATAATCTTATTCTGTTTTTTTGAGTTCTTTTTTGCAGCTTTTGCAAGACGTGCCTTTCTTTCCTCACGGTAAAGCTCTGCAGCACTCTTTTCCTGTTTTGCCATTAGTTTCATCCTTTTCTGATTTAATTTATGAGCCGAAGCACACAACTAAGGGTTATTTTATACCATTTCAATAAAAATTTCAAGTACCTAAACCCTTTTGTTTTTTCACTATAACCCAAACACTTAAAAATCACATAAATTTTTTCGAAAAATATTGCTTAAATCAGCCTTAGTCCTTTTTTGAGGTCTTGACAGTCAATATGACCGATTGCTATTGACAGCAATCGCAATCGCAACTAAAATAAAAGATATAGAGAACAAATGTTCGTTGCCGGTTCCGGTATGGGAGGAATGATTCAAAATGAATATCAACGATGAGAGCCTTGAGAGGTGCTTTGATGCAGAAGCCTTCAGAAGCTGGCAGTCAAAAGCACGTGAGGCCGAGAGGGAAGAAATGCTTCTCAGAAGAAAGGAAGAGCTGCAAAGGTTAGTAAGAAAAGTAATCAGAGAAGAGCTTGACGAGTTTGACAGAAGGCTTGTCGAGCTTCATTGGTACAAAGGGCTTTCAAAAAGCACCGTAGCAGAAATGCTTTCGGTAGACCGTACAACGGTACACCGACACTTTACAAAAATAAATGAAACGGTTTATGAAAAGCTGAAATACGCAGTTGAGCTTATTTACGGTGGCAACAGTGAAAAAGAAATAAAAGCAATAACGGAAAACAGCAAAACACTCAGTTCTCACATAAATGCAGATGAAATATCAACCCGCCTCAAATCTTTACGTGCCCGGGAATGTCTTACTGTAGAACATCTCAGCATAAAAACAGATATAAGTCAGCTGCGGCTTAAGCAGATAGAAAAAAGAGGCAGCGTTATGACTATGGCCGAGCTTAAAAAGCTTACAGCTTTTTACAGAGTTAGCTGCAACTATATCATATTCGGAACTGATTGAAAGGAGTTTAAATGAAACAGCTTTATAAAACATACGAAGCTTCGCTTGATATGCAGACGGAAGCGCTTGAAAGCGCACGGCTCAAGCTGAAGGATGCAGCAGCCCGCGGGAAGCGAAGCGAAATACAGCACCTCAAAAGCCTTATAAGAGTGCTTTACGAGGAAAAATGGGAGCTGGAGGAAAAGAAAAGGGAAATTGACAGCTACCTTAAGGCTGTAAAGCAATAATAACGAAAGGGCAGACTTCCGCAGTCTGTCTTTTTCATTTATTGCATTGCATATTGTTGCAGGTTTATGCTATAATAGAAAAGATAATATTTCCGAAAGAAGGATAGCATCTATGGAAAGAAAAAACATTGCTCCGGGAGTAAGGCTTTTCACCCACAACACGGCACAGTTTAAAAACGCCGTTGTTTCACTTAATATAACCGCCCCTCTTGACGGTGACACCTCCGCAAGAGCGCTTCTTATTCATACGCTTGCCCGCACAAGTATGAATTATCCCACAGTATATGAAATGAACAGAAGGCTTGCATCTCTTTACGGCGCAGGCCTTTCAGCGTCAGTTAAAAAAATTGGTGAGGCTCAGGTGCTTTCTCTTGTACTCGTATGCCTCGATGACCGCTTTGCCCTCAAAGGTGAAAGCGTGCTCAGTGAGGGTGTTGATCTTCTTGTCAATGCTTTTCTCAAGCCCGATATTACACCCACAGGCTTCAAGGAGGAAAATATAACCAGAGAAAAGAGACTCCTTATTGAAAAAATTGACAGTGAAAGAGACGATAAAAGAGTTTATGCTCTCACACGTATGACAGAAGAGATGTGCCGTGACGAGTTTTACGGTACCGACAGACTCGGCGACAAAGATACAATTTCCGCTCTTGACGGCAAGGAGCTTTTCAGAGTGTGGAAGAATATGCTTTTCAACTGTCCCATACAGATAAACGTCACCGGTAACTTTGACAAGGCAGAAACCGAAAAGCTCTTCACCGACCGCTTCAACGCCATAGGAAGAAAGGCCGAGAATATAACCGAGGTCCGCACAGAGTTTATTTCAGAGGCTTATGAAAGCAGAACCGTTACCGAAAAGCAGAAGATAAAGCAGGGTAAGCTTGTTATCGGTATGAGAGCCGGTATGACCTATGAGGGCGATAACTTCCCCGCCCTTAAGATAATGACCGCTATTTTCGGCAGCGGCACTTTCTCAAAGCTCTTTATGAATGTAAGAGAAAAAATGAGCCTTTGCTATTACTGCTCTGCAAGACTCATCGACTCAAAGGGTATTATCACCGTTGAAAGCGGTGTTGAAACCGAAAACGCCAATAAAGCTCTTGAAGCCATAAGAAATGAGCTTGACGCAGTCAGAAGGGGCGATTTCACCGACGAAATTATTGAACAGGCTAAGCTCAGCATCACCGATTCATACAAATCGTTTTCCGACAGCGTGCTCTATATTGATATGTGGGCAACAATGCAGTGCAATAAGCCTGATTTCCGCTCCCCCGAAGACTACGCTGCTATGATGAAGGATGTAAGCCGCGAGGAAATTATTGTTGCGGCAAATATGGTTACCGAAGATACCGTGTTTATACTTGAAAGTGAGGCGGAATAAATGGAAAAGCTTATAAAAAACGAACTTCTGGGCGAAGAATACTATGAAATCGACCACGCCTCGGGACTTAAAATTTTCGTTATGGAAAAACCCGATTATTCGGGTGCATTTGCAATTTTCGGCACAAAGTACGGCTCTGTTGACACCTGCTTCAGAATAAAGGGCGAGGAAAGCTACACAGAGGTACCTGAGGGCATTGCTCATTTTCTTGAGCACAAGCTTTTTGAAAGCGAGGAGCTTGACGCCTTTGAGCGCTTTGCAAAAACAGGTGCATCAGCTAACGCCTTCACATCCTTTGACCGTACCTGCTATCTTTTCCAGTGCGCAGACAATTTCAATGAAAACCTTGAAATACTTCTCGATTTTGTAAAAGCTCCTTATTTTACCGAAGAAACGGTGCTCAAGGAGCAGGGCATTATCGGTCAGGAAATAAAAATGTATCAGGACGACCCCGACTGGCAGGTGCTTTTCAATCTGCTCAGAGGTCTTTACCACAATAACCCCGTACGCATCGATATTGCGGGTACTGTTGAATCAATAGCACAAATCAATGCAGATTTACTTTATTCCTGCTACCGTACCTTCTATAACAACTCGAATATGGCACTCGCCGTTGCCGGTAACGTTAAAAAGGATGACATTGTCGCTATTGCAGATAAGGTTCTGAAAAAAGAAGCACCCGTATATTACGAACAGATTATTCCGGAGGAAAGCAAAAATGCAGTTACGGCATACACAGAGGAAAATATGGGCGTTGATATGCCTAAATTTGCAATAGGATACAAATGCACGCCTGCCGCAAACGACACCGAAAGAGATAATCTCGTTACAAACCTTGCTTTGGACGTGCTTCTCGGCAAGGTCTCCCCTCTTTACTGCAGACTTCTTGATGAAGGTCTCATCAATTCAAGCTTCGGCAAGGAATACTTCAACGGCAGAGGCTTTTCCTGCCTTCTTATCAGCGGTGAAAGCAACAACCCGGAAAAGGTGCGTGACGAAATAGCCGCCGAAATAAAAAGGCTTCAGTCAAAGGGCATCTCCGACGAGGATTTTGAAATCTCACTCAAAAGAATGTACGGCAAGGATGTATTTTTCTTCAACGACACCGACTCTCTTGCCAACAACCTTGTGGACTGCTATTTCGCAGGCTACGGTCTTTTTGACACTCTCGACCTTTATAAAACAATCACAAGGGCCGAGGTTGAAAAGGTAATAATAGAAAAATTTAAAGAGGAAGGCTGCTGCCTTTCAGTTATAAAATGAGGTAAACACCATGGGAAAACAATTAGTATTGGCTGAAAAGCCCTCTGTTGCAAGAGATATTGCAAGGGTTCTCGGCTGCAAGGGCAAGGGTGACGGCTGTATCGTTGGTGATAAATACATTATCACCTGGGCGCTCGGTCACCTTGTAACTCTCGCTGACCCCGATGCCTACGACGAAAGATATAAGAAATGGGAAATGGACGATCTGCCCATGCTCCCCGATAAGATGAAGCTTGTGGTCATAAAGCAGACCTCAAAGCAGTACAGAGCCGTTTCTGCCCTTATGAAGCGCCCCGACGTTGACTCCCTCGTCATCGCTACCGACGCGGGACGTGAGGGTGAGCTTGTTGCACGTTGGATTATGATGAAGGCGGGCTTCAAAAAGCCAGCCTACCGTCTGTGGATTTCTTCACAGACAGACAAGGCAATAAAGGACGGCTTTAAAAATCTGAAGCCCGCCAAGGATTACGATAACCTTTATAAATCCGCGCAGGCAAGAGCAGAGGCAGACTGGCTTGTAGGTCTCAACACCACGAGAGCCCTCACCTGCAAATATAACGCCTCTCTTTCAGCAGGCAGAGTGCAGACCCCCACCCTTGCACTCATCGTTGCAAGAGAAGAGGAAATTCTGAGCTTCAAGCCCAAAACCTACTATACTCTTCAGGCTTATTTTAACGGCTTCAAGGCAACCTTCCGAGATAAGAAGGGTAACACACGCTTCTCTGACCGTGAGTTTGCAGAGAAAATTGAAGCTGCAATCAGAAATAAAACCGCAACGGTTGCAAAGCTCGAAAAGAGCAGTAAAAAGCAGGCTCCCCCTGCCGCTTATGACCTTACGGAGCTTCAGAGAGATGCCAACAAAAAGTACGGTTACAGTGCGAAGCAGACGCTTTCACTTATGCAGAGTCTTTACGAATACCACAAGGTACTCACCTACCCCCGAACAGACTCACGCTACATAACCGACGATGTTGTTGCAACCATTCCCGAAAGACTCCGCGCCGCCGCAGTGGGACCCTATGCAAAGTGGGCAATGGGTATTGCAAGAGGTAAAATCGAAACAAAGTACATCGTAAACAATGCAAAGGTAAGCGACCACCACGCTATTATCCCCACAGAGCAGTCGCCCAATCTGCAAAAGCTCAGCTACGACGAGAGAAACATATACGACCTTGTTGTACGCCGCTTTTTTGCGGTACTCTCCGCACCATACGAATACGACGAGGTAAAGGTTGAGGTGGATATTGAGGGTAACAGCTTCTTTGCCAAGGGTAAAACGCCAAAGGCTATGGGCTGGAAGGAGTTTTACGGCTCAGCCGACGAGGACGAGGATGAGGACGAGGCGGAAAACCGCTCACAGTCTCTCCCCGTGCTTAAGGAGGGTATGAAGCTGCCCGTAATGAGCACCAAAATCACCGAGGGCAAGACAAGACCTCCTGCAAGATACACCGAGGCTACTCTGCTTTCGGCTATGGAAAACCCCTCGAAGCAGATTGAGGACAAAAATCTCAAGGCGGTCATCAGTCAGACAAGCGGTCTCGGTACCCCCGCAACGAGAGCGGACATTATTGAAAAGCTGTTTGACAATTTCTCAATTGAGCGTGTGGGCAAGGAAATTCACCCCACTGCCAAGGGCAAACAGCTCATAAGCATTGTACCTGCTGACCTCAAGAGTGCAGAGCTTACCGCCAAATGGGAGCAGCAGTTACAGAATATCTCAAAGGGTACTGCCGACCAGAAGAAATTCATCAGAGAGATGCGTGATTACTCTACCTCTCTTGTTTCAATGGTTATCGCCTCGGACGCAAAGTACGCTCACGATAACCTTACCCGTACCGCCTGCCCCGTATGCGGCAAATATATGCTCGAGGTCAACGGTAAAAAGGGTAAAATGCTCATCTGCCAGGACAGAGAATGCGGCTACCGCAAGGGACTTACCCAGGTTACAAATGCACGCTGCCCCGACTGCCACAAAAAGATGGAGCTTCGCGGCGAGGGTGATAAAAAGATGTTTGTCTGTGTATGTGGCTACCGTGAAAAGCTCACCGATTTTCAGAAGAGAAAGGAGCAGGCAGGCGCAGGCAAGGCTGACGTGCTCAGCTATATGAGAAAGCAGGAAAATCAGCAGAAGAAGGAAGAGAAGAATAATCCCTTTGCGGATTTGCTGAAAGGATTTTGATGAATTCGGAATTGCGGAATTTGGAATTGCGGAATTGCGGGGAAGGTTTGATTAAAAAGATAGGCTGAGACCGCAGAATATATGAAAAGAGCCTCGGCTATCCTTTAGAGGAAAGCTGAGGCTTGTGTTTTTAGATATCAGCAAAAAATTAACTATACTTATTTTTAAAATTAATCTTTTGCGTTTTCAGGTCTTTGCAATGTTTCAATCCATTCACACATATCTTGTATACCGAGGTCATCTAATTGTTTTTCATACTCCTTTTCGGTATACGGTCCATATATTATATCATTTTCCGAATCGACAATATAGTATTCCGAATCAGATCGATCCATAGTTTCAATATCAATATCCTTATCATGTGGAATATCGTCCATCGGAATCCTTATCAAGCCGATATACCTATCATTATAGCTAAAAGATATCACATATCTGTCAATCTCCTGTTCAAAACGATCGCCTTCATTTTTTCCGAAAACTACACTATTGGAATTTACACGCCAAATCTCATAATCATTAGGTAAGCTATATGCCCAATCGCTCACGCCGCCAAAGCAACCTGTAAATAATATTACCATTGTGCTGATTATAAGAAAAAATGATATTACTCTCAAGATACCTTTACTGTTTTGTTTTATAAACATATTATACCTCCCAATAAAACTAAGTCTGTCTTACGCAGCGTACGGTTTTCTGTGTTGATAATGTTTACTTACCAAACCAGAAACAATGTCCGTCAATCTGTAATTCTAATTTATCACAAAGCGATAGTCTTGTCAACAGGACGGCCGATGGCCGCCCCTACGGGTTTGGGGTGAGAGGTATTATGCGGTGGGGTTGCTGAACCCTTCCACCGCTGACGCGGTCCCCCTTCCCTTTCAGGGACGGCAAGAGTGGCGGAAGAAAATTTGCCATCAGCACCACCTCACCCGCATACCTAAAAAGTAGTCAGTAGTCACGCGCCGTCGTAAGCATAAACAATAATGTGTTCCCCGCGCACTATATAATAAAAGCCTTGCGGGGCGGGATAGGCTTTGCCGCTTCGGCAGTGTCGGGCGCGATTGCGCATTTTAAATTTAACATACCGCTATCATTATTTTTTATATCAAAACACTTGAAAAAAAGGGCATAATATTATAAAATAGTCAATGGCAATTTTTTATAGTATATATAAATGACGAAAGGACGAAACACAATGAACGTATTAAACAAGAAATCAGTTGAAGACATTGACGTAAGAGGCAAAAAAGTTCTCATCCGCTGCGATTTCAACGTTAAGATGGAAAACGGCGTTATCACAAGCGATAAGAGAATTGTTGCTTCCCTTCCCACTATCAAATATCTTCTTGACAACGGCGCAAAGGTTATCGCTTGCTCACACCTCGGCAGACCCAAAGGTGAATTCAAGCCCGAATTTTCACTCGCTCCTGTTGCTGTAAGACTCGGCGAGCTTCTCGGCATCGAGGTTAAGATGGCTAAGGACGTTATCGGTGAAAGCGCTCAGACTCTTGCTGCTGACCTTAAGGAAGGCGAGGTTCTCCTTCTTGAAAACGTTCGTTTCCACAAGGAAGAAACAAAGAACGATCCCGAATTCTCAAAGGCTCTTGCTTCACTTGCAGAAATCTATGTAAACGATGCTTTCGGTTCAGCTCACAGAGCTCACTGCTCAACAACAGGTGTTGCTGATTACCTTCCCGCAGTAGGCGGCTACCTTATCCGTAAGGAGCTCGAATACATCGGCGGCGCTCTTGAAAATCCCCAGAGACCTCTCGTTGCTATCCTCGGCGGTGCAAAGGTTTCAGATAAGATCGGCGTTATCACAAACCTCATGGAAAAGGTTGATACCCTCATCGTAGGCGGCGGTATGGCTTATACCTTCTTTGCAGCTAAGGGCTACAGCGTCGGTACTTCAATCTGTGAAGAAGACAAGATTGATATGGCAAGAGAAATGATGGCTGCCGCTGAAGCTAAGGGCGTTAAGTTCCTTATCCCCGTTGACAACAGACTCGGTAAGGAATATGCTGAGGATACAGACGTTATGGTTGTTGATTCAGATGCTATCCCCGACGACTGGATGGGTCTTGACATCGGTCCCAAGACAGAGGCTCTTTTCGCTGACGCTATCAAGGGCGCAGGCACAGTTATCTGGAACGGTCCCATGGGAGTTTCCGAATGGAAGAACTTCGCATCAGGTACTATCGCAGTTGCAACAGCTATTGCTGAAAGCGGTTCAATCTCAATCGTTGGCGGCGGCGACTCAGCTGCTGCAGTTCAGAAGCTCGGCTTCGCTGACAAGATGAGCCACATCTCAACAGGCGGCGGTGCTTCACTTGAATTTCTCGAAGGTAAGGACCTTCCCGGCGTTGTTGCACTTAACGACAAGTAATTAAATGCAAAATGCAGAGTGCAGAATGCAGAATTGCGCCCTGCACACTGCAATTATATAAGTTAAACCCGCTTAGTAACATTCTTATACGAAATGATGGTTCAAATCAAAAATATAATTGAGTCCAAATCTTTTAAATTTGCAGTCAGAACAGTAAATCTTTATAAACATTTGACCGCAACCAAGAAAGAATATATTTTGTCAAAGCAATTATTACGAAGCGGTACAAGTATAGGAGCTAATGTATCAGAAGCTCAAAAAGCTCAATCTAAAGCTGATTTCTATACAAAAATGTGCATTGCACTAAAAGAAGCCAATGAGACCTTTTATTGGTTGAGACTTTTAAAAGAAACTGATTATTTAACTCAAAAAGAGTTCGATGATATCTCTGCTGATGCAGATGAACTCATCTCGATTCTTACAACAATTTGTAAAAATACACAAACAAAATAATCACTTCATTCTGCATTCTGCATTCTGCACTCTGCATTGTGAGTGAAAGGAGTAATTAAAATGAATAAAGCTACACGTAAAGCAGTTATCGCAGGTAACTGGAAAATGAATATGACCCCCTCTCAGGCAACTGCACTCATCAATGAAATGAAGCCCCTCGTTGCAGGTGCTGACTGTGAAGTTGTTCTCTGCGTACCTTTCGTAGATATCCCTGCAGCTATTGAAGCAGCTAAGGGCTCAAACATCAGAATCGGTGCTGAAAACGTACACTTCAAGGCTTCAGGCGCATACACAGGTGAAATCTCAGCTGATATGCTCAAGGAGCTCGGCGTTGAATACGTTGTTATCGGCCACAGCGAAAGAAGAACATACTTCGGTGAAACAGACCAGACTGTTAACCTTCGTACTCTTGCTGCTCTTAATGCAGGTCTTAAGCCCATCGTTTGCGTTGGTGAAACCCTTGAGCAGAGAGAGCTCGGCTACACCGAAACTCTCCTCAAGTTCCAGACAAAGATGGCTCTTACAAACGTTACTGCCGATCAGCTCAAGGACGTTGTTATCGCTTACGAACCCGTTTGGGCTATCGGTACAGGTGTAACTGCTACTGACGACCAGGCTGACGAGGGTAACGGCTACTGCCGCGCAGCTGTTGCTGAAGCATACGGTGCAGAGGCTGCAGAAGCTATCACAATCCAGTACGGCGGCTCAATGAACGCTAAGAACGCTGCAGGCCTTGTTGCTAAGGTTAACGTTGACGGCGGTCTTATCGGCGGTGCTTCACTCAAGGCTGAGGACTTCTCAGTTATTGTAAAGGCAGCTTCTGAACAGAAATAAGTAAAAAGGGCTCGTTGAGCCCTTTTTAAATGCAGAATGCAAAGTGCAAAATGCAAAATTGCGCTGTAACTATGTGCTGAAATGAACGTTTATCCCGCCGACTAAAGACAACTGTGAGGTTTTGATATGGACAACACAATTGAAGATAAAAGCTTTAAATTTGCTGTCAGAATAGTTAATCTTCACAAGCATCTGACAAAAGTAAAAAAGGAATATACTCTGTCAAAGCAATTGCTCAGATGCGGCACAAGTATCGGTGCTAATGTATCAGAGGCACAACGAGCGCAATCGAAAGCAGACTTTCACTCCAAGATGAGCATCGCTCTTAAGGAATCCAACGAAACTTATTATTGGTTAAGGCTTTTGCACGAAACTGATTTTCTTACAGGAAAAGAATATCAAAGTATGGAATCAGATATCAAGGCAATTATATTTCTTCTGACTTCTATCTGTAAAAGCAGTGAAGATAAATAATTTCAAATCATCCGGCTGAAAGCTTAGTTCTTATTATCTCTGCGGAAAGCAAGATAAAAAGCTTTAGAACGTTTCCTCGCGACCACAATTTTGCATTTTGCATTTTGCATTTTGCATTTTTTGTTCGCCCACTTCCACTATAAAGGAGTATTTACAATGAAAAAACCTGTTTTATTATGTATTATGGACGGCTTCGGTAAGAATCCTTCCGATTACGGTAACGCTATTGTTGCCGCTGAAACACCCAATCTTGATAAGATTATGAAGGAAAACCCCATGACCTTTATCGGTGCATCAGGTATGGACGTAGGTCTTCCCGACGGTCAGATGGGTAACAGTGAGGTTGGCCACACCAACATCGGTGCAGGCCGTGTTGTTTATCAGGAATTAACAAGAATCACAAAGTCCATCAAGGACGGTGACTTCTTCTCTAATGAAGCTCTCAAGGGCGCTATGGAAAACTGCCTTAAGAACAATTCCGCTCTTCACCTTATGGGTCTTATGAGCGACGGCGGTGTTCACTCACACAACACTCATATGTATGCTATTGTTGAAATGGCTAAAAAGTATGGCGTAAAGGATGTTTTCGTTCACTGCTTCCTCGACGGCCGTGATGTTCCTCCCTCATCCGGTGCAGACTTTGTTGAAGAAACCTGCAACAAACTCAAGGAAATAGGCCTCGGCAAGGTTGCTACCGTTATGGGCAGATACTACGCTATGGACAGAGATAACCGCTGGGAAAGAGTAGAAAAGGCTTATGCCGCTATGGTTTACGGTGAAGGCATCAAGGCTGACTGTCCCGTTAAGGCTATCAAGGAAAGCTACGAAACAATCGACGGCGACGGCAAGAACCTCACCGACGAGTTCGTTCTTCCCACAGTATGCGCAGACAACGCCACCATCAAAGCTGATGACAGCGTTGTATTCTTCAACTTCCGCCCCGACAGAGCAAGAGAAATAACAAGAACCTTTGTTGACGAGGCTTTCAACGGCTTCGAGAGAAAGAATGGCTTCTTCCCCCTCTATTATGTATGTATGACTCAGTACGATGCTACAATGCCTAACGTTCACGTTGCATTCAAGCCTCAGACCCTTGAAAATACCTTCGGTGAATACCTTTCAAAGATGGGTAAGACCCAGCTTCGTATTGCCGAAACAGAAAAGTACGCTCACGTAACCTTCTTCTTCAACGGCGGTGTTGAAAAGCAGTACGAGGGTGAGGACAGAATCCTTGTTGCTTCTCCCAAGGTTGCAACCTATGACCTTCAGCCCGAAATGAGCGCTTACGAGGTTACAGAAAAGGTTGTTGAAGCTATCAAGACAGGCAAATATGATGCTATCATCCTTAACTTTGCTAACTGCGACATGGTTGGCCACACAGGTGTTTTTGCCGCTGCACAGGCTGCTGTTGAAGCTGTTGATACATGCGTAGGTAAGGTTTACGATGCTGTTAACGAAATGGACGGCATTATGCTTATCACTGCTGACCACGGCAACGCTGACAAGATGTACGAAGAAGACGGCTCACCCTTCACCGCCCACACCACCTTCCCCGTTCCCTTTATTGTGTGCGGCTATGACTGTATACTCCGTAATGGCGGCAAGCTCTGCGACATCGCTCCCACAATGCTCAAGATTATGGGCCTTGCTCAGCCTGCCGAAATGGATGGAGAAAGCATAATTGAATAAAGCTGAAACGCAAAAAGAGGCTGAAAAAAGCTAAACGCCTAAAAAACTTATAAATAAAAGAAAAGCAAATATCAAAACCGTTGTAAAAGCATAAAAAGTTTTACAACGGTTTTTTGCTGTTACGTTTTTTACTACAGACTTAAATTCACTCTTTCATCTGTCTGCCCGAAAAGACAGAGCTATCAGATCATCAGATTTTACAAGGTAAATCCTGACTACCGATTACTGACAACTCAAAAAGGGGCTGTATAGCGTCTTCGTGAAAATCAGTCAGCCGAGTGTCCTTACGAACACCCGGCTGACACGGATTAGTTATTATTTATGCCGATTGCTTAGCAGGAAAGAGCTTTTCAGAAACAATCACAAACAGCTCCTTAAGCCAGTTTATTGTCGATTTTATGAAGGCGAACAGCCTTCCGAAGGGTGTTTGCGGCTCGTCCTTTTCTTTATCTGCTTCCCATATTTCAGTTTTGCAGTTTTCTTCGGTCATTTTATGGGCCGTATCGGTTTTATTGTCATAAACAATAAACTGTCCCCACTCAAAATCATCAACTGTAAGCTGTCTGTCGGCAGTAGCAACATCATACATTATCTTCATTTCGTAGCTTGTCCAATTAGAATGTGTTGCGCCCTTATAGAACCAGGTAAAATCGGGGAACATACAGGTTGAAGCGTCTATCTGTCTGTCGGGAGAAATATATCTTTCAAGACCCTTTTCCTCCTGCTGAGCAATATATTCATCAGAAAGAACGTCATAAACCGTTGAGGTTGTTGCACCGTAAGAGGCTCTGTAGACAGAAGCTATCTGGTCTGAAACCATATCAGAAGACTCACAGACGGGAATCATCTGACTGCCGTATTTCGCCATAATGCCCAAATTCACGCCATTATCCTTAATGCTCTGCATTATTTCCGGAATTCTCTGACGAACGAGAACATCATAGTTTTCAAGCTTTTCAATCAGACCGGCATACTCGGTACGCTTTTCACTGCCTTCTTTTCCGAAAACATAATTAAGTGCGGTATCGAAATCCTCAGCAGTTACAGCTGCCCAATAATTCGGCCATGTAAAGAAGGTGGAAAGAGCCAAAGCGGAGGTAACGCCCTCAACAACCTTATAATATATATACTCCTTGGTAATACCCTTTGCCGCATCAAGCATTCCGCTTGCTTCAAGCAGATCAATAGTTGAAAGAACAAAGCTTCCTACATCAAAGAAGCCGTAATTTGCACAGTCCATAAGAACTCTTTCAATGGCATTTCCGTCAAGCCTGAACTTTCCGCTTATGGTTTCACTGAGCACCTCAGAGCCATAGCACACACCGCCGTCAAAACAAATACCGTGGATATCGTCTGTTCCGTATTTTGCAATATAAGCAGTAACAACATTAGTGCCGAGGCAGGAAGCAACAATCGCAACCTTCGGCGAGCCCGTTGTTTCTTTTATCGTATCGACATAGTCTTTAAAGTCATCGGCAATAGCAAGAGGGTCAAGACGCCAATCGTAATTGAACCAATAGTCGCCTATTTCATAATATCCTCTGCCGAGCTTACGGTCTTCATACTTTCTCGTATTCATAAAGCTTATACGAGATTCGGAAAGTCCTGTTCCGCTTACGGGATTGCCGTTATTATCAAGCAGTGCATCGCCGAAAAGCTCTCCTATTTCCGTCTGAAGATTTTCGTAATAAGGCTCCCAGTTGTCAAAAAGCACACCCTCTATAAGGAAGGGACCGAGAACATTGATTATTGAGCTGTAGATACTGCTGTTATCTTCCTCTTCATCCTTACCTTCAAGAAGACCCCTGAAATGCATAATACGTTCACCCTCTTCGTTATAAAGGGGCTCACCGTCACCGGAAATGCGTATTACCGGTATCTGACTTCTGCTTTGGCTGGCATCAATACCTGCCATAGCCGGAACACCAAGGGTAAAAATAAGGCTGACTGTCAGAAGAAGAGCCATAACCTTTTTCATACTTTATCTCTCCTTTTTATCCATTCTGATTTTATTAAGAATATAGTAACCGTTATTTTTTGTAAACAGTTATAACACATATGAATAATTTGTTAAAATTATTAAAATTAATTACAGAATTGTCATACAAGCATCAGCTGCAGAGCATTATTATGTTAAATAAACTGCTTTTATTCAAGCTTTAGAAACATTTATATAGTATTATTATATTTTGTGGTGTAAAATGCAAGTATATATTGGAAGTGATTTTAATGAATAACGTGGAAAATAAAATTTCAGCCGTTGACACCGCGGCACATAAGGCTTCGGTTTCATCTGACACGGAGAATACAGAATCTCAGGGCCAATTCAGCCTTGCAGAGTATTATTCCGAGGAAGCCTACAGAAAGAGAATGAGATATCTGAACGATATGTTAAGAAAAAAGCGCAGAAAAACCTATAAAATAACTGCGGTTATAGTTGCTTTTGCCATAGCCTTCACATCTGTTTTCGGTGTGGTAACCCTTATCACCAAAGGGGAAAAAATAAACTGCAAAAAGGCGGCAGAGGAATATAACAGCAACAGATCAGACAGCTCAGAAATATATGTTGATGCAACAAAGCAGCAGCTTTCGGCAGAAATGGACGAGCTTGAAGGCCTTATCGTTCAGCTTATTTCTCAGCTTGATATTGAAGCTATGCTTTACAGTGACGAGGGCGTAAGCCTTATAGGCAGACTTCTGGGTCAATATTCGGGCAAGGCTTTTGACGAAGTCAGCTTCAGTGCTCTTAAAAAGGTTTCCCCCGAGGCATACTCTGCTCTGAGCGATATGCAGAAAGCCTCAGCCTCCTGGGAAGATATTGAGCTTATCCCCTTCGGCATTGAAAAAGGCAACAAGGAAGACTTTATCGAGGCCTGCGGTGCCTTCGGTGACTTTTTGGGTAATGAAATGCTTTCTATGTTTATGAAGGCTCCCTCTGCCTATGACGATGCTCTCGTCCCTATTCTCGAATCGCTCCATACGGGTTCTATGCCGTCTCTTTTCGGCTTTGTTATGAAAACGGGTCTGAGCGGTGCAAAGAGAGTTGAGTTTCTTGTTGAAAAAGCTCTTTCTCTTATCGAGCCTTTAAAGTCGGCTCCCCTCACATACCTTTGCGGTATATTGCCGGACTTTATTGCGAATTACCAAAAGGCGTCTGCTTTTATAAACAGCAAGGAAATCGGTCTTACTCTGCCCTCAATAGAAGAAATTATTGACTCCTTATGGAATCTTATCGGTATAAGCTACGAGCCTCTCGACCTTGAGTATATTAAAGGCCTGGGTGAGGCTGCCGTTACAAAAAGCGGCCGCAGCGGCGGTAAAAGAGTTGAAATCACCGGAGACAGAGACGACATTTTTATCTATATCGGCTACTACATTTCAAAGCATCTTTCTCTTGCTGACGCTTATCCCGCCTTTGAGGAGCTTATAACAACCTCACTGAAAAAGCTTGACCGCAACAGTGAGGCCGGCCGGCTTCTTTACAGTGACCTCGTTAATAAAATAATAGGTGTGTTTGTAAACATCTATGCACTGAACAAGCCCAAGGCAACAAGCACCGATGCCGAAGTGCTCGTTAATGAGCATAACGCCCTGAATAAGGATTTTTCAGAGGTTTTCAGCACATTTATGAGTGAGGAAAGCGTAGCAAAGCTTATTGACACCATAGATTCATTAGCTGTTTCCTTCTTCAGCGAAAACAGTCTTGAAAAAATGCTTTATACCGATGCGGTTGCCTCCTTCTTCTGCAAATTTATTTCTGAATTCTGTTCCATTGATTTTGCCGACATTCCCTTCGACGCTATGAAATATCAATTTAGTGAGGCTTACAACTATATAAAAGCCTTGCAGAGCGAGAACAAAACCTGGGCAGACGTAGGTGTTATCCCCTTCGGCATTGAGCCCGGTGATGAACAGGCTTTCATCAAGGCCTGCGGTGCCGGCGCTGAATATTTCGGTGATCTGCTCGCTCTCGATATGGTTATTTCCCCCACCACCTATGACGAGGCTCTCGTCACCATAACCGAATCTCTTCACGCTACAACTGCACCCGACGTTAAGGAATTCATTTTTATGCACGGTGCCGACGGTGCTAAGAGAGTTGAAATCATACTTGAAATGCTCTTAAAGATTATTGAGCCGCTTAAGGAGGCGCCTTTGTCATATCTGTGCACCATGCTTCCGGACCTGATTTACAGCTACGGTGTTGCCGCAGACTGTTATGCGGCAAACCCCGCTATGGCTCTTACAGGCTTTGAGCTTCTGCCCTTGAATGAGCTTCTCAACAAGGTCGTTTCAGGCTCGGGAATAACCCTCGGAGAATACGATTTCAGCCAGATTATTGCCCTTTCCGAAGCCTCCGTTGCAGAAAGCGGCGACAGAACGGGAAAGAGAATGCGACTTGACGGTGACAGAGAGGCTGTTTTCGCCGCACTTATGGGATATATAAAAACCGTACTCAACAGCGAGGATAACGTAAAAGCTCTCGCTGCCTTTGCAAGTAACGTTTTAGGCATAAGTCCCGCAGTAATCAGCGGCATGCTTTCAACCTTTAAACTTATACTCGGATAAAATAAAGCTGTCGGAAACCTTTAAGGAATCCGACAGTATTTTTATTTGGAATATACGACGAGCAAGGTACCCTTTCTGACACCTATGCGGCTCTTTTTACCGATAAACTCATTACTGAGTCCGCGTGTCAGATTATAAAGAAAGGTTGTGTCTTTCACCTCATATTTAAGGCCCTCTATAGATATACCCTCACTTTTTTCGGTAAGTGAAAAGATTGATACGTAGCCCTCAAGCTCTGCCCCGAGCTCAATTTCCCCATCACTGAAGGTAACCAGCCGCTTTTTACCGTGGTGTATCTCACCCGTTGCACCCTTTGATGCTATATAAGCAAGAAGCTGTATATTACCTATTGAATGGTCGATTCTTTTTCCGCCGAGAGCACCGAAAAGAACAAAATGCCGATAGCCCCTTTTAAGGCCCTCATCAACAGCAACAGCCATATCGGTGTCGTCCTTTTCGCAAGGCAGTACTATTTTGCTTTCCGTGTCGGGTACTCTGCCGAGAGAGTCAAAGTCACCTACAACAAGGTCAGCCTCTCTGCCGAGCATACCGGCATATTCATAGCCGCCGTCGGCACATATAATGTAATCCTTTTCTTCGGCCTTAAGGTCCGTTAAAATTACGTCACCCGCACCGATAATATAGCAAGTAGGCATAATAATCACCTCTTTTTAAGTATATCACAGCCTTTTGCATTATTCAATATAAAAAAGACTTTACAAAAACAGATTTATACATTAAAATAAGTATCAGATTTTTTTAAGGAGTATAAAATGAACATACAGATTTACGGAACCTCAAAATGCTTTGACACCAAGAAGGCTCAGCGCTTTTTCAAGGAGCGCGGTATAAAGTTTCAGTTTGTTGACCTCGCAAAATTCGGAATGAGCAAGGGTGAGTATAAATCAATAAAGACTGCCCTCAGATGCTCTCTTGAGGACCTTGTAAACGAAAAAAGCAAAAAGTATGAGCAGTCTTTTATAAAATATCTTGCCTCTGAGGAGGCTAAGGAGGAAAAGCTTCTTGAAAATCAGGAGCTTTTTAAAACTCCGATCGTGCGTAACGGAAAAAAAGCAACATTGGGCTATTGCCCCGACGAATGGAAAAAATGGGAGGAGGAAAAATAATGACTCAGGAAAAAATTGACAGAATCAACGAGCTTGCAAGAAAAGCCAAAGCTCCCGAGGGACTTACCGAGCAGGAATTAAAGGAAAGGGATATCCTCAGAAGAGAATATATAGATTCCTTTAAAGCAAGTCTTGTAGGTCAGCTTGAAAACACCTATATAGTTGACGAAAAAGGAAATAAAACAAAAGTAACAAGAAAGCCTAAAAAATAAAAACAACTTCAGGCCGTCGCAGCAGCGACTGCCTTTTTTTTGCAACATCCCCCTTTGTCACAGGAATGACATATTTCAACAGACCGTATTTATAAAACAAAAAGCTAAAATCTGTATGAAAAGTTTCACAAGGCATTACTTTTGTTTTAATAATTTCTGAGGCTTTTAACTAATTTTTATATAAAATTTTGCCATTTTTACTGCTTTTTGTAATACACAACAAAAGTTTTGCAACACGGGGTTGTTTACAATTAGTTCACAATATTAGAATTTCTTTATAAATTTCATTTTTTATCATAAGCAGGAACCCGGAGGGAAGGTAATCCCCGCGGTTTAAAAATGAGGTAATTTTATAAAGAGGTGAAACAGAATGAACAACAAAAAAACAGAGTACTATGACATTCAGAGAAAGATGGTCGCATCCATAACAACGGACTCATGGCAGAACATTCCGCACATTTCTTATGTTTATGAGCCTGACGTTACCGAGCTTTTTGAGGAATATCAGAGAATCAACAGAGGCTTGCGACCCGAGGATAAGATAACCTTCAATACGGTTATTCTTAAAATCATTACAGAGGGTATCAAGGCGGCGCCCGTTCTCAACTCTCATATAGAATATAACCACAAAACAGCAAAGGGTAAAATTACTACCTTTGAAAACATAGATATTTCAATGCCCACCATTCTTCCGGACGGCAGAATGATGACAACAAATCTTCACAACTGCCAGGATAAAACAATTGACCGCATTGCAGCTGATATGAAAGAGCTCCGCGAAAAAATGGAAAACTCAAACCTTAACGAGGCTCTTTACACCGTTGCATTTAATAAAACGGTAGACACGGTAAAGAAGGGCAAGATTTTGCAGGCTCTTTTAAGAATTGCCGAGTCGAAGCTCGGCAAAACAAAAACAAAGCTTCTCAAGGGTCAGGCAAAGAAGGACTATTATTCAATTCCCGAAAGCGAAAGACTCTGCGACAGAGATATTGAGCAGGGAACTATCACCGTATCTAATATCGGCTCTCTTTACAGAGGACAAAGGGGTACGGCGGCTCTGCTTGAAATTATTCCGCCTCAGGTTGCTGTGTTCTGCATAGGTGCAGTTCAGGAAAGACCCGTTGTAAAGGAAATCAACGGCAAAAAGGAAATCGTAATCGGAAAGGTTCTGCCTATATGTATGGCTATGGATCACAGAGCTATGGATTTCGGAGAGGCTGTTCCCTGCATTCAGAAGCTTGACGAAATTTTTGATAACCCATCGGTTATCCGTCAGTGGCTCGACCCGGACAAGCAGACTCTTACAACCGTCAAGGCAAGAAAGCTCAGCGATGCTTCATAATATTAAACAAAGGAGCTGTGCTGACACCCTGATTTCAGAGTGTCAGCTAACAGCTCCTTTTTATTGTCTTGTGTGGGCAGTATTGCCGAAGGCAGGCTTGCTTTCGGGCTTCTGAGTCTTTTCAACCGGAGAAAGATGAATATTATAAATCATAAAAACTGAAGAAATCTGAGTGGAGTAGTAAACAAAATGCCACTCATCCTTTGTCAGCGTAAGTTCGCCCCTACTGTTAAAGCTCGAAAGCTCATTCATTTTCATTTCGGCAGCTATTGCTTCACTTTCTGCGGAATTATATACAGTAAATGCCTGAATAACATATAAAAGAGTGTTTGTGAAAAGCTCTTTGCCGGGACCCTTTATCGGCTTTTCTTTACCGTTACCGTCAACCTTCGGTATCATCAGCCGTATTTCTCCTATTTTGCCCTCAGAATCAGTTTCAAGTGTAAGCAATATCTGTTCGCCGTCGCGTTCAAAAACGCGGCTGTATGCCCCGTCACGGTAAAGATAGTCGCTGAGACTTATCACCTTTTCTCCTGCCGCTCTGTTATAG
The DNA here is from genome assembly GCA_017517865.1 of Clostridia bacterium. Classification (GTDB taxonomy): domain Bacteria; phylum Bacillota; class Clostridia; order Oscillospirales; family Acutalibacteraceae; genus UBA6857. The sequence continues at coordinate 95,567 of JAFWYB010000068.1, read as the reverse complement.
TAATCGGTAAAGGCAGATATATCCATAAAGGTGTCTTTAGTGCAGGCAGAAAAACCAAAAAGAAAAACAGCCGAAAGCATAACACAGAAAAGTTTTTTCATATCATCACCGTTATAATAATACTGCAGTGATAAGAAAAATATGACGGAGGCTGAGGTAAGCTGCAGGCGGCTCCCTGCCCCCGGGCTTGCTTTCGCAAGCCCGGAAGACTTTTGCGCAAAACGAAGTTTCCGCAAAAGAAGCGGTGTGTCCGAAAGGACATACCGCTTCAGGGAGCCGCCTCCCGCCTCTTCAACAACAAAAAAGTAATCGCCTTCCCTTACGGAAAGGCAATCTTTTTTAAAGACTGAAGCTTTCAGGCAAAAGCTCGGTAATAGTATACGCCTTGATACCCTCGCGGTCATTGCCGACGATTATCCTGAAATCACCGTCGCAAAATTCGCACATTACCTGACGGCAGACTCCGCACGGGAAGCAGTTTTCTTCAAAATTAAGATTTTTGCCGCCCGCAACAGCAATAGCGGAAAACTCCCTTTCACCCTCACTGACCGCCTTGAAAAAAGCAGTTCTCTCAGCGCAGTTTGTTGGGGAAAAGGCTGCGTTCTCTATGTTGCAGCCGCTATATATTTTTCCGCCCTTTGACAAAAGCGCGGCTCCTACAGTAAAGCCCGAATAGGGTGCATAAGCGTTTTCTGCCGCTTTTTTTGCAAGTGCGAAAAGCTCACTGTCCTTCATATCAATTCTCCTTTTTTATGCTTTCTGAAAAGCTGTTTCCGCTGAGCGTATTTTCAGCCGAAAAAATATCCGCAACAGTTTTGCCGATGTCAGCAAAGCTCTTTCTCGTGCCGAGATTTACGCTCTCTATTCCCTTTGAGTAAACAAGAACGGGCGTATACTCACGCGAATGATCAGTACTCGGCGTAAGCGGATCACAGCCGTGGTCAGCAGTGATGATCAGAAGGTCATCTTCCTTCATTTCCGGTATGAATTCACCTAAAAAGCTGTCAAATTCCGTCAGCGCCTTTGCATAACCCGTAACATCATTTCTGTGACCGTAGGTCATATCAAAATCAACCAGATTTACAAAGCACAAGCCCTTAAAATCAGCTGACAGCATTTCATACATTTTCGTCATACCGTCCCTGTTTGACACGGTGGGTATTGCTTTTTCAAGGCCCTTGCCCGCAAAAATATCGTATATCTTACCTATAGGTATAACGTCGTACCCTTTTGCTTCAAGCACATCAAGAAGTGTATCTGCAGGCGGCACAAGTGAGAAGTCGTGGCGCCTTGCCGTTCTTTTAAAATCCGGATATTCACCCTCAAAGGGACGCGCAATAACCCTGCCGACGGCATGGTCGCCCCTGAGAAGCTCTCTTGCAATACGGCAGTATTCATACAGCTTTTTGACAGGCACCTCTTTTTCGTGGGCGGCAATCTGAAAAACACTGTCAGCTGAGGTATAAACAATCAGCGCACCGCTTTCAAGATGCTCTTTGCCGTAATCTCTTATAACATCTGTGCCCGAATAAGGCTTATTACAAATAACTCGTCTTCCTGTTCTTTTCTCAAATTCGCTTATTATTTCATCCGGAAATCCGTCGGGATAGGTTGGAAACGGCTTTTCGGAAACAAGGCCGCATATTTCCCAATGTCCCGTTGTGGTGTCCTTACCCTTGCTCCTTTCGGCACATCTGCCGTAGGCCCCGACGGGCAAAGTCTCTTTTTCACCGTAATCTATACCGTCTATATTGAAAAGACCGAGCCTTTTAAGATTGGGAAGCTTGCATTCCTTTACCGTCATACAGCTTTTAAGGGTATTACTCCCCTCATCACCGTAGTCTTTGGCATCGGGAAGCTCACCTATACCCACACTGTCTAAAACAACAAGAAAAACCCGCTTATATCTCATACTATCACTTATCCGTTCTTATTGCCGTTTCAAGAGCAATTTTTATCATATCGGTAAAGGTGTTCTGTCTTTCCTCAGCGCTGCACCCCTCGCCTGTAAAAGGCAGATCCGAAACAGTGCAGATAGCAAGTGCCTTCTTTTTGCAGTGAATAGCAGTAAGATACAGTGCGGCGGCCTCCATTTCAACCGCAAGAGAACCGACCCTCGACCACTTTTTTAAGCTTTCAGAATCTGCATCGTAGAAGGTATCTGAAGAAAAGAGATTTCCCACCTTAATCTCGAGACCCATTTCCTTTGCCGACTCAACCGCGGTGGTGAGCAGCTCAAATGAGCAGGTAGGTGCTATGCTGCCGTTTACTCCGTACTGAGAAGCAAAGGCAGAGTTTGTGTTTGCACCTATACCGGCGATGATGTCACGAAGGCCTATACCCTCGCCTATGCCGCCTGCCGAACCGACACGGATTATGTTTTCAACGCCGAAAAAGCTGTAAAGCTCATAGGAATAAATACCTATTGACGGCATACCCATACCGCTTGCCATAACCGAAACCGGGTGACTCTTATAAGTGCCCGTATAGCCGTGAATGCCGCGCACATTGTTGATAAGCACTGCGTTTTCAAGAAAGGTTTCAGCAATCATTTTCGCTCTCAGAGGATCGCCGGGCATAAGCACGGTTTTCGCAAAGCAAGAGCCTTCCTTTAAATTTATGTGAGGAGTTGCAACTGACATAACATCACCTTAATATCCTGTAGAAAATTCGTTTTTGACAATTTTTACAATTCTGCTTGTGCCGAGCCTTGACGCACCGAGCTCTATCATAGCTTCGGCATCTTTGAGGCTGCTTATACCGCCCGCCGCTTTGATAAGAAGATGCGGCTCAACACTTTCACTGAAAAGAGCTATATCCTCTCTTGTTGCGCCTGCAGTTGAAAAGCCCGTTGAAGTTTTGATGTAATCCGCGCCCGAAAGTGAAACTATCTGACACATCTTTTTCTTTTCTTCGTCGTTAAGAAGACAGGTTTCAATTATAACCTTGAGTGTTCTTCCCATACAGGCGTTTTTGACCGCCTTTATTTCACCGAGCAGCTCAGCATAACGCTTGTCCTTGAGCATACCTAAGTTTATAACCATATCGATTTCATCGGCACCCTTGGAAACTGCATCTGTTGCCTCGAAGCACTTGACCTCTGTGGTGTTGTAGCCGTTGGGAAAGCCGATGACCGTACATATCTTGATTTTCTCACCGACGTATGCTTTTGCAAAGCTTACGTATGAGGGCGGAATGCAAACGCTTGCACAGCCGTACTTTATACCGTCGTCGCAGATTGACTTAATCTCGTCGGCGGTGGCGGTCTGCGAAAGAAGTGTGTGGTCAACTTTCGAAAGAATGTCTTTTATCTGCATAATGTAGCCTCCGTATATATCAATTTTCATTTCTGCTTTAATATTACCTTTTAAAAATGAAAATGTCAAATAAATTTAAAATATATATATTGTAAAATTATATGCTATGGTTTATTATAAATACAAAGAAAAAGGAGGAAAAAATATGACTGTTACAAGAGAAACCAAAATTGCGGATATTATTCGCACCCCGGCAGGTCACGACATACTTATGAAGGCACTTTATGCGGCAGGCCTTAACGGTAATATACTCAAAAAAGGCCCCCTTTCAAAGCTTACCTTAGGCAAGCTTCAGAAGCTCACGGGCAAGCTTATAGGAGACGATGTTATAGACTCTATACTCAATATTCTCAACATTGAGCAAAGCACTCCCCTTGAGGATGATGCCCCGATTGAAAAGAAGTGGTGGAAGGAAGCTGTTTTCTATCAGATTTATCCCCGCTCCTTCAAGGACTCCGACGGTGACGGCATCGGCGACATCAGGGGTATTATAGAAAAGCTTGATTACCTCAAGGATTTAGGCGTTGACGCTGTGTGGTGCAGTCCTATGTACGATTCACCCAACGACGATAACGGCTATGACATCAGAGATTACCGCAAGATTATGGAAGAATTCGGCACAATGGAGGACTTTGACGAGCTTCTTTCTGAAATGCACAAACGCGATATGAAGCTTATTATGGACCTTGTTATAAACCACAGCTCTGACGAGCACGAGTGGTTCCGTTCATCTGTCAGCGACCCCGATTCTCCCTATAGGGATTATTACATCTGGCGCGACGGAAAGGGCGATAACCCTCCGAACAACTGGTCCTCAATTTTCAGCGGTGAAGCGTGGAACTATTACCCCGAAAGAGGTCAGTGGGCTATGCACCTTTTCTCAAAAAAGCAGATGGACTTCAACTGGGAAAACGAGAATCTCCGTAAAGACCTTTACGAAATGGTCAACTGGTGGCTCGACAAGGGCGTTGACGGCTTCCGCCTTGATGTTATCAGCTTTATTTCAAAGGCTGACGGGCTTCCTGACGGCAATGATCTTGTTGGCTCTCTTATGGGCGTAAAGGGCGTTGAGCATTATTTCTACGGCCCGAGACTTCACAAATATCTTAACGAAATGGCAGAGGCAACCTTCAACAGACACGACGCCTTCACCGTAGGTGAATGTCAGGGCACCGGCATTGAAATGAGCAAGCTTATGACCGGTGACTACCGCAAGGAGCTCAGCACCGTATTTGCCTTCGACCACATAGAAAATCCCGGCAAAAAGCGTTTTTCAAAGTATAAATACGATCTTCGCCCCATGGCCAAGGAAATTGTTAAATGGCAGCTTGATTACGGCAATCACTGTTGGCCCACGGTTTTCTTTGAAAACCACGACACAACAAGAATGACAAGCAAGGTCTGCCCGGAAGGCAATTACAGAAAAGAGCTCAGCAAGCTTCTCGGACTTATGCAGATGACCTTCAAGGGCTGTCCCTTCATTTACCAGGGTCAGGAAATCGGAATGCCTAACGGTGATTTCAAGGATATGAGCGAGATAAGAGACGTTGAAGCCATCAACCTTTATAACGAGTGTAAGGCAAAGGGAGAAAACGAAAAAGAAACCAAGGAAAACATTTTCGTCGGCAGCCGCGACAACGGCAGAACTCCTATGTGCTGGAGCGATTCGGAAAATGCAGGCTTTACAACAGGCACTCCCTGGATAAAGACCATTGACGATTACAGCAAAATCAATGTTGAATATCAGGATAAGACAGAGGGCTCAGTTCTTAACTTCTACCGTCAGATGACAAAGCTGAGACACGACCGCAAGGCTCTCGTTTACGGCGAATTCAGGCTTGCAACCAAGAAATGGAAGGACGTACTCACTTATTACCGTATAGGCGAAGACGAAACCTTCTTTGTTGAAATCAATCTCACAGACAAAAAGGCCGAAAAGCCCGTATGCACCAACGGCTTTGAGCTTGTAATTTCCAACACCAATATCAAGCGTGAAAGCACGCTTTCACCCTACGAAGCCAATGTGTATCTTGTAAAATAAAGAGGACTGTAAAAAACCAAGCGCCTGAAAAATCCAACAAATAAAAGAAAAGCAAAATCAAAACCGTTGTAAAAGCATAAAATCTAAAGCTTTACAACGGTTTTTTGCTGTTATTTTTTGTTTCTGCAGACTTACATCTGTCTGCCTGAAAAGACAGATCCGTTTACTTATACAGCATAAAGGTGAAAAAGCACAGCTTACGGACAAAGAGGAAGAAACGTAAACCACCGCGGGGAAACGTTGCTGTTTTATCTCACGTCAGCGCGTGATACCGGCTACTGACTACTCAAAAGGGGCTGTATTTTTTTGTTTATCCGGTTGTTTCTTCCTTTTCAACCCTTCCGTAAACGAAGTCCTTAAGAAGGGCTTTATTCTCTTCAATATCAAAATCAATTACATAACTGCCGTTTACTTTGCCGTCACGCCAGGTGCCGTCTGCAGGAATCTGCTGCTGAACGGTTTCAAAGCCTATATATCCTACCGCCTTTTTTGCAAGGCTTATGATTTCATTTTTTGAAAGGTCAGTTGAAACAAAGGGAAGCGCTTCTTCAACAAGGTTCATAAGATCTGTAATCTTCATTGTTTTTGCCTTGTCGATTATGGCTGCCATAACCTTTCTCTGTCTCATAGTTCTGTAAAAATCACTGTCAAGCTTTCTTATGCGGCAGTACCAGAGAGCCTCATATCCGTTCATATGGTTTGAGCCCTCGGTTATATTTGTATCTGCCTGAGAGTTCATAAACCTTGCTTCCTTGGCAGTTACACCGTCAACGGTAATACCGCCCATAAGGTCAACAACCTTTTCAAAGCCCGTAAAATTGATTGACACATAATTGTGAACATCAACGGAATAGTTGTACTCTATGGTGTCAATTACGCCCTGGGCCCCGTCCTTGCTGTAAGCGGAATTCATCTTTCCCTTAGCCTGAATGCAGGGAATATAAACATAGCTGTCGCGAAGGAAGGAGGCAAGCTTTATCTGCTTGCTTGCCGTATCAATGGTGAAAAGAATCATCGTATCCGAGCGGCGGCCTTTTACACTGCCGTCCCCTCTTTCATCACTGCCTATAAGAAGAATGTTTTTTACGCTGTCACTTACGGGGGTATCCTGAGGGAGATATCTGTCATTTATAATACTGTCATCATAATTTACAGCCCCGAGCATTGAATTGATTCGGCTGAAAGCATAAACGCCCAGTGAACCCACCAGAATTATAAGCACGGAAAGAATTGCAACCGTTATTTTAAAACTGTTTGATTTTTTAGCCTTACGCTTTACGGGTGCTGAATGCTGAGGAACATATCTTGTCTGATGTGCATCCACCTTTCTGCCGGTGGGAGTTCTTGAGGGTGCACCTGCAGGAACTCTTTTAACAGGTCTCGCGCCCTGGGGGTGCGTAGCTCTTGCTCCCTGAGGGCGAACGGCTCTTGCACCGGGAGTGCGGCTTACAGCTGCGCCGGAAGGTTCTTTTTCCGCCTTGTAGGGCTCATATACAGGCACGTCTGAAATCTCCTTGCCTGCAAAGGATGTGAAGAGCTCTTCATCAGCTTCCTCTTTTTTCTGAAAGGACTGTGCATTTCCCTGCCCTTTTCTGAAATTGAGAGAAAAGTTTTCATCAAAATAATCAGCGTTCAGATATATATCATCACCGTCAGCTGAAGCGTCTGTTTTATGTTTATCTGAAAAGTAATCCTTATCCATTTCTGTCCTCCTTATAAAAAGGTCTTTTGTTATTTTACATCATCGGGCAAAAAATCTCAAGTGTTTTGCAAAAACTTAATATTTTAATCAAAAATATCGCAACATACCGACATTAGAATTTGACTTTTTATATTTTTTGTTGTAAAATACTTTTCTGTGAGTGAGTTGGGCAGTCGCGGGCCGGAAACGGCGTGAGGAAAGTCCGAGCTTCATACAGCAGGGTAACGGTTAACGACCGCCGAGGGCGACCTTAGGGAAAGTGCAACAGAAATAAACCGCCGTTTTTACGGTAAGGATGGAAAGGCGAGGTAAGAGCTCACCGGCATAAAGGAAACTTTATGGCCATGTAAACCCTACCCGAAGCAACACCGACAGGATATGATACGTCAGCTGGGCGAAAACCGAAAGGTGGCTTGAACACGTAAGCAATTGCGTGTCTAGATAGATGATTGCCTTAAAAGACAGAACTCGGCTTACAGACTCACTCATTAAGCTATCGCTGTGCGGTGGCTTTTTTTCTTTTTCACCACCGATAAAGGCTCTGCATAAACTGACAGTGAGGTGAGGCTTATGCTAGAATATATTTTCGGCTTTTTCTGTATCTCGCTTATGCTTGCGGGCTTATTTTTTATCGCTTACATCATTACAGCAAAAAAAGAAGCAGATTACGGCGGTTATTATATCGCCGTTGAGGGCAGAGAAGAAAACGAGCACCTCACACAACAGATTTATTCTGCTTATATTCAGATAAATCTAATGAATTTCGGTGAAAAAAGGCCTGTTTATGTAATAGATTTCGATCTCACCGAAAAAACAAGAGACAGCCTATCAGATATGCTTGAGCCCTACGGAAAAATTATTTTTATAAAGGCGCCGCAGAGTGAAAAAAACCTCTGTGAGGTTGCATTGATTACTGAGTTGTAGTATAATTAAGAGAACAATAAAAAAGGCGGTCTTTTATGGATAACGAAGTTTTCATTGAGGGTACAATTGAAGATATTGTTTACACCAACCCCGAAAACGGGTACAGTGTAATTGATCTGAGCTGTGATAAGAGCCTTATCACGGCTGTCGGTGTTATGCCCTCTTGCAGTGCAGGTGAAAAGCTCAGACTCAAAGGTCAATGGGTAAATCATCCCACCTTCGGTAAACAGTTTAAGGTCACCGCCTGCGAAAGGTCTATGCCGAAAACCGCCGGTGATATGCTCAGATATCTTTCCGGCGGCACCATAAAGGGTATAGGTCCTGCAACTGCTGCAAAAATAGTTGAACGCTTCGGCGAGGACACCTTCGACATATTGGAAAATCATCCCGAGGAGCTTTGCAAAATCAAGGGCATATCCCACGATAAGGCTCTCGATATTCAGGAAAAATTCAAGGGTCAGTTTGCTTTAAGAGAGGTTATGATAAGCCTCGAAAGGCTCGGTCTTAACCCCACGGAAGCTCTCAGCGCCTATAAGGCTCTGGGTGCAGACGCCGCTCAGAGAATAACCGAAAACCCATATATACTCTGCAGTGAAAGAGTCGGGCTCAGTTTTGACAGAGCCGATGAGCTTGCAGACGGTCTGCCCTCGGGCTATAACGTACTTCTGAGAAACAGAGCGGGTATTATACATATTTTAAGGCATAATCTTCGCAACGGTCACACCTGCATTCCCCGTGAAAAGCTTATTATACCCTCTTTTGAGCTTTTAGGCACCGAAAGAAGCGAGGTGCAGGAAATAATTGATGACCTTATTACAGACAGAGAAATAGTTGAAGAGTTCATAGACTCAAAGAGCTTTATTTTTCTGCCCGACGAATATAACGACGAGAAAAAAATTGCAGATAGAATCAAAATTATGCTGCGCTTCCCGCCTGCAAGGGGCAGAACGCTCGACAAAGACATAGACAGAATTGAAGAGAAAAAAGGAATACACTTTGAAAAAAAGCAGCGTGAAGCCATTACAATTGCCGTAACCAAGGGCCTTCTTGTGCTCACCGGCGGACCCGGTACCGGTAAAACCACTACTCTCAACGGCATTCTGGAGCTTTTTGAAAAGCAGAAGCTCAGGGTGCTTCTTGCAGCACCGACGGGAAGAGCCGCCATGCGCATGAGCGAGGTTACGGGCAGACAGGCCAAAACAATTCACCGTCTGCTTGAGACTGAGTGGACCGACGGTAACAGACAGCATTTTGCAAGAAATACGGAAAATCCTCTTGAAGCAGACGCGGTAATTATAGACGAGCTTTCTATGGTCGATACCCACATTTTTGCAAGCCTTCTTGATGCACTGCCCTTAGGCTGCAGGCTTGTTATGGTCGGCGACTCTGACCAGCTTCCTCCCGTAGGTGTGGGCAACGTGCTTCAGGATATCATAGAATCCGGACTTCTGCCCGTTGTTGCACTCAAGGAGGTTTTCCGTCAGGCCTTGGAAAGCCTTATAGTTACCAACGCCCACAAAATAGTCAGAGGCGAATACCCTGAGCTTACGGTTAACAATAACGACTTTTTCTTTCTTCAGCGAAACAACGTTTTTCACTGCGCTGAAACGGTAACTGAGCTTTACTGCAAAAGACTCCCCTCCGCCTACGGCTACAGCCCCATAGAGGATATTCAGATTATTACTCCCTCAAGAAAGGGCGAGCTCGGCACCGTAAGCCTCAACAAAAAGCTTCAGGCCCTTATCAATCCGCCCTCACCGGACAAGGATGATTATCACTGCGGCGCAAAGGTTTTCCGCGAGGGCGACAAGGTTATGCAGACAAAAAACAATTACGACATACTCTGGACAAGAGGCAAGGAAAGCGCCTCCGGAATTTTCAACGGAGATATAGGTATAATTATTGCAATAAACCATAACGCTTCATTTATGAAGATAAACTTTGACGGCAGAGTGGCGGTTTACCCGTTTGATAACGCCCCTGAGCTCGAGCACGCCTACGCCGTAACGGTACATAAAAGCCAGGGCTCTGAATTTGAGGCGGTAATTATGCCTGTGTGCGCCTGTCTGCCTCAGCTGAGCTACCGTAACCTTCTGTATACGGCAGTAACAAGAGCAAAAAACCGCCTTATACTCGTGGGCACGCAGGAGCAGATAAAAGCTATGGTTGACAACGACAAAAAAACAAGACGCTATTCGGCACTAAAGCATTTTCTTTTAAAGGATCAATTATGAGGCTGCTGAGACGTATAAAAAAGCTTTTCTTTCCCGAAAGATGTCAGACCTGCAAAGGAATAATACCCTTCAGTGCCGCTTACTGCCTGAAATGTGAGGCTGAGCTCTGCCGTATACCCGAAAGCTTCTGTCCTCACTGCAACTCGAGAAAATGTGCGTGCGGCTCGGCAAATGAAAGACTTCGGCATATTGCTTCTCCGTTTCTTTATACGGGTGCAGTAAAAGGTGCAATAGCCGACTATAAATTTAAACGTGAAAGAAACTATGCCGGCTTTTTCAGTGATGAGATTTTCAAAAGCATTATGCTTTCATTCCCCGATGTCAGCTTTGATGTTGTCAGCTTCGTACCCGTAAGCAGACAGACTCTTGAAAATCGCGGCTTTAATCAGAGTGAGCTTCTTTCTCGCAGAGTTGCAAAAAGACTGCTTGTTCCCCACGGTGAGCTGCTCGTAAAAAGCAGAGTCACCTTGAGACAGCATTATCTTTCGGGTGAAAAAAGAAGGCAGAACCCCAAGGGAGCCTTTGCACTTTCGGAAAATGCCGACGTAAAAAACAAAACTGTGCTTTTGTTAGACGACATAAAGACCACGGGCAGCACATTACTTGCCTGTGAAAGAGCCTTGCTTGAAGCAGGCGCAAAGGATGTTTACTGTGCTGTAATCGCCATTCCGATTTATGGTAACGGCGGCAAAGAACTTGACAAAGAGCAGGAAAACATTTAAAATTAAAAGACAGATCAAAAAGGCAGGTGAGAACAGTGCCAGGACTTAATATCGGCATAGATTTAGGTACAGAATCAATAAAGTTTTTTGCTCAGAAAAAAGGCATTATTCTCTCTGAGCAGACCGCTATATGCTACGACAACTACAGCGGCAAGGCCGTTGCAATAGGCAATGCGGCAGGCGAAATGCTCGACAGACTACCCGACAGCCTTACTCTTAAAAGACCTGTTGAAGGCGGTGTTGTTTCAGACTTTACCGCTATGACTGAGATACTTTCCCACTTTATAAAAAAGGTATGCAAAAACCGTATTTTCAGACCTAATCTTATAATCAGCGCGCCCTGCTGTGTAACCTCACTCGAAAAGAAAACAGTCATAGAAGCTGCCTGCACTGCAGGTGCGGGAAGGGTACACATAACCGACGAGCCTATCGTTTCTGCCCTCGGCGCAGGACTCTCCATTGAGCACCCGCACGGAACAATGGTTATTGATATCGGTGCAGGAACAACCGATATAGCAGTTATCACTATGGGTACGGTGGCCTGCTCAAGCTCAATCAAAACCGCAGGCAACAGCTTTGACGAAGCTCTCGGCAACTATCTCAAGCGTGATAAGGACATTGTTGCCGGTATTCCCACGATAAAAAAAATAAAGCACTCCCTCGGAAGCGCTTATAAAAGAGAAGAGGAAATTGAGGCTCTTTTTTCGGGAAAGGATTATATAACCTCGCTTCCGCGCCCTTTCCTTATAAAGGCAAACGATACGGTAAAGATTTTCAAGGAGCCTATCGATATTATTTTCACCGCCATTCTTGACGTAATGGAGCAGACTCCCCCGGAGCTTTACAGTGATATCTGTAACGAGGGTATTCTTCTCACGGGCGGCGGAGCAAAGCTTTACGGCTTAGACAGAGAGCTTTCTGAAAGACTGGGAATAAAGGTAACATGTGCCGCAGACAGTGAAAACTGTGCCGCCAAGGGTGCGGGATATATCCTTAAGAATATGAAAAAGCTTGAGGATAACGGATATTCCTTCCGTTCAAGAGAAAATATGCTTATGTTTGCAGAATAAAAACGGGCTGTATTTTACAGCCCGTTTTTTGGTAGCCGGTAGTCAGTAGTTAGTAGTCAGGGGTTCCCTTATAAGACATTTTGAATTGAAAGTTTTACCCTTTAAGAAGGAAGATATAAAAAGGAGCTGTAAAAAATTACAGCTCCTTTTATTTATCAGAACACTTTTTCAAAGGCCATTCTGTCACCGCAGGAAGAATAATAAACGTCACCTCTGTATTCATAGCCGCTTTTTACAATAACGTGGCGCATTTTCGGGTTGGTATCCTTCGTATCTACCCTTATGGAGTGTACTCCCCTTTCAAGGCAGAGCTTTTCACAAAGAAGAAAAGCTTCAAGTCCTGCGCCCATACCTCTTGCACTGTCACCGATAGCCATACGGTGAAGTGCCGCATAATTCCCGATACATTCCCAGCTGTTTAACTGGTTGTAAGCACTTTCGCCCTGAAAGTCGAGACAAAGATAGCCGACAGGAATATCTGCTCTGGTGATGAAATAGCCTCTGTCAGCAGCTACGTCATTCCTTATGCTTTCAATATCGGGATATCCGTCCTGCCACTGATCAATGCCCTGATATCTGAGGTGCTTTTTAGCCTCTTCAATGAAGCACAGTGCTGTTTTTTCTTCGCCCGAAGTTACTTTTCTGAGTTTTATCATTTATACTGACTCGGCCTTTCAAAGCTGATTTTTCCCATTTTTCCGCCTCTGTATTCGTCAAGAAGCATCACCGAGGCTCTTTCTGTATTTACCTCACCGCCGCGCATAAGCATACCTCTTTCTCTGCCGATTTCCTCAAGAAGCTCCCACGGCATAGCAGCTTTGATGTCGGTAATATTCTTTAATTTAAATCTTGCGGTGAGCTTATCCTCGTAATTCTCGGCAAGCACCTTAAGGAGTCGTGCGGCCATTGTATCGATGTCGGTAACCTCGTCCTTTACGGAGCCTATAAAGGAAAGCTTGTCTCCAACCTCAGGGTCGTCAAACTTAGGCCAGAGCACACCGGGGGTATCGAGAAGCTCTATTCCGTTGCCTATTGCAAACCACTGATTATGCCTTGTAACACCCGGCTTATCGGCAACCTTGGCTCTGTTTTTGCCTGCCATTCTGTTTATAAATGAGGATTTACCCGTATTCGGAATACCTACAACCATTATGCGAAGAGCCTTACCCGGCATACCGCGCTCCTCATTAGCCTTAATTCTGTCTGCAAGCACCTGCCTTACAAGATTATGGTACTGATTAAGGCCCTTGCCCGTACGGCAGTCAACCGCAAGAGCATACTGACCCTTACTTCTGAAGTATTCTGTCCATTCTCTTGTAATGCTGTCATCAGCCATATCACATTTATTGAGAAGCACTATTCTCGGCTTTTTACCCGTCAGCTCATCAAGCTCCGGATTTCTTGATGACATAGGTATTCTTGCATCCAGAAGCTCAGTTACGCCGTCAACAAGGCTGAGACTCTCTTTTATAAGCCTTCTAGTTTTTGCCATATGACCGGGAAACCACTGCACTGTCTGTTTCTGATTATCAGCCACAAAGATCGTCTCCTTACACATTTAATATCAGAAGAACACAGAGCACAACACTCTGTGTCCGTAAAATTATTCTACCTTCCATTCAGAGGGGCTGTAAAATTGGCTGACCTTTCTGCCGCCCGTTTCCTTCTGATTGAGTATCTTATACTTCACCACGCCGAGAATGTATTCCTCACGTATGAAGCCTATCTTATCACTTCGGCTGTCGGTTGAGCCCTGACGGTTATCACCCATTACAAATACGTGTCCCTCGGGAACGGTAACGGGAAAATCAACCTCCTGCTTATTAACAGTCAGGTTGTTTATATAAGGCTCGTTAAGAAGCACGCCGTCAACGTAAACCTCACCTTTTTCAAAATCAATGTCAACAACCTGATTTTCGGTTGCAATAATACGCTTTACAATAGGGTCGTCAAACCAGTTGGGCTGTGTAACAATTACAACCTGACCGTAAGCAGGCTGACTGTCGTAGGCACTTACAACGAGCATATCGCCGTGATTGAGTGTGGGAAGCATTGAGCCGCCGTCAACAAAAACTACCCTGAAGACGAAAGTGAAAAGCACCATAATAGTTACAACTGCTACGGCAAGCACCGAAACCATATCGTAAACATTTATGAGAATTTTATCTTTAAAAGTAAGCTCCGACTTTTCTTTTTTTGCTATGTCTTTAATCATAATGTGAGCCGCCTTTCTCAAAATCGTAAAAATAAAAGGAAGGGATAACCCTTCCTTCCATTTGTGTTCTTATCAGCCGATCTTTTCCTTAACCTTGGCTGACTTACCAACTCTGTCACGAAGGTAATAAAGCTTGCTTCTGCGAACCTTACCGTTTCTGACAACCTCAACCTTAGCTACATTGGGTGAGTGAACAGGGAATACTCTTTCAACGCCTACACCGTAAGCTACACGGCGTACTGTGAAGGTTGATGAAATACCGCTGCCTCTCTTAGCAATGATTGTGCCTTCGAAAACCTGAATTCTTTCTCTTTCGCCTTCACGGATTTTAACGTGAACACGAACAGTGCTACCGATTTCAAGTGCGGGCACTTCAGCCTTGAGTGATGAGTCTGAGATGAGTTTGAGTGCGTCCATTTTTTATCCTCCTAAATTCTGCCACGTTCATTCCGATATACGAAAGAGGACCGCTTGCGTTTATTCTGACTGAATTCAGCCGGCATTACACATAACTGTGATACAAATGCCTTGATATTTTATCACAAGAGTTTATAAAAAGCAAGTCTTTTTTGAAATTTTTTATTTTATTTTTATCGCCCTCACGGGTGTATAGTCGCTGTAAATATAACCCGACGATGTCTTTTTGTAGGCTCTTACCTTAAGATAATAGGTTTCACCGCTTTCAAAGTTGTAAATATAGGTTGAGCGTACCTTATAGTTTGCCGCCTTTTTAAAGCCCGTAGACTCTTTTTTGCTGTACCACACTTGATAGCCTGCTGCGCCCTCTGACCTGTTCCAGGAAATTGTTACTCTTTCCTTTGCGCTTGAACGGGCAACCTTAATTTCCGGGGTGGCAAGCTTTGTGGTAAAGCTTGTTCTTACAAAGCTGTATGCCCAGTTTATTTCTTCTCCGGTGTTGTAGTAGGGTCTGACCGCAAAGTTGTAATATGTTCCCGGAGTAAGTCCCTCAAGGGTTACCGATGTTTTATGAGTCGCTCTGAGGAAGATATCCCAGCTCTTTGTTTTTTCGTTGTATTCATATATACGGTAGCCCGTTGCACCCTCAGCCTTATCCCAGCTGAGAGTAACCTTGTCGGAGCCGTAAACCGCCTTGAGGTCCGTAGGAAGTGAGGGAGTGGTAGTTGCCGTGGCGGTTACATAAGAGGGAGCCATAAAGCTTTTTTCATCCTCTACGCCGTATGCCTTAAGAGCAAACCTGTATTTTTTGTTGTTTGTAAGACCCATTACGGTGAAGGTGGTGGCATCCGTTATATCAACAAGCTGCCAGCCCTTATCGTAAATATATACACGGTAGCCTGCCGCATCCTCAACAGGTTTCCACGAAAGGCTTACACAGTTATCCTTTCCCTTGGCGGTAAATTCCTCACTGACGCCTAAAAGAAGCTTTGTTCCCTTATCGGTAACGGTCTTTTTTGTGTTACATAATTCGCACTTGGAGGTTTTTGTACCGTCTGAAAGGTAGGTGGCATCACCGTTGGATTTGTATTTTTTGAAGCTGTGGTCATGGCCGTTGATAACCTTAAATGTCATTTCGCCTATAATTTCAGTAACACTTTCACTTTTTGCCGTAAGTATCACGCTGTGATTTCCGTTAGATAAATCTGAAAGAGGAAGACTCACAGAAAATCCAATCTTATCGTTCTTACAGAAGGGGGCGTATTTTTCGTCTGAACTGATATCTGTTCTTACAGTTTTTTCGGAAGGATTTTCGTCGCCGTCAAGAGAGTAGTAAACATCAGTTACGTGTCTGCCGGAATTTACTGCCCAGCCGTAAATATCAACAGTTTTTTCTTTCGATGCATCATATATGACTGCGTCGTTTTCCGACTCAACCTCATAAAAAAGCTCATCCGTAACGCTGATAATAACCGGGTTACTGCTTTCGCCCGCCTTCTTTTTTACCGTGTGCCAGGGCTCAACCCACACAAGATATTTACCCTCTGAAAGCTCACCCTTGCCTACGGTATATTTAAGTGTGTTGAGGCTTGTTATTACTGTCTGCTCCCTGCCCCAGTCGTAAGACACGGAGGACGGATAGCGGGGTACGATGTGAAGTCGGTTTCTGTTGTATTTGCCCTCGCCTGCCTTCCAGGTAAGAGTAAAGTCTTCGGCACTCGTTAGCTCGTTGTTTTTGTTTACACTGTTGAGCTTCTGGGGTGTCATGCCCGACATAACGCCGTATTTCTTCCAATATTCCTTTGCGAGCTCGCCTCTCTGCTCTGATTTATACTCTCTGTTGGCGGGCTTTTCAAAATTATAGCAGAATGAGTATGCCGCGTAATATGCACCCTCCTCTGTGTTTTCAACACTCTTTATATCTCTGAGAGTGTTGGGATAGAAATTTTCAAGCTCATACTTGAGATAGAAAAGCTGGCCCGTGATTGTTTTATAATCATAGCCGTTTGTACTGCAGAAGTTCTTAAGAGCATCAAAGCGGGTGTTATGCCACTGACATATACCGTAGCTTGTGCCGTTGTCACCGTAAAGGTCAGGTCTGAAGCTTGACTCTTTTTCAATATTGGCAACTACACCGCAGGCGGAGGCATCATTCATACCCATATAATGCTTGAGAAAATAAAAGATATCCTTTTCGTAGCTGCCCGCCGCCTTTACCTCGGGTCCGCTTATGCATATAACACTCATAAAACAGACAGCCGCAAGCAAAAATGCAAGGCCTTTTTTCATTACCTTCTTCATATAATTCTCCTCATAAAACAAGGTGTTTTTTCTCCGATTACAGATATTGTATCATACTTTTATAAAAATTGCAAATTCGTCTGTTCCGCCGATAAAAAAACAGCCGCAACAACTGTTACGACTGTTTGTTATTTATACTTTTTTAAGCTTATAAAGCACGTGTGCACCGAGCATTGAAAGAACAACGCCTACGGGGATAAGCACGCCGATACCGGGGTCAACGAAAACAAGAAGAAGTGTTACGGCAGCAATGGGGAAAATGGAAATCTTCCAGTGTTTTACAAAATAACCGGCGGCAAGTGAGCCGAAGATCGTGTAGGTAACCTGCTGGAATGCGGGAGCAAAGGTATCGCTTGCCATAAGCTCTGAGAATGAAGGGTTAAGAGCAAAGGCAACAACCGTGATTGCTATAACAATAGTTGTAACAACAATTGACGAGCTGATTGCAATTGTTGTGATAACCTCGCCCTCTTCTGTGTTTGCCTTTACCTTTGCATTTTCCATAGCATTGATGGCGCAGGGCATTTTAAGGTTCATAATGTTGCCCGATACAAAGGAAAGGTATGTACCGCCTGCACCGAGCATAGGTGAATATGCAACGACCTCAATTATACCCGTAATAAAGAATATGAGAAGAGCTGCAAGACCCTTGCCGATTATTTCCATTCTGGGAGTAATATCAAGATGAAGGCTTACCGCAACGGGAATTGAAAGGAAGAACAAAAGTGATGCTATACACCAGATTCTGCCCCATGTGTGGACCTTATCCATATATGTCTTTTTCATTGCCGTCTCTCCTTTCTCTTAATAACGCCACTCAATCTGAGCGATTGAGGGTGCAAATTTGTTAAGAAGAACCACCACTGCCATTGCAAGAGCCATACTTACGGGCATTGCAAGAGCATCTATCCAGTTTTTCTTAAGCTTTTTATTGATAAGTGTAAAGAAAATCATAAAGCCTGTTGAGAAAATAAGGGCAGTAAGAGAAAGCACACCTGCACCGTCGCCGATTTTAGGCTCTGTCTTTGAGCCCATACCCATAAGACCCTTACCGATAAATGCAGCCATAAGACCGATAAATGCGGCAGCTGTCATAATGTCCATCCACTTTGAATTTTTAGAAGCAACGTCTGAAACGCCCTTCTGGATTTTCTTAAGCACGATAGGAATAAGAATAAGAGGAAGAATACTGCCGAGAGTCATAACCCATACTATTTCGCTGAAAATCTGCGGGTCCTCAACTGCGGTTGCAATATTGGCACTGGGGTCACCGGTAGCCGCCTGCAAAGCACCTATCGCCGCAGTGGTTTCATACTGAATTGCACCGATAACAGTAAGTCTTATCCAGGGAAGCACATAGCCGAGCGCAACCGAAAGAGAAATAACGGTAATCGCAATACCGATAGCGGGTGCAAAAGAGAAGAATGCGCTTGAGGTAACGGCATTTTTAAGAGCATCGGTTGAAATGCCCAATTCCTTACCTCTTACCCATGCCTTTCTCATAAAGAAAAGAGCCTGAGCACAAACGAATATAATAACGGCAAGCACAATCATATACATAAAGCCGTCATTTTTGAAATTGTCAAACATCTTAATACCTCCGTTTTTTTGTTATATCTTTACCGTAAATAATACCATTTGTCGCGGGATAAGTCAACAAATAAAGTAAATTGCCGTAAAAAACTTTGACAAAGACAATATATATGTTATAATAAAGCTTGTATTTTTGTCTTTATTTTCTCATATAAATTATAAGGTGATTTATATGTCAGAAAAAAGAAACAAAAAAACTGCTTCAGAAAAGAAAAGCGATTACTATACCCTTGTAATAATCGGACAGTTTTTGCTTTGCCTTATTATCAGCCTTTTGCTTTGGGTGCTGTTTAATTTCGGCGGTGACTTCGGCAACCGGACAAAGCAAAAACTTATGAGCCTTCTCGCCCGGGAGGAAAGCCTTTCACAGACTGCCGAAAAGGTTATGTCTTTTTTTGAGGACGCCTCCTTTGACCCGGCGGTATCAGATCAGACCGTTACCGATGCGGATTTTTACGGAGCAGGCGGTGAAGATATTGAGCTTTATGAAGCCACCGAAAAAACAAGCTTTGCTCCCTTTGTCACAACCGATACCCTGCTTATGCCCGTTGAAAACGGCAGATATACCTCTCTTTTCGGCTACCGTATTCATCCCATAACCGGTCAGTGGAGCTTTCATACAGGCATTGACATTGCCGCAAGTGAGGGCACAAGCATAAGGGCAGCCCTCAAGGGTAAAGTCACAAAAATCGGTGAGGACAGCCGCTCGGGTAAATATGTTTTTCTTACCCACAGCGACGGCTTTGTTACCTTTTACTGCCACTGCAGTGAAATCCTTGTCAGTGAAGGAATGAATATCAACAAGGGTGAAACCGTAGCAAAAGTAGGTTCAACGGGGCAGTCAACGGGACCTCACTTACACTTTGAGGTAAGAAGAGACGATATAAGACTTAACCCCTTGTGGGTGCTTGAAGATGATTGCTGAAATAGGTAACACGCGCATAAGGCTTCGCTTTTCCTTTGCGGCAACGGTTACGCTTATGCTTTATTTCTGTGATGAAAACGTTGTGCTCACCACACTTTTTGCAAGTCTTTTTCACGAGGCGGGGCATATCTTCTTCCTCAGGCTTTTCGGTGAAGCACCTGCGGATATTGAGCTTTCCGCCTTCGGTATAAGCATAACGAGACCGTCTCACTCACGGCTTTCATATAAAAAAGAAGCCACAGTTGCTATGGGCGGAATAATATTCAATCTTATCGCCGCCTGCATTTGTGCGGCCGTATATGCCGTCTGTAAGCTCAGACCGGTTTATCTTGCGGTTCCCGTAAACATAATTGTTGCGGCGGTAAACTCATTACCTAACAGATATCTGGATGCGGGAAGAGCACTGTATTATCTGCTTCTCGGCAGATCAAGCCACTGTGCGGCAGAAAAAATAATTGACACGGTTTCTTACGTCTTTGCAGTGCTTCTGCTTGCTTTCTGGCTGTTTTTCAGCATTTTTGTCAGGGTAAACATCAGCCTCGGTGCTGTTACTTTATATCTTGTTTTAATCACTTTTAAAGGAAAGGTCGGTAAATGATGATAAGTAAAGAAGTTGAAAAAATACTGCCTCTGGTGCAAAAGCCGGGTAAATATACCGGCGGCGAGCTCAACAGTATTGTCAAGGATAAAAACGGGGTAGATTTAAGATATGCCTTCTGTTTTCCCGACAGCTACGAAATAGGTATGTCACATCTTGGTATAAAAATACTTTACTCAGCCGCAAACGAGCGAAATGACGTATGGTGCGAAAGAGTTTTTGCTCCCTGGCACGATATGGAAAAAGCTATGAGAGAGAACGGCATCCCCCTCTATGCCCTTGAAAGCGGCGACCCCTTAACTGATTTTGACCTCATCGGCTTTACCTTGCAGTATGAGCTCAGCTACACTAATGTGCTCAATATGCTTGATCTTGCGGGTATTCCTGTCAGAGCAAAGGACAGACCTGACCTCACGCCCATAATTGTCGGCGGAGGCCCCTGTGTATGTAATCCCGAGCCTATGGCAGATTTCTTTGATATATTCTCTCTCGGTGACGGTGAAGAGGTATCAGACGAGCTTTTCGACCTCATTATAGCCTGCAAAAAGGAAGGCACAACCAAGAAAGAATTCCTTAAAAGAGCGGCTCAGATAAAGGGTATTTACGTGCCCTCGCTTTATGATATCAGCTACAATGACGACGGAACCGTAAAGGCAATCACACCCAAAGAGACTGCACCCGTAAAGGTAACAAAAAGAGTTGTTGCAAACCTTGATAAGGTACACTATCCCGAAAAGTTTATTGTGCCCTTTGTTGAGGTTGTGCACGACAGAGTGGTGCATGAAATTCTGCGCGGCTGTATAAGAGGTTGCCGCTTCTGTCAGGCGGGCTTTATTTACAGACCCATAAGAGAAAAAAGTGCGGATACGATAAACACTCAGTGTCAGAAGCTCTGCCACAGCACGGGCTACGACGAAATCTCACTTTCATCGCTTTCAACAAGTGACTACACCCACCTTGAGGAGCTTATGGAAAAGCTTCTTGAGTGGACTGAAAAGGAAAAGGTAAATATAGCGCTCCCCTCTCTGCGTGTGGATAATTTTTCCGATAAGCTTATGGGATATCTGAGTAGGGTGCGCCGCAGCGGTCTTACCTTTGCGCCAGAAGCAGGTACACAGAGATTGCGCGATGCCATAAATAAAAACGTCACCGAGGAGGAAATGCTTTCAACCGCAAGAAAATCCTTCTCAGGCGGCTGGACCGCGGTAAAGCTTTATTTTATGCTCGGTCTTCCCACAGAAACCTACGATGACGTTGCAGGCATCGCAGAGCTCGCTCAGAAGGTTGTAAACGAGTTTTATAACAATCCCGACAAGCCCAAGGGCAAGGGTGTTCAGGTAAGTATCAGTGTTGCTTCCTTTGTTCCTAAGCCCTTTACCCCCTTCCAGTGGGAGGCTCAGGACACGATTGACGAGCTTATAAAAAAACAGAATCATCTGCTTTCAAGCGTAAAGACAAAGAAGATAAGCGTCAGCTACCACAAGGTAAATATCAGCTTTCTTGAGGGTGTTATGGCAAGAGGTGACAGAAAGCTCTGTGACGTTATTGAAACAGCATGGAAAAAGGGCTGTAAGTTCGACTCATGGGACGACAGCTTCCTGTTTGAAACGTGGCTTGAAAGCTTTGAGGAATGCGGCGTAGATCCTCTCTTTTATACGAGCAGAAAGCGTGACTATGAGGAGATTCTCCCCTGGGACCACCTTGATTACGGTATCAGAAAGCAGTTCCTTATAAGTGAAAGCAAAAAGGCATATGAAAACGAAACCACACCCCACTGCCGTATAAAGTGTGCGGGCTGCGGAAGCAATATGATCAACGGAGGTGAATGTGATGCGATGCGTCAGAGTATGGTTTAAGAAAATGGGTATGAGCCGCTATGTGTCACATCTTGACCTTATGCGTGCCATGACACGCGCCGTAAGACGTGCCGAGATACCCTTGTGGTACACAGAGGGCTTCAACCCACACCCGTATATAACATTCGCCCTTCCCCTGTCTCTGGGTATGGAAAGCCTTTACGAAAGTATGGATATGAGAATTGAGGGAGAAAGCACCAACGAAGACATTTTCAATATGCTCAAGGGCTCAATGCCACCCGGAATTGAAATAGTAAGCGTTGAAAACCCCTTCAACGACCCTAAGGAAATCACCTACGGCGAGTTTGACATTTTCTTTGACTGTGAAAGAAAAACCGATTCCGTTCTCGCTCTGATAGAAGAAATGCTCTCGGCTGATGAGCTGATTGTCCAGAAGCTCGGCAAAAAGGGCAGGCACAAGGTTATGAAGGATATAAATCTTATTGATTTCATAAAGAGCTATAGGGTCGGCTCTCTGGAAAACAGAGTCAAGCTCACGGTTATACTCCCCGCGGGCAGCACAACAAACGTCAACCCCTCTCTTCTCGCAGATGAAATTCAGAAAAGAGCTGAGGAAAAGCTTTCATACACTATAGTGAGAAAAAAGCTTTTGCTTGAGAATATGGAGCTTTTCAGATAAAAGCAAATTTAAAAGCGTTGTGTTCATAAGACACAACGCTTTTTGTTATTCTATTGATATATAACAGCTTTCGTTATTCAGCCTTGGGAACTGCTGTTACCGTTGCGGTATATGAGCCGTAAACCCAGCATTCCTTACCTGCTTCATTCTGTATGGAAATATTTGAAACCTCAATCTGCTGGCTTCCGCTTCTTGCAAGGTCAAGAGAATCAACGTTTATTTCTATCTGTATATCCTCATAGGTTATCTGAGAAAGAGCAGAAGACGGGCCGATAAGAATAATTGAATCAAGACCGCCGCCGGAAAAGTCCACGTTATAGTCGAAATCTTCCTTTGAATTAACGAAAAGTACGTTGCTGCTGTTGCCGGCAACAACCTTTCTGCTCATATCTGAAAAGTCTATGGTTACGGTAAAAAGGCTTATATCGTCGGCAAGCTTGTCTGAGCTCTGTGTTTCCTCGGCGGTATAAACAAACTTATTCACCTTATTTGAAAGCTCTCTGAAATCTATTGTTTCAATTATATATTTGGTTTCCGTGCTGTTGGTGTTGCTTATAACATTAACCTTTTCCGGACTTATCGTTACATTTCCGTCAGACGGTGTATATGCCTCAGGCTGATTGATATACTTCACAGCCGTAGGTATTTCCCGCCTTTCCTTGACGGATACCGTTACCGTAGGCACATTTTTTTCAAACTCGGGGCAGGAAATATACTGTAAGTCCACTGTTGAGCCGAACTGATATCTGACGGTTGCCGTCATAGTTTTTGTTTTCGTCAACGGAAGGTCCTCTGAGGGAATTTCAGCCTGAAGGAAAACCTTCTCAAGCTGATTTAGTATACTCTCAGGACCTGTGATGTCTACGGTTTTAACAGAGGGAACGGGAGCACCTGCGATATATCCCTCATCGACAAGGTCTTCTGCGGAATTGCTCAGCTGTGCCTCTACGTTGAAGGTATCAGTAATCTCTCTGTCGTAATAAACTGCTATAGTTGAAGGCGTTACAGATACTATCTGTGCCGAATTTCCGCCCTTACCGTTTACGAGCTTTGCACTGAGAGTAAGCCACTTTTTGCCTGCTGTATCCGCAAAGCTGTCCGATACGGTGACGACAATATCATCCTTGCTGATGGCGTTTGAGTTTATGTTATAGGACTTACCTGCTATTTCAACGTCTGCATAAAGCTGTGCCTCGTCAACAAAATATTTATAGCCCTCTTCGTTTTCACCTTCGGCATTGAGTGTAATCTTTACATCGCTTATCACTCTTGAAGTTTCGTTGCTGTAATTGATTTTCACCGTTGCCCAGAGGGTTATCGACAGAAGCACCGAAATGACTATGAGAATCTTATCATTGTAAATGAGCTTTTCGGTAAGGCTCTTTTTCATCTTTTTCATTACTTCTTCCTCCGGCGGATTATCTTGTTGCGGGTCTTTTCCTCATCGTCCGCGATAAGGAAATCGGTAAGGCTTGCAAGAAGCTCACCAAGGCTTACGTTTCTCACGAGCTCGCCGCTCTGCGCAACCGATATCTTTCCCGTTTCTTCCGAAACGACTATTACCATAGCATCGCTGTGTTCACTCATACCCACAGCCGCTCTGTGTCTTGTTCCAAGCTCAAGGCTCAGCTCAGACTGTGTAAGAGGCAGAATACAGCCTGCCGAATGTACCCTGTTATCTCTTATAACCATAGCGCCGTCGTGAAGCGGTGCCTTGGGGAAGAAGATATTTTCAATAATCGGTGTGCTTACAGCCGAATCAACCTTTGCACCCGAAGCGATAACATCTTCAATAAGCACTGAGCCTTCAATAACAATAAGGGCACCAACCCTTTTTTCGCTCATATTCGCAACAGCCTTTGAGATGTTTGAAATAGCGTTCTGTATCTCATCGTTGGCTTCATCCTTCGAGCGGAATATGAATTTCAGATAGCGCTTAATGTCGCCTCTGCCGACGCTTTCAACCATCTGCCTTATTTCAGGCTGGAACAGAAGCAGAAGAACGATAACTATATCTGAAAATATGCGGCTGAAAAGATAGCTTGCGGCTGACATATTAAGTGCGGAAACAATAAAAAATATTATTGCCATAAACACAATACCTTTTACAAGGTGGAAAGCCCTTGTCTGTCTTACAAGCTTGATGCAGTAGTAAAGAACAAAGGCAACCAAAATAATATCTACAATGTCGTACCATTCAACCGAGCCTACCAAAGCCCACATTTTCTGAAATATATCTGACATATTTTCCTCCGCAGTTTATCTCTTGTATGTGTTTTCTTACTTAATATCATTTTCCACAGTATATTGTATCACATATTTTTGCACAATGCAATTTTATTAAGATAAAAAGCTAAATTTTTAATGTCTTTTTTTGTATTAAAAGGTCCTACGCTGACTCTTACCGTACCGTTTTTTTCCGTGCCGTAGCTTTTATGTGCAAGATATGAGCAGTGGTACCCTGCGCGAAGGGCGATTCCTCTTTTATCGGCAAGCTCTGCCACCTGCTCACTGTGCTTCCCTTTTATATTAAAGGAAAGCAGATTCGTCCGCGGCGTAGAATGCATAAGGGAATAAACCTCAGCTCCCTTTATTACCGAAAGGTCTTCCCTCAAAACTGAAATAAGCTCACTTTCGCTCTGAGATATTGCCTCAAGCCCTCTTGACCTGATAAAGCTCACTCCGGCGCCAAGACCCGCTATACCCGGCAGATTGACCGTGCCGCTTTCAAGCCGGTCAGGGTAAAAATCGGGCTGGTCGGGGCTCATTGAGCCGCTTCCCGTACCGCCGTATTTTAATGGTAACGGCTCTGCTCTTTCGTTAAAAAGAAGCAAGCCCGTACCCATAGGCCCCATAAGGCCCTTATGACCCGGCAGACAGAGAATATCTATTTTATCTTCACTCATATTCAGTCTGTGGCTACCCGCCGCCTGAGCGCCGTCAACAACAAACAGAATTCCCCTGCCCTCAAGCAGTGCGCCGATTTCAGCCACCGGCAGCACCGTGCCGAAAACATTTGAAACGGCAGTGCATATAACCGCCGTCGTATTCTTCTTTATAAGCGCTTTCAGGTTTGAAAGTGTTTTTTCCTTGCTGCAGGGCTCAACAAAAAACACGTCGTAGGTTATTAGCCCTTCTTTTTTCATAGCGTGCACGGGGCGCAGCACGGAGTTGTGCTCAAGCGAGGAGATTATTACATGATCGCCCTTTTTAAGGCAGCCTCTTATAGCAGTGTTCAGCGCCGAGGTACAGTTATCGCAGAAAGCTACCCTGTCACTTCCGCAGGAAAACATATCAGCCAACGCCTGACGGGTTTCATAAACCCTTCTCCCTGCCTTCATTGTCATAGCGTGGCCGCCTCTGCCCGGATTGGCGCCGTAAAGGCTCATAGCCTCATTGACCGCCCTGAGCACACTCTGCGGCTTCGGAAAGGTGGTAGCTCCGTTATCGAGATATATCATATCCTATCACGGTAGCTTTCTACGCCTAAGTTTTTAATATGGCTCCTGGTGATTATATCATAGGCGTCCCAGATATTGCCGTTTACAAACAGAGCAAAGTTACAGCCCTGCTTGTGGTTAGGGTTGGGATTACGCCGAAGGCTTGCTTTTATGCCGTTTGACGAAAGAACGCTGACTGCCTTTTCGCCGTAGGTCTGATTTTCAAATTTTATATATGTGTAATGCATCCGCTTCCTCTCCTTTATAGTATTATATTTTATTATATGTGAGAGAAGAACGGTGCGTG
Organism: Clostridia bacterium; assembly: GCA_017517865.1. Lineage (GTDB taxonomy): Bacteria > Bacillota > Clostridia > Oscillospirales > Acutalibacteraceae > UBA6857. The sequence goes on along the minus strand of JAFWYB010000068.1, from coordinate 69,265 downwards.
AATATGTTGACCTCAATGCAAAAATAATATATACTTATACGGCAACTATTCTCAGGAGATGTTTTTATGACCCTTAATTTCAAAAACTCACAGTTTAAAATAATGCAGATAGCCGATATTCAGGAGGATGTGCCTCACAATCCCGATACGGTTAAGCTTATTGACCTTGCCGTAGAAAGAGAAAAGCCCGATCTTGTTGTTTTCACCGGCGACCAGATTCAGGGCTACTCTCCGTGCTACAGAGAAAATGCCGCAGAAAAGGCAGAAAAATGCATTGATGCCTTTCTTGAGCCCCTTGTAAGGAGAAGCATCCCCTTCGTCTTTACCTTCGGCAACCACGACGATGACTGCAAGATAAGCAAAAGTGCTCAGCTTGAATTTTACAGGAAATATGAAAACTGCGTAAAACCTCTTGACGGTGACAGCTTTGACGAGGGTACCTACACGGTAAAAATAAAGAGCAGTGACCGCTCAGAGGATGTGCTTGCTCTTTATCTTATAGACACGGGTAAAAAGGGAAGCGACGGAGCTTACGAGCCCCTCAGCAAGGAAAGAATAAGCTGGCTCGGCAAAGCGCGTGAAAAAAACGGATTCCTCCCCGCTATGATTTTTCAGCATATACCCTGTCCGGAGTTTTACGACGTCATCAAAAAGGTCCCCTTCTATACAAGAGGTTCCGTTGAAGGCTTCCGCTCAAGAAAGGGATATTATATACTCGAAAACCCTGCAAAAGGTGAATTTATGAGGGAAAACCCCGCTTCCCCCGAAATAAACAACGGCGAGTTTGACGAAATAATAAAGCACGACGATATTTTTGCTCTGTTCGTCGGCCACGACCACATAAATTCCTTCAGCCGCAAGCTCAAGGGCGTTACCCTCGGTTATACACAGGGAGCAGGCTTCAACACCTACGGTCCCGGCAAAAACAGAGGCGTAAGAGTTTTCCTTCTGAATGAAAATGACGTGAAAAGCTTTGAAACCTACACCGTAACAATGGGAGAGCTTTGCAGCTATAAGCCTCACTCACCTTTAAAAGAGTTTATATTCACACACTCGCCCTCTTCTGTTGAACAGGCTTTCAGCACAGCAAAAAAGCTCGCTGCCGCAGGTGCTGTTATAGGAATCAGCATCGGGATAATCAAAAAGTTAAAATAAAAAAACAAAAAAGCTCCTGCAGTCCGTCAATGAACTGCAGGAGTATTTTTACGGTTATTTGAGTATTTCAAGATTCTGTGCTTCGTCAGCTACAAGGAACTGAGGATATTCAGGGAAGGAACCGATATCGGGCTGTCCGTCATATTCAAGAAGTATAAACACGAAGTCGTTCATTTCAGTTCCGTAATCGCAGGCAACGTGCTCCGCATTCTTTACAAACCAGGTATAATCTTTGTAAAGAGCTGTTGATGCATCGATCACCTTGTCTGCTGAAACGTATTTCTTATCTGAAACCGACGCAATGTATTCATCCGAAAGAGTTTTTCCGTAGTCTGCAACCGTTGCAAAGTTTGAGGTGAATACGGTTTCAATAACACCGTCACTGTTCATTACAGCACTGTCATAAACGGGTGCAGCCGGTGTATTATAATGCGAAACGAAGGTAATGTTTACGCCCTCCTCATAGGCTTTGGCGAGGATATTTTCAGTCTGCTTGTTAAAATTACCTATTTCCTTTATGTCCTCACATACGGGGTACTCTGACTCGTGACCTGCAAAAATCTTTTCATAGGCGCTGTCAAAATACTCGTCGGGACAAAAGCTCCACATACCTGCCATTGTACCCAGGCGGTCACGCAATACATCGTCATTTGCCTTGTCAAAATAATCTGAAACCCACTTGTTGAAATAATCGGTAAAGTAATCAAAGGCTCCGATAAAATCAAAAAGCTCAAGAATTATGTTGACAAAAACGTTGCCGTCAAGCCAGTCCTTTATCATAGCCTTGATGATATCCTTATCAAAGCTGATGTTTCCGCTGAGAGCATCACCGCACATAAGAAGGCCGTTGTGTGCACCCGAAAGGTAAACAGCAGATCCAACACTCTTATAGCCGTCGCAATAATAGAAATAAGCGTTTGTTACTATACAGCCCATACTTGCGCAGATGATATTTACCTTTTCTGCATTATGGTCAGCCTTTGCTGTTTCGATAAGCGCCTCGAGTTCGTGAGCGAGAGCTTCCGGAGTCTTTCTGTAATCATAGGTAAAGTAATAAACATTTTCTGCACCGTATCTCTTTGCCGCAGCTCTCGTTATACCACCCTCAGTGTCGTTGTAATAAGGGAAGTTTTTGTAATTTGAAAGAGCCTCATAATACTGCTTGTTTGTTACGGGATAGATGGAGTTACCCTCTCTGTCGCAGGAAAAGGGTGTGAGAATATCATTTACAACCTCTGCAAAGGTATCGTAAAGAGCATCCTCGTTCTTAAGTGCAAAGCGTGTGATAACACATTCGAGAAGTGCACCCAAAATCTTGCCCGAATTGATGTTGAGAGCAGACGTGCCGTCCTCATATTTGAGACCGACAGAAAGACCTCTTACAATAATGACGGGGTTGCCGTCGTATTCTTCACCCTCACCGGCAGCAAAAGCCGGCACTGCAAGAGTGAGAAGCATAACAACTGTAAGTAAAACCGATAATATTTTTTTCATGTTTTCAACCTCCTTGTGTTATAGTTGAATAATACCACTTTATTATACATTTTTCAAGACTGTGTCTGATATTTATTTTCAATATAAGCAATAAAATCTGCAACGGCACCCTTATTGCAGTGACAGGCGTGAAACTCACATATATTGTGAAGCTCTTCGGGGGCTTTGGCACAGCAGGCAGGATGGCTGACAGCACGCAGCATATCAAGGTCATTATAGTAATCTCCTATTGCACCGATGTTTTTCTCAGGTATGCCGAGAAGCTCCGCAAGCTTAAGCACTGCGTTGCCCTTGTTCGTTGTGCTGCTTACCATATCAAAGGAAAATGCTGTGGTGTCTATAAAAGCAAGGCTATCGTCTGCGATGCCTTTAACATAGCCCCGTATTTTATTTTTCTGCCACACGGGACAGAAAAAAATTATCTTGCCCCAATTTTCACGGGGTACAGCATCAATACTCTTCACACGTATGTGTGACAGTGAATCAAGCTTCATCATAACAGAAGATAAGATTCCGGGCCTTACAAGATAAATCATATCATCCGTAAATATGCCGATTTCAAGAAATCTGTATTTTTTCATAGCTCTTTTTACCGCATTTATGCCGCTTTCGGGTACCGGGTTGAACCATAGCATTTTTTCTGCGGAAAAATCATAAATACCTGCACCGTTAAGCACAATTGCAGGGGTCTTTACGTCGGGCAGAGCTTTGTAGTGAGGCGTGAGAGATTCTACACCTCTTGCAGAGGCAAGAGTAAAATTTCCGCCGAGAGTATGCACAAAACGGTCGATAGCCTCAGTATTGACCGACGGCATTTTTCTTTGCTTATCAATGAGCGTACCGTCTATATCCGAAACTATAAGCCAGTCTGAAAAATCAGCTTTTTTCATAATAAACCTCAGTAGTTATAAACTATGTTGTCCTTATATTTTTCCGCCATAATAAGAAGCTCCTCTTCGTTGAAGAAAGCAGTTGTGCAACCGACTGCAGTTACGCATTTACCGCCTGTGATGTTGCCGTAGAGCACACATTTTTCAACGGGCTCATCATGCATAAGACCGTAGGCAAAGCCTGCAAAGAAGGCGTCGCCTGCACCCGTCGAGTCAACACGAACAAACTCATCAATGCTCTTTACGTATATAAACTGACCGTCCTTAAGAATGAGACAGCCATCCTTATCGAGCTTGACTATGGGAGTATCAAGATACTTTTTAAGCACCAGAGCGGCCTTTTTCGGGTCTTCCTCACCCGTAATTATGACTGCTTCCTTTCTGTTGGGTAAAAACCAATGGGCAATTTCGAGCATCGGCTTATAGCTTTCAAGGCTCATACCCTCAACAAAGCCTGTATCGAGAATTATTGTTGTACCCTCTTGACGAAGCTTTCGGTAAACATCGTTATAGCTTTCGTGCATAGCCGCAAGCTTTGCGCCCTTAAGAGCGTTATAAAGCTCCTCTTCACTTACAGAGCTTTCGCTGTTGCCGTAGGATACAAAGGTACGGTCAGCAGGCGTGATTGCCGCCGCGGTTATATTTACCGCAATTTTATCACCCTTATAAAGGTTTACAGGTTCAATGCCGGCCTTTCTGAATTCCGAAAGCGCAAATTCGGAAAACATATCGTCGGAAAGCTCTGTTACGGTTTTGCATTCAACGCCGAGTCTGCCCAGAGTAACCATTGTACCGGGTACACCGCCGCCGAGACAGAGGGAAAAGCTGTCAGTGAATATTTCTTCGCCCTCTTCGGGAAGTCGGGGCATATTTTCAAAAAGCAAATCTACGTTTGTTTTTCCGAAGCCTGCTGCAAAAGACATAATTTATACAACTCCTTTGTTTTAACAAAACAGGGACAGAGCCCAGATTCATAACTATAATTTTATACCACCGGTCTGCGCTTGTCAACCTCATTCCATACGCATAAGCTCTTTTTTAAGCTTTTCAAGTATACGTTTTTCCAGGCGTGAAATGTAGCTTTGTGATATGCCCAGCATATCTGCAACCTGCTTCTGGGTATATTCCTTTGAGCCGAAAAGGCCGAAGCGCATAGTCATTATCTTCTTTTCGCGTTCTGCAAGACCGCTTACCACTTTTAAAAGCTGCCTTTTTTCGTCAAGGCACTCAATATTTCTGTTTACTACATCATTATCTGAGCCCAGCACATCACTCAGAAGAAGCTCGTTGCCGTCCCAGTCAACGTTCAGCGGCTCGTCAAAGCTCATCTCATTTTTTCTGTTGGCGGTCTTTCTCATATACATAAGTATTTCGTTTTCAATACACCTCGAAGCGTAGGTTGCAAGCTTGATTTTCTTCGACGGGCAAAAGGTATTTACCGCCTTTATAAGTCCTATCGTACCTATCGAAACAAGGTCCTCTACACAGATACCCGTATTTTCAAACTTTCTTGCAATATAAACAACAAGGCGCAGATTATGTATTATCAGCAGCTCTGTGTTTTTTCGGTTACCCATTTCTATTTCACCTAATATTTCATCCTCTTGTTCCCTGCTCAGCGGCGGCGGAAGATTATCTGCTCCGTTGATATAATAAACCTCTGTCTTATTTTTCAGGCGTGAAAGCAGTTTCCTGAGTTTTTCCTTAATCAGTAAAAGCATGGTTCTTCTCCCTTTCATCGGTGGTATTTTCAAATATATCCCAAGGGAGAATACCGTCAAAGCCTCCCCCGCGGATTTTTTCCTCAGTAAGTGCTACCGTTACATTTTTTACCGTGCAGCTTTTTGTCAGTCCTTTTATTTCTGCTTTCTCACTTGTAAAAGCGTATAGCATACCCTCACCCGAAACGGTACAGTGAGGTATCAGCCTTATTTTCAGCCTGCTTTCAAGCGGGTTATCGCCTGTTACAGACCTCAGAATATCTTTATTTATTATAATTACACTGCTTCCGGTATAGCAATCCTTAAGGCTGTTACCCGTATCAAGAAAGCAGTGACAGTGAAACTGTCTGTCTGCCGCATATATCACACAGTCGTAAACGCTGTCTCGCGGTACCCTTTTCTGTATAAAGCGGCTGATAAGCGACAAAGCAAAATAGCACACAACAGTAAGAATTATCAGCGTACCCGTGTCTATATCAAAATAGACTACAGAGCTGTTATAATACATCCCTTCGGGAGAAACAAAAAGCCAAAGGGCAAGCATAACGCCCGCAAAAGCAAAATTAACCGCAAAAAATGCCGCCGCAAGACGCAAGAAGCTTTTGCGGCTGACCCTGCCGAAGGCTATAAAAAGCATAAAAAAAGAAAAAAACATTCTGGTTATGCTTATAACGGTATTGCTGACATCGGGCACAAGAATAATAAGAGAATAAAGCCCCGAAAGAACCGAAGCAACAGCGAGTCTGCCCGCATTTCTTTTCACGCCGCCGAAGGCTGAGGTAAGCATAAGAATAATATAGGTTATGTATATATTTATTATCACAAGCACATCGGCATAAATAACCTGCATCAGCACATCACCTATATCATTATAAGCCGTTTAAACGGTAAATTATGTCGTAAAAAAACAAAAAATCCTCACTTCTGAGAAGCGAGGATAATTCTGTTACGGTTTTCTCTTATATTCCGAAAAGGAAAAGAAGAGCTGAAACAAGAGCAAGGATGAAGAAAATTGTGCCGCAGATTTTTGTGGCAAATGAAAGCTTTGCTTCCATAGTTCTGCCCTTATTCTTGCCGAAGAAAGTGTCTGCACCGCCTGCAATTGCGCCTGAAAGACCCTTCTGCTTGCTTTCCTGAAGAGAAACAAGAACGATGATGGTGAGAGATACTATAATAGTTAAAATTGATAATACATACTGAAGAGTAGTCATCTGTTAAACCTCCGATAATTTTATACTATGGTATTTTATCACAACAATAAATTAAAAGTCAATAGCCTGAGCGGAATTTTTGCCGTGTTTGTCGGCTCTTTTATCGGAAATAAGGTTACCTGCCTCGAAGAGAGCATCAGCCTCCTCATTAACTGCCTCTTTGGTTATTGTAAGCCTGCCCTCGTATCCTGCCGAAGGAAGATCGTACATATATTTCACAAGAAGCTTTTCCATAATAGAACGAAGTCCTCGGGCACCTGTTTTTGCCTTGAGTGTTTTCTCTGCAATTGCCTTGAGTGCCTCGTCGGTAAACTCAAGCTCGATGCCGTCAAGGGAGAAAATGTACTGATACTGCTTGATAAGAGCATTTTTAGGCTCAGACATAATTCTTATAAGTGACGCTTCGTCAAGGTCATCAAGAGCGGTAATTACGGGAAGACGGCCCACAAGCTCGGGAATAAGACCGAACTTCACAAGGTCGTGGTGAATGACCTTATGCATTATCTTGCTTTCCTCAATTTCCTGCTTGCTTTTTATCTTGGCACCGAAGCCGAGGCCCGAGTTACCCATTCTCTTTTCAACAATTCTTTCAATACCCTCAAATGAGCCTGCACAGATAAAAAGTATGTTTGTGGTATCAATCTGTATAAACTCCTGCTGGGGATGCTTTCTGCCGCCCTGGGGAGGCACGTTGGAAACTGTGCCTTCAAGAATCTTGAGAAGTGCCTGCTGAACACCCTCACCGCTTACATCACGGGTGATTGAGGTGCTCTCGCCCTTTCTGCCTATCTTGTCTATTTCATCAACGTAGATAATACCTCTTTCAGCCTTTTCAACGTCAAAATCCGCTGCCTGAATAAGCCTGAGAAGAATATTTTCAACATCTTCACCGACATAGCCCGCCTCGGTAAGAGTTGTAGCATCAGCTATTGCAAAGGGTACATCGAGAATTTTTGCAAGAGTCTGAGCGAGCATAGTTTTACCTACACCCGTAGGACCGAGCATAAGAATGTTACTCTTGGTGATTTCAACATCACTGTCAGAGCCCATATATATTCTCTTGTAGTGGTTATAAACGCCTACGCTCAGAGCCATTTTAGCCTCTTCCTGTCCGATTACGTATTCGTCAAGAAGCGCCTTTATTTCGTGCGGCTTCTTTAAAGCAGTAAGCTCTTCGTTTTTTTCCTTTTTGTTTTCCTGCACTTCGTCATCAATTATATTGCGGCAGAACTCTATACATTCGTCGCAGATATATACTCCGGGACCCGCAATAAGAGTTTTTACCTCAGTCTGAGTCTTTTTGCAGAAAGAACATCTCACGGTTTTTTCTTTGATGTCACCGTCACGTGCCATATACCAAACCCCTTTATGTCTTTTCCTTAATGAAAGGAAATATTAGTCTCTTTTGTCGAGCACCTTGTCAACAAGACCGTACTCAAGAGCCTCCTGAGCGGTCATAAAATTGTCACGCTCTGTGTCTTGAGCAATGGTTTCAATATCCTTGCCTGTATTCTCGGCAAGAATTTTGTTGAGCTTTGCCTTGGTTCTGAGTATGTGGTCAGCAACTATTTTGATATCTGTTGCCTGACCCTTTGCACCGCCTGAGGGCTGATGAATCATAATCTCACTGTTGGGAAGAGCATATCTCTTGCCCTTTGCACCTGAAGAAAGCAGGAATGCGCCCATACTTGCGGCAAGACCCATACAGATTGTTGAAACGTCGCACTTGATATACTGCATCGTATCGTAAATAGCCATACCTGCAGTTACTGAGCCGCCGGGGCTGTTGATGTAAAAGCTGATATCCTTTTCACTGTCCTGACTTTCAAGGAAAAGAAGCTGTGCAACAACAAGTGATGCTGTTGTATCGTTAACCTCGTCGGAAAGCACGATGATTCTGTCGTTGAGAAGTCTTGAATAAATATCGAACTGGCGTTCGCCGCGGTTTGTCTGTTCTACTACGTAAGGTACTAATGGCATAGTTTTGCCTCCTTAAAAAAAATTATAATAATGCCAAGAGAGGAACTGCAAATTTTACAGTTCCACCCTATTGTAGCTATTATTGGTTAAATTAACCTTAAATTATTCAGCGTCTGCCTCTTCCTTCTTGGCTCTGGGCTTTCTTGCTGTTGTAACCTTTGCATTATCCTTTACAAAAGCAATTGCCTTTTCATTAAGAAGGTCGTGTCTGAGGCCTTCAGCGGGAACAAGCTCCTTAATCTTGTCCTTTTCCATCTGATAGCGCTCTGCAAACTTATCGTATTCAGCCTCAAGCTCCTCGTCTGTAACCTCAAGTGCCTCAGCCTTTGCAATTGCTTCAAGTGCAAGACGAACCTTAACGTTCTTTGCTGCACTTTCCTTCATATTCTCTCTGTATGCCTCAATTGTCATACCTGAATACTGAAGATATGTCTGGAAGCTCATACCCTGCATTGAAAGTCTGTAATCGATATCCTTGATCTGGTTGTCGATTTCTGTATCGAACATACACTCGGGAATTTCGCCCTTTACGTTTTCGCTGAGCTTTTCGAGAAGCTGGCTTTCGATTTCTCTGCCGTTTTCTTCTTCCTTGTGATCCTTGATTTCCTTTTCAATGCTCTTTTTGAGGTCTGCTACTGTATCACAGTCTGCTGCCTCCTGAGCAAAGTCGTCATCAAGCTCGGGAAGCTCCTTAACCTTGATTTCGTGAAGCTTGATTTTGAAAACTGCATCCTTATCTGCAAGCTCGGGTGTGTATTCTGTGGGGAACTTAACGTTAACGTCGAATTCTTCACCTACATTATGGCCGACAACCTGCTCCTCAAAGCCGGGGATAAACTGACCTGAGCCGAGTGTAAGCTCGTAGTTTTCGCCCTTGCCGCCTGCAAAAGTAACGCCGTCAACAAAGCCTTCAAAGTCTATAACTGTGATGTCGCCGTCTTTAGCGGCTCTGTCTTCAACTGAAACGAGACGTGCATTTCTCTCTCTGAGCTGTTCAATTCTTTCGTTGATTTCTTCTTCTGTTGCTTCAACCTTTTTCTTTGTGGCCTTAAGCTCTTTGTATTCTGTTACTTCGATTTCGGGCTTAACGAAAAGCTCAACAACAAGCTCTACACCGTTTTCGCCGATTTCCTTGATGTCTGCACTCTTTGTGCCTACAACCTCAAGACCTGCTTCATTAGCTGCATCTGTAACTGCATCTGCGTAGATAAGGTCAAGAGCATCCTCATAGAGCCAGCCCTTACCGTAGAAGTTTTCAGCCATCTTACGTGTTACCTTACCCTTACGGAAGCCGGGAAGCTGAATCTTATTCTTCTGCTTGAGGAAAGCCTTGTTCTGAGCTGCATCGAAATCCTCTGCTGAAATAGCGATTTCAAGAGCGTAAACATTTGTTTCAACATTGTTTGATGATTTTAAACTCATTTCTGAACTCCTATCCTTGGGTCACGGTTTACCAACCCATACAAACCCAATATACATTTTAACCTGTGTATTATACCACAATAAATAAAAATTTCCATAGTTTTTTTAAAATTTTTCAAGAATTCGGGGGCAAAACTGAAGAAAATCCGCCGAAACAAGGGAAAAATCTATTCCGTCAACCTTTTCCTGCACCGCATAAAGACAGCTGCCGCCGTGAAGATGGCCGTAATAACACCTTTTTATGCCGTGCTTTATAAGCACCTGCATAATCTCATCACACTTCTGCTCCTGAGAAAGAGGCGGATAATGAAGAAACACTATCAGCTCACCGCCGAGCTTTTTGCCCTCTTCTATGGAGCGGTCTATTCTTGCCGCTTCTCTTGCGATAACCTTTTTGTCAAGCCCCGTCTGGGCATCGTAAAACCAGCCTCTTGAGCCGCAAATGGTAAAATCACCCACCCTGAAGGCATTGTTATGAAGAATCTCTATACTGTCGAAGCCCTTTTCCCCAAGGTAAGTATCCATCTTCTTTTTTGTTGTCCACCAATAGTCGTGATTACCCTTGAGGATGATTTTTCTGCCCGGCAAAGAGTGAAGAAAACGGAAATCCTCCTCGGCACCCTCAAGACTCATCGCCCATGAGATATCCCCGGGAATAACTACCGTATCCTCTTCCTTTACAACGGCACGCCAATTTTTTTCAAGGCGGTAAACGTAATCCGTCCAGCCGCCGAAAATATCCATAGGCTTGTCGGTACTGAAGGAAAGGTGGGTGTCGCCTATTGCATATATTGACAAATGACGTCACTCCTTATATGCCAAGCATATTGTAAACCATATTTACCATATCTTCCTTGTTGCAGCAATCGGTAAATCTGGGAGTCTTGCCCTTGAGAGTTGCAAGCTGAGCGGGACATTCCTCGCCCGTTGCCTCTTTAAGAAGGTCAACCTGCTCAAACTCGTCTGCATCTGCGGGAATTTCACCCTTGACTGCCTTAAGTACGGCAGCGGAGAATTTATAGGGGTTAGCCGTTGAAGCGATAACGGTTTCTCTCTTATCGCCCGTTGCTTCAACATACTCGTCGTAAACCTTAACGGCAACTGCGGTATGTGTATCGCAAAGATAACCCTTGTCAAAGTATTCCTTGATAGTAGCGGCAGTGCCTTCATCGTCACAGCAGCCTGCGTCGAAAAGCTCTGCAATCTTAGCCTTCACGCCGTCGCAGATTTCGTATTTGCCGTCCTTTGAAAGCTGACCCATCCACTCGCGGATTGTAGCATCGTTTTCGTCTGCAAGATGGAAGAGAAGTCTTTCAAGGTTTGAGGAAATAAGGATATCCATTGAGGGCGAGGTTGTTGTGTAAAAGCTTCTGTTTCTGTCGTAAACACCGGTTTTGAGGAAATCGGTGAGTACGTTATTGGCGTTTGAAGCACAGATAAGCTTACCTGTGGGAACGCCCATTTTCTTTGCATAATATGCGGCAAGGATGTTACCGAAGTTACCCGTGGGAACAACAACATTCATTTCTTCGCCGTTTTTGATTGTACCGTTTTCAATAAGGTCACAGTAAGCGGAAATGTAATATACAATCTGAGGCACGAGTCTGCCCCAGTTGATTGAGTTTGCCGATGAGAACATCATACCCTTTTCGTCGAGCTTTGCGGCTACTTGCTTATCGGTGAAAATAGCCTTGACGCCGTTCTGTGCGTCGTCAAAGTTGCCGTTGATTGCACAAACCGCAACGTTTTCGCCTGCCTGGGTTGTCATCTGAAGCTTCTGCATGGGGCTAACACCGTCGTTGGGATAGAAAACCATAATCTTTGTGCCGGGTACGTCCTTGAAGCCTTCAAGAGCAGCCTTACCTGTATCACCCGATGTTGCAACGAGAATAACGATGGTTTTATCGGCAACGGTCTTTTTAGCCGCAGTTGTAAGAAGATAAGGAAGAAGCTGGAGAGCCATATCCTTGAATGCGCAGGTGGGGCCGCGCCATAATTCGAGTATGTTTTTGCCGTCAGCGGTTCTCTTTATGGGAGAAACCTTTTCGCTTGAAAACTTGCCCTCGGCATAAGCACCGCTTACGCACATATCAAGCTCTTCTGCGGTGTAATCTGTAAGATAAAGAGCGAGAATTTTCTTTGCTCTTTCAATATAGCTCAGAGGAACAAGGGAGTCGATAAACTCCTTTGAAATTGCGGGAATCTCGGTAGGTACGAACAGACCGCCGTCCTTTGAAATACCCTGGGCAATAGCCTCGGCTGATGAAACCTTTACGTTCTTATCTCTTGTACTTGTATAAAGCATATTTTTACCTCCAAACAGAGATTTTTATAATCGATATATTTTAACACAGTAAACTTAAAAAGTAAAGTTGTTTTTAAAAGAAAGGTGGAAGGATTAGTGATTCGGGACCGGGGAACAGGAGCTTGTCATTCTATAAAATCGAAGGCGGAGACTATGTGATTGAATTTATATATTCTGCCCTCATTCTGCCAGACCTCGAAAATGTCGAAGCGAGGCTGCTTTTCGTTGCCGCTTTTCATAAGATAATTCTGAGCGGTGAGAATGATTTTCTGCTGTTTCCTGTAATCCACCGCTTCAACAGGAGATACCATTGTACCTGCCTTACGGGTTTTTACCTCAACGAAAAGTATATATTCATCATTCTGTGCAATAAGGTCAATTTCACCGTAACGGCTGTGATAGTTACGATGAGTGGTGAAGCCCTGCTTTTTAAAGTAATTCTCAGCAAAGTCTTCGCCGAGATCACCTGTCATACGCTTTTGCGTTGCCATATCATTCACCGAGTATCTTTTTAAGAAAGGTACGGCGGTGTTCCTCACAGATGCCGTGCTCGGCTATCATTTCATAGTGAAGCTTTGTTCCGTAGCCCTTGTGCTTTGCAAACTGATATTCGGGATATTTTTTGTCAGCCTCGGCCATATATCTGTCTCTTGAAACCTTGGCAAGAATTGATGCCGCGGCAACGGATATGCTCTTGGCATCACCCTTTACAAGGGTTCTTTCCTCGCAAGGAAGTCCCGGTTTCTGATTGCCGTCGATAAGAGCAATATCACACTTTACGCCGAGTCCCTCATAGGCTCCTCTCATCGCCTTAAAGGTTGCCTGAAGGATGTTTATTTCGTCAATAGTCTTTGCATCGACCATACACACAGAATATGCCACCGCTTTTTCTTTTATAACCTCAAAAATCGCCTCACGCTTTTTCTCACTGAGCTTTTTCGAGTCGTTTATTCCTTCTATTTCACAGTCAACAGGCAACACAACCGCCGCCGCACATACGGGGCCGCAAAGGGGTCCTCTGCCCGCCTCGTCGATACCGCAGACTGTATTGAAGCCTTCGGCTATTGCCTGCTTTTCATATTGATAATCCATTTGTTTCACTTTCCTTTATTTTACTTCTGCCGTTTCACTGTTGAGTGTTACAACAGCACCGCCGCTTTTTCTTGATTTTTCTGCCGCTAAAGCCATATCGTGGCTTGCTACGGTAGCTTCAATTGTAGTTACATCCTTAAGGTCTTTCTTTTCACCGCAGATAATTTTTACAAAGTTTGATATAAGCCTTATATCACCCTCAACGTGACCGGTAAAGCCGGGACTGCCCGTGAATACCGAGTGATGCTCACCGCCGAATATTCTCATTTCAAGCTTTGCACCGTAGCCTATAAGCTCGCCCTTTGTGCCTACAATATGGCTCTTACGGAACATCTTATCGGAAAATGCGGTCATCTCAAGATTTGCAACTGCACCGTTTGCAAACTTCATTGTTACAAACTGATGGTCACAGACGTTATTGTCACACATATACACGCACCTGCCGTAGTCGCCTGTTTTAACTGAATTGACAATATCTGCCTTACTGTTTTTCAGCTTACCCGTAAGAGTACGACCCATATATTTTATGAACTTTGCCTTATAAAACGGGTCGGTGATGTAAAGAGATTCGGCATCGTAGGGACAGCTCTTTTTCGCCTTGCAGCCACTCATACAGTACGGTGTAGCACCTGCCGGAGCATTTTCTTTTTTAAAATGATGGATCTCACCTGTTGAGCTGACCGAAATGCAAGGACTGTCAACAAACCAGCTTATAAGGTCAAGGTCGTGACAGCACTTAGCAAGAATAGACGGAGTAGAAGTGAATTCGTCTCTCCAGTTACCTCTTACAAAGCTGTGAGCAAAGTGGAAATAACCGACGTTTTCCGTGTGGTTGATTGAAACGATGTCACCTATTTTGCCGCTTTCAATTATTTTCTTTATTTTACTGTAATAATTGGAATATCTGAGCACGTGGCAAACAATGAGAATAGCCTTCTTTTCCTTTGCAAGAGTATAGAGCTCTTTGTATTCCTCTTCAAATCCGCTTACAGGCTTTTCGAGAAGGATGTATTTATATCCCGTTTCAAGAGCTTTCTTTGTTATCTCATAGTGGCTCGCATCCTGAGTTGCTATAATAAGAGCATCGCTTACCACGCCCCTTGAAAAGAAGTCATCGGTTGAAAGATACCGTCTGTATTCGGGCACATCAAACTGTGGAGCAAAATCATCGAGTGCCTGACGGCTTATATCACACAGCGAGTGGATATATGCCTTTCTGCCGTGCATAGCTTTAATAAAGCCCATATATTCTGTGCCTCTGTTTCCGAGGCCTATAACGGATATGCTTTTTTTCACAATAACACCGCCTTTTTTATCTTTAGTTAATTTTAACAGCACAGATGTTCATTGTCAAGAAAAAAACTATCGGATACCCTGTAAAGAGTACCCGATATGCTAAGCTGTAAAATTGATTAAAGAACTGTGCAGAAATTGAAGATAGAAGCGGGAAGCTCTTCCTTATCTGCGGAGATTGTGAATACAAAGTTCTTTTCGTTAACTGATGCAAGCTCATAGATTTCCTCAAGGAAAGCTGCAAGCTCGTCATAGTTTCTGCCGCCGATACGAAGAGTAGCGTCAACGAGAACATCTGTAATATCGTGGTTGCCTGCGCAAAGACCTGCAAGGAAGCCGTAGAATGCGGCATAGCCCTTAACTGAGAATTCGTCTGTTGCAACAAGTCTTGCACGGTAGTTCACGTCATATGTTAACTTGGTTTCTTTTTCTACGCAAACAACGTTGCCCTTTGAATTTTCAACAGCCTCGTTTACGCAAGAAATCAAGCGCTTTGTTTTTCCTGCACCTTTGTGTCCTAAGATAATAGAAATCATTTTAATTTCCTCCTTTTATTTATTGACCCGACCGTTATTTCAGCGATCCGGCTTCAATTACATTTATTATATCACTTATTTAATCTTTGTTCAAGTGCTTCTTTCTCTTTTTCATAGCCGGGTTTGCCTAAAAGTGCAAACATATTGCATTTATAGCTCTCAACACCGGGCTGATCAAAGGGATTGATACCTAAAACGTAGCCTGAAACCGCACAGGCCTTTTCGAAGAAATAAATGAGATAACCGAGTGTCTTTTCTGTCATATCCTCATTTTCAATAATGATATTGGGTACACCGCCGTCGTTGTGAGCGAGCACCGTGCCCTGAAATGCCTTTTCGTTGACAAACGCCATTGATCTGCCTGCAAGGAAATTGAGGCCGTCAACATTTTCAGCATCCTGCTTGAGATAAATCTCTGTTCTGGGCTTATTGAAGGTTACAACTGTCTCAAAGAGAATTCTTTCGCCCTGCTGGATATACTGACCGAGAGAGTGAAGGTCTGTTGAGAAAATTGCCGAGGTGGGGAAAAGGCCCTTGTTTTCCTTGCCCTCACTTTCACCGAAAAGCTGCTTGAGCCATTCGTTCATCATTGTGAAGCAGGGCTCGTAGCTTACGAACATCTCACTCTTAAGTCCTTTTTTGTAAAGAGCGTTTCTTACCGCAACGTATTTGTAGCAGTCGTTTTCTTCAATAGAGGCAGGCATAAGCTTTTCTCTTGCTTCTGCGGCACCCTGCATAAGAGCATCAATGTCGATGCCTGCAGCAGCGATGGGAAGAAGACCTACTGCAGTGAGCACGGAATATCTGCCGCCAACATCGTCGGGAACTACAAACGTCTCATAGCCTTCCTTATCGGCAAAGGCCTTGAGAGTGCCTCTTGCCTTGTCGGTTGTGACGTAGATTCTGTCTGCAGCACCTTCCTTGCCGTATCTTTCAATAAGAATCTCACGCAGCATTCTGAATGCAATTGCAGGCTCAGTGGTTGTGCCTGACTTTGAAATAACGTTAACTGCAAAGTCCTTATCCTTGATGATATGAAGGATCTCTGAAAAGGATGAGGATGAAATGCTGTTACCGGTGAAATAAATCTTTGCACAATCTTCAGCCATTGCGTTGTAGCACTGACCCTTGATAAACTCTATAACAGCTCTCGCGCCGAGATATGAACCGCCGATACCGATTACTATAAGAATTTCATTGTTTTTCTTGATTTTTTCGGCAGCAGCCTTGATTCTTGCGAATTCCTCTTTATCATAATCAACGGGTAAATCTACCCAGCCGGTAAAATCGTTGCCTGCGCCTGTTTTTTCGTGCAATGCCTTGTGTGTATCAGTTATTTTCTGCCGGAAGGATGACACCTCATCCTCACTGAGGAACGGCATTGCATAGTTTGTTTTGATTTTAACTGACATAGTCTTTCTCCTGATTGGGTTTAATAATGCTATTTTAGTGTATTTTAATACAATTCTGCCGATTTGTCAACTATAAACTCTTCATTCTTTGTCATTTTTTACAAGACAGGTGAAAAATCTTTCCACTACATCAAGAAAAGTTATTTTTCTCACCTCATGTGCGCATACAAGCGGATATTCTTTTATTGTTTCATCGCCCTTTTTCAGCTTCACCGTGCCGAGAATCTGATTTTTTTCAACGGGCGCCTCAACATCCCCGGGAAGCTCAACAACTGTTTCGATATCAGCCTTTTCCCCTGTTTTCAGAGTTATCTGCCCGAGGCCGTTTACCTGCGGACTCACGCTTCTTTCAACACCCCTGAGCACGGTCACATCGGTTATTAGCTCGGCAGGTATCTCAACGGTAACCCGCTCGTAATTTGCAAAGCCGTAATTAAAAAGTGCCTTGGCGCCCTCAAAGCGGTCGTTACTGTTTTCTGCGCCGAGCACAACGGCAATGAGATGCAGACCGTCTCTTTCAGCTGAGGCAGAAAGGCAGTGCCCCGCCTTGGTCGTAGTACCCGTCTTGAGTCCCGTGGTTCCCTTATAAAAGCGTACTAACTTATTAGTGTTTACAAGCTCTGTTTCGCCGCCGCGAAGAGTATCCATCCATACCGTTGTGTAGTTGCGTATAAACTCGTGAGCGAGAAGCTCCCTTGACATAACGGCTATATCGTAGGCAGTTGTAAGGTGGGTGTCCGTATCGTCATCGAGACCGGAGCAGTTATCAAAGTGGGTGTTTTCCATTCCAAGCTCGGCCGCTCTGTCGTTCATCATTTTAACAAAGCCCTCCTCACTGCCCGCAAGGTGCTCACCCAAGGCGGTGCAGGCATCGTTGGCACTGCCGATTGCGGTGGCTCTGAGAAGCTCGTCAACGGTCATCTGCTCCCCTTCTCTGAGCCATATCTGACTGCCGCCCTTGCCTGCGGCCACCGAGCTTGCGGTTACTGTTTCCTCAAGGGTCATTCTGCCGCTGTCAATTGCCTCAGCAAAAAGAAGCATCGCCATAATTTTTGTTACAGATGCCGGATAAAGCCTTTCGTG
The DNA here is from genome assembly GCA_017517865.1 of Clostridia bacterium. Lineage (GTDB taxonomy): Bacteria > Bacillota > Clostridia > Oscillospirales > Acutalibacteraceae > UBA6857. The sequence goes on along the minus strand of JAFWYB010000068.1, from coordinate 51,671 downwards.
CTCATTCATCGCGTAAAGCACCTTGCCGCTTGATACATCCATAAGTACTGCCGCCTTTGCCTTTACGTTAATTTCCTCACCCTCGGCAGAAGCGGTAAAAGCGAGCAGAGATATGCTCAGCGTAAACAATAAAATATAGGATATTACTTTTTTCAACTTTATCACCTCATATTATTTATATGATGAGTTTTTACGATTTAAGACAGATAATGAGCAGTCAGTAGTGAGTTGCAGACAATAAAAAGGTGCAAAGAAACAAATCCTTGCACCGTCTTATTTTTTATCTTATGTACATCATAAAGTTCTGGAATTCAATTTCTCTGGCTATTCTCGCGCCATTGTACTGTTCTATTGTCTTGAGATCATTCACGTTACTGTTAATGTTTTTTATACCGTCAATAAGCTTGTCGATCATTCCGATACTCTCACGATTCATACGCTTAAGATCTGAATAAACCTGACGTTGATTATCTATTATCATATCAAGCTTACTGCTTATTTCGTCAAGAGTGCATTGCATCTGTTCCCAACGGAGCTCCTGCATAATAAGATAGTATAAACCATCTGCACCGCCGAGCTTATTTGAGATACCGAGACTTATATACTCATGCATATAACCCATTGCAACAAGATTGCGAAATTTGTTATCAATTCCTGCACGGCGATAAAAATCAGCAAGCATATTCTGCGACTCATAAAGTCTGTCAGCAAGAAGATTTCTTTTTTCTACCAGAATCTCTCTCTGCTCAAGCTCGAAGCTCACTCTGTTGTCATCATCAATAATCTCTTGCTCGTATGCCTTCAGTTTTGCTTTATATCTCTTCTTTATAGCTGAATTCCTGTGAATAGTTCTGATAATATCAACTACCAATCCGATAAAAGCCCCAAACAAGGCAAACATACCAAATCCGATACCAATGCAAAGAGGTAAAACTAAAACTGTAAAACCGCCTAATCCCATCTGAAAAGCGGCGTACACACCAAAAGCCATACCTAATACACCTGCTATCATAGCAATATTTTTAATAATCTCTAAATCAAGAAACTCTTTATCCAGAATAGGTTTTTTTATTTCTTTTTCATATCCCAAATTACCAATACGCCAATCAAGTGTCTTTATAGACTCATTAACACAATAGTTGTTAAGTTCCATATCGTAAAGAATTGATATCGCCTTTTTTAAATCTGCACCCGTCATTAAATCACCGACCAAAATTTCATATTTTTTCAGCTATCATTTTTGCAATCTTATAAGGCGCAATCGCTACGCCCACAAAATAAGCAAGAATAAATTTTATTGTGAAATAAAAAAACCAGCCGATAATGGGCATTATAAGAAAGATTCTCGGCGTAATTCTGTTTAAAGCTTTCCAACCGAAGTAAACAAAAAGTGCACAAAAAACAAACATAATGTACGGTGCATCGGAATTAAAGCTAATTGCAGAAACGGCAGCAAAAACAGTAATAAAAATAAAATAGAATATACCTATAAATACAAATTTACCCGTACTTGTACTTATAAACTCCTTTAAATCTTTTTTCTCTTTCATAAATATACGCTCCTAAAATTTATTAAAAATCGCAAAATGCTGATCTTTAACACCATTATAATCATTTTTTGTGCTAATGTCAAGAAAATTGCTGAACTTTAGCACATATGAAACTAAAAAGGAGCTGTTGTTACAATGAAAATATATGACTATAACGGTAAGAAAAACCTTTGCGGCGACAGAGTACGTCAGGCAAGGCAAAAGCTTCGCCTGTCACAAAGTGACCTTGCGGCAAGATTGCAGCTTGCAGGGGTAATTATTGAACGTGACAGCGTCAGTAGAATTGAAGCAGGTACACGCTTTGTTGCAGATTATGAGTTAAAGGCAATTTCCGAAGTGCTGAAAGTTGACGTTATGTGGCTTCTGAGTGAAGATGACTCTTGACCTTTTCTCCCCTATTTTATATAATAGTGCTACTTCAATTATAAAGGAGTAACAGATGAAGGTTAAATTTTATACACTCGGCTGTAAGGTAAATCAGTACGAAAGTCAAGCTATGACCGAGCAGCTTTTAAATAAGGGTTATGAGCTTTGTACGGGTGAGGAGAAAGCCGACGTTATAGTTGTCAATTCCTGCACCGTAACCAACGAGGCTGACCGCAAAACCCGTCAGGCGGTACGCCGCTTCAAAAAGAATAATCCCGATTCGGTGGTGGTGCTGACCGGCTGTGTGCCACAGGCTTATCCCGAAAAGGCAAGGGAGCTTACCGAGGCTGATATAGTGCTCGGAAACAAGAGCAATCATCTGCTCTCTTCTGCCCTTGATGAGTTTTTCACCTCGGGCTGCCGTATTTTCGGTGTAAGTGAGCATAAGAAGGGTGACCCCTTCTGCGTACAGACCATAAGCCGCTTTGAGGAAAGAACAAGAGCCTCGGTCAAAATTCAGGACGGCTGCAACCGATTCTGCTCCTACTGTGCCATCCCCTATGCAAGAGGCAGAGTGCGTTCAAAGCCTCTTGAGGTAATAAAAGAAGAAATCCGCACGCTTGCCGAGAACGGATATAAGGAGGTCGTGCTCGTAGGAATCAATCTTTCCTCCTACGGCAGTGACATCGGTGTTACCTTCCCCGAAGCGGTAAAGGCCGCAGACAGCACTGACGGCATTTTAAGAGTACGGCTCGGCTCTCTTGAGCCCGACCACCTTACCGATGAGGTAATAGCCGGGCTTGCAGAATGCAAAAAGCTCTGCCCGCAGTTTCATATATCACTGCAGAGCGGCTGTGACAGCACCCTTAAGCGTATGAACAGACACTATGACACCGAGGAATATCGCCGCATTGCAAAAAAGCTTCGTGAAAGCTTCCCCGACTGCACTCTTACAACGGATATTATGGTGGGCTTTGCGGGAGAAACACAGGAGGACTTTCTCTCAAGTGTTGCCTTTGCTGAAGAAATCGGCTTCGAAAAGGTACACGTTTTCCCCTACTCAATAAGAAAGGGCACTAATGCGGAAAAGCTTACCGGTCATATTGATAAGGCTGTAAAGGAAGAAAGAAGCCGCATAATGATTGAAAGAACGGAAAAAATACGCCGTGAGTTTTTGAAAAAGCAGGTGGGAAAAACCGTCGAGGTTCTTTTCGAGACCGCAGACAGCAACGGCTTCATAAACGGATATACCACTAACTATACTCCTGTTAAAGCAAAGCTCAGCGAAAGCCTTTGCGGTAAGCTTATAAAAATAAAAATCACCGACGCAGAGGGCGATTTCTGCATCGGCGAGCCGATATGAAACAAAGGGGCTGTAAAATTACAGCCCCTTTTCAGTAGTCAGTAGTCAGGCAAACGCCCTTCAGGTGTTTTTAAGAATTCTTATTCAACCCTTGCTTTTATTCAATGCCCTTGAGAGCCTCAAGCTCCTTCTTGTCAACGGTTATACGGGAATCCTTGAGCACGTTGACCTCTTTTCTGCTCACGGAAATCGGTGCTGCATCGGGTCTCTTTTCAAGGGAAACCTTAAGCATACCCGTAAGAAGATTGAAATCGACAACGGTACCCTTGCCCTCCTTGGTTTCAACTATGGCTCCGTTTTTCGGCGTTACTCTCAGCAGATGCTCATAAGCCTCCTGCTCATATTTGAGGCAACACATAAGCCTGCCGCAGGTACCGCTGATTTTGACGGGCGAAAGTGAAAGGCTCTGCTCCTTTGCCATTTTGATTGAAACGGGCTGAAAATCTCCGAGGAAGGTGTTGCAGCAGAAGGGTCTGCCGCAGATGCCGAGTCCTCCGACCTTTTTACTCTCGTCTCTTACGCCTATCTGACGAAGCTCTATTCTGGTGCGGAAAACAGCGGCAAGGTCCTTCACAAGCTCACGGAAGTCAACCCTGCCGTCAGCAGTAAAGTAAAAAAGAATCTTGTTTCTGTCAAAGGTGTATTCAACATCAACAAGCTTCATATCAAGCTTATGGTGCTTTATTTTTTCAAGGCAGACATCAAAGGCAGCCTTTTCCTTCTCTTTGTTTTCTGCTACGGTTTTAAGATCAGCACCGTTAGCTAATCTGAGTACAGGCTTTAACGGCGCGGTAATCTCCTCTTCAGGAAGCTCACGGTTACCTATTGTAACCTCGCCGCATTCAAGACCTCTTGCAGTTTCAACTATTACCTTGTCATCTTTATTGTATTTAGCGCCCTTCGGGTCGAAATAATAGTTTTTTCCGACCTCCTTGAAGCGTACCGAAATAACCTCTGCCATATAAAAACCCCTTTAAAAAAATTGAAGATTCAGTTAGATTTTATCTGATAAAGCAAGGAACAAAGCCTTGTTATTGCAAGATTATGATTAGGTGAAAGCTGCAGTGAATCGCAGAAATCCTGAAGGCAGGATAAAAGTGCTGCGGTCTTCTTCTGTGTGAAGCTGCCTGCAAGCTTTTTTGCCGCCGAAGTATCAGATATAAGCATATCCCTGCCGCCGCTCTGAAGCACGAGGGCATCTCTTACAACGGGTATCATTGCAGAGACAGTCTGCGAAAAAAGCTTTTTATCCTTAATAAAAACCGCCGTTTTCTTTAGAAAAACGAATTCGTTTTCACCTGCAAGAGTCATAATAAGCTCTGCGGCAAGGGAAGCGGAATTGTCACCGTTTTCACTTTCTTCTATAGTCTCCTCCCCCAGTGAATAAACCGTTGCTCTTGAAATTATCGTATCGAGAAATGCCGATTTTGACGGGCAGGTAAGAATAAAGCAAAGATGAGCTGCGGGCTCCTCAAAAATCTTCAGCAGTGCGTTCTGTGCCTGAGGATTCATAAGATTTGCCTGACGGATAATGAATACGCTCTTTTTTGATTCGTTGGGGAAAAGAAGTGCCTTCGCCTTAAGCCTTCTGACGGCATCAACCTTTATCATTGTGCTGTCGGCTTCCTTTTCAACTATATGAAGGTCAGGGTGTATTCCCTTTTCACATTTGACACAGTGTGAGCAAACACCGCAAGGCCTGTTTTCAGCCTCGCACATCAGTGCCGCCGCAATTTCCATAGCGGCAGAAAAGCGCGCTTCATCGTCACTGCCCTCAAGAATGATTGCATGTGAAAGCTTGCCGCCCTTTATCGCAACTGATATTGAGTTTTTGAAGCTGTCCGTAGCTCTGACGTTATAAAACATAGGCAGACCTCATATAAATCAAACATAATCTTGTTTATTATATATTAAAAAGCCGAAATTTACAAGAGAAAACGCATTTTTTATTGCTGAGGAATAATTTTACTGATAAAAAAGTACAAAAAAGAATAGAAAATACTGTAAAAAATTAAAAAAAATCAAATTAGGTATTGATATTTGAAAATTATATGTTACAATGAATTTACCAATTAAAAAGGAGGTCAAGACAAATGGCATTTGTAATTAACGATGATTGCATCTCCTGCGGTGCATGTGCAGACGGTTGCCCCGTTGGTGCTATTTCAGAAGGTGACGGCAAGTTCGTTATCGACGCTGATGCTTGCATCGACTGCGGCGCATGTGCAGACGGTTGCCCCGTTGAAGCTATCGAAGGCTGATTTAACACTGGAGGCTGTTGCTAAGCAACAGCCTCATATACTTTTTATGAGAAATCGGTAAATAATACAAATCCGTTTTTTATGCGGATTTTCTGCATTCTGCTGTTAAAGGAGGTGTCACCTTGGTTGCAGGTATAGTTTGTGAATACAACCCTTTTCATAACGGTCACTTATATCAGATAGATAAAACCCGTAAAGCGGGTGCCGACGGGATTATATGCGTTATGAGCGGCAATTTCGTTCAAAGAGGCGAATGTGCTCTCATCGATAAGCATAAAAGAGCTTTGTGTGCAATCAGAGGCGGCGCCGACCTTGTAATAGATCTGCCCGTGCCATGGGCACTGGGCTCAGCCGAAAGCTTTGCAAGGGGCAGTATAAGTCTGCTTTCCGCCTTCGGTATCGAGCTTCTTTCCTTCGGATGTGAAAGCGATGATAAGGAGCTTTTATACCTTTGCGCGAAAGCCTCGGATGACGAAAAAGTAGCCTCAAATATAAAAACGCTTATGTCAGACGGGCTCAGCTACCCCTCGGCACTTTCAAGGGCAGCGGGAGAAATATACGGTGAAGAAGCCAAAGAGCTTATGAGCCTTCCCAACAGCACTCTTGCCGTTGAGTATATAAGACAGCTTGAGATTTACTCCCCCGACTGCGACATACTTCCGATAAAAAGAATCGGAGCAGACCACGACAGTGACAAGGCAAACGGCACCTTCGCTTCCGCAAGCAGAATAAGAGCTCTTGCGGGAAAATACGATGTTTCAGCCTTTATTCCCGACTTCACTGCGGAAATGCTGAGTCACGAAGAATTTCACTGTACCGAATACGCCGAAAGAGCCATACTTTCCTCTCTCAGAGAAATGACCAAGGAGGAATACTCGCTTTATGTAACCGACAGCAAGGGCCTTGCTGACAGAATTTTCAATGCGGCAAAAGAAGCAATAAGCCTTGAAGAGCTTCATACAGCGGTCAAAAGTAAAAACTACACGCATTCAAGAATACGGCGTGAGATTATGAAGCTTTATCTTAAAATTCCCGCCGATTTTGAAAAAAGAACTCCGCCATACGTGAGAGTTCTCGCTGCAAACGAAAAAGGACTCTCTTTTTTAAAAAGCTCTCGCCTGCCCGTTGTTACAAAACATTCAGATGCAACTTTTAAAGACAGCTTTTCTAAAGAAATATACGATCTTCAGTGCAGAAGCACCGATAAATATGCTCTTATGGCTGAGAAAATATCACCTGCGGGCAGAGAACAGAGAAGCGGCATTACAATTGTAAAATAAACATCGTTGTGCAAACAGCAGGCGGCTCCCCGGCCCGAGCGAACCCAAGGTTCGCTCGGGCCTTCTGCGTAATGCCGGTGCGAAGCGACCGGCATTACGCAGAAGAAGAGCAGGCTGCCAAAGCAGCCTGCTCTCCGGGGAGCCGCCCCCGCTGTCATCCGACCTTCCCTGATTTCACGCCGCACACGCAGATTCTTCTGTATAAGCAAAGCTTTCCTTCGGTGAGGTCATATTTTCCGTAAAAATTCCGTAACCCTTAGTAGGATCGTTTACAAGCACGTGGGTAACAACACCTACAAGCTTTCCGTCCTGAATGATCGGGCTTCCGCTCATTCCCTGCACAATACCTCCCGTTTTGGCAATCAGCTCATCGTCAGTCACCTTTATCACCATATTTTTATTATCCGATGCATCGGCAGTAATTTTCTGTATTTCTATATCGTAATATTTCTTCCCCTCATCGTCAACGGTTGAAACTATCTCTGCCTTGCCCTTGTGTACCTCTGAGGGTGAAGCAACAGGAAAAAGCTCAGCATTTTTATCCCACTCATCAAAAACACCTATTACTCCGGTTTCTCCGTTAGAAAGAAGCACACCAACCGAGTTTTTTTCAAACATACCGCAAAGCTCCCCTGCTTTTCCGCTTACGCCTTTGTTACAGCCCACTATTTTTGCCGAAACCGCATCGCCTCCCATAAGAGGAAGTATGTCACCCGTATCTACATCACATACCGCGTGGCCGAGTGCCGCAAACATTCCTGTTTTCACATCAAAAAAGCTTACCGTACCTATACCGGCCGCACTGTCTCTTATCCATAATCCGCCCTTATAGCTACTGTCGTAATTGCTCAGCACCGGAGTGAGGGAAGTTATATAATGCTTGCCGTTACGGATGTATTCTATTTCAAGACTTCTGCCGCCGCTGTATTTTATCTTGTTGTTTACACTCTGACTACTCAGCACCTTCTCACCGTCAATGCTGTATATTATGTCTCCTTTGCAAAGGCCCGCGCTTTCACCCGGGCAAAAAGTTCCCGTATCGCACTGTATCGTATCAATGTCAACAATCAGCACGCCCTCTGTAAAAAGCCGCAGCCCGATGATGTCACCCGAAATTGCCACGTATTTTCTTTCACCCACCGTTAGCACAGAATCCTTTATCGGCATATTGAAAAGACTTACCTTAACCTTATAGCTTCCCGTTGAGAAGCTTCGCATTCCGGTTGCATCAGCCGTGTCGTAGGTGAGAGTATAAATGTCGTGCACCCCCGAATCTTCATCCTGAAGGGTATATATTTCGTCAGGTATGGTGTAAAAACTGTAAAGCAGCACCGATAAAAAAACAACTGTAACAGCAAGCAGTAAACATCTTACTGTGTTTACAATTTTCAGCATAAAAAATCCGCCTCCTTAAAGTCCGTGCAAAAATAATTTGCTCACTGTATGCAAAATTATTTGCGGAAAAAAGAGGCGATTTTTTTTTATTGTTATGCTTTTATTCTCTGTTTTCTATATAGCTTCTTATAAGTTCAATTATCCTTGCCGTACTTCTTCCGTCACAGCTGCCCATATATTTCCTTCTGAAATTTTCCGATATTTCAGATTCACCGTCGGCATGAGCTCGCCTTACTGCTTCAAGAAGATAATCGGAATCCTTAACTATTTCACCGGGAAGCTCGGATTCGTAATTAAGATAGAAATCCGGCTCAAACTCACCAAAATCTGAGCAATAAAAAACTGTAGGCTTTTTAAGCAGCACCGCATCAAAAATAATTGAAGAATAATCGGTTATAATAACATCTGCAACACTGAGAAGCTCTGAGGTCGGATCTCTTGTATAGTCCTTTACCCTTGAATAAAAAGCTCCCTTGAAAAACTCCTTTTCTGTAAGCGGATGTCTTGAAACAACAAATATTTCGTCATCGTCAAGCTCTCTGTTAAGCTTTGCCCAGTCTATTTTCGGGTCAAGGTCGCTCAGCTCGCCCTCACTTTCCCTATAGGTGGGAAAATAAACGTAAACCCTTCTGTTTTTAAGAAGCGGGTGCTTGTTTCTGATTATTTCGGCATTTACCTGAGCATATCCCTTTTCAAGCATTGCATCGCTGCTTGCCGCTCCGACGGCTCTGACCGTTTCAAGCTCTATACCGAATGCATGGGCATAAAACTGCCGCACATATTCGCTAGTTACCGCTACTGCACTGTACTGAGAATGGTTTTTATATTCACTAAGCAGGTTAATGTTGGAATGCCTGTCAAGACCGAAACGGCGGAAGGCACCGCTTTTGTGCCACAGCTGAATGACTCTCTGGTCTTTTCTGAGTCGTACTGCTCTGAGATACTCCATCTCACAGTCTGTAACTATCACCTTGCTTGTAAGAAGATACTTTCTGATTTTTGCTACATCGGAATAGCTGTGAGGCTGTGCTTTTCTGAAAATAACCTTAGGATAATCACAGGAGTTGTAAACCGCATCAAGATTACCCGAAAAGCGACCCTTTTCAAGAGTGCTGTAGAAAAACACACGGTTTTCAAGCTTTTTCCCGCTGTAATATACCGTAAGAAAGCTGCTTAGAAGGTTTATAATCAGCATAATTATTTTTGAAAAAAAGCTCTTGAGCTTTTCTTTTTTTTCTTTGAGCTTTATGCTTCTGAAAATAAGCTTTTTATAGTTTTTATATAAAGCAAGTGCTCCGGCAGGCATATTTTTCTTTTCGGTAAGAAAATATTCAATAACCAGCTGCTCTCTAAAGGGCAGATAAACACCCGTATTTCTCAGCTTCTTAAACCTTGAGTGGCTATAAAGCTTATACATATCAATTATCGGACTTTCGGAAAAGCTGAAGTGTATACCTTTAAGGTGATCTGCTCTGAAAAGCTTGTTTGCAAAAAACAGGTCAAGAGCAAATATAAAACTATCACCGCTTACCCTTGTGCTCTCTGCATCACCGTGATAGCAAAGTGCGGCATAAGAATATTCCGTCACTTTTTTACCGTCAAAGCATGCAATAGGTGAGGCTGAAAAGCCGTACTTATCCTTACCTGCAAGGCTCAGATAACTCCTCATAACAAACTTAGGATTCAGCCTTGTAAGTCCGTTCTGGAACATAATGTAGTCCGTTCTGCATTCTCTGAGAGCCTTGTTATTACATTCGCTGTAGCTTTCGCAGTCAATGAAATGCAGATTTTCTTTCTTTTTCCACTTATCGCTAATAATATCCCTCAGCCTGCTGTCGGCAAATACCTCAAAGCACGGCATAGTCTGGCTGTAAAGTGATGACAGATGAATTTCAAGCCTTTCATTCTGAAGAGCAGCTGTTTTTTCGTCCCTTGAAATAACAATGCTCACCTTTGGAGTTTCTGCCATTTCACTCTTTGAAGAAATAAGTCTGCCGTCATAGAAAATATCCTTGTTTTTCTTAAGAAGCTCTCCCCTTCCAACGGGAGAAAGACTACTGATAAGCTGCATTATTATATCTGCATACTTTTTTATATCACCGTCATCAACAGACCAGAAATGTCTGTAATAGCTGTAAAGCAGAACGGTTATCTCTTTGCTTAAAACCTGGTCCTTGTAAAAGGTTCTCAGCTTTCTGAGCTCCTTTTTTTCAAAATCGGTTGTACTTTCCCTCTCCGCCTTATCGAAGGTTCTGTCTGTTTCGGCAACCACATATTTATAACCTTCAATATAATTCTCTATAGGGAACGGAGCCACACCGTCGCTGATTACGGGTGTTACATAGGTAACATTACCTTTGCTGCAGGAGGCTATAACCTCGCTTGAAAGTGCAAAGGGTACCGTAAAAGCGACCTCTCTGGCCTTGCCGAAAAAATTGAAGGTTGACCCGTTTTCTTCAACAGCGCTTCTGAGGAACAGCTTGTTCGTAACCGCAGGATTCCAGATGATATCCGTGTCAAATTTGCTTATCCTCTTTCTTTTTGAAAGCAGACGCGATGAAGAAAACTTGTGCTCACCGTATTGATCGGTGCTTGTCATAGGCGCTATACACAGCTGTGCCTTTTCCCTTTCAGCACACTCGTAAAGTCTTCCGAGCACATCCTTTGAGAATATAACGTTGCTGTCACCAAAGGCTATATACTTACCTGCGGAAAGAGCTATACCCTTGTTTCTCGCCTGAGAAATGCTTGTGCTTTCACACCGGACAAAGGAAAAACGCTTATCTGAAAGGAATTGCTTCATAACGGCAGCAGTACCGTCATCCGAGGCAGCATCAAGCATTATAACCTCAATGTTTTTAAGAGTCTGTGCCTTTATGGAGGAAAGAGTTGCTTCAAGCTCTTTTTCTGCATTATTTACTGCAACAATAACGCTTACTTCTACATTTTTCACTGCTGTTCCTCCTTTTTTTTAATTATTCTGTCATTACTGAAAAAGCATACAAAAACTGATTGTCCTTGCTTATACTGTTTGCTGAATTGCGCTTTTCAAGGGTATAGTCAGGCTCAAGACCGACACCGTCAAAGCTTATGCCCGAATAAGGCAGAACCTTACCTGTTGTAAGAAGCACCGCATCACCGCGGGAAAGCTCAAATATTTCCTGCATAAGAGCTGAACCGCCGGATTTTGACTCAGCAAAAATAAGTGCCTTACCGAAATCCCTGAGATTGCAGGCAAAAAGCTCTGCTGCCTGCTTCGTATCTGATGAAATAAGCACCGCGACGGGTATATTTACCTCACCGGCTGTTGTAGTATAGGTTTTGACGGTCTTACCGTTTTTATCCGTTACCGAGGCTGCAGCTCTTCCCGAATCGGTCATAGGAAGGAAAATGTCAAGAGTTTCCATAGCAAGGTCATAATTATCGCTGCCGTTATCTCGCAGGTCAATAATAATTGCCGCAAGCTGTGATGAGGTATATCTGTCAACCGCTTCCTTTACCTGAGACGGAGTGGAGGGATAGAATGCCGTTATTTCAATATAGCCCACATTTTCGTAAACATCCGTTGTTACAGACTTTGCTTCATATCCCTTTCTGACATTGACGGTATTTTCTGTTTCTGAGCGCTTATATATAAGGTTAAGGCTCGAAACCTTGTCACTTGTAAGCTTTTCTGACATTTCTGCATAATTTTCGGCGTCAAGCATAATACCGTCGAAGCCTATAATAAGGTCACCCTTTCTCAGACCCGCTTCGTAAGCAGGTGAATATCTGTCAACATAGGTGATTTCAATACGGCTGTTTTTTGCCTTTTTATATTTTATGCCGATTCCCGTAATATTACCGTTTCTGTCTGAAAGATAATTCTTGTAGCGTGAAGCTGACATATATCTGTTTTCTTCCTCGCCCAGTGAGCTGACATAGCCCTGCGCCATTGCCTGCTCAAGATTTTCACTGTCGCTTTTGCCGTAATAATTGGCATTTATTACATCGTCAATTTCATCAATTATTTCATATCTGTCAAGCTTTTCAGGCAATCCCTCAAGCACGCCGTTATATGCCCTTTCCATTATTCCTGCACTTATTGCAAAGGAAACAACACAGGCAAAAACGGTAAAAGCAAGCGCTATACCCAACGGAATTTTTTTATTCATAACAATCCCCCTCGGAGGTATTTTCTACTATGTATTATATACAAGCAGAGGGGTAGAATTCTACCCCTCTTAAAAACAATGATTTACGGTTTTGAAACGAATCTCAGCGGGTCAAGCTTTTCGCCGTAGTAACGGATTTCAAGATGAAGATGAGGTCCCGTCGATTTACCGGTGTTGCCTACTCTGCCTATCATATCGCCCTTATTTACAGTAGCTCCAACAGAAACATAACGGTCTGACATATGTGCATAAAGGCTTGAATAACCGTCGCCGTGGTCGATGATTACGTAAGTACCGTAGCCTACGCGTCTGGTATCTGTAACCGCCGCGATAACCTTACCTGATCTTACCGCATATACAGGCTTGCCGTAAAGTCTGCCCGAACCGCCGGCAATATCAATACCGTAATGATAGTTATAGGTACCTATGCTGGGGTCTCTGTAGCCGAACTTACTGCTTACGTAGCAGCTTTCGTTACCGAGAGGCCATGCCCAGGTTGCATTTGAGTTGTACGGGTCACCTTTACCCGACGATGAGGACGATGAGCCCGATCCGTCCGGTGTGGGATTAGCGTTACCCGCAGGAAGCGTGGTTGCATAATAGGATTCGTAGAAAGCGTCAATCCTTGCTTCAGCCTCTGCCATTTCCTTGTTAAGCTTATCCTGATAAGCCTTCAGGTTTGCGTTTTCAGCCTCAAGGGTTGCCTTATACTTCTCACTTTCAGCATATTGAGTTTCAAGCTCGTCGAGAGCCTTATTGAGCTCATTCTGCTTTTCTGCAGATTCGTCTCTCTTTTTCTGCTGCTCGGTTCTCTTTTCTTTTACGTCTTCTCTGTCTGCTTCAATTTCAGCCTTGGCCTCATTGAGTTCAACCACCTGCTGCTTGAAATCCTCAATAAGAAGCTTATCGTTTTCCGTTGTTCTTTTCATATACTCAAGCCTTGTCATAAATGATGCAAGGTCATCTGAGCCCATAAAAATCTCAAGGGTTGTTTCATCGCCGTAAAGATAAGCATTTCTGAGTCGCTGTGCAAGCTCTTCGCTTGCAACGGAGATTTCATTTTCGGTGGAGGTTATTTCCTGCTCTGTCATATCAATTTCGCGGCTGAGCTGATTGATTTCATCGTTGAGCGTGCCGATTTCTGCATCAATTGAAGAAATCTGCTTCTGAATAACCGCCGCCTTCTGACTTACAATTGCAATCTGCTTATCAAGGCTTTCAAGATATTCCTGCTGCTTGCTGATATCTTTAGCGAGAGCCTCCATCTGCTCTTTGTTTTCCTGATATTCCTTATCGAGCTTTTCCTTTTCTGCCTCCAGGTCGTCTATGCTTTCAGCACTTACCTGAGTGGGTGCTGAATAAAGGAAAGCTACTGTTGTCACAGACAACGTGAAGCATAAAATCAAGCATAAAATTCTTTTCATTTTCTTTACCTCTTATAAAAAATAAATCAGATAATTTCGTTTGCTTCGCTGCCTTCTTTTTTAAGATATTTTCTGATTGAAACAAGTGTGCCGAAGGAACTTATTATTATACCTGCCGTAAGATAGCTTAAGATAAGCACGGGCAGATAATCCATAAGTGAAACCGCCTTACTGCCGAACATAGCAAGCAGTGAGTGAAGTGCTTCGCCCTCTACCCTTTCAACCGCTATGGTAAGCCCGAGCGCAAGCACACCCGAAACGAGTCCGATAATAATACCCTCAATCATAAACGGCCAGCAGATGAAGGTGTTTGTTGCACCAACGCTCTTCATAACCTGAATGTCAATCTTTCTCGAAACCATCGCCATCCTGATTGTGTTTGAAATAATAAACATTGAAACACCCGCAAGAACGACCACGATAAGGATGCAGATTGCGGTAATTGATTTCTGAAGGGTCGAAATCTGATTTACGAGCTCCTGGCTTTCTCTTACGTGCATTACGTTTTTAACAGACTTTATCTTAGCAAGGGTATCGTTGAACTGTTCCATATTGCTGACGGTTACTCTGTAGGAGTCAGGCATCGGGTTTTCGATATGCTCGTCAAGGTCCTCAACCTTTGCATCGTACTTGGCAAGCTGCTCCTCGTAGGCAACCTCCTTTGAAACGAATTCAACATTCGTTACGTTTTCTATTGCCGTAAGGTCTGCCTTTACCTGAGCAACCGCTACATCGTCCGCACCGTCTTTAACAAAGGCAACAACAACGTTCTGCTTTTCAACGTCTGTTACAAGCGAGTGAATGTTGAGCAACAACACTACGGATATGCCTATAAGCATAAGGCAGGCAGTAAGCACACTGATTGAAGATATCGACATACTGCGGTTTGCCACCATATTGTGGGCACCCATCTTTGTAAGGTATGATGTGTTAAGTCCGCCGGAGGACTTCTTTTTCTTTGCCATAATTATTCCTCCTGCATACTTTCTTTAATTTCGTCTATGTTGAAATCATCAAGGCAATCACTTTCCTCGGTGAAATCCTCCTCTTTGACCGCTGTATCCTGAGGCTCAGCCTCTTCGGTCTGTACGGGCTCACTGTCGGAGCTTTTCTCTGCAATTTCCTGCGCCGGCTCCTGAGCTGCAGCTTCTGCCTCATCCTCGGCAGCCTCAGCTTTATCCGGCTTATTTGCAGCCTCTGAAGTATCTTCAGCTTCTGCCTTGCTCTGTGAAACCTTTTTAACGGGTGTCTTTTCAAACTTAGCAGGAATGTCAGAAACTATTCTGCCGTTTTCTATTGTTACTATTCTGTGGTCAAACTGACGCACAAGCTCAAGGTCGTGAGTAACAACAACAACCGTAGCACCGAGAGCGTTGATTTTATCAAACAGACTCATAATTTCGCCCGAAAGCACCGGGTCAAGGTTACCCGTCGGCTCGTCGGCAATAATAACCGCGGGATTGTTAACAAGAGCTCTTGCAATAGCAACCCTCTGCCTTTCACCCTGAGAAAGCTGATGAGGAAAGTTCTTTGCCTTGGTTGAAAGGTCAACGAGCTTGAGCACGTAGCGCACCCTTTTTGTAATCTTTCTCTCACCCATACCGATAACTCGCAGGGCGAAGGCTACATTATCGTAAACCGTCATTTTGGGAATAAGACGGAAATCCTGAAAAACGATACCGAGCATACGGCGAAGATAAGGGAGCTCTCTTTTCTTTATCTTGTTGAGATTATAGGAGCCGACAATTACCTCACCTGCATCAACCTTTTCCTGACCCATTATAACGTTCAGAAAAGAGCTTTTGCCCGCGCCCGAGGCACCAACGATAAAAACAAACTCGCCGTCGTCGATTCTGACATTCACCTTGTCAAGAGCAACTGCACTATTTGTTTTATATTTCATTGATACATTTCTGAATTCAATCATATAGTTCCTCTTTCTTTAAATAACTGTGTCGCTTTTTCTGCCATTAACCCGAATTCAGCCGACAGTAATGCCGGCAGAAATCTTTTAATATTTGATGGGCTTTGCATCAAGATATTTCTTGACCATAAGCGCAACCTTGAAAACAATGGCATCGTCAAACTCTCTCAGGTCAAGACCTGTGAGCTTCTTGATTTTTTCAAGTCTGTAAACGAGGGTATTTCTGTGTACGAAAAGCTTTCTTGAAGTTTCGGAAACATTGAGGTTATTCTCAAAGAACTTCTGGATAGTGAAAAGTGTTTCGTGATCAAGGCCCGAAATTGAGCCTTTCTTGAAGATTTCCTTAAGGAACATCTCGCAAAGAGTTGTGGGGAGCTGATATATAAGACGTGCAATACCGAGGTTTTCGTAGGTAACGATTGTCTTTTCCGTATCAAACACCTTGCCTACCTCGAGAGCAATCTGTGATTCCTTGAAGGAACGGGGAAGGTCCTTTATACCGGTCACGATTGTACCGATACCGATAATTGAGTTGACATAATATTCTGTGTGGAGTGAGTCAACGATGCTTCTTGCAAGCTTCTCAAGGTCCTTGATTTCGTTGCCCTGACGCACCTCTTTTACAAGAGCAATATCTGTTTCGTTGATGTTGATAACGAAATCCTTATTCTTGTCAGGGAAAAGATTCTGTACGGTTTCGCTCACAGAAATCTCTGACCTTTCAGCTGTTCTTATAAGAAGCACGCAGCGTGAAACCTCGTTGTTGAAGCCGAGCTCTCTGGTCTTGAGATAGATATCACCCTGAAGGATATTATCAAGAATAACGTTTTTGATAAAGTTGCTTCTGTCAAATTTTACGTCGTAATACTGCTTGATGCCGCCCAATGAAATAGAGATAAGCTTAGCATAGTTCTTTGCACTTTCGTCGTTTCCGTCAACGAAAATAGCACTGTCGGGATGATTCTGACTGCTGATGGCAAGGAAGGTCTTACCGCCTATAACCTTGATTTCGCCGCTCGAAAGAACCTCTTTCATATCAACTACGCCGCTTTCACCTATTCTTACAAGGTCACTGCAGCAAACGATAGTGCCCGTTGAATCAATAACACCTATGGTTCTGTCGATAGCATCCTTCATCTGATGTATAATTCCCTGAAATAATCTGTTAGACATTTTATTTTGCCCCCAACTTCTTTTTTTTGCACTGAATTGGATATTTTGACGATTGTCACTTTTACCATTATACAAAAACTATCGTCATTTTGCAATATAAAATTGAGAGATTTTTAGATATTTTTTTGTTTTTTAAAAAAATACTATGCTTTTTTTGTAATTTTTAGCCCCAATTTGATAAAAAGCTTGTGTTTTTTCGTCATTTTAAACATTGTTAAAATTCACAACAAAAACAACAATTGTATATGCAACAGACTTTTTCGGCTGTATTTTTCCAAAAAGATGTACAGATTTACCAACGTAAAAATTATAATATACAAACTTAAAATAAAATTTAACAAAGAGTTACATATAAAAAAACAAAAAGCATACACGGTAAAAACCGCGTATGCCGTATATTATGCAAGGTCGCCCAAGGATATCTTCTTTACGCCGTCAAGATAAGCATTACTGCCCGTGCCCCTCTGTCTGTAAACCTCATCTGCAGTAACCGGCTTCTGCTTTACCGTATCGGTACTGCAACCCTTGAAGAACATCTGCATGCTTGAAAAAGCAGGAAAAATGAGATTTGACATTTTCTTTTCCGAAACAAGATTCCACATCTGTGCCGCAAAGGCTATGCAGTTACGGAAGGGACTCCAGCTGTTTTTAAATGAAAGTATGCCGTCGCTGAGCTGCTTGAGCTCAGAGGCTGTTACCTCCTCAGTAAGGGTTTTGCAGCCGCTCATACCGTACTGCGTTTCGCAGTAGGCCTCGATGTTATAGTATATTCCGTAGCCGTCATAGCGGGTGGGGCCGAAGGTGCCCACCGAAACACCTTCACCCGGTGCGAGCTCATAGGCGCCGACAGTCAGTGTTGTCTTTTTGCTGATATTTTCAACGTAAATCCAGCAGTGGCCGGGACTTCTGACGACACACATATAACTGACCTTTGCAACGCTTTTTTCTGTGTCTGCAGCTTGTCCTCTCAAAGGGCATGCCGAGAAAACAAATATAAGTGCTATTAAAACAGCAAGTATTTTTGCGGATGTTGATTTTTTCATTTTTTCGCCTCCGAATTATTCTGTATTGACATTTTAACACCGCAACGGTGATAAGTCAATAACGTGTTACCCAAAAAGCCTGACTATCTGTTATTATATTCGGAATATTGCAATACGTTTCTTACCGCGAACAGTATTACCGCCGAAACAACCGCATTCACAGGTACGGTTGCAAGGAGTGAAAGCTCCGGGTTAAAGGGTGCAAAAAAGCTTACAAGTACGCCGCAAATAATGGCAGGCATAGAAAAAGCCGCCGTAAAGAGCATATAAAGCGTTATGGTGAGCACTGTCTTTGAAGCACTGCTGAAAAGTCTCTGAAAAACAAGATTCGCACCGATGAATATGAGCCCGAAGGCTGCCCTTGCCGCCATCATTGAGAGCGTGAGCAATATATCTGTTTTCAGTATAAAATGCACGGGAATAAAACAGATTATACTTTCAATTATCACCGAGGGTATCTGCTCCCGTATAAGATAAACCAGCTTTTTAAACGGCTTTTCGGGTATGAGATATATATAAGGATAAGCGAGCTCCTTTGCCCAGCGACCGGCCGCAACGGTTATGGTAAGGGTGTATACCGAGGTTACGAATATACCCGTGACCGAAGGCAGAATAAAGCTGTAAAGAGCAAGCATAGCCGTTATTACAAGAGATATCTTATCAAGCAGAAGCACCCTGCTTCTGCGGTTTTCGGTTTTGTGCTTTTCACTTACGGCAGATGCTCCGTAGCCGCGTGTAAGCCCCTCTCTGCCGACTCTGACATTTTTCGGCGTAACCTCAGCAGCCTTACCTTCTTTTGCCGCAGTTACGGCTGAAAAGTAGGTCTGTGCCGAAAGAAGCACATCCTCGTAATAATCTCCTCTTGCCTTTGAAATCAATATATAATAGGCAATGCTGAAGGCAAGCCCCGTACCGAGGCTGATAATAAGCTTGATAACCTCACCCGAGGCAGCACCCTCTACTCCGAGAGTAACAAAGCCGCTGACCGGCATAAAATACATAAACGTACTTCTGACAGCATAAACCGCTTTTTCGATTGTGAAGTCTCCGATGAGCCCGCCCCTTATGACCGCAGCACCGATAAAAGCAGCCACTACCCCGTAAAACACGGCTTTTCCTATCTTGGTTTTTCTGTCTGACGAGCTGACTGCCATGTATATAAGAGTTGCCGTCATCTGAGAAAACAGTGCCGTTATCCCATAGCCGAAAGCAACAAGAATTAGGGTCGTATACTCTATACCGTAATACTCCCTTGCAAGGGTATATTGAAACAGCAGAAAAACGCCCAGATAAAGAGATTTTCCCAGTTGCTGAAGCATACCGAAGAAAAGCGCCGACGACGCTTTGACCGGTGAAACAAAAATAAGATTTACGTCAGCCATACTGAAAACGGAGCCGCCGTTGGAAAATCCGTTTTTTGCCACGGTTACAAACACCGCACCGTAGAGAACTGCCACAACGGCATAAAATTCCTCAATACTTCTGTAGCTGCCGTAATGAGGCGCTCCACCTGAATCAGCCAAAAGAGTTACACCTATTGCAAGAGCAAAAACGGCTGTCATAATAAGCTTGGAGGGCTTTCTTACAAATTCCTTAACCTGATTTCTGAGCCTTGCAAAAAAAAGATAGCTTAATGCACCCATTACCTTACACTTCCCTCTGACGTAACCGAGAAAAACAGTTCCTCCAGGCTGAAATCACCGTCGCTCTTTTTACGGTGGGCTCTGAGCTGACCGCCTACCATAATATATACACTGTCCCAATAATCCTCAACGCTGTCTATCATATGGGTGCTGATAAGCACGCTTGCGCCCTCATTTTTAAGCTCTGAAAATATCTCTTTGAGCTGTTTTATGGCATGAGGATCAAGACCCACCATAGGCTCGTCAAAAATTACAACCTTAGGTCTGTGCACAAGAGCGCAGCATATTGAAAGCTTCTGCTGCATTCCCTTTGAAAGCTCCTTTGCAAGCTTGTCTCTTTTGTCGTAAAGCTCAAATCGGCGCAGAAGCTTTTCCGCAAGTCCGTCATCCTCTGTCTTATAAGCTCTGAGAATAAACTGCAGATGCTCACTGACCGTAAGCAGATCATAAACTGCAGGTAACTCCGGCACGTAGCCGAGAAGACTCTTGGCCTCAAGGCTTTTGTTATTCATTGAATTGAGAGTTATTTCCCCCTCGTGGCGCAGAAGACCGCACACAGCCTTTATAAGAGTTGACTTACCGGCTCCGTTGGGGCCTAAAAGCACAGCTATTTCGCCCGGAGATATCTCAAGACTTACATTATTATTAGCAAGAAGTCTGCCGTATTTTTTCGTTACGTTTTTCACAGAAAGCATATTTTTTCCTTCTTTTCTACCTTTAGAATTTATCCTTTAAATAATCATACCATATATTCTATGTTTTGAACAGTAGAAAAATAAAATTTTGCACACAATAGTATTTTTGTGATTTTTTGTCAACACTATGTTGCTTTTTCATTCTGCTTGTGTTAAAATATTGTTATCAAATTAAAGGAGCGGGTCAGCTATGGAAAAGAAAGCAGACAGCAGAAGAGTAAAAATGACAAAAAAGCTTCTTAAAGAAAGCCTTATAGAGCTTATGAAGGAAGCACCTTTGCACTCGATTACCATAAAGGATATCTGCGACGGTGCAGATATCAATCGCAGCACCTTTTACAGACATTACGAAAACCAGTTCGATCTTTATGACGATATAATAAGTGACATTGCATATGATATAGATATCATCCTTCAGAGCGACAGCAGTGAGCCGAGAGATATATGTCTTTTTCTTACAAGAGTGCTTGAATATATTGAAAAGAACAAAGAAACCTTTCTCGTTCTGCTCAGTGACAAGGGCTCAATAGGACTCGGTGAAACCTTCAACCGCATTACGGGCAAATTCCTGCCTTCAGAAAGCACGTCTGAGCTGGGCGCTTATATTGCTCAGTTTATCGCGGCAGGTATGACAAGCATACTCTGGAGCTGGCTGAACAAGCCCTCTCACATGGGCGCAAAGGACCTCGCTAAAGTAATCTATGCAATTATGCGCCACGGTCTTCGCGGTGCCATTAATTTTAACGCTAAAAATTCATAACCGGGAAAAGAAGGATAGCTATGTTTAACTTTTTTGCAGCGTCCGACAGCCGTATGGACAACTGCTATTATATTGAAGGAAGCGACCTTAACCACATAAAAAACGTGCTCCGTATGAAAATGGGCGACCGCCTTCTCATAAGCGAAAAAGGGGTCAGCTCTCTTTGTGAGCTCACTCAGCTGAGCGAGCACTGTGCCGTTGCCGAAATTATAGAAGAAGGCTTTCAGAATACAGAGCTTCCCGTGGAGATACATCTTTTCCAGGGGCTTCCGAAGGCTGATAAAATGGAGCTTATCATACAGAAATGCACTGAGCTCGGGGTACACAGAATAGTTCCCTGCGAAATGCATCGCTGTGTGGTGAAAATTGAAGAAAAAAAGAAAAAGAGCAAGATTCAGCGCTGGCAGGCAATAAGCGAAAGTGCCGCCAAGCAGAGCAAGCGCAGCATCATACCCGAAATCGGTGATGTAATTCCCCTTTCTCTTCTGAAGGAAAGAGTGCGGGACTTTGACCTTTTTATAGTACCCTACGAAAATGAAAGGGGTATGACAGCAACCAAAGAAGCTCTTGATTCTATAAAAAGCGGTATGAAAATAGGCATACTGATTGGTCCCGAGGGCGGCTTTGAGGAAAAGGAAATAGACCTGATGCTTTCCGCGGGTGCCGTACCTCTTTCTCTGGGCAGCAGAATACTGCGAACCGAAACTGCAGCAATAGCCGCCGTCGGTATGTGTATGCTACATATTGAAATGAACGTAAAGGAATAATATATGATAAGCTTACCGGAAAAATATAAAAACAGAATGGAAACGCTTCTCGGTGATGAATTCGGCAATTACCTTTCCGCTCTCAGCGAAAAGCCCGTAAGAGCGCTAAGGGTGAACACCGACAAAATATCAACGGAAAAATTTATTCAGATCTGTCCCTTTCCCATTGAAAGAATACCCTATGTTGAGAACGGATTTTACTTTGAGTATGACGGAATCGGCAACCACCCCTTTCATCACGCAGGAATGTTTTACATTCAGGAGCCGGGTGCTATGGCTCCCGCAGAATGTATTGACATTGAGACTGACTGGAAAATACTTGATATGTGTGCCGCCCCCGGCGGAAAAAGCACTCAGCTGAAAAATAAGCTCGGTGAAAAGGGGCTTCTTGTTTCAAACGAGATAATTCCCTCAAGGTGCAGAATACTCACGGGGAACATTGAAAGACTCGGCCTGAAAAACACCGTAACCACCTGTATGGACACAAAGAAGCTGGCAAGAAGCTTTCCACACTCCTTTGACCTTATTATGGTTGACGCTCCCTGCTCGGGCGAGGGTATGTTCCGCAAGGAGGAAATCGCCATTTCAGAATGGAGCGAGGAAAACGTAAAAATGTGTGCGATACGCTCGCGTGAGATACTTGAAAATGCCGTGGATTGCCTTAAGGGTGACGGATATATAATTTATGCCACCTGCACCTTCTCTCTTGAGGAAAACGAAATGCTTATCGACTCTTTTCTCAGCGACCACCCCGAATTTGAGCTGCTCGAGGTCAGCAAAAGAGTTGTTGAAAGCACCTCTGACGGCATATTCTTCGAGGGCTGCAGTACTCCTGAAATAAACCGCTGCAGAAGGTTTTATCCACACAAGAGCAGGGGTGAAGGTCAGTTTATGGCGCTTTTACACTGCACTTGCGTACACGCTGAAGGCAGCAGAAAAAAGCAGGAAACAAAAAAAGAAAAAACAGACCCGACGGTTACCTCTTTTCTTGAGGATGTGCTTTGCGGTTATGACAGTCAGAGCCTTCATACATATAATTTTCATCCCGTTCTTTTCAGCGGTGATATGCATATAAAAGACGGACTTGCTTTTTCCTGCGGAGTGACCGTGGGTGAAGTGAAAAAAAGCTATCTTCAGCCTCATCATCAGTTTTTTATGGCTATGGGCCAGAATTTCAGAAGAAAAATTGACCTTTCTCCCGACGGTAAAGAAATAAAGAAATATCTCCGCGGAGAAGAATTTGAAACAGACTGTGAAAACGGTTGGGCGGTTGTAACCGTCTGCGGCTGCACTCTGGGCGGCGTAAAGGTAGTTTCCGGCAGAGCAAAAAATCATTACCCGAAAGGGTTAAGAATAAAAGGAGGACAATAATATGAACTTTGAACCCTTATTTCAGCTTTTTTCAAAATTTCTTTCCGTTGTATTCTCGGCGTTTTTCTCGGTAAGCTCTCTGGGCAGTCCCATCTGCAAGGAGCCGCCCGAGGCACCCGACAGCTTCACCCCGGTAATACGCTTCGCCGTGTGCAGTGATATACATCTGAGCGGTGAAGAGGAGGACATAAACGAAAAACGCTTCAGAGAGCTGTTCTCAGAGGTTAGCTCTTACAGTAACACGCACGAAAGCTACAAGGGCTTTGATGCGGTTATGGTTTGCGGCGATATGACCGAATGGGGCAGAGAAAAGGAATATAAAGCCTTCAGAGAAATAATTGACGAGGAATGTCCCGAAGAAACTCAGATGCTCGTATGCATGGGTAACCACGAATTCATTGAGCAGAGAGAGGGCGAATGCGAGGATGCCTTTGTTAACTACAAAAAGTATGTAAGCGAAAGTCCTGACACTCATACCGTTATAAACGGCTATCATTTTATAGGTCTTTCATACGCCGACTCTGACGAAAACTACGGAGATAAAACAAAGTGGCTCGATGCAGAAATCAGAAAGGCCGTTGCAGATACCGGCGACAAGCCCGTATTCGTCTTCCAGCACCCTCACCCCACAATGACCGTTTACGGCAGCATAAACTGGAGCGACTTAAGCATAAGAACAGTGCTGAGCAAATATCCCCAGGTTGTGAATTTCTCAGGTCATTCACACTATAACGCCGCTGACCCCCGCTCAATATGGCAGGGAAGCTTCACCGCCCTCGGCACAGGCGGTCTTACCGGTCTTATAGGCAACAACAATTACGTTGACGGTGACGCAGGTACTACAATCGAATCTGCAAGCTTTTACATCGTTGAGGCTGACGCAGAAGGCAATATCAGAATTCAGCTTTACGATCTGCATAACGGTACCTTCTACAGCGAGGCCGATTACTATCTTACAGATGTTGCAGATAAAAAAGCTCACTATTACACCTGGAATAATCTTAAATCCTTTGATACTGCTCCCGTTTTTGCAGATGATGAAATTACCGCTGAGATAAACGAAAACAACGAGACGGTTATCTCCTTCCCTGATGCAAAGGGATATTACGATGCTCAGAGCTACACCGTAACGGTAACAAAGGGACTTAAAACCGTTTACAGCAATACAGTTCTTTCCGATTATGTACACGCCGTTGACGACGGAAAGAGTGTAAATCTCGGCGTGCTTGAGAGCGGTACATACAAGGTCAATGTTGTGCCTATGAGTCCTTACAGCAAAACCGGCTGTACACTCAGTGGTGAAATAACGGTAGCATAAAATAAGTTATAAAAACTAATCGGCACCCTCACGGATGCCGATTGATTTTTCTGTGCTTATTTCTTTGCCTTTTCCTTCTTGGCTTTCTTATTCTTAGCTGCAACTGCAACTATACCCGAAAGCGCTACGAGAGCAAGCACGTTGGGAAGAACCATAAGCTGGTTGAACATATCCGTGAGCTCCCAAACGAGGTCGTTTGAAAGGCATGAGCCGAGGAATACGAATATAACTGCAATAGCTGCATAAATCTTTTCTGACTTCTTGCCGAAGAGGTATACAACGTTAACCTTACCGAAGAGATTCCAGCTGATGATAGTTGAGAATGCGAAGAAGAGAAGGCATACTGCAACGAACATACCGCCAAACTTTTCACCGAACACACTACCGAATGCAAGCTGAGCCATATTGGTCTTTGCTACGCCCTCGGGTGCAACGCCTGTTTCGAGGATGCCGCCCTTTGTGTAGAGAGTTGAAATTACAACGAGAGCTGTCATTGTGAGAACAACAAAGGTATCGATGAACACACCTGCCATAGCAAGCACACCCTGATCATGGGGCTTTTCAACCTTTGCAAGAGCGTGAGCGTGAGGAGTTGAACCCATACCTGCTTCGTTTGAGAAGAGACCTCTCTTTGCGCCCTGTGTGATTGCTGCCTTGATTGTGATACCTACTGCACCGCCGAAGGCTGCAGAGGGACTGAATGCGCACTTGAAGATAAGAGCAAATGCTTCGGGAATCTTTGTAATGTTGGCACCGAGAACGATGATACCGCCGATAAGATAAAGAGCTGCCATAACGGGAACAATCTTTTCTGTTACGGATGCGATACGCTGAGCGCCGCCGATGAAGATGAAGCCTGCAATAAGAGCAACAACGATACCTACAATCCATGAGGGTACGCCGAAAGCAGCTTCGAAGTTTTCACCGATTGAGTTTGACTGCACCATACTGCCCATAAAGCCGAGAGCAAGAATTGATGCGATTGCAAAGAAGCCGGCAAGAGCCTTGCCGAATGTGCCCTTGAACGCCTTTGTGATGTAATAAACAGGACCGCCGTCAACTGAGCCGTCTGCGTTTACACACCTTGTTTCCTGAGCGAGAACTGCTTCGGCGTAGATTGTTGCCATACCGAAGAATGCGATAATCCACATCCAGAATATAGCACCGGGACCACCGATAAGAATAGCGCCGCAGGCACCAACGATGTTACCTGTACCAACCTGAGCTGCGATTGCTGTTGCAAGAGCCTGGAAAGCACTGATACCGCCCTCATGCTTGCCACCCTTGAATGAGATACCGCCGAAGGCTCTCTTCATTGCCTCGGGGAAGCAGCGCACCTGAATGAACTTTGTGCGGATTGTGTAGAACAGACCGATGCCTATAAGAAGTATAAGCAGAACATAGTCTGAAAGATAGCCGTTGATTGTAACAACGATGTCGAGAAGTTTCTCTTCCATTTTAGATTCCTCCAAAAGAATAAATTGACCGCCCTTTGTGTAAAAGGCGGCTCGAAAAATAAAGATAGTTACAGACAATAATAAAAAGGTTATCATCTGCTCCGTCCTTTTGCCTGAGAGATTCAGCACTTCCGTGCCTTGCACCTTGGGCACCCGCTCGGGCGGGATTCTCCGGAGCCTCCTCCGCTTCCAGTTTCTTTACAGGATTCTGAAAGTTTCATAGGGCCATTGCAGTTGAGTATATCACAGTAAATCTGCATTGTCAATAAGAAATTTAAAAAAAGTTCATATTTATGCAAGCCACCGTATAATATCTATTGACTAAAATATTAAAATATGATATTTTATCAGCGGTTATTTAAAACATTTTACGGAGGTTAACATAAATGAAAAAAACTATCAGAAAATTATTGTGTCTTTTACTCACTGTATGCTTTCTTTTAACAGGCTTTTCATCACTTGCGGCAGAAAACACCGGCTATGAAAAAAAGTATGACGATTACGGCTCCTACGTGCTTTTAGGAGACAGCGTCGCCAGCGGCTGGAGCGACATTGAAGAAAGAGAAACCCGCTTTGTTCGTGTTGAAGGCTCTTACGGCGCTTTTGTTGCCGATGACCTCGGCGTAACATATCATCCTATGGCCTGCATCGGCTTCCGCACAACCGATCTTCGTTACATTTTTGAAGATGATTATGAAGCAGACCGCTTCCTTTTCTATTCAATAAGTGATGAAGAAATGGAAAGACGTATCCCCGAAATACGCAAGGCTGTTTCCGAGGCAGGTCTTATCACTCTTAATGTAGGCGGTAACGACTGGGGCTCATTCGTAGGCTGGCATGTTTTTGAAGAAATGGATAAGGCTGAGGTAAGAAACGAAGCTTTTCTTACAAAGGCAAAGGCTTATCTTGAAGAGGCCGGCACAGACCCCGCAAAAATAACAGAGCTTATTGATATCGCAAATCTCTGCGGCGCTCTCCCCCAGCTTATCTCAATCCTTCCTCAGGCTCTTCTGACAGGCTTTGAAAACTTCTTTGCGAACTGGAATCATGTAATAGAAGACATCTATGCTCTTAACCCCGACGTTACACTTGTTGTTATAGGTATGTTTGACAATATGGTTCAGGATCAGGAAACAGCTGACAAAAACGAAGCCGCTCTCATTAAACTCAGCCTTTCTCAGGCAATCGTTGATTATGCCAACACTCCCATGCGTGAAGGAGCAGAAAAATACGGCTATATATTTATTGATCCCGTAGGTACTGTATGTGAGCAGAATCACCCCAGCACTGCAGGTCACAGATTTATCGCAGACAAAATTCTTGAGGCTCTTCCCGATATGAACTTCCCCTACACTGATGTTGACAAAAGCTCAGCAGAGTATAAGGATATCGAATACCTTTACCAGAACGGCTATATGGACGGCGTTTCATTAACAGAGTTTGCTCCCGGTGAAAACCTTACCAAGGCTCAGCTTAAGAGTACTCTCAATAAAATCACAGGCAAAAGCGATGAAATAAGCGTTGAGGATACCGAAAAGACTGTTTCAAGACTTGATATGGCAAAATCTGTACTCAGTGCAGCATCCGGCAAAGGACTGAAAAGCTATATCAAAGCATTTTTCCTTGCAATTGACATTATTCTTGATACAGGAATCACCGGTATGGGCAGTACCGTAACAAGAGGCGAAGCAGCTGTTATATTCAGAAAGGTTATCAATTTATAACCTAAAAAACAATCAAAAACAGCAGGATTAAATTAAATCCTGCTGTTTTTTTGTTTGCCTGCAGTCACACACAGAGCATCAAAACTATTATCAGATACTGCCTTATTCTGTCAGACTGTTTTTCTCAGCTATCTGATTATATCTGTCTTCAATCATCGCCCATATTGCCGGGCTTGCGTTTTTATATTTTTCAAATTCGTCAACGGCAATTTTCAGTGCCTTCTTTTTCTTTTCGTTGGTTTCGTTGTTATACTGCTCAACAGCCTCATAAATATCAGTCACGGTTTCATTAAGGCCTTCTTCGGTAATGCTCTCATCTTCGAAATCCGCAAAGAGGGCGCGGATTTTAAGAGCTCTTATCATATTCGAACGCTTATCCTCGGTAAGATCGTAGAAGAAGAAGGGAACAACCGAAAGAAGAGTGCTCACAAAACTGAAAAGTATTACAACGCGCAAAATCGGATTTCTGAAGGCAGCATCAAAAAGGTCATCATAGTTATCTGTAAGACCGTAAACTCTTTCAAAAATAAGAGGCAACACGTAACCTGTGCCGAGAGTTACGATACTGCCGAGCAGAGTACCTGACTGCTCTATAAAGCCCTCAAGACGGTCGTTTGTCTTATACTGCTGATAATCCATAACATCTGCCTTAATAGCAGGAAGATATGTAAGAGAAAGCGCTCCCGCCATATCCTTGAGGAATAATAGCACAAAGAACATTATGTAGTTTTCAAAGCAGGTAAGCATCAGACCGAAGCAAGCCGCCTGAAGAAGAATGGAAATAATAGCGATTTTCTTCTTTCCCAGCTTGTTTGTGAGCGGTGCACCCAGAACGATACCGGGAGTTGAAGCCTCTCCCTTGATAGTTGTAAAAAGAGCGAGAAGGTATTTATTGTTCATTCCGTAATGGAATACCCAATAGAAAAGATAATCGTAACCGCTTAAGGAAACTATCCAGTTGGAAGCGTTAATCAGCCAGAAGTACTTGTTTTTTGATACCTTTTTAAGTCCTTCCGCAAAGCCCATTTTCTGCACGTGCTGCTTGGGCACTATAATTCTTTCCTTAGTTTTAAGAAGGAAGGGAATACTTATGCATACACCTAAGGTACAGAATATGGGGAAGGCAATACGGTATGTCTCTATGTTATCCATACCACCGATAAGAGGAAGAACAGGATTTATAACCGTAGGCGAGAAGGAATAAATAAGCGTACTTGTACTGATAAGCCATGCACGCTCTGAAGAGTTGGGCGACATAACCTGAACAAGGCTGTGATATGCAGTCTGATAAAAGGGAGAGAAAAACTGCATAAGTGTGAAAACGATAAAGACTGCCTTAAGCTTAGCGTCATATTCCATTCTCTCATAAGGCAGATAAACGAAAAGAATACTCAGAAGAGCAGTAGGGATACCCATATACATTATGTAAGGGCGGAATTTACCCATCTTGCTTCTTGTATTATCAAAAAGCATAGCTCTTGCAGGAGCAAAAAATAAAACAATAAGTGTGGTAAGTACGCTGAGATTCTGAAGGTCAACGGGCTTTATACCGATACCGCCCGCAACAATCATACTGCTTGATTTCATATAAATCTGACCCACAAGGGAGATTATGAAATATACGCCCGTACCGCAAAGAGAGTATGCGGCTACCTCCTTATAAGGCACATATTTTCCCGGTGCGGGAGTACTCCACTGCTCTTTTGCCGAAGAAAGAAAGCTCTTTACTTTTGAAATTGCACTCATATTTTTTCCTCCTTTGATTTTTCTGTAAGCTCGTAAAGCTTCTGTGTGAATCCGTATTTTGCTATAAGCCCACCTATCTCTGAAAGGTCAGGTATCACAGCCTTTTTAAGCCTGCAGCGAAGCATTAAATTTTTAGGTGAATGGGCAAAGTCCACGAACTCAATAACATCGGTTTCATAGCCGCATTTTTTAAGTATTTCCGCTCTGATACTATCGGTAAGAAGAGCAGAAAAACGCTCCTTGATAAGTCCGTGAGAGAGAAGCAGGTCAAAATCTCCGCCGCTGTGTATACTTTTATTTATTTCATGCTGACAGCAGGGTACGGAAAAAATGTGTGGCACTTTATTACTTATGGCGTGATGAAGAGCATAATCCGTTGCAACATCACAGGCGTGAAGGGTTATCACCATATCCACATCACCCTTAAAAAGCTCTCCCTTTGTGACATCATTGACAAAAAACCTAAGGCTTTCATAGCCGTACTTTTCTGCGGTTTCGTTACAGTGGCGCACAACATCCTCTTTAAGGTCATAGCCTATTACCGTTGCCTTTATACCTCTGATAACGGTGAAATAGTGATAAATAATAAAGGTCAGATAGCTTTTGCCACAGCCGAAATCAAGTATGGTTATACTGTCCTTGCCAAGCTTGCGGAAGGCATCGTCAACTATTTCTATAAAACGGTTAATCTGCTTATATTTATCGTATTTGCTTTTTATAATTTTAAAATCACTGCTGAAAACGCCTAAGTCAACAAGCGCGGGGATGTTTTCGCCCTGCTTAAGGATATACTCCTTTTCTTTGTTGTGGCTCTGAGCAGTTACGGTTACTGCATTACCCGTAACCTTTCTTTTAATCTTATCCCCCGTCATATTGTAATGCACGGTGGTGCCCTCTGCAGTAAGACAGCACTGACGAAAAAGAGAAGCAGACTGCTGACTGAGCCATAAAAGAAATTCTTTTTCGCTCATATTTTCGTGAAAGACCTGATTATTCTTAAACCTTTCAAGCTGCCACATCAGTCCTTTTTTGGTCTGAAAGGGTCTGGCGGTTATTTTTGAATATTCGTAATCCTTTATTTTCTTTTCGCTGAAAACCAGTTTTTTAACCTTACTGCCTAAGGACAGTACATCTTCATTTATGATAAAAGACATTGTAATCTCTCCTTTACCGATATATATTAGCATAAAAAACAGCAATTAGCAAGACGGCACCGT
Source organism: Clostridia bacterium (assembly GCA_017517865.1). Lineage (GTDB taxonomy): Bacteria > Bacillota > Clostridia > Oscillospirales > Acutalibacteraceae > UBA6857. The sequence continues at coordinate 21,040 of JAFWYB010000068.1, read as the reverse complement.
GAATACTCACAGCAGTGCCGTCTTTGTTTTACACCGATATTTAAATTCCCGCCTTTTTCAGAGCGGCACATATTCTGTAAAGAAACAGTACCATAAAAATTATCTGAAGAGCGCCTATTATAAGCACCTGAAGGGTACGTGTTGCAAGGTTTGCCATAAAGGGTATTGAATAGTAATGGCTCAGCCAGAAGCTATTGAGCAAAAGTGAGCAGATTATCTGATTTGAAAGCACGGAAAGCACTATTACGGTTATCCCCTTTTTATCAAAGGGAAAAATTTTGCTCCAGAAGGGTGTGCATTCCTTACCGAGAAAGATACCGAAAATAAGGCCCGAAATAACTGCAGTAACCGTAAATCCCGGAAGATAGGCTCCGGTGGTGGGCAGAGCTATTGCACCGATAAGGTCACCAAGACCGTAAACAAGCATACCGCCCACAATGCCGTAATGCCTTGCCGCTATTACAACGGGTATGAAGGAAAGAGAAAACCTCAGCGAGGTACCTATGGGTATTGCAAGAAACCTCGCAAAAACTATCTGCATAGCACATAAAACTGCCAGAGTGCATATTCTGATTATCCCTTCAGTGGTGCGGTTATATTTTTTTGCCATAAAAAACACTTCCTTTTTCTTTACAGACTCACGCCGAAAGACAAAGGAAGCATAATAACCTTTTATTCACAGCGGGATGCGGCCGATGTATCGCAAGAAAAATCTTTTCGTCCCTGAAGCAACTCCCCGTCTTCAGAGCACTAAGCGCACATAAGCCTACTCTGTATCTTTTCTGAATATATCACTTTTTTAGCTTTAAGTCAATAGCTGAACTTAAAGAGCTTTCTGAATTTTTTCTGAAATGCAAAAATATAAAGACTTATCCACCTGCTCAGACCTATATCGAACATTATGAAGATAACATTACCAAGTGCAAGCATAATCCAATGGGCATATTTTGTAAAGCTTCCTAAATCAACACCGAAATCAAGCAGCTTATCAAATGGCATACCGAAAACATAAAGCATTGTAAGATATGCACCTATTATCGCCGCATTGAACACCGCAAGCTTTATCACATATTCCGTAAGCCTCTTGCACTTTTCTTCAAGCATAGCCTTAAGTATAGGATAATAGCCGAAAAAGAAAACGTAAAGTATTACCGCTTCTTTGTTGGCTATGAGCATAAGACTGACTGCCGAGGTGCAGAAATAGACCGAAAACGCCCACTTTTTGCCCATCTCAATTGTGGCAAAGGCCACAAGAGCACCCGCCAGAGGCGGAAGAGCATAAACAAAAACCTGAAGAGCTGACGGCATAAGAATGACAACCGAAAGTGCAGAAAGCATAGCACCTAAAGCTACCTTGCCGCTGTTATTATTTCTTTTCATATCAGCAGCACCTTATTAAATCTCCGCCCATACATTCACAGCAGCAGTCGGCGCAAATAAGAGTCTCACAGATGTCGCAGGTGTCACAGCCGCAGCAGCCGACATCGGATGAGGAATGGTGGGTTGTTCTGTAGCCTCCGTCTCTTCTGTGCCTCATATTTTCAAATGCGTGGGTGTATTCGCTGTTTTCGGGCTCCATTTTGTGAGCCATTGAAAAATAGCTGTATGCCTGATCTGTCCAGCCACGCTTATAATTCACCTGACCCTTGAGATAATACCAACGGGCATTTCTGTCATGCTCGGGCATATTTTCAAGTGCACGCTCAGCCGCATCAAAGTCTCCGCGCCTTAAAAGCTCTTCAGCCTCATATAAACCGTTGTTGTATGAGGTATAACCGCTGCTTTTATATGACGCGCTCTGACTTGAGATTATGCTGTCATATGCCTCGTTGATTTCAGCCATTTTGCGCTCTGCCGCAGAGCGTAAGGGACTGTCGGCAAAATTATCGGGATGATACTTTTTAGCAAGAGCTTTATAAGCAGTCTTTATCTGCTCCTTGCTAGCACTTCTCGGCACACCGAGAACTTCATAAGGGTCTCTCATCTTTGTTTTTTCCTTTCAGAATGTTGTTCATTACCTTTTCGGTACCTTCGTAAATTATGTTTTCTATTATGGGTCTGAGGGTCGCTTTTTCCACCTCTTCGTAAGCATCAATAACAAGAGCGCAGCTCATATTAAGCTGACCCTCTACATCTGCGAGCACCTCATCTGTGATATCGGCTTCACTTTTTATGCTGTATTTTACTATAAAGGGATTGTAGCTTCCTCTTTTAAGGTCCTTACGTATATCATCGGCGCCGTCACACAGATATACCCATTTACCTGTGCCGTAGCCGAAGCGGTAGGCACTCTCTTTTTTCTCACCCATACCGTCTGCCATTATTATACCCAAAGCATGAGCACTCTGATGTGCCGCCTTATCGGTAAAGGGCGTACCGCTTTTTTCTGTTTCGGCCTGAGCCGACATAGCTGACGCTATCTCTTTTTCTATGTGGGGATACAGCTTCTTTGCCTTTCTGTTTTTCAAAAAAGCGTACGGAAAAATAAGACACATAACAAGTCGCCTTAAAAAGCTTCCGTCGGAAATATCATCCTTAACCTTATAGTAAAACAGCATCATTGAAACCGAGGCGGCATATTTAAGCTCCTCATCGGCGTTGCGGCAGTAGTTACACCGCTTAGTGGGGTTAAAGGGACATCTGCCCGCTTTGAAATCGGGCCGCATACACAAAAAAGACAGTCTTGAAAGCAGAAGAAAGGTTATATCATAGCTGAGTGTCAGCCTTGCGAGCACGCCGTAATATTTTCCGACGGCCTTACAAAGTGAGCAGTAAAGACCTCTGTATGCCTCATACTCCTTCACCTTAAGCTCGGGCTTATTTATTCTTACATAGCCGAACATAATTTTCTGCCTTTCTGTAATTATTTAAACAATTATATATTATTTTGCCCTCAATGTAAACTATAATAATTTATTTTATTAAAAATAAACTTAGTTTCGGTTGATTATTCTTTCCTTTTATATTATACTTAAGAAGTAAATATCTCTCGGAGGTTTAAAAATATGGCTATTATCAAAAAAGATGCATACTATATGTCTTCAACCGGCGTAAATAAAATACACTGCTGCATATGGCAGGATGACGAAGCTGAACCGAAGGCTCTTTTCCAGATCGCTCACGGTATTTCAGAGCATATTGAAAGATATGACGAATTTGCTCGCTTCCTTGCTTCAAAGGGCTACGTTGTTTTCGGCAACGATCACCTCGGTCACGGAAAGAGCGTTGAGTTTATTGAAGACCTCGGCTTCTTTGCAGAAGAAAACGGCGATCTCAGACTCATAGACGATATGCACATTCTTTATAATATTATGCACAAGAGATTCCCCACACTGCCCTACTATCTTTTCGGTCACTCAATGGGTTCTTTCTGTGCAAGAGTTTACGTAACAGCTTTCCACAGTGAAATGGCCGGTCTTATCATCTGCGGCACAGGTGAGCTACCCTCTGCGGCGGTGCTTCTTGAAAAGCCCGTAGAGCTTCTCTGTCAGAAGCTCGGTGCAAGAGCCGTTGCTCCTGCAAGCCTGCTTGATAAGGTAAGCTGTCTCGGCATCAAGGACCCCAGAACCGAAAAGGACTGGCTTTCAAGAAACGAAGACAATGTTGATGCTTATATCAACGACCCTCTTTGCGGTAACGACCTTACTCTCGGTGCTGTAAGAGACGTGCTTTCTCTTGCCAACAGCTGCTGTACAGATGAATGGGCCTTCCTCATTCCACCCACACTGCCCATTCTTCTCATTTCAGGCGCAAAAGACCCCATCGGCTTTAACGGAAAAGGTGTTATAAACGTTTGTGACAACCTCGAAGCCGCAGGCCACGAGCCCCGCGTAATTCTTTATCCCGGTGACAGACACGAAATCCTCAACGAGGATAACAGAGAGAATGTTTACAGAGATATTCTTGCGTGGATGGAAAAATAAAACGAAAAAAGCTTCTCCTCAGGTTAACCTGAGGAGATTTTTTTACAGTAAGGCTAACGGGTAGGGGCGGCGGCTCCCGCCAATGAGCGACCGCAGGTCGCTCATTGCATTTTGCAATCCCGAAAGGGGCGCAAAATAACGCAGTGGCTACATGTAGCCGCTGCGTGCGGGAGCCGCCGCCCCACGATAGACCTCCACCTTGCCGTAACGAAAAAATCTGTCGGGACAGAAAGTCCCGACAGACATAAGCTTTTATATTACCTGAACCTTACAGGTTGCAATGTAGTTGCCGTCTACGGTATAGACCTTGATTTCACAGATACCCACACCCACAGCCTTTACAACACCGTTGTTTACGGTTGCAACATTGGGGTTGGTAGATTTCCACGTTACAGCCGGATTCGTAGCGTTTGAGGGAGCAACAGTTGCGATAAGAGTAAAGGACGCACCCTTATTTGCTATAAGGCTTGATTTATTAAGCGATACGCCGAGCACCTTAACGCTCTTGACCTGAACTACACAGTAAGCAACGAATTCACCGTCTTCGGTTGTGCAGGTAATCATTGTTGTACCCGCTGCAACGGGAACGATAAGACCGGTATCACTTACTCTTGCAATCTTGTTGTTTGAGCTTTCCCATACAACGTTTTTGTTTGTTGCATTTGAGGGAACAATATTTGCTGTAAGTCTGTAGGATTCACCGACATAGATACTCACTGAGGATTTGTTGAGAGTAACATCGGTTACTGCAATACTGTTGACCTTAACCTTACAGGTTGCAACCTTGGCACCGGTTTTTGTTGTGCAGGTGATTGTTGCACTTGCGCCTGCCTTGATGCCCTTGATGTAGCCCTTCTGATTAACATAAACTGCCTTGGGATCACTTGATTTCCAGGTAACTGACCTGTAGGAGCAGTTTGAGGGAGAAACCGTTGCGGTAAGCTTTTTAACCTGACCGGGATCAATTTTCATTGACTTTGCATCAAGCTTAACGGCGGTTGGCTTAACACCCTTTACGGTAACCTTGCAGGTAGCGGTTTTACCCGTATCTGCAGTTTTTACGGTAATTGTTGCTGTGCCGGGTGTTACACCGTAAATCTTTCCGTTTGAGTAAACCTTTACAACCTTTGTGTTTGAGGAGGTGTAGGTTACCTTCTGATTTGTTGCATTTGAGGGAGCAACGGTTACACCGAGCTTATATGATGTACCGTCGTCAATTGTAACCTTTGTCTTGGTAAACTTTACCGAGGTCGTCTTTACCGAGGTAACAACCTTTACTGTACATTTAGCAACGAAGCCGCCGCTTTCGGTTGTGCAGCTTATTGTTGCCGTACCTGCCTTGACTCCTGTTACAACACCCTTACTGCTAACAGTGGCAACCTTTTTGTTTGATGACTTCCATACAACGTTTTTGTTTGTTGCATCCGAGGGAGTTACTGTAGCCTTGAGTGTAAGCTTATTTTCTGTATAAACCGTGGCACCGGTTTTATTGAGGCTGACGCCCTTGGTCTTTACAACAACTACCACGCGACAGGTCTTTTTAATCATCGGGTTGTCGTAGGATGCGGCAGTGATATATGCTGTACCCGCCTTGTGAGCAGTAACCTTGCCGTTGCTGTCTACGCTTGCAATTTCCGGATTTGATGAGCTCCAGATAATATCCGTAAAGGTTGCATCCTCCGGGACCACCGAAGCGGTAAGCTTATACTTTCCGCCCTTATACATACCCTTTGCAGTGCGGTTTATTGTAATGCCCGTAACCTCGTTTTTCTTTTCAACAGTCACACGGCATTTGGCAGTAAGGCCGCGGTTTTCTGTCGTTACCGTAATATAGCAGGTACCTGAGCCTACACCTGTAACAACACCGTTTTTGTCAACGGTTGCAACCTTCTTATTTGAAGTTGTCCATGTAACGTTTTTATTTGAAGCATCTGCAGGAAGCACCGTAGCCTTAAGAGTAAAGCTCTTTGTCGTATAAACCTTCGCAGTGGTTTTGTCAAGAGAAACCGAATCTACTTTTGTTATAACTCTTACGTAGCAGGTATCAGAGTAAAGGCCGTCAACTGTGCGTACGGTAATATATGCAATACCGTTTTTGTGAGCCTTTACATAGCCGTTCTGAGTTACCGAGGCAACCTCGGGATTTGTTGAAGTCCAGATAAGAGTCTTATCCTCTGCATCTTCGGGGCTGATTGTAGCCGTGAGCTGCTTGCCGTAGCCGGCATACATACCCATCGCATTATCGTTAAGAGTAACCTTGTTAACAGCCTTACCTATACCGATAAGACTTAAGGGGAAGCTTTCTGCCCATAATTTCTGAAGAGTATCTGAGGGGTGAACACCGTCGATTGTATATTCGGGATAAAGAGCTGCGGGGTCCTTGGGGTTAGCCGAAAGCTCGTTGAAGCTTACGTAACCGTCGTGCTCATCTGTCTTTGAAAGCCACTCGTTGACGTCAAGAGCAATCTGCCAGTCGGCGTTGAACTCTTCCTCTGTTCTTATGTACTTGTCGCCTGAACCGAAGTAGTTTCTTGTGTTGCCCTTCCACTGTGTAATACCTACAACTATTACCTTTATACCTGCCTCATGACATCTGTCAAAGACCTGCCTGTAGCCCTCGATAATATCGTCTGCAGTAGGCTGCTGCGAAAGCATATCGGTACATACGGGGTGAACTATATCGTTGCAGCCGATTTTAACTATAACATACTTTACGCCTGAAGCCTGAAGAGCATCTACGTCAAGTCTTGAAAGCATTGATTTGCCGTAAATTTCCGAGCCGAAGCCGAGACCGTCGCTGAGAAGCTTGTTGCCGATAATACCCTTGCCGACAACGCCAACATTTGAAACGCCCGCCTCATTTATGCGCTCTGAAAGATAGAGCGGAAATTCGTTTGCTACGGTTGAATCGCCGATAACAACAACTGAGTATGCACCCGGATCTTCGGACATAACATCCATATTTATAACCATTGGAACAACCTTTATGAACTTATAGCCCAAGTTAAGGTCTATATCAGAACCTAAAAGTGCAGAGATAACCTTAACAAGGTCCGGGCTGTCAATAAAGGTGGGAAGAAGACCGAAGGTCTCCTTTGAGGTTGCATCCTCACCGAAGGTAAGGTAGGTATCGGCACCGGAAAGAGCCATAGTCTTGACTTCGGTAAACTCATCGGCAAAAATGCTGATAGCAACCTTTTCACCTGCTCTTATATCAAACACAACAGGGTCGGTGTAAATTTCTGCACCGGGAGCAAGAGTAACACCCTGGAAGCCCTGATTGAAGGTAACAATTTTAGCCGTTGTTGTATCAATCTTTGAGCCCTTGAGAGCCTTTGCAACGGTAGCTCTTGTAATAACAAGATTTTCGTCACCGTAAAGGTTTGAAATTTTAAAGCGCACCTTTGTACCGCTTGTTGTGGGAGTGATTACGGTTCTCATTGTTACCTTGCCCACATAGGCAGTGATGGAGTCATAGCCGTCAACACCTATTTCGGTGGCACCTGCACCCCATGCACCTACCCATTTATCCTCTGCCTCTGCGGCCGAAGCACCTATACAGAAAGCCCCGAAAACCGCAAGCACGGTAAGTGCCAGTGTCAAATAAAGCTTAGCTAATTTTTTCATAGTTTCACCCTTTCAGAAAAATTACTGAAAATTTCCTTTTTACCATATACAATATACTATAATATTGCGTCTGTTGTCAAGTAAATGCACTTGTCAACCCGCATATCGGAGCATAGTTTTCCGTTTATTCACACTTTTTACTTTTTGTCTGCTTTTTCACTTGTGCGTGAGGACTGCTTTTTAACGCTTTTCTTCAAGGACACCTTGAGCTCCTTTTTTCTGTAATCCAAAAGGCTCATAACAAAAACAGCAACAGCCCCGATTGTAAGAAGAGCAACGATAATTATAAATACCTTTGAAGCAAAAACCGTAGAAACACCTGACATTATCAGAGCAAAAAGGCTCATTTCTATATTGTTTGCCGCAACAAGGTTAACCTCTGCAATCTGCTGATGAGCATAGTATACTTTCGCTCTTGCAAGAACCTCACCCGCCTCAACGGGAGCAACGGTCTTTTCCTCAAGGCTTCCCTCCACGATTTCAAAAAGCACGGATTCGGGAGAAGCGTTTGCGGGTACGAGAGCCGAAACCTCACCCTCGGGCACAAGCCTTAGTGTATCGGTATCCTTGCCGGCCGTAACCTTTATGACCTTAACAGTCTGTGTGGGGGTTACAACGGTTCTGTACCTTATGTTATTGTAAACCCAGTCAAGCATTTTGCGTGCGTCTGTCATTGAGGTGTTTTCTTCTATTTCGTCACTGTCGATATTTGTAATTTTACCGCCCATTACAACGGTGAGGTAAGAGTAGCCGTCTTTATTTGAAACAACCGCTATGCACTCACCGGCCTTTTCGGTGCTTGTGTGCTTACCTGAAACAACTGATGAATGGTAATAGTCGGGAATGCCCGCATTTGTCATTTTATTCGTTGAGGAATATATCCTTTCCGAATTAAGCTCCGTTGCCTTGAGAGTTACGCTTTTAAGAGAAAAGGCCTCAACAAAAAGCGGGTAGTTGCAGGCGTATTTGACTATTTTTGCAACATCTGCGGCGGTTGTGTACTGTCCGTCTGTGTCGTAACCGGTAAGATTTTTAATAACTGTTGACTCGCAGCCGATTTTTTCGCACAGAGCCTGCATTTCACTCATAAAAGCATCCTGTGATCCGCTTACATCGTAGGCAATAATGCTCAGAGCATCGTTGGCACTGTAAACCACAAGACAGTCGAAAAGCTCTTTTTTGCTTACGGTTTCCCCCTCCTTATAAAGAGCGGTCTTAAAGCCGTAGCCGTACTGTATAACCGAAAGGGCTTCCTTTGTTATTTTGATTTCTCCGTCAAGATTCTGCCACTTTTCAAGGGCAACAATGGCAGAAATTATCTTACTGAAGCCCGCTATAGGCATTTTTTTATCGCTGTCCTTTTCAAAAAAAACCGTACCCTCGTCAAGACTTTCCATATAATAAACCTGCGAGTCAAGCTCAGCAGTAACGTCGCCTGAATCGTAAAGTGCACTGCCGTGAAAAACCAAAATGGAAAAAGCAGTAAGCACGGCAACAAGTAAAGCTGTAATTTTCTTCATTTTCCGTCACCTCTGTATGTAAAGTTTTTGAAATTTATCTTTAATGTTTGCAATATAATAAAAAATATGATAAAATACCATTATACGTCTGTTTATTATAACAAGATTACTTAAAAAAGTACAGCATTTTTATTAAATTAAAAATGAACATTTTGGTAAAACAAAGGAAAGGACAGTCCTTCTGTTAAGGTGAATCTATGATATATGTTACCGGTGACACCCACGGCATTCTTTCACGCTTCGACGACCCGAGACTAAAAAAGCTCAAGTCAGGCGATACCCTTATTATCTGCGGCGATTTCGGCTTTATTTGGGATGGCGGCAAGGATGAAATGAATGCACTGAAAAGGCTCAGCAAAAAGAAATACAACATCTGCTTCGTTGACGGTACCCACGAAAACTTTGAAATGCTGAATAAGCTCAAGGTGAAAAAATGGAACGGCGGAAAGGTGCATCATATTGCCTCAAACATCTTCCACCTTATGAGAGGTCAGATTTTTACCATTGAGGATATGAAAATTTTTACAATGGGTGGCGGTGAAAGTCCCGACCTTGAATTCAGATATGAAATGGAAACCTGGTCGGAAATGGAAATTCCCTCGAGAGAGGAGCTTGTTGAAGGTGTTGACAACCTTCAGCAGTACGACGGAAAGGTGGATATTATAATAACCCACGAGCCCCCTGCAAAAATCAAGGACTTTCTGCTTCTCGATACGGGCAGTGACGCAAGCATCACCGCCATAAACACCTACCTTGAGGATATCAGCAGAATTTGTACCTTCAGCCATTGGTACTTCGGCTCACTGCATCTGGATAAATTCATCTCTACAAGTCACATCGGTGTTTTCAACAACATCATCAACGCTCAGACAGGTGAGGTTGTAAAAAGATAAGTACAAAAAAACAATGGAGACGCTTCGTAAAAAAGCTGTCTCCATTTTATTTTACAGGCAATAAAGGCGCAGCTCCTTACGGAGTGCGCCTTTTATATCAGTCTTCATTTCTGTTTGGGAAAAGTGTTGCATTTATACTGTTGCGGTTGATGGATTTAAGAAATCTGCCCACAGTGATTTTAACTCTTGTCATCACACCCGGATCCCAACATTTTTCATCTGCCTGCTTTATTCCGAGTGAAAGGAGAAATTCTTTCTGATTGCTTACTCTGACCTTGAAATCCTTATAGTTCTTTTCTGAATTTCTTGTCCAGCCACTTTCGGCAACAGCTATGAGTCTGGGGAAGCACATATAGCTCATTCTGTCAAAATCTTCAACATATTCTGTCCATATAGGTGTTTCAACACCTATGATATTCTTTTCGCCCTCACTTGTAAGGCCCTCAAAGGCAGGGTTGTAGCCATATGTCTTTTTAAGCGGTGTCATACCATATTCATAGTCAAGATAGTAGTGGTAGAAATCCTCGGCGATAACCTTGCCGCCCTTGTTTGCAAAATCGGCACAAAGCTTCTTTCTGTCCATCCAGTTAGAAATGATTGTATCTTCCTTACCGATAAAACCTGAATTTAGGCTTTCATTCCAGCAGATTGCTTTTTTGCCCTTTTCTTTAAGATGAGCAACAACTCTCTTGGTGAAATATGCCTGAAGCTGTTCTTCATTTTCAAGCTTTTCTTCCTTGATACGCTTCTGACATTTTTTACATTCGCACCAGCGTGCCTTGGGCGCCTCGTCACCGCCGATATGTATGTATTCTGAAGGGAAAAGCTCAATGATTTCATCAAGCAGACCAAAGCAGAAATCAAAGGTTTCTTCTTTACCTGCACACATAATATCCTTAAAAATACCGCCTACGGTTTCAACCTCAACAGCCTCACCTCGGCAGGAAAGCTCAGGGAATGTTGCAAGTATAGCCTTGGTATGACCGGGAATATCCACTTCAGGGATAACCTCGATAAATTTTTCTTTGCAGAAGGCTATAATCTCACGGATTTCAGCCTTGGTATAATATCCGCCGTAACGGGACATATTCTCACTGCCGAAGCCGTGGCAGCTTCTGTAAGAGCCGACCTCGTTAAGCTTCGGATATCTTTCACTTTCAATTCTGAAGCCCTGATCATCGCAGAGGTGCCAATGGAAAACATTAAGCTTATATCTTGCGGCAGCTGTTATGTAAGCCTTTATTTCATCAATGCTCTGCATATGTCTTGCAGAGTCAATCATAAAGCCGCGGTAGGGATAAGCGGGCTCATCAACTATTTTGCAAAGAGGTGTCTTTCCCGCTTCTTCAAGCTGTGCAAGGGTAATGCCCGCATAATATCTGCCTTTTTCTGTTTTCGAGGTAATAAGGGTTTCGCCCTCTTTAATTTCGATAACATAAGCCTCATCGCCAATCTTTTCGTCGGTCAGATAAGTGACTTTGTTATCCTTTAACCAGCATTCGCCTGAAAAGACCTGAATAAAATTCGGTTTTGGAGTAATATTCATAAAATCAGCCTCGATTCCTCATATTTTCTACTTGTTATAAATAATTATACTGTAACTTTCTTTTTTTTGCAATAGGTGGCATATGAAATATTTTATCAATCTTCTTTGCGGAATCGGACTATTTCTTTACGGTATGAAAATAATGAGTGAAGGTGCACAAAAAACCTTCGGTGAAAGGCTCAGGCACATACTTTCTTTTGCGGCAGGAACAAAAACAAAGGCTATTCTCACCGGTACTGCCGTAACGGGTATTATACAGTCTTCAACAGCGGTTACTGTTATGACCGTCGGCTTTGTTGAGGCCGGAGTTATGAGCATTTTTCAGGCGACAGGTATTGTTCTCGGAGCCAACATCGGCACAACAGTAACGAGCCTTCTCATAGCTGTTAATTTTTCTTCCGTAGCTTCTGCCTGCATCTTTTTCGGTACTCTGCCCGTAATTGTTGGCAAAAGCAGGAAAATCCGCTATGCGGGCGAAATTCTTCTGGGCTTCGGACTTCTCTTTCTCGGTCTTAACACTATGGGCTCTGCCTTTTCTTTTCTGAAAGAAAATCCCGACTTTCTTCACTTCATCGTCGTATCGTCAAAAGGCAAGCTCAGAGGCATAATCGCAGGTACGGTAATGACACTTATAATGCAAAGCTCCTCGGCAACGGTGGGAATTCTGCAAAGCCTTTGTATGCAAGGGCTTATTGACACCGAGAGTGCTCTTTATATCGTTCTCGGTCAGAATATCGGTACGGTATTTACCTCGATGCTTTCGGCGACCGGTAAGAGCAGGCAAGCCAAACAGGTCGGTATGATACATCTGATATTCAACGTTGCGGGCAGCATTTTCTTTCTTGTGCTCGGAGAAATAATCCCTCTTGCCCCCCTGTTACAGAAAATCGAAGGTCCGTCTATGCAGGTTTCAATTTTTCATATAGCCTTTAATGTAATTACAGTTGTTGCAGTTGTACCCTTTTACGATTTACTTATAAAAACCTCGGAAAAAGCAGTGAGGGTTGGTATTGTGAAAAAGATAAAAAAGAAAGGCACGTCATATTGACGTGCCTATGCTATGCAATTAAGTAATGCTTAAATTACTGCTCAACTGCGTAAACGCTAACCTTCTTGCGATCCTTACCCATTCTTTCGAACTTAACCTTACCGTCGATAAGAGCAAAGAGTGAATCGTCCTTACCTCTGCCAACGTTGTTACCGGGATGGATGTGAGTGCCGCGCTGCTTTACAAGGATGTTGCCTGCAAGAACGAACTGACCGTCTGCACGCTTAACGCCGAGTCTCTTTGATTCTGAGTCACGGCCGTTACGGGTTGAACCCATACCTTTTTTGTGAGCGAATAATTGAATGTTTATCTTAAGCATTTGTTACACCTCCGTATTATTCTTTTAAACAGTTTTTTCTTTACAAAGGATATATTCGTCATACTCCTCTGCGAGGGCTTTTACGTGAAGCTCAAAGCCTTTAAGCACCGCCTGAACCCCGTCTTTGTCACTTTCGGTTATGAACTCGAGATATCCCTCGTCAACCGTTGCCTCGCCGTAAGCACCTATAACATCCGTTACGGTGTTTACCGCCATATATGCCGCTGAGGAAACCGAAGCACAGATTATGTCGCTACCCTCTTCTGCATATCCGCTGTGACCTGAAATTTCAAAGCCGCAAAGCTTATCGCCTTTTCTGTAAAAAGTTGCCCTGATCATTAAGCGTTGATAGCTGAAATTTCAACCTTTGTATAGGGCTGTCTGTGACCCATCTTACGCTTAGCGTTCTTCTTGGCCTTGTAGGTGAATACTACAATCTTCTTGCCCTTACCGTTCTTGATTGCCTTTGCGGTAACTGTTGCGCCGTCAACATAGGGAGCACCAACCTTGATGCCGTCTTCTGCGCCAACTGCGATAACCTTGTCAAAGGTAACCTCGGAGTCTGCTTCTACGTCAAGCTTTTCGATGAAGAGAACGTCGCCTGCTTCAACCTTGTACTGCTTGCCGCCTGTTTCGATAATTGCGTACATAGTTTCTTTCCTTCCTTTATTATGGACTCGCTACTTTGGGGCGGATTTCTCACTTTTGGCATGACAAAACACGCCGCCCGTAATATGCGGTATGAATGAGTTTATCACAACTGTAAAGTATTGTCAATAGGTTTTTGTGATTTTTTTGAGGTAATAGTAGTCGAAAAATCAGAGGTTAGCAGTAAAAGGCGGACGCAGTCCGCCTTTTGTTTACCAGCTTACCTTTTTATAACCTGAAGGAACCTTGAAAAGATAGCTTGCAGGGGTGTCTTTTACACTGAAGGATGAGTAGCTTTCTTCTATACTGTCATACTCAACAAGAGCACCTACAACCTTGTCATTTACAAAGTAATAGGTTTTCTTAAAGCCGTACTTTGTATCTTTATAGGTTTCTGCAACAGCAGTCTTTCCGTTGTAATATTCTGTTTTTGCTGTTACCTTTCCAACATTCTGAACCTTGAGAAGCTCAGACATAGCATACATAAGCTCTACCAAATACTCTGCCTCGTCTTCGGGAACGATTACATATTCCTTGTCGGCATCGGAAATCGCATAGAGTCTTTCTTTACTGTCAAGATAAAGATACTTTATCTCAAGGCCGTTACCGTAATCGTATTTATAGAAAAGATTATCGCCCTTGCCTGCAAGAGTTACAGTACATTTTCCGCCGTTGCCGTCGCCTATATTCTTAAGTTTGATGTACCAATCGCCGTCGCTGAAGGATTTCTGAAGGTTTTTGATTCTGTATGCTTCAACAGTTTTGGATTTTGTAATAACTGTATGATTATTACTTAAAGGATACCATTCAGTTACACCGTTAACCTTTTTATACGCCCTGGCTCTGAAAATGTATTTTTTTGAAGCCTCAAGACCTGTTACGGTATATTCAGTTTTTGTGGTTGTCTTGAGCGCCTTCCACTTACCGCCCTGATACATATAAATGCGGTAGCCGCTTGCTCCTTTTACAGTACTCCAACCAAGTTCAACGGAGGTGGATTTGATAATGCTTGAATGGAAATCAACTTTTTTGGGATCATTGTAATATATATAGTATGATCTTACGAGCTTACTGAATTTAAGTCCTTCGGTACCCTTTACAAAGGTCTTGAGAGCAAACTCATACTTTTCTCCGTCAACTGCAGCTGTATAAATATATTCTATATTTTTATTACCGTATATATCCTTCAGCTTAACCCATTTTTCATCCTGCTTAATATACAGTCGATAACCGGAAACGCCATCAATCTTCTTCCAGAAAACTCTGAGTCCATCCATAGATCCTTCTCCGCCAATTAAAAAGGCAGGCTTAGGCGCTGCTGTCGGTGAAACAAAAATACCAACACAGATTTCTTCACTCTCATAGTTGACACCGCCAACAGTAACATATGATTTTACACCGATTTCATACTTACTGTTATAAAGGAATTCGTCAACATAAATGATGTTACTCTCAGCCGTTTGCTTAAGCACCCACTTTCCTTTCTCTTTTACATAGAAATTGTAGCCATCAGCATCGGAAACCGCATCCCATTCAACTTTAACCCATCCAAAAACCGTATGACCATTGAGATCAGCTACAATGTCAGTCGGTGCCTCAGGCAGAACAATTTCTGTTACATTCTGTTCGCCGTCAGGTGTTTCATCTGTTTCTGTTGCAAGAGCACCGAAGGCAAAAAGCATCATAAGTGCAAAAACAACAGATAAAATTCTGATGGTTTTCTTCATAAAAACATCTCCTTATATACATTTTACGGATAACCGTAATTTTATTTTACTCTTACGGTTTATCTGCCTATATTATATTAAACAATTTGTTTACTGTCAAGAGCTTTATAAACATTTTGTTTATAATTATTAAAAAGGAGGTTTATTATGGATTACACAAAAAGACTTTATGACCTTCGCACAGACAACGACCTTAAGCAGGAGGATGTGGCAAAGGTGCTGAAAATATCTACTCAGGCTTACGGTATGTATGAAAATAAAAAGCGAAGCCTGCCTATTGAAAGCCTCGTTATACTGTGTCGGTTTTACGGTGTTTCCTCCGATTACATTTTAGGCTTAAGTGATGATAAAACAAAATAACCGTTCCCTTGTTTGTTGAAGGGAACGGTTTTGTTTTTATAATCCTATTGTTATAATCTCAAAGGGCTTATATTCAATCACGTCGGTTTCACACTCGGCTTCTTCAAGCATATTGAGCATTTTCACCTTTCTGTCGAGCTGAATTTTTCCTCTTGTACCCTTCTGCTCCGAAAGGCGGATAACCGTCATTGTGCCATCCTCGCTCTTTTTTGCCGCCTGAAGATAAAGAGGCTCAAAATGAGGCAGAGTCCATTCGGCATCGCATTTTATGAGAGGTACGTTATACTCGGTTGCGATTTCATTTACGCCTGCACTTATCGGGTCGCCGCCGTGAGGTAAAATCATATAGCAGAAGCTGTGTATGCCCATATCGGAAACAACATCGGGGCGTATCGTTGCGCGAAGAAGAGAAAGACTCATCGCGCCCTCGTCAATGCCCACACCGTATTTTCCGTCGTTTATAACAGCAATACCGCCACCGAATTCACTCATATCGCACCACTTGTGGTGACAGCACTCAAAGCGTGCCTGCTGCCAGCTTGTGTTGCGGTGAGATTCTCTTTCAATATAGCCCGCCGAGGTGTCGCACAGCACCTTTCTGGTAAGCACATCGGGAGTAAACTCTGCCTTTGCAAGAACGTGCTTCTCGTTCCAGTCAACATTGTTTTCAACCTCGATACCTCTTGAGCGTCTGAAAAGGCGGATTATTCTCTGCCAGGTTGACTTTTCCGTCTTAAGGGTGCAGATAAACTCGGCACATTCACCGTCGGCACCCGCAAAGCAGAGAGGCTCTGCAACCTCATAAGAAATCTGCTTATCCTTATAATTGGGAAGAATATCCCAGGCATCATAGTTACCGGGAGTATCACTGTAAAGCTTAAGCTTATTGAAATCACCCTTAACCCACTCACGGCAAAGCTCCTTATCGTAAAGAGAAGCTATCGAGCCGTCGGCATTGAACTTAACCGAATAGTAAGGCGTTTCAACTGTATCCCCTGCTTTTATCCATTCGCCCTTGTAAGCAGTGCTGCGAAGAGCAGAAGATGAAAGTGAAGGCATATCGGGTATAAGCCAGTTACCCTTTTCGCCGTACCTTACAGAAGTACCATTTTTATTAGGTATAAAGGTAAGGCTCTTACGTCTGAAATTGAGAGTATTGAAATATTTTTTGCCTGAGCCGATAATTCTGTCAAGCACTGCTTCAATCTCTCTGTAATCATCCATAGCATCATTATAGACGGGATGAATATGAGATCCGGGAAGAATATCGTGGAACTGATTTATAAGAAGCTTTTTGTATGCCTCTGTAATCTCTTCCCTATTATCTTCATTTCTCATAAGAGAAACCATTTCCGCAGCTCTGAATTTATACTCGAGACGGCGGTTGATTTTTTTAAGGTCACTCTTTGTGGTGAAGGTACCTCTGTGCATTTCAAGGTAAAGCTCTCCGTCCCAGACGGCAAGATTTTTGTTACCCTTAAGGTTCTTTTCAAGGAACTCTGCGCCGCCTACGTGCTCGCACTTAGGCATAACCGAAAGCTTATCGAAACGGTGCATCATTTCAATCATTTCTTCCGTACAGCCTGAGCCTCCGTCACCGTAGCCGAACATATTGAGAGTCTGTCCGCCTGTGTCCTTATCTATATATGCCTCCCAGTTTTCCTGAATCTGTGAGGGCATATTCCAGGTGATAAAGTGAGTCGGCGGTACCGAAGCGTAAACCTCACTGCCGTCTATACCCTTCCATATAAAGTTATTATGAGGGAAACGGTTCGTATCGTTCCAGGTTGACATCTTATTTGAAACGAAGTAGTCAACCCCGCTCTTTCTGAGAATCTGCGGTAAAATCCAGCTGTTTCCGAAAACATCGGGAAGCCATGCATTGTTGACTCTCTTACCGAACATTCTCTCATAGCTTTTCTGACCGTAAAGGCACTGACGGATAAGAGACTCGGCAGAGGGCACGTTACAGTCAGGCTCAACATACATCGCACCGACAGGCTCGAACTGTCCTGCCGCAACCTTCTCTTTAAGCTCCGCAAACACCTCAGGATAATACTTTTCGAGGGTTTCATAAACATAAGGCTGTGTATGTGTATATTTGAAATCCGGATATTTATCCATAAGGCGAAGCTGAATAAGCACGGTACGCAGATTTTTCTGCACGGCGTGAATTCTTCGCCAATAATATGCAACATCAAGATGAGAATGGGCTATAAGGGCAACGTCACCGCTTCCCTTGTAGGTGTCGTTGGCATAAATAACCTCGTCTATGTATTTTTTTGCCTGCTCAATACCGCTGAGCTCATCTTCGTCAAAATTGATGAGATTCATAGCGTTATTAAGCTCTCTGTTAAGAAAGGCTCTGTAATCCTCATTGAAAAGCTCACTCTTAGCTATATCAAGCAGCAGCTCAAAGTCCCACACAAGGTCCTGCACGGCGTGGTTGACCGTGCAGATATAAGCACCCTCAAAAATCTGTCTGCAGCCTCTTACCGAAAGCGATTCGGGATTTCTTTCGTCGTCGGGCTTTGAACGGTTATAGCCCATCATATCGAAGTGAAGCACTTCATTTTCGTCGATATAGGGTGAAAGAAGCATTCTTTCTCTGTTAGGGTCAACTCCACCGATATATTTGCCGTTTACCTTAACGCAGATTTCTGCGGCGGTTTTAAGGCAGAACCAAAGCTCCTTACCCTTTAAATCATCGGGCAAGGCTACATCTGCTTTTATAAAAGCTGTGCCGTCAGGCGTAAAATACATATCACCCTTCTTAAGAGGTCTGTATGACTCTGAATAGTATTCAAACTCCATTTCAGCTGTCTGACGGGCATCTCTTATCTCAAGATTTTCAATTTCCCACTTAGAGGAATAAATATGTCTCTTAAGCCAGCCGAAACGAAGGTCTGTCCATTCCTCGGGACGCATTGAGCGCCTTACAACCTTTATATGTGCCATAGATACGCTCCTCTCTTATACGTCCTGAAAATAAGGCCTTCTGCGGATTGCATCGACCTTGACGTTTATTTTAAGCTCAAGCCTTATCTGTTCTTCAATCCAGCTCACGCAACGGTGAAGTATGAGACACTTCGAGCATTCTCCCCTGAAAACAAGAGTAAGTTTGTCTCCCTCAAGAGAGACAAACTCTACCCAACCGCCATCGCCCTGAAGCTTTGGCTGTAATATATTTTCAACATAGCTTTTAACTGTCATAATCAGTCCTCTATTACTGCTGAAATTTCTTTTCTGTACTGTGCAAGTCTTTGCTGTGAAAGCTCCTTGGTCTTATCCTGGATTGAATAGTAAACCTTGATCTTAGGCTCGGTACCGGAAGGTCTTACAGCCATCCATGAGCCGTCGTCCCACAGATATTTAAGTACGTTTTCTCTGGGAAGATCGCGTACGCCCTTTTCGAAGTCGATAACCTCTTTTATACCGTCGAAAAGATCTGTGCCCTTGTTTCTGAAATATACCATAAGCTGCTGAATCTTCTCCGCACCGTCCTTGCCCTTGAGAGTAAAGGAATCAAGGTGGTCGAGATAATAGCCGTATTCAGCGTAGATTTCGTTGAGACCGTCAACGAGGGTCATACCTCTGTTCTTGTACCATGCAGCCATCTGGCAGATAAGCATTGATGAAACGACCGCATCCTTGTCTCTTGCGTGAGTGCCCACAAGATAACCGTAGGATTCCTCGTAGCCGATGATGAATTCCTGCTCACCGCTTGCCTCGTATTTATTCATCTTATCGCCGATATATTTGAAGCCGGTAAGAGTTTCCTCAATCTGTAAGCCGAAGGCTCTGCCGATATTTGCACCGAGCTCTGAGGTAACGATAGTCTTTACAAGAGTTGACTTTTCGCTGAGAGATGCCTTCTTCATCGTAAGAACAAAATTAACGAGCATAGCACCGGTCTGATTGCCCGTGAAAAGCACGTATTTGTCTCCGTCTTTAACTGCAATACCAACTCTGTCGCAGTCGGGGTCGGTACCGAAAACAAGGTCTGCACCGATTTCCTTTGCCTTTTCGATAGCTATGGTAAGAGCGTCCTTTTCCTCGGGGTTGGGACTTCTTACGGTTGAGAAGTTTCCGTCGGGCATTTCCTGCTCCTTAACTACGGTAACATTCATACCTTCAATCATACGGCGTACGGGAAGATTACCCGTACCGTGAAGGGGTGTGTAGACAATCTTAAGGTCGCTCTTTTCTTCATAAAGGGACTGCTTTTTAAGCTCCTTATAGTAATCCTCAAGCACTGCCTGACCGATATATTCGATACCCTCGTCACTGTCAGAGAAGGGAATAACAGAAAAGTCGGTAATTTCGTTAATAAAACCGATAGCTGCCTTTGCGTCATCGGTGCAAAGCTGACAGCCCTTGCTGTCGTACACCTTATAGCCATTATATTCCTTGGGGTTGTGAGAAGCTGTAACCATAACGCCTGCATTACAGCCGAGATGTGCTGTTGTAAAGGAAAGAACGGGTACGGGAACAAGGGTTTCGTAAAGATATACCTTAAAGCCGCAGGAAGCAAAAATACCTGCCGCAGTCTTTGCAAAATATGCGGAATTGTTTCTTGAATCGTATGCAAGAACAACCTTTATTTCGCCTTCGTTTCTGCTTCTGAGATATTTTGCAATGCCGTATGTAGCCTTACCTACGGTGTATTTATTCATTCTGTTGGTGCCTGCACCCATAATACCGCGAAGTCCTCCGGTACCAAAGGCAAGCTCCTTATAAAATCTGTCTTCAATTTCCTTTTCATCGCTGATTGCTTCGAGCTCTTTTCTTGTTTCCTCGTCGAAGGTAAGCCACTGATTGTATTTTTCCTTGTAAGACATAGTATCACTCCTGAGTAAAATTTGGTTAAGGTGAGTATAATCCGAACCTCGCCTGAAAGCGTGAATTTTCGCGGCTTTTTAACAAGGTAACGGTGAAAATGTGCCCCGTTAAGCCTTATCGGGTTCGACTACTCTTAAGTAATATTGTAACATAACTATTCTTATTACACAATATTTATTTTTAAAAAAGCTTGCCGTTACTTAATATTTATAAAATAGCCGTGAAGATTTATTCCGTCGTCAGATACTATATGCATATCCTCGCTGTTTCTTTCAAGCCAGTTTTCCTCACCGGGCATTACAACCGTACCGCTGCTTTCTCTATGAAGAACAAGCACCGAATATAATTGCACCTACGGAAAAAGCAAATACCGTATTCGCGGCAAGAAGCACCGATAAAATTACAGTAAGCTTTTTATATACCTTTTTCATTTTTGTCACCCGTTCAATAAATATCCACCCGCATAGCGGGTGGTTTTTCCGTTTCGGGCATAGCCCTAATACTACAGGCAACGCACAAGTGCGTCTTTTATTGGCCTGCCAGCCACGCATAGGATTACTTGCTACCCGTAAACGGGTCTCTTGGGT